>DASZFQ010000078.1:0-6110 GCA_035939595.1 Casimicrobiaceae bacterium
AGCGCTTCATCGCCCTCGACGAGACGGGCCTGAAACACGACATCCTTTACGCGTGCCGCGCCGATGAGGTGGACGAGTCGCGCGTAGTTCATCATCGAAAGGCAGTTGCCAAGGGTGCGCGCCACCGGAAAGCCGAACTTCATGTTGCGCGCCCCGATGCGCAGGTCGCAGCACGCCGCGATGCTAGCTCCGCCGCCGGTGCAGGCGCCGTGAATGGCGGCGATCGTCGGGACGCGACAGCGCTCGAGCGCGTTCATGACCCGATCGATGCGGGCCTCGTAGTCGAGCGCGTCCTGCGCCTTGTCGAATCGGCGGAACTCCGAGATGTCGGTACCGGCGGCGAACGCCTTTTCGCCTGCGCCAGCGATGACCATGGCCTTAATCGAGCGGTCCTTGTCGGCGAGGGCGCAGATCTCCGCCAGGCGCTCGTACATCGCGAAGGTGAGCGCATTTCGCGTCCGAGGCCGGTTGAACGTCACGAACGCAATGCCCTCTTGTACTTCGTAGAGAAGGTCGGTTGTCATTTCGGTTGTCATTCTTCTCGGGGAAGTCCCTATAGGCCCGGTTCATGATGCTTCACAATTGTTCTCATGCCTTTCTCCTTGCTTATTGCTCTGCCTCAAGCATTGCCTTCAACATCTTGCGCTGTTGTGGGGATAAATCGTCCCGTTCATCCTTGTCGTAAAGGGCGTTAGAGCCAAAACTAGAATCCGGCCTCCAACCAGCAACACATCACCCGCGGACCGCCGTGCCTGCCTTTGCCGCATCGCACATCAGCAAAACGAAGTTTGCACAAACCTCCTGTACACGCTTACCCCGTTCGTTTGATTCGCAGGTGCCGTGTGAGTTCGCGCACGTCCTCGAGCGCTTCGATGTGCCACAGGAGATGGAGCACCGTACTGGTCTGCGCGGCATCGAGGCCGGCCCAGGCCGCGCACTGACGGAACTTATCCGTGAGCTCGTCATCGCTCATCGGATCGGCGGGGCTGCCTTTGCCGAAGTCCGCGGCGCCGTGCACTACGGTGCCATCGTCGAGCTCGACGTCGATGATCGTCGTCATCTTGTCGAACCCGGCAGCCTCAGCTTCGACGTTGACGCCGAAATCCACGCGCCGCAACAGTGCCTGTACATCAGCTCGGTTGACCACCTCGTCGGTGAACTGCTCGAGACCGGCCTTCCGCTCGACGAGCAGGATCGCCATGCAGAATTCCATGCTGAACTTCGCCTGCAATTCGTTGTGTGGACGATGATGGATGAGCGCATTCGGCATGTTGTGATTGGTGCCGACGGCGACGCGTTTGACGCGCTCCGGGCGCAGATCGTGGCGATGGATGAGGTCCAGCATGACGGCCATGCCAGGATGCGTCAGCGACCCGCTGGGGTGCGGCTTGATCGATATGCCGGGAAAGGCGAAGGTCCAGGGATTGCCGAGCCGGCCGTTGATCATGTCGGCGCTGTAGCCGCCACCTGCGGCACGGAAGAACCCGCGATCGGCTTCCAGGCCGTTGAGCGATGCAGTGAATCCGAGTGCCGCCAGCTCGGCCGCCACGACTCCGCTTTCGGCTGCGCGTCCCGCATGAAAGGGCTTGGTCATGGTTCCGAAGTTCTCGCGCAACCCGGCGGCCTGTGTGGCCCCCAGGCTCAGGGCGCGGCGCGTGGTTTCGCGGTCGAGGCCGAGCAGTTGCGCGGCGGCCGCCGCTGCGCCGATCGCACCGCAGGTCGCGGTGCTGTGGAAGCCGTGCTGATAGTGACGCGGCATGATCGCCTCGGCGACTTTACATTCGACCTCGACGCCGACCTGATACGCAGTCATCAGATCACGGCCGCTCTTGCGATTCCTCTCGGCGAGCGCCAGCACAGGTGGCAACGCAGTTGCGGTCGGATGGGTGAGCAGGCCGTAGACGCGATCTTTGGTAATGGCGAGCTGCGTGTCGTCGTAGTCGTCGGCATGGACCGAAATCCCGTTGGCGAACGCCGCGAAGCGGGCAGGCAGACGCAAGTCGCTGCCGATAACGGTGCTGCCGCCCTCGGTTGCGATGCCCAACGCGGCAAGGTAGCGCCGGGTAATGTTGCCGGTTTGCGACGCGGCGCCGGCGAGGGCGAGGCCGATGCCGTCGAGCACTGAACGCTTGGCGAGGTGGGCTACATCGGCGGGGACGTCCTGTCCACGCGTAGCGACAACGAAACCGGCAACGTAGTCTGTAAGGGAGGAGTCGCCGGAGGTGACGGCTGCGGTTGGCGCGTCAGGCATGGAAACGTCGTCTTTTGCCTAGGGCAATGGCGCGGCGACAGCCGCGGGTGTAGGGGCAACCTGGTTCTTAGAAGCAAGTCGTGCGCACAGCCGAACTGCCTGCTCTAGCGCACCCGTTGCTGCACAACCCTTTCCGACGATGTCGAACGCGGTGCCGTGCGCGGGAGTCGTGAATACCGTCCGCAGTCCGGCGGTCACGGTGACGCCGCGATTGAAACCCTTGAGCTTCGTCGCGATCTGTCCCTGGTCGTGATACATCGTCAGGACGCCGTCGTAGTCGCCGGCAAAGGCCTTGAGGAATATTGTATCCGAGGGGAACGGGCCACGGCACCGGACGCCGCGCTCGACCGCCCGCGCGACCGCAGGTGTGATGATCTCGATTTCCTCGCGCCCAAAGAGACCATTTTCCCCACCGTGCGGGTTGAGTGCGGCAACGGCAATGCGCGGCGCGTCGAAGCCTGCGCCGCGCATGGTGCGGTCCGCCAGCGTGATGGCCGCATCGATGCGTTCGGGCGTGATTTGGTCGAGCGCTGTCCTCAGCGAAACGTGCGAGGTTACCCGCGACATCCATAGATTGTCGAGCACATTCATTTCGCCAAAAAACCCAACGTGCCCGGTGAGATGCGCGAACATCTGGTGCTCGTCATTGAAGCGCCAGCCTCCGGAATGCAGGGCGGCTTTGTTGAGCGGCGCGAACGTGATGCCATCGATCCGTTCGTCGAGGGCGAGATCGATCATATAAGCGAGTGTCTCGCCGCTGGCGCGACCCGATTCCGCCGACACGGCACCGCGAGGCAGGGTGGACGGGTCGAGATTACGAAGGTCGATGACGGGAATCTCGCTACGCGACCAGTCGACGTGCTCGACCGCCGAATACCGTTGCCACGCGACGCTGACGCTGGCGTCCCGCGCACCCTGTTCGAGCACCCGCGCGTCGCCGACGACCAACAAGCGAGCAGCATCCGCCAGGCGTCTATTCGCGAGCACTCGCGCACACTGCTCGGGACCGATACCGGTACTGTCGCCGAGCATTAGGCCCAGCAAAGGCAAGTCTCGAGTTTTCGTCCCGGTCATGTCGACCTCCGGGCGGTAAAGTGGTTGATCAACAGGATCATCGCGAAAGTGTTCAGCAGCATGGTAATCGTAAAGCACGGCAATCGATCCCCAGTCGTTGCGATTCGTGAGCTATCCGCCACCATTCTGCTGTACGCCGCGCGCACCAAGACGATTTCGGTCACCATGTTCGAGCTGGGCGAAAGCCCGCTCTCCCGCTGAATCGGGTCTATTCGCCGCATCACCCCCTCCAGCCATCGAAGTCCTCAAAGGATTGCCGCCCGACATATGGCCTCTTTGTTGGGGTCATGTGGGTAAATCTCCTATCCTGTCTAATGTACGACACCGCACGGACGAGCGCTACCAATCAGTAGATGCTTTTAGGAAATAGGGACGAGCGGTAGTTCGCCGCGACTTTCGAGAACTTGAGTCGAGCGCCCAACTAATCCGGTGATGCCGGTAACTTCATCCCGCTGCTGCACGAGGCGGCCGACGAAGGACGCATTGCGGGGGAAAATGCCGCGCGTGTTGCGCTTGGCGAACCGGTGAAAGCCAGTCCGCGCCGCGCACCGATCGGCGTGGTGTTTACGGATCCTCAGATTGGCATCGTCAGCGGCGGATTTCGTTCGCTGCAACCAGGCAGCTTTGCGACCGGCCGGGTAAACTTCGAGGACCAGGGTCGTGCGCGCATCCTGCTGCGGAACAAAGGCCTACTGAACGTTTATGCAGCCACGGCCACTGGTCGATTTCTCGGTGCGGAAATGCTTGCACCTGGTGGCGAACATCTGGCCCATTTGCTGGCGTGGGCCCTCCAGAGCAGGATGACCATCGAGCAGATGCTCGAGATGCCCTACTACCACCCTGTGCTAGAAGAAGCATTGCGCACTGCCTTGCACGACGTCCATGCCAAGCTACGCGTTGGCAGCGAACATGTTTTAGACAAGCTCTAGAAAAGAAAATGCCTTCGCGCCACAAGGAACGGCACCCGATCAAGAGCATCGGTTGGTTGCGTGCGGCAGTATTGGGGGCGAACGACGGGATTGTCTCGACGTCAAGTCTCGTGCTCGGTGTGGCGGCGGCGCATGCAACGCACGGCAGCATATTGATTGCAGGGGTTGCCGGTCTTGTTGCCGGCGCCATGTCGATGGCTACCGGCGAATACGTCTCCGTCCATTCGCAGGCGGATACGGAACGGGCCGCGCTCGACCAGGAGCGCGGGGAGCTCGAAGCCGACGTCAAGGGCGAGCATCGAGAACTTGCGCAGATCTACATCGGTCGCGGTTTGGATGCATCCCTTGCAAAAACAGTGGCGGAACAACTCATGGCGCACGATGCGCTAGGCGCGCACGCTCGTGACGAACTCGGCATCTCGAAGACGCTGAGCGCACGTCCGTTGCAGGCGGCGCTGGCCTCTGCCTGCAGCTTCGCGGCCGGAGCGGCTTTGCCACTATTGGCTGTGGCATTTGGCCCGGAGGTGAATCTGATTCCCGTCGTCTCCGGAGCCTCGCTGCTGTTTCTCGGTTTCCTGGGAGGCCTGGCTGCATACGTCGGACACGCAAACGTCGCTAGAGGCGTAATACGCGTCACATTCTGGAGTGCCTTGGCGATGGCGGTGACCGCAGGTATCGGGGCATTGCTCGGAACGGTGCTGGCGACATGAGTAATCTTCCGTAACGCCAAATCCACGGGTTCTAAAAATCGAGGCTTTGCGCCACTGGCCCGGTGGCATGCCTTGCGGCGCGACCGGCATCCATGCGCTGTTGCAACGGTAGTAGCGGCATGATCGGCGCGGTAGCATCAATAGCTGGGCGGCGCTGGCCCCTGCTCCACGTAGGACGGCGTGAAAGACCCCATCGCAGCCGGTGCATCGGACGGATATAGGGTGGCGACAGAGGGTCGTAGGCTCCAGTAGCTGGAATCGGTATGATTGCTCGCCGAGAGCGTTAACGGATGGCGCCGAAAGGAAGAATATGAGTCGGCTTCATTACTGGTTAGCAATCACCGTGTTCGGTACTGCCGTCCATGCCGTGGCCGATCCACTCTCTGTCGTACCTGAGAATGTGACCGTCAGCGGCCCGAGCAGCGTATCGTGTTCATCCGGCGCTACCGCCCGCTACTATATCTACGGTGGTACGCCGCCCTACACCGTGGCGTCGACCTTCCCCAATGCGGTAGGCATATCCGGTGCGCCAGTCCTCATGAGCGGTGGTACCTTCACGGCCATCACCAACGGCACCTGCGTCGATCCGCTAGTGTTCACGATCACTGACAGTACCGGCCTGCAAACGACGGCGACCCTGCTGAACATAGCCGGGACAGCCCCGCCCGGGACAGCCCCACCCGCATCAATGCCGCATGTCGGCCTGTGCCCGCAGCGGCAGGCTACCCAACGCCAAGCGGACGGGACGTCAGCGCATGTAGAGCAGCAATGGGGTAATCGAATCATCCTTAGCGTTCTCCTCGTAATCGACTGCCCCTGTGTCGGTGGTTCAATTCCGCCCTTGGCCGCCAGATTCAGTGCCTGTTAGCGCGAGCAAGCACTTACAGGGTTTTCAAGCGTGGCCAAATCGTAACCACCGACCAGCCAATCGATCCGGTTAGCGGCTTTCGCGAGATGGTCAGGCGCCAGATGGGTATGCGCGCGACATGATCCGTCCTGAATAGGCCACAGCGCGGAGCGAGGCTGAACATGCAGAACAAAAATAAGCGCAAGAAGGCACTATTTTGACTGCACGTAGGCGGCAACCGCCACGATCTCCGCCGGCGTGAGATCCTTGACGATGCCGTGCATCACGGGCGCAGCCCG
>DASZFQ010000079.1:0-6157 GCA_035939595.1 Casimicrobiaceae bacterium
CCGCAACGAGCGAGCGTGGTGGTTTCGCAGGGACCGGCCCTGCGACCAACGGATTGAGACTCCGTTAGCCGATTGAGGCGAGTCGAAACAGCAGCGGTACGTCGAGCGTTTTCTCGTGCGAGACACCGTGCTCCCAGAGCCCGTCCTCGCCCCAGCAGTCGCCATGGTCGGCGCAGACGATGACCGTGTCGCGTTCAAAGCGCGCGAGCAGCGGCTCGAGGACCTGGTCGCACCACTCCACGCAGGCAACTTGACGCCGCCTGCATTCGGCCGCGTCATTGTTGTCGCCGAAGGCCGTCGCCGGGTTATAGCCGGGATCCCATGGCGCGCCGGCATGGAAATACGGCACGTGGGTTTCGGCGAGGTTGAGGAACACAAAGGCCGGCCGACCGGTTTCGACCTGGGTAAGCATCGAGTCAATCCAGCCGATCTGGGCCTTGAGCGAGGGCCCGGCGGAGTAAGCAAAGCTGTCGAAGTCGGCGCTCAGGATCCGCCCCGTCGGACGCTCGGGATTGAACCAGTTGACCGCCCCGGTACCGATGGCTCGGTAGCCGCTCTGCTTCAGGCCGTCGATGACGCTGTGCCCGTCGAGGGTCAGGTATGCAGGCGCCGCACCCACATGCCCGCCACCCCGCATGCGAAAGATCTTGCCGTACTTGGGATTGACATAGGCCTCTTTTCGCCTGGCGTCACCGGGCGTGAAGCCCATGAAGAATGCAGCGTGCGAGCCGTACGTGAAATGCGACGGCGCCTGGGCGCGGTGTAACGGCGCAAGCGATTTCAGATTCGGGGTACGGGCCTCGACAAAGGCATCGTAGCGGCAGGAATCGAGGGTGATGAAAAGGATCGACGGCAGCATGACAGAGATTCGGGCGGGCGCACGCGCCCTACCACGGCATGTGCGACGCGGATTCTAACCGGTTTTCAGGCACGGCTTCGGCCTTAGTCGGGGACCGGCGCGGGCAGCTCCCGGTGCTGCCGCACCGGCGACCAAAGTACCGCCGCCGCGGCGAGCGCCAGCCCGAGCGCGCCGACCGTGAGCAGTGTGCCGCGCAGACCAATGCCGGTCGCCAGCGCCCCGCCGACCAGTGAGCCGAGCGGCGCCGAGGCAACAGTCAGGAAGCGCATCGTTGCCGTCATGCGGCCGAGCAGTCGATCCGGCGTGATCGCCTGCCGCAGCGCCAGATAGTTGATGCCGTAGAGGATCGCGCCGAAATCGAATACCAGCATTGCCAGGCCGAGTGCAAGCGTAGCCGACCACCCTGAGCCACCAAGCAGTCCGAAGGCCTGCCAGCCGAAGGCGGTGACGATCAGACCGTGCACGATGACCGGCCCGACGCCCACGCGCGTGGACAACCTTTCCGCGAAGGTCGAGGCGAGCACGCAACCCAGCCCCCCGCACGCATAGGCGATCCCGATTGCGCCGGCGGACAAGGACAACTCCCGCGTTGCAAACAGAATCAACACGGCGATTTGCATGTGGTGCAGAAACTGCCACAGCCCCGCCAGCCAAGCGAGCCCCCACAGCGTCCGGTTACCCCAGACGAGCTTGAGGCCCTCACCAATTTCGCGCCAAACGTTGGCCGTGCCGCGGACGTGCGCGATGTCGTTCCTTGCTTCGACGCGCCGCAACATCAGCGCCGAGACAAAGAACGTGAACGCGTCGAATACGATGGCGAACGGTGCTGTCAACGCCTGAATCAAACCGCCCGCCATGCCCGGCCCGACCAGTGCGGCCGACGTCTCACCGAGTGAGATCTTGGCGTTCACTTCGACCAGGCGCTTGCGTCCGGCCATCTGCGCCAGCAACACTTGGTAGGCAGCACCGCCGACGACGTTCTGCACGCCGCACAGAAAGCCGACGGCGAACAAGAGCCCCATCGACAGCCCGTCGAACCAGGCGGCAATCGGGATCGCCACCAACGCCAAGCCACGCCCGAGGTCGGTGGCTATAACGACCGGCCGCTTGCGCACCCGATCGAGCAGCACTCCCGCATGCAGGCTGAAGAGTGCAAAGGGCAGCGTTTCCAGCGCCACCAGGACGCCCATCTGCATGGGCGTCGCGTGCAGCAGCAGCGCCGCGGTCAGGGGCAGCGCCAGGTTCGTGATCTGCGCGCCGAACGACGTGATCGTGAGCGACGCCCACAGCTTCCGGAAATCGGGCGAAAGCCATAGGCCGCGGAATCTACGGCGAAGGTGCATTCTGATTCGGTCGCTTATAGGCATCGCTTATTCCTCGAGCCGCGCAAACAATGCGGGCGGCCACCGGTCATCCGGCACCGGCGGAAAGCGAGGTTCGGGATCTGCCCGGACTTCGGTTCCCGCCACACCCGGCGGGAACGCGCACGGGAGGCTAACGCAACAACGGCAGCGGCGAGACCCCCGACGCAGGGTCGGTGGGGTGCGCGCAGCCGGGCATGCCCCATGCAAACGCGCGCGCTGCGATCGCAATCGCGGTGACGGAGTTCGTCGGCGTTCTGGTCATGGGAAGCATTCCTTGAGCAAGGTTCAAGTGCCAATCAGTATACGTGAAGGCGGCGCTCCTGCGCAAACGGCGTCAGGCCACCGGGGCGAAGCAAGTACCCGTCTGTCGTATCGGCGCAACGAATGGGCGGGCAGGTCTACTTTCTGTCCCGCATCGCGGCATCGATGTCCAGATATTTCCACGGATGCTCCCAATAGGCGTGCTTCTTGTAACCCATAACCCATGCCTGCAGCAGCGTGCTTTCGATCGTATAGACGCCAAGCCACCACGGATTGTAGGCGGCGACCAGTTCAGACATCTGGCGGTAGATCGCGTTGCGCTCCGATCCGTCGGGCAGGGTCCGTGATTTGCGATACAGCTCGTCGTACTGCGGCAACGCGAAGCGTGAGTAGTTGGTCTGTCCGATGTTCCTGCCGTAGAGCAGCTGTGCAAAGGCATCGCCTTCGCCGTAGAGCGTGATCCAGCCGATGCGCCACATCTGAAGCTGGCCCGCTTTGCCCATCTTGATCAGATCCGGCCACTTCTGTTTCAGGAATTCGATCCGGATGCCGATGGCTTTCATGCTCTTCTGCCAAAGCTCGTCGAATTCGCGCTCGCGGCCCGACGTCGCGGAAGCCATGACGATGGTCAAAGGCTTGCCGTCGGGCAGCCTGCGATAGCCGTCGGCGTCGCGCGCCGTATATCCGAACTTGTCCAGCAGCGCGTTCGCTGCGTGCGGGTCGTACGTGACACCGACATTCCAGGCGTCGTCATGGCCGGGAAGACCGGGCGGTATCGGCTGCGTCGCGGGAATCGCCTGGCCCTGATAGACCACCTGAATCAGGCCGGGCGTATCGAAGCCGATGGCGATCGCCCGGCGCAGGGCAATCTTGTCCTTGGTATACCCGCCCACGACCGGATCTTCCATGTTGAGGTAGGCATATTGCAGCGCCGGCTGAGTGATACGCCAGAGGGAGACGCCCCGGCTGGCAAACTCGGGCCGCAGGTGGTTGGCGGCGTCGAGCACGTGCTCAGCGAGGTCAGAGGGAACGTTGACGTAATCAAGCGCTCCGCTGGTAAACGCAAGCAGGCGCGGATTCGATTCCTCGATGACGTCAATCTCGATGCGGCCGACGATTGGAAGTTTCTTGCCATGCATCTTGGCGACCAGATCGCGGTCGGCCGGATCGTCGCTGGAAGGGAAAGTCTCGTCACGAAAATTCGGATTGGCCTCGAGCACGATCTGCGCTCCGCGCCGCCATGACTTGAGGCGGTACGGCCCCGTGCCTACCGGATTGGCCATGGCCCAGCCGTTGGTGTCGCCGTAGGCTTCAATCACCTCGCGCGCCATCGCGGCCATCGGCGTTTGGGTTAGGTAGCCCTGCATGATGAAATCGGGATCCTTGAGCTTGAGGCGCAGGGTGTAGCGGTCGAGGGCCTGCAAGCCTTCGATCGGTGCGTCGTAATCGAAACGGCCGCTCTTCTGCGCCGCTTCGACCACCGGCTCCGCACCGACGACCTTGCCCTGCAGGTACCAGGCAAACGGTGAACGCACGCGTGGGTCGAGCAAGCGCTTCCATGAATAGACGTAATCGGCCGCAACGAGCTCGCGCTTGCGGCCCTTGAATGCCGGGTCGTCGGCAAAATAGATACCGGGGCGCACGCGCATCGTCCATGTCCGGCCCCCGTCGGTTATTTCAGGCATTGCCGCGGCCGTTTGCGGCACACGGCGGTACGGGCGCGAAAGATAGTCGAAACTGTAGAGGGTCTCGAAGATGGCGCGCGCAATGCTGTCGGAGTAGAGGTCGCTTGTGGCTGCCGGATCGAATCCGGTCTCCGGCGCAATGATCGCGGTGCGCAGGGTCTTGCTCATATCCGCCGCCGCGGCAGCCAGTGCGACGGCCACAGCACCGGTGGCGAGCGCAAGCGCCAACAGGCGCATGCATGTTCGGCGCTTCATCTCGGGCGGTTCGACCTCACTTGCCTGCGGCCTCGCGCCGCGCGACGTCGAGGTCGAGGTACTGCCAGGGGAACTGGTTGAAGGGGTTGTACTTGTAACCAAGGATCCACGGATAGATGAGCACGGTCTCGTAGCGGTAAGCATCGAGTTTCCAAGGCGCGTAGGCCGTCACCAGTTGCGACATCTGCTCGAAGAGCCTGGTGCGCTCGGGCGAATCCTGTAGCTGCCTCGACTGTTCGTAGAGCTGGTTGAACTCCGGCAAATTGAAGCGCGCAAGGTTTGTCACGCCAGAATGAGGCCCGTATAGCAAGTCGAGAAAGCTAAATGGTTCGGTCGTGTTGCTGATGTTGCCGAGCGACCACATCTGCAACTGGCCAGCGCGACCCATCTTCAGCAAGTCGGGCCATTTCTGTTTCACGAACTCGATGTGGAGGCCGATTGCGTCCATGCTTTTCTTCCACAGTTCGTCGAACTGCCGATCTGCGCCGGACGGAGCGGACGCGATCGTCAATGTCAGCGGCTTGCCGTCCGGAAGGTCTCGCCATCCATCTCCGTCATGGTCGACGTAACCGAACCTGTCGAGCAACGCCTTTGCGCCGGCAGGATCGTATTTGACGTGGCCATTGATTTTGGAGTTGTATCCGGTAACGTTTGGCGGAATCGGTTGCGTGGCTGGCTCGGCCTGTCCCTGGCGCACGACACGGATCTCCTCTTCGGTGTTGTAAGCCATGCTGATTGCTCGGCGCAGCGCAATCTTTTCCTTGGTATAGCCACCGACGATCGGATCAGCCATGTTGAAGTAGGTATATGTGATCGCGGGTTGCACACCGCGCGCAAGATAAATACCTTGTCGCGCGAAGGCGGCTTTGAGCTTGTCGCCAGGATCGAGTACGTTCCAGATCAGGTCGGTCGGGACAGCCAAAAAATCGAGTTCGCCCTTCTGGAAGGAAAGCAAGCGCGGATTCGATTCCTCAATGATTGATATTTCAATGCGATTGATCTGCGGCAGTTTCTTCCCGCGCATGCTGCTAACAATTGCGCGGTCGGCCGGGTCGCCACTATTCGGAAAGAAAACCTCGCGGTAACCTGGGTTTGCCTCTAGGACAATCTTCTGCCCGCGCCGCCATTCCTTCAACAGATAGGGTCCCGTGCCCACGGGATTGGCCATGGCCCAGCCGCTTGCGTCGCCGTAGGCCCTGATCACCTCGCGCGCGACGGCCGCTGTTTGCGAGGTCGTCAGATCGGAGAGCAGATCGTAAGACGGATAATTGAGCTTGATGCGGATGGTGTAGCGATCGATTGCCTGCAAGCCTTCGAATTTTGCGTCATAGTCGAACTTGCCGCTCGCCATCGCGGCCGAAACAATCGGCTCTGCACCGACCAACTTGCCGTCGAATACCTGGATCGAGATGGAGCGTGTCCTCGGGTCGAGTATGCGCTTCCAGGCGTAAATATAATCGGCGGCAGTGAGCTCGCGCTTTGCACCTTTAAACACTGGATCATCGGCGAAGTAGATTCCAGGGCGAACCTTTATCGTCCATGTCTTGCCATCCGCCGAGATCTCCGGCAATGCCACGGCGGTGTTCGGCACGATCTTGAACGGCCGCGCGAGGTAGTCGTAGCTGTACAGCGTGTCGAATATGACCCGGTTGACGTAATTCGAATAGGCGTCGCCGGCCGCCTGCGGGTCGAATCCAGTCTCGGCGATCGGAAAAGCCACACGCAGCGTCTTG
>DASZFQ010000080.1:0-42099 GCA_035939595.1 Casimicrobiaceae bacterium
CGCGGCGCCTGCAAGGGCGCCGCGCCGCATGCTTTATAGTGGTCGCATGGCCCCGGAGCAGTTCGCCAAGCCGCAGCGTGTCTTCTTCGCCCTGTGGCCCGATGCCACGTTGCGTGCGCCGCTGGCCGATCTTGCGCTCGAGGTAGCCCGCGAAAGCGGCGGTCGTCCGACCGCATGGAACCTGCTCCACCTTACGCTGGCATTCCTGGGCGATCAGCCTGCCGCTGGGGTCGAAACGCTGCGTGGCGTAGGCGCCCGAATCCGCGCACGCGCGTTCGCGCTCACATTCGATACGCTTGGCGGTTTCCGGCGCGCAGGCATCGCCTGGCTGGGGGTGGACGCACCCCAGCCTGAGCTGGAGGCGTTACAGGGCGAGCTGGCGGCGGCGCTGCGGGCATGCGGATTTGTGCTCGACGCACGGCCCTATGCACCGCATCTGACCCTGGCGCGGGACTGCGCGGTTATGCCGCACCGCCGCCTGCCGCAGCCGCTGTGCTGGCGAGTGAGCTCGTTTGTCCTGGTCGAGTCCGCACCCGGGCGCGGTGGCCCCGAGTACCGAACGCTCGCCGATTGGCCGCTGGCCGCCGCTTGAGCGCCTCGGCGCAAGCCGGAGGCCGCGGTTTCCGCCGCGGCCTGCGCAAGGAAGCGATTCAGGGACGCTTGGTTAGGCCGCCTCGGGCGCTGCGTCAGGCCCGGTTGAGGGTGGCGCGACGGTTCGCGGGCTGGCGTTCACGCTGCCGCTCCACCTGCGCTTCGGTGAGCGACACGATCGGTGCGAACGAAGCCTGCGCACTCTCGTTGAATTCGGACGCGGTTGCATCGGCAAGGGGTGGCATCTTGACGATGGAGGCGGACCGCAGCGCATGGCTCGGCTGGGACGTTACGCTCAGGGCGGTTCGGCGCCGTTCGGCGCGCGCTGCCACGAATTCCTTCCCTACGCAGCCCAGTACACCGAATCCGAATCCTCCGCCGATCAAGGCCACGACACTGTGCCCGATGGCATCGCCTGACGCGGCGACCACCCCGAGCAACGCGAGCCCCGCAAGCCCGGCGCATGCGCCGATCGCGTCGGGAAACCATTGCTTCGATAACATGTTCATCGTTTCCTCTCTCTAGCCGGGCGTCGGGTTCCTCGGCTGCCCATTGGATGCGCTGACCGCCCGCGCCGGATTCACCGTCTGCCAGCGAATGGCTGCAGCCTAAGGGAGCCGTATTACGGGCTCAAGAACGACGCGACGAATCCGCCGAACGGGGGGATGAAACGCGCTCCGGGCGCGCGAACGCGTGACGCAGCGGCTGCCAAGCCGGCCGCCTCCGGGCCGTGGCGCCCGCGCGGGGCCTGCTTGACCTGCGTTATATTGGTTCAGTCACGGCGTGCGCAACGCGCCAAGGGGGAATGAATGAAGTCGATTCTGCGCATCAGCGGGTATCTTCTGGTCGTAACCGTCGTAGGCTGCATCGTCATGTTCGGTGCCGTGACAATCTATGCAGCGGTCGCCGTCGGGGGCGCGGTCCTCAAGATGTCGTTCGGCGGCATCAACCCGGCCGAAATCGCCGCGGTAACCGGGTCGGCATTCAAGATTCTCGATCTGTTCCTGCTTGGAACGATCTTCTACATCGTCGCCCTCGGGCTGGCTGCGCTCTTTCTTGACAGCGAAGCCGCCCTGCCACGGTGGTTCAAGGTGCGCGAGCTCCAAGACCTCAAGATGATCGTGTCGCAGTCGGTGGTCCTTGTGATGCTCGTCGCCTTTCTCGGCGATGTGCTCGAGTGGGAGAATGCGACCGACATCGCCTTTGTCGGCGCTGGCGTCGCCGCCGTCATTGCCGCGATTGCGTTCATGTTGCGCGACGCCCGCGCTGACAAGCGCCAGCCTTAAGCCGCGCGCCGTGCAGGCGGGCGGACCCGGCTATCGGCTGCGGGCGACCGGTCGCGCCGGATCGGCAATCCACTCGCTCCAGGACCCGGGATAGAGGCGCGACCCCGGCAGCCCGGCGACCGCCATCGCGAGCACGTTGTGGCACGCGGTGACGCCGGATCCGCATTGGTGCACGACGGCTGTCGGCGACACCTCGCCGAGGAGCGCCTCGAACTCCGCGCGCAGCAGCAGCGCGGGCTTGAAAACGCCCTGCGCAGTGAGATTTTCGGTATACGGGCGATTGTGCGCGCCGGGAATGTGCCCGGCGACCGGATCGACCGGTTCGAGATCACCGCGAAAGCGTTCGGCTGCCCGTGCATCGAGCACGAATATCGAGCCGTCGTCCAGGTGCTGCAGGATTTCGCTCGCGGAAGGGGTCGGGCCGAGCGTTTGGGTCACGAGAGTTCTCGCGGCGTCGCTCGGCAGGGCACTGGTCAGCGGCCGTGCCTCGGCACTCCACTTGTCGACGCCGCCATCGAGCACCGCCACTGCCTCGTGGCCGAGCCAGCGCAGCAGCCACCACAATCGCGACGCCCACATGCCGCTGTTCTGGTCGTAGGCGACGACCTGCGTCGAGGAGTCGATGCCGGCACGGCCGAGCGTCGCCGCGAGAGTCTCCGTATTCGGCAAGGGGTGCCGTCCGTTGCCGCCGGTCTTGGCCCCGGACAGATCACGGTCCAGGTGCATAAATCGGGCGCCAGGAATGTGCGCCAGTCGATAGGCACGCTCCCCGGCATCGACGTCGCTCAGGTTGTGGCGGCAATCGACGACGACCCACGAGGGGTCGCCGAGATGCGGCGCGAGATCGGCGGTGGAAATGAGGGTCGTATAGCTCACGGTCGCGACATCGCAGCCGGTGGCAACCGGCCGGCACAGCGCCCTTCCCGCGCGGGAGGGGCAATGGAGGAGTGCACTTTAGACCCTAGGCGCCCGGTTCGAGTTCGCGCCGCAGAAACTCGTGAAAATGCTGCATGCCGTCTTCCATCGGCGACTGGTAGGGGCCAACCTCGCTGCGCCCGAGCTTGTATAGCGCCCGTCGCCCGGCGTCCATGCGCTCGGCGATTTCATCGTCCTCGCCGGCCGTCTCCAGGTACGCTGCCTGCTCAGCCTCAACAAACTCGCGCTCGAAAAGCGCGATCTCCTCCGGGTAGTAGAATTCGACGATGTTGGTCGTGCGGTCGACGGCGCGCGGAATGAGCGTGCTCACGATCAACACGTGCGCATACCACTCGAGCATGATGTTCGGGTAGATCGTGACCCAGATCGCGCCGTGCTTCGGCGGCTCGCCACGGTAGTAGTCGAGCACCGCCTTGTGCCAGCGCTCGTAGGTTTTCGTGCCGGGCTTGGCCAGCGCGTTGTTGACGCCGACCGTTTGCACCGAGTAGCGATTGGCGAACTGCCAGCGCAGGTTGTCGGTGGTGACAAACTGTCCCAGCCCGGGGTGGAACGGGCCGACATGGTAGTCCTCGAGATAGACCTCGATAAAGCTCTTCCAGTTGTAACCGACGTCGTGGTACTCGACCCGGTCGAGCACATAGCCCGAAAAATCGAAATCCTTGGCCACATCAATGCCCGCAAGATCGCGGGCGACATCGCGCGGCCCGTCGAACAACAGCCCATGCCAGGAGGTGAGCGCCGTGCTCTCCAGCTTGACGCAGGGTTTGTCGGGAAAATGCGGCGCGCCAAGAAGATCGCCCTTCAAGTCATAGGTCCATCGATGCAGCGGACAGACGATGTGCGAACCGCTGCCGCGACCCTGGAGGATCACCGCCTGGCGGTGCCGACAGATGTTCGACAGCAGTTCGACGCCGGTTTCGTTGCGCACCAGTACCTGCGCGTTGTCGCGCCAGGCGAGCGTGTGGTAATCGCCCACGTTGGGCACCATGAGCTCGTGCCCGACATAGCCGGGTCCAGGCTGGAACAAGCGCTCCTGCTCGAGTTCGAACCGTGCGCGATCGCAGTACCAGGAAACGGGGAGCTGCGACGTGGCGCGACGCAGCCGATCCGCAGTAGCGAGATTGGACATGGCCTTTCCTTTACGTAACCAACCCAACAATAAGGGGCGAGAAACCCCGCCCCTCGAACTTTGCTAAGTCAGCCCGCCCCGGAATAGATCCGTGTAAAGGCCGCGTCGTCAAATGCACCGCCATTATAACCGCGAATGGTCTGTCAGTCCACTGTCAGTCCATGCTCGACGTTGACTCTCCGTGACGAAATGCGGTAGTTTGATTAGTTTTTCAAGACGTTGGATCCGCGTTCGGCGCGTCGCGCCCGAAGCGCGCCAGCGCCGCTGCCGATGGCCAAAACAGACCCGCCTCCCCAGACCTTTGAAGCCGCGCTTGCCGAGCTCGAAGCGATCCTGGCAACCATGGAGGATGGCCAGTTGCCGCTGGCCGACACGCTCGCCGCGTACAAGCGCGGCGCCGAGTTGCTGCAGTTTTGCCAGGCTGCGCTGAAGGATGCGCAGCAGCAGGTTCAGGTCCTCGAGCGCGGAGTACTGCAAGCCTTCACGCCGGACGAACAAGAGTCGGGCATGGAACGCGATCGCTTGGGCGAGTCCGATGCATCCTGACGTCTCGTGGGCAGTCTGGTCCAGCGAGCGCGCGCGACGCGTCGAAGCGGTCATGGACGCCCTCCTGCCTCCGGCCGACGAGTTGCCGCAGTCCTTGCACGAAGCGATGCGCTATGCGGTGCTCGGCGGCAAGCGCGCCCGCGCCCTGCTCGCCTACGCAGCCGGTGAGCTGGCCGACGCTGACCCCAAGCGTGTCGATTTTCCTGCGGCTGCGGTCGAATTGATCCACGCCTACTCGCTCATTCACGACGACCTGCCGTGCATGGATGACGATGTGCTGCGCCGCGGCAAGGCGACGTGTCACGTCGCCTTCGGCGAAGCGACCGCGCTGCTCGCTGGCGATGCCCTGCAGAGCTTCGCCTTCGAAGCGCTTGCCGGCGCGGACCTGCGCGATCCCCAGCGCGCCTTCCTGCGGCTCGCCCAGGCCGCCGGATCACGCGGCATGGCGGGCGGGCAGGCCATCGATCTCGGCGCCGAAGGGGAGCGGCTGGACCTGGCCGCACTGGAACGTATGCACCGCCTCAAGACCGGCGCCCTAATCCGGGCCGCGGTACTGCTCGGCGCAGATTGTGGGCGGGTCATGACCGGCGCCGAGAACGAGGCGCTGCAGCGTTACGCATCGGCTGTCGGGCTCGCCTTCCAGGTTGTCGACGATGTCCTCGACGTCGAAGGCACGGCGCAGAGTCTGGGCAAGACGGCGGGCAAGGACGCGGCACAGTGCAAGTCGACCTATGTCACGTTGCTCGGCCTTAGCGCCGCTCGGGAGCGCGTCGAAGCGCTGCGCACGGAGGCCCGAGCCGCGCTCTCCGTTTTCGGTTCCGGCGCGCGCCGGCTCGCCGAGCTTGCCGATTGGATTGCGGTACGCACGCGCTGATGGACAGCCTTCTCGAGCAGATCAACGACCCGGCGGATCTGCGCCGGCTGGATGCCAGTCAGCTGCCGCAGCTCGCCCGCGAGCTACGCGAGTTCATCCTCAACTCGGTCAGCCGTACGGGTGGACATCTGTCATCCAATCTGGGCACGGTGGAGTTGGCCATCGCGCTGCACTATGTCTTCGCCACGCCGCATGACCGCCTGGTATGGGACGTGGGGCATCAAACCTACCCGCACAAGATTCTCACCGGCCGCCGCGAAGGTATGGCCAGGCTGCGGCAGTGGGGCGGCATCGCCGGATTCCCACGCCGCGTCGAGAGCGGGTATGACACCTTCGGAACGGCACACTCATCGACGTCGATATCTGCCGCGCTGGGAATGGCGATCGCGGCCAGGCGCAAGGGCGAAAAGCGCTCGGTGGTCGCGATAATCGGCGACGGCGCCATGAGCGCGGGGATGGCCTTCGAGGCGCTCAACAACGTCGGCGCGGCTGAGGTCGACATGCTGGTGATTCTCAACGACAACGACATGTCGATATCGGAACCGGTCGGCGCGCTCAACAACTATCTGGCACGCCTGATGTCCGGTCGCGTCTACAACACCGTGCGCCGCGGGGGCAAGGAGGTTTTGTCCAAGCTGCCACCGGTCAAGGAGCTCGCCAAGCGCTGGGAAGAGCACATGAAGGGCATGGTGTTGCCGGGCACGCTGTTCGAAGAGTTCGGCCTTAACTACATCGGCCCGATCGACGGCCACGACCTCGATACGCTGGTCAAGACGCTATCGAACCTCAAGCAGCTTCCGGGGCCACAGCTGCTGCATGTGGTGACGGGCAAAGGTCACGGCTACGAGCGCGCCGAGGCGGACCCGATCCTGTACCACAGCGTGACCAAGTTCGACCCGGCGATCGGCGTCGTGCCGAAGCCGCCGTCAAAGATCTCCTATACTCAGGTATTCGGCGACTGGCTCTGCGACATGGCGGCGCGCGACGTTCGGTTGATCGGCATTACGCCGGCGATGCGCGAAGGTTCGGGATTGGTGCGCTTTTCTCAGGAATACCCCGACCGCTACTTCGACGTCGGCATTGCCGAGCAGCATGCGGTCACCTTTGCCGCTGGGCTCGCATGCGAAGGCATGAAGCCCGTGGTCGCAATCTATTCGACGTTCCTGCAACGGGCCTACGATCAGCTCATTCACGACGTGGCGTTGCAGAATCTGGCGGTCGTATTCGCCATCGACCGTGGCGGCCTCGTCGGCGCCGACGGTCCGACGCATAACGGGAGCTACGACCTCACGTACCTGCGCTGCCTGGCGAATATGACAGTGATGACGCCGGCCGACGAGAACGAATGCCGGCAGATGCTCACCACGGCGTTCTCGCTCGACACGCCCACTGCCGTGCGCTACCCGCGCGGGGCCGGCCCGGGTGTCGCCGTTGAGCGCGAGCTCAAGTCGGTGCCGGTGGGCAAGGGAGAGCTACGGCGCGATTCGAAGCGGCATCGAATCGCAATCCTCGCCTTTGGCAGCATGCTGCACCCCGCGCTCGCGGCGGCAGAGGAAATCGACGCGACGGTCGCCAACATGCGCTTCGTCAAGCCGCTTGATACCGAAATGATCGCCTACCTGGCGCGCACCCACGAGGCGCTCGTCACGGTGGAAGAGAACGTCGTGGCCGGCGGCGCGGGCAGTGCCGTCGCCGAGATGCTCGCCGCGGAAGGCCTCACGGTTCCGATCCTGCATCTCGGGCTGCCGGACGAATTCATCGATCACGGGGATCCGGTGCTGTTGCTGGCAAAATGCGGACTCGATGCAAAGGGCCTGGCGGGGTCGATACTGGCCCGTTTCGGCTCGCGCCGCAGCGACGCGATGTCGCCGGCATCCGCCGCGGTGGTGAAGATCACCAAGCCGGCGGCCTAGCCGCCGCGCCGCACCTGCAGCGCATTCGTCCCGTCGCTCGCCGCCGTCGCGGTCACCCGCCTTCGCGACGCGCTTCTGCTGCCGGCCAGCTAAGCACACCCCCCGGCATGCCGCGACCAGGGTTCGGCGGGCGCAAAGCGCCTGCCTAGCGTTCGGGCTTGGCGGGTTTGGAATGCTCAACCCTTCGTGCCGCCTCGCGCTCGAAGGCGTCGCGGCGCGAAAGCAGGCGCTGCTGCGGAACCGAAATCAGCGCGAATTGCCGTAACGAAGCCAAGCGTGCGTGGGCCTGCTCGCATGCACCGTCGCTTGTCACCCAGAGCGCCGGGTCGAGTTGCCGCATGTCGAACGCGAGCGAATGGCTGCGCAGCGTCTTGTGGCCGCGTCGATCGAAGTATTCGTGAAAGTAGGACATGGCGAGCTCGCGCAGGCTGCGATAGATCGGATCGCGATGGCGCAGGTGCGAGCCGTTGCTCTTCGATATCGCGCCCCAGTAGGCACCGCGGCGGAATAGCGCGACAACATGCGGGAAGTCGGACCGAGCGCAGTCCATGAACATGACCAGTGGCCGCTCGCCGTGAACCCATTGTGCGCACGCCGCCACGAAGGCGGCTTCGATGCAATGGGCACGACGCCGGCGCAGCACCTGGCGCACGGAGAGGATCGTCTCGCCGCCGATTTCATAATTGGCTGGAATCGCGTTGACGAAGAGCTGGACCTTGTGCGGCGTATCAAGCCGCCTGATTAGCGCGAACTCGGAGGGCGTCAGATCCAGATCCTCACGGCGGGCGATGCGCTTGTGCTTGCGGCGAGCCATGCCCGAGTATCATACAAGGGACGAGCCGAGCGGTTGCCGACTAGCCGCCAGTTTTTTCATCTTTTGAGGTCGATGTAGCGACGTAGCGGACATCGGTCGCGCCATCGTTTCTCGAGTAACGTGGTGGTCCTTGTAGTGCGTACGCCTTAGCCATGCAGCCGGTTGCCATATTCCGCTTCTCCCCCACCGAGGGACCCGGTCATTTCGCGCAATGGCTAGATGCCCACGGCCTGCCGTGGCGGTTGCTTGCGCTCGACGAGGGCGAGCCGGTGCCGGTGGACCCGGGCGCGTTTTCCGGCATCGCAATGATGGGCGGGCCGATGAGCGCTAACGACGATCTGCCGTGGAGCGCGCCGCTGCTCGACTTGTTGCGCGCCGCGGTCGCAACCGACATTCCGGTCGTCGGGCATTGTCTTGGCGGGCAGATACTGGCAAAAGCCCTCGGCGCGCCTGTTACCCGCGCAGCGGTGCCGGAGATCGGGTGGGGGAAAGTGAGCGTGCTGCCTGCCGACGACGCCGCAACCTGGTTCGGCAGGCGCGAAGCGTTCACGACGTTCCAGTGGCACTACGACACCTTTGCGCTGCCACCTGCCGCCACGCGCGTCCTGACCAATGCGCACAACGTGGAGCAGGCCTTCTCCTTCGGCAAGCACCTCGGCATGCAATGCCACATCGAGATGACCCGGCCGATGGTCGAGACCTGGTGCCGCACCGGTGCGACGGAATTGCCCCCGCACTCCTCCGCCTCGATGCAGAGCCGGGAGGACCTGTGCGCCGATCTCGATCGACGGCTCGCGGGCCTTGCGTGCGTGGCCGATGACGTCTACGCGCGCTGGGCGAACGGACTCGTCCGCTGATGTCTGCGATACGGCTGCTTGCTGATCATTTGATCAACCAGATCGCCGCCGGCGAGGTGGTCGAACGCCCCGCGGCGGCGCTGAAGGAGCTGCTCGAGAACAGCCTCGATGCGGAGGCGCGGACGGTCGATGTCGAACTTGCTGGCGGCGGAATCAAGCTCATTCGCGTTGCCGACGACGGCCGAGGAATCGAGCGCGAAGATCTCGTCCTTGCCATCGCAAGGCACGCGACGTCCAAGATTGCCGCACCCTCGGATCTGGAGGCGATTGCGACGCTGGGTTTCCGCGGCGAGGCGCTGGCGTCGATTGCGGCCGTATCGCGACTGAGCCTGACCTCCCGCTCCCGCGACAAGCCGCATGCCTGGCGTCTCGAGGTCGACGGCGGCGAGGTCGGCGTGCCGCAGCCCGCCGCGTTGTCTGCCGGCACGACGGTGACGGTGCAGGAGCTCTATTTCAACACCCCGGCGCGGCGGAAGTTCCTGCGCACCGAGGCCACGGAATACGGTCACTGCGAGGAAGTATGCCGCCGCATCGCACTCTCGCACCCCGACGTGGCATTCACGCTCAGTCACAACGGCAATGTCCGCTACCGGCTGCTTGCTGCCGGCCGCCGGGTGCGCGTCGATGCCCTGCTGGGCGAGAGCTTCGGTGCTCAGGCCGCCGTGGTGGACGCCGCCGGAGCCCCGATCGCGCTCGCCGGTTGGGCGGTGCGCCCGGCGTACGCAACGGCGGGCACGCTCGCGCGCGACGCGCAGTACCTCTTCGTCAACGGTCGCTTCGTGCGCGACCGGGTGCTGACGCACGCGCTGCGCGAGGCGTATCGCGATGTGCTCCACAGCGACCGCCAGCCGGCCTACGCGCTATGGCTGACGATCGAGCCGCGGCTGGTCGACGTCAACGTGCACCCGACCAAGATCGAGGTGCGGTTCCGCGACAGCGGCGCGGTACACCAGTTCGTTCGCCACGCCGTGGAAAAGGCGCTGGCGATGACTGCAGCCGAGCAGCCGGCGGTATCTGCAGCCGAGCGTCTGGGCGTGGTGGGGGCGCTGACCCCGCCATGGTTACCGGGATCGGCGGGGCGTTCCGCGGCCGCGCCCGTGCAGGCCGCGATGGGATTTGCGACGACCGAGTCCGCCCTCTTCTACCAGCGGCTCTTTGGCGCGCGCCCGCCGCCCGCGGTTGCCGAAGGCCCCGATCTTCCCAATGCCGACGAGCATCCGCTGGGCTTCGCGCTGGCGCAGCTGCACGGCGTCTATGTGCTCGCCCAAAACCGCGACGGGCTGGTGCTGATCGACATGCATGCGGCGCACGAGCGCATCCTGTATGAGCAGCTGAAGAACGCACTCGATCGTGCCCTGCCGATGCAGCCGCTGCTCGTCCCGGTGACGTTTGCCGCCGATCCGCTTGACGTGGCTACCGCCGAGGAGAATTCCGGCGTGCTTGGCTCGCTCGGATTCTCGCTCTCGGCGCTGGGGCCGGGGACGCTCGTGGTGCGCGGCGTTCCGGCATTGTTACGTGACGCCGATGCGGTGGTGCTCGCCCGCGCCATTCTCGCCGACGTGCGCGAATACGGCGCGAGCCGGTTGCTGACCGCGCAGCGCGACGAGCTGCTGTCGACCATGGCCTGTCACGGCGCGGTACGCGCGCACCGCAGCCTCACGGTGCCGGAAATGAACGCGCTGTTGCGAGAAATGGAGGCGACCGAACGCGCCGGACAATGCAATCACGGTCGGCCGACTTGGTATCAGCTGACGCTGACCGACCTGGACCGGCTGTTCATGCGCGGCCGTTGATGGCCGCGATCCCCGCCGTCCTGCTCATGGGCCCGACCGCGGCCGGCAAGAGTGCGCTCGCACTCGCGCTTGCCGAGCGCCTGGGGGGCGAGATCGTCAGCGTCGATTCGGCACAGGTCTACCGCGGCTTGGATGTCGGCACCGCCAAGCCCGACGCCGCGACCCGAGCCCGCATCCCGCATCACCTCATCGACATTCTCGCTCCGACGGAGGCCTACTCCGCGGCGCGGTTCGCGCAGGAAGCCCTCGCTGCGATCGCGGATATTCGAAAGCGCGGCCGCCTGCCCATCGTCGCCGGCGGAACGATGCTCTACTTCAGGGCCCTGAGCGAGGGCCTTTCCGCGCTTCCCGGGGCGAATTCGAAGCTGCGCGCCGAGATCGACGCGCGCGCCGCGCGCGAAAGCTGGCCGGCGCTGCACGCGGAGCTTGCACGCGTCGATCCGCCGACCGCGGCGCGCTTGCGGCCCACCGATGCCCAGCGCATCCAGCGCGCGCTCGAGGTCTGGCGCCTCGCGGGGGTGCCGCTGTCTGCACTGCAGGGGCGGCGCGCAGGTCCCGCTGCCGCGCTCGGCGCGACGCTGCGCATCGCGCTGGTACCTTCGGACCGCAAGCGACTGCACGAGGCGATTGCGCGGCGCTTCGACGTCATGCTCGCAGCGGGGCTGGTCGACGAGCTTAAGGAACTGCGCCGAGACTACGCTCTGAGCCCCGAGCTGCCGTCGATGCGCTGCGTCGGCTACCGCCAGGCGTGGGAGTACCTGGAGGGACGAATCGACGCCGACACTCTGCGCAACCGCGGCATCGCGGCGACCCGACAGCTCGCCAAGCGCCAGTTGACGTGGCTGCGCGCAAGCGAAGTCACCGCCTTCGACCCCTACGCGGAGGACACGTTCGAGCGCGTTCTTGCTGCGGCGGCGTGCGCATGCGGTGAGGACTTCGCGGCGCGGCAGCGACAGTGCGACGAAGCAGACATGGGGCCGCCTATTGCGCCGCAGCGAAAATAACGCTAGTTTTTGCGATTCGCCCATCCCGTCACCCGATCTGACCGCCCATGCCTTCCATGACGCTCTACGACAAGCTCTGGAGCTCTCACGTCGTCCGCAGCGAAGCCGACGGCACGACCTTGCTCTACATCGATCGCCATCTGGTGCACGAGGTCACCAGCCCGCAGGCGTTCGAGGGCCTCAAGCTCGCGCGACGCAAGCCCTGGCGACCGGACTCGATCATCGCCACGGCGGATCACAACACGCCGACGACGCATTGGGACCAGGGGATCAGCGATCCGACCTCGCGCGTGCAGGTCGAGGCGCTCGACGCCAACATGCGCGAGCACCGGGTGAAGGCCTACTTTCCGTTCCGGGATGGGCGTCAGGGCATCGTGCATGTCATCGGGCCGGAGCAGGGCGCGACGCTGCCGGGCATGACCGTGGTTTGCGGCGACTCGCATACGAGCACGCACGGCGCCTTCGGTTGCCTCGCCTTTGGGATCGGTACGTCGGAGGTGGAGCACGTGCTGGCGACGCAGTGCTTGCTGACCAAGAAATCCAAGTCGCTGCGGGTGCGCGTCGGCGGCACGCTGCCGTTTGGCTGCAGCGCCAAGGACGTGGTGCTGGCGATCATCGGCAGGATCGGCATGGCGGGCGGCACCGGGTATGCGATCGAATTCGATGGCCCGGTCATCCGCGCGCTGTCGATGGAAGGGCGGATGACGGTGTGCAATATGTCGATCGAGGCGGGCGCCCGCGCCGGCATGGTCGCGGTCGACGATACGACGCTCGCATACCTGAAGAACCGGCCCTTTGCGCCCAAGGGCGAGCTGTGGGATCGCGCGCTGCGGCACTGGCGCACGCTGGTATCGGACGCCGACGCGAAGTTTGACCGCGAGGTGGTGATCGATGCAGCCGCGATCGAGCCCCAGGTGACCTGGGGCACCTCGCCGGAAATGGTGACCACGATCGAGGGCCGCGTACCCGACCCGGACAAGGAGAAGGATCCGATCCGGCGCGAGAACATCGAGCGCGCGCTTGCCTACATGGGGCTCGCGCCGAACACAGCGATGGCCGACATCGCGATCGACAAGGTGTTCATCGGCTCGTGTACCAATTCGCGCATCGAGGATCTGCGCGCCGCGGCAGCGATCGTTCGCGGCCGGTACAAGTCCGACCGCGTCAAGCTCGCGCTCGTGGTTCCCGGATCCGGGCCGGTGAAGGCGCAGGCCGAGCGCGAAGGGCTGGACCGCATTTTCATCGCGGCGGGGTTCGAATGGCGCCAGCCGGGGTGCTCGATGTGCTTGGGGATGAACGAAGACCGGCTGGGGCCCGGCGAGCGCTGCGCGTCGACCTCCAATCGCAATTTCGAAGGTCGCCAGGGTCCAGGCGGCCGTACGCATCTGGTCAGCCCGACGATGGCGGCGGCAGCCGCGATCGCGGGGCATTTCGTCGACGTCCGTCGTCTCCGATGAGGGAAGGAGGCATTATGGCAAGAAAACTCGTTGCGTTGCTGTCGCTGACCGCAATGGTGTTCGTGCTCAGCGCCTGCAACACCGTGGAAGGGGTGGGCAAGGACGTCAAGGCCACGGGACAGGCCATCGAAAAAGCCGCCGACAAGAACAAGACTTATTGACGCGCCGATGCAGCCGTTTCGCACCCTGACTGGATTGGTGGCGCCGCTCGATCGCGCCAACGTCGACACCGACGTCATCATTCCCAAGGAGTTTCTGAAATCGATCGCGCGCTCCGGCTTCGGTGCAAACCTGTTCGACGCGTGGCGCTACCTCGATCGCGGCGAGCGCGCCATCGACGCCGGCAAGCGCTCGCTCAACCCGGACTTCGTGCTGAACCAGCCGCGCTATCAGGGGACGCAGATACTGCTTGCGCGACGCAATTTTGGCTGCGGAAGCTCGCGCGAGCATGCGCCCTGGGCGCTGATCGACTACGGCTTCCGCGCGCTGATCGCGCCCTCCTACGCCGATATCTTCTTCAACAACTGCTACAAGAACGGCCTGCTGCCGATCGTGCTCGCCGAAGCCGAGGTCGAGCGGTTGTTTCATGATGTAGCCGCATTTCCCGGCTTCAAACTCCACATCGATCTCGAGCGCCAGACCGTGTCGACCGTCGACGGTACGACGGTTTTCGCGTTCGAAGTCGAGCCGTTTCGCAAGCATTGCCTCGTGAACGGCCTCGACGAGATCGGCCTTACCTTGCAGCACGCGGACGAAATACACGCGTTCGAGGCGAAGCACCACGCACAGCAGCCGTGGTTGGCCTGAGGCTTCGGGCCCCGTGAAAATCGCCCTTCTTCCCGGCGACGGCATCGGGCCGGAAATCATCGCCGCGGCGGTGAAGCTGCTCGAGCACCTGCGTCGTGACGGGCTGCCGATCGAAACCGAGACCGCGCCGATCGGAGGCGCAGGCTACGACGCCGCAGGGCAGCCGTTGCCCGAGGCCACCCTCCGCCTGGCGCAGGCTTCGGATGCGATATTGTTGGGTGCGGTCGGCGCGCCCCGCTATGACTTGCTGCCGCGCAAGTTTCGACCGGAGCAGGGAATCCTGGCAATTCGCAAGGCGCTTGGCTTGTTTGCCAATCTGCGTCCCGCGCTGCTCTACGCCGAGGTCGCCGCGGCGTCGACCCTGAGGCCGGAGATCGTCGCCGGACTCGACCTCATGATCGTGCGCGAGCTGACCGGCGACGTCTATTTCGGCGCGCCGCGCGGGCGAAGGACGAACGCCGCCGGCGAGGCCGAAGGCTTCGACACCATGCTCTACAGCGAAACCGAGGTGCGGCGTATCGCGCGCGTTGGCTTCGAGGTCGCGCGCAAGCGCGGGCGCAAGCTCTGCTCGGTCGACAAGGCCAACGTGCTCGAGACCTCCGTGCTCTGGCGCGAGGTGGTGACCGAGGCTGCGGCGGATTATCCGGACGTCGCCCTGACGCATATGTACGTCGATAATGCGGCCATGCAGCTGGTGCGCAATCCGCGCCAGTTCGACGTCATCGTCACCGGCAACCTGTTCGGCGATATCCTGTCCGACGAAGCTTCCATGCTGGCGGGCTCGATCGGCATGTTACCGTCGGCCTCGCTCGATGCACGCGGCAAGGGTCTCTACGAACCGATCCACGGCTCCGCGCCCGATATCGCGGGCCAGAACCGGGCCAATCCGCTGGCCACGATCTTGTCGCTGGCGATGATGTTTCGCTATACCTTCGCCCGGGCAGATGTCGGCGAGCGGATCGAAGCCGCGGTCCGGCGCGTCCTGGCGCAGGGTAGGCGCACTGCGGACATCGCCGCCACCGGGGCACCTTGGCTTGGGACACGGGAGATGGGCGACGCCGTGCTGAGCGCCCTCGCGGGCGAATCATGACGGCGGGCCATCCCATCGTCGTGCGCCGGGCCGAGCCCGCGGATGCCGAGGCGATCCATCAGACTTTTCTCGGACCGCGGGCGATCGCCGGCACGCTGCAGTTGCCGTATCCTTCGGTCGAGACGTGGCGGCGGCGGCTGGCGGAGGTGCCGTCGGACGACTACCTGCTGGTGGCGACGATCGATGCGGAGGTTGTCGGGAACCTGGGCTTGCATGCCGCGTCGAAGGCGCCGCGGCGCCGACACGTCGGCAACCTCGGCATGGCGGTGCGCGACGATCGGCAGGGGAGAGGCGTGGGCACCGCGCTGTTGCGCTCCGCGCTCGAGCTTGCCGACGCCTGGCTCAACTACCAGCGACTCGAGCTATGGGTATACGCGGACAACCTGGCGGCTTTGCACCTGTATCGCAAGTTCGGGTTTGCCATCGAGGGTACCTGCCGCGCCTATGCGTTTCGCGACGGCCAGTACGTGGATGCCTGCGCCATGGCGCGGCTGCACCCGGCGTTCAGGGTGAAAACGGAGACAGAGTCCGATGAATGATGGGGTCGCAATCGAGCGGGAGTCGTCCGGATTGATCAAGGGGAGAAGGCCCATGATGCGCGTGGGTTTGGTCGGCTCTCGGGGCATGGTCGGGTCGGTGCTGCTGCAGCGCATGCTGGAGGAAAACGACTTCGCGTTGATCGAACCGGCGTTCTTCTCGGCGTCCAATGTCGGCGGCGAGGCGCCCGCGATCGGCAAACCGGTCGGAGCGCTCAGGGACGCGCACGACATCTCCGCGCTCCTGACTCAGGAGGTGATCCTCACCTGCCAGGGCGGTGACTACACGGCCGAAATCTACCCGAAGCTGCGGGCCGCCGACTGGAACGGCTACTGGATTGACGCCGCCAAGACGCTGCGCATGCAGGACGACGCGGTCATCATCCTCGACCCGGTCAACCGGCCGGTGATCGATGCGGCGCTGGCCAAGGGCATCCGCAACTACATCGGCGGGAACTGCACGGTGAGCCTGATGGTCATGGCGCTCGCCGGACTGTTGCGTCACGACCTGATCGAATGGATGACCTGCATGACGTATCAGGCTGCATCCGGCGCGGGCGCGCAGAATATGCGTGAACTGCTGCAGCAAATGGGTGAGGCGCACCTCGCCGCCAGGCATCTGCTCGAAGATCCGAGCTCGGGGATACTCGACATCGATCGCGAGGTAGCCGGCATTCTGCGTGACCCGGGTTTCCCCATCGAGCATACGGGCGTACCGCTTGCAGGCAGCCTCATCCCCTGGATCGATCGCGACCTGGGCAACGGCATGAGTCTGGAGGAATGGAAAGGCGGTGCGGAAACCAACAAGATTCTTGGCCGTGCAGCCGCAGACGCCATCCCGGTCGAATCATTCTGCGTCCGCATCGGTGCGATGCGCTGTCACAGTCAGGCTCTGACAATCAAGCTCCGGCGCGATGTCGCGCTGGCCGAGGTGGAGCGACTGCTCGCCGAAGGCAACGCCTGGGTTCGCGTCGTTCCCAATACGCGCGAGGAAAGCATCAAGCGCCTCACGCCCGCGGCGGTGACCGGCACCATGGAAGTGCCGATCGGGCGCCTGCGCAAGCTGTCGATGGGGCCGCAATTCCTTGGCGCATTCACGGTGGGCGACCAATTGTTGTGGGGCGCCGCCGAGCCTCTGCGCCGCATGTTGCGCATCCTTCTGCGACGCTGAGCGCTCGGGCCATCCGTACCTGGCCGTGGGTTTTTGCGCGGTCGCGGCGGCATCCGCGACCGGGCCTGCGTTTCGGCCAGTTTTATGCCTAAACGCTAGGCTGGCGCCGGCGCTCGCCCCCGGGGCACGACACGCTTACAACAGGCGAGAAATCCTCCGAGACATTCCAGCAATCCACAACATCTGGTGCCCGGCTCGTTGACGGATCCCACCGCTGGGGGCAGGACCGGGGTATGGGCCAAGCGAGGCAAACCCCGGGTAACCGCCGTTTTGCGGCATAAAATCAAGCTAATACCGAGGTTTAGCTTGCACCGCTAACTCCATGATGTTAAGTTAGCTTAGCTAATAAGCATTCTGAGGTCGGCATGCGAGCAAAACCCTTGATCGTTTGGGGCCTGCTGGCGGGCATTGCAGTGCTGCCCGCCTCAGCGCTTGCGCTAGGCTTGGGCAAACTGACGGTTGACTCAAACCTAGGTCAACCGCTTTCGGCGCGCATCGAGCTAACGGCGGCGCAGAAGGACGAACTGGATTCGCTCGCGGCAAGAGTTGCCGATCAGTCCGTCTATCGCGATAACAACGTAACCTATACTGCTGCCCTAGGGCGGGCCCGTGTAACGGTCGAACAGGGTCCGAACAACGCGCCCTATCTAACTGTAACCACCACCCAGGCTGTCAACGAGCCGTTCATCAACCTCATTGTCGAAGTGAACTGGGCCACGGGCCGAATCGTACGCAATTACACGTTCCTGCTCGATCCCCCGGGTGTCGGAGAAACGCAAGCAGTCGAACCGGTGACGCCGATTCGCGCCCAGGCGCCGGCGCCCGCCCGCCGCCGCGCAGAAGAGACGGCCGTTGCGCCCAGCAGCGGCGCAGCGAACAGCTACACCGTACACCGCGGTGACACGCTGTCCAAGATTGCCAAGGAATACAAGCCGGAGAACCTCAGCCTCGAACAAATGCTCGTTGCGCTCTTCCGCAGCAATGAAAGCGCATTCGACGGCAAGAACATGAATCGCCTACGCAGCGGGCAGATCCTGACCATCCCACCCGCCGACGAGGCCGCGGCAACGACCTCGGTCGAGGCGATGAACGTCGTGCACGTACAGGCGGCCGACTGGCGCGCCTATCGCGAACGGGTTGCCGCTTCAGCACCGATGACCGAAGCCGCCGAGAGCGGCCAGACCGCGGGCGGCAAGATCACGACCGCGGTGCAGGACCAGGGCCAAGCGGCGCAGCCCGGCAAGGATCAGCTGCGCGTCTCGCGTGAATCAGGCAAGGGCGCGGTGGCCGGCACGGCGCTGGCCGAAGAACTCGCGGCGAAGGACAAGGCCCTGGCCGAGGCGAACTCGCGTATTGCCCAACTCGAGACCACCCTGAAGGACATGCAGAAGAGGGCCGCGATTACCAGCCAGCCGATGGCCGACCTGCAGAAACAGGCAGAGGCGAACCAGGGCGCGAAGGCGCCCGAGGCGCCAAAGACTGAGCCGGCCAAGATCACGACTGCTCCAGCGACCCCGCCGACAGCGGAAGCGCCGCCCGTCGTCGCTCCGCCGACTGCACTGCCTCCGCAAGCTGCGGCTCCGCAAGCTGCGGCACCGGAAACCACCGCCGGGGAAACGAAGGCTCCGGAAACCAAGGCACCCGAAGCGAACGCGCCCGAGACCAAGGCACCGGAGACGAAGGCCGCGCCCGTCGTAGCGAAGGCCGCCAAGGCGCCGGCCGCTCCGGAGTCGTCCTTCCTTAGCCAGCTTATCGACGACACGCCGGCGTGGGCCCTGGGCGCCGCCGGGCTGGGCATCGTCGCGCTGTTTGCTGGCCTTTTCGCCGCGCGCCGCCGCAAGACGACCAAGTTCGAGGACAGCATCATTTCCGGCACGGACATCAAGACCAACACCGTTTTCGGGTCGACCGGCGGTGGCGTCGTCAACACCGGCGACAACTCGCTGGCGAGCGACTTCAGTCGCGAGGGGCTGGGCAGCATCGACACCGATGAAGTGGATCCGATCGCCGAGGCCGAGGTGTATCTCGCTTACGGTCGCGATGCGCAAGCCGAGGAAATCCTGAAGGAGGCGCTGAAGAAGGACCCGCAGCGGCAGGAAATCTATCTGAAGCTGCTCGAAATACATGCCCAGCACAACAAGCCGTCCGCGTTCGAAACGGTGGCCAGCGAGCTCTACTCCGTGTCCGGCGGACAGGGCGAGGTGTGGCAGAAGGCGATGGCACTGGGTCGCCAACTCGATCCGAACAATCCGCTCTACGCCGAGGTGGGTGGCGCGGCGGCGTTCGCTGCCGCTGCGGCGGCCGAAGGCGAGCACCGGCAAGCGATCGGCGAGGCCGCGCCGGCACCGCAGGGCGCCGCGCCGGCGACACCGGTAGCGGAGGATCGGATTGCCGAGCCCACGGCCGCAAAGGGCATCGATTTCACGCTCGACGACGACATATCGCTCGCGCCGACCTCGGAACTCGCGGCGGAGGCTAAGACACCGGCGGCAATTCTCGCCGGTGCGGCGCAGGAACTGGCCAAATCCACGCGTGCCGATTCGGGCCCGTTGCGGCCTGCGGCCGCGCCGCTAGCCAAGGGCGGCGAGACGAGGCCGCCGCCGGTGCCCGACGCGTTAGCCTTCGAGCCGGAGTCGATTCCAAAATTCGACCTTGACTTCAATCTCGACGAGCCTTCCAGACCGGGTCCGCCGATGCAGCCGGTGCCCAGTCCGGCCAGTTCGCGGCCGGCCGCACCCAGACCGTCGGTCGAACCCGTGCTCGCCGCCGTCGGGGCCAGCGCGCCCGCACCGCAACTCACGCGTCCTGCTGCCGCCATCGAACTCGACAAGCTCGACCTCGCCTTCGACCCGCAGCGCTCTACGTTCGAGGATCCGACACCGTCGGTACTCGATGGCCAGTGGCACGATGCCGCGACCAAGCTCGACCTGGCCAAGGCATACCAGGAAATGGGCGACGTCGAGGGCGCGCGCGAGATCCTGCAGGAAGTCCTCCACGAGGGCGACGACCAGCAAAAGGCCGAGGCACAGGCGCTGATGTCGAAGCTGGCGTAACGGAGCTGGACCACAAAGGACGGCGGCGCGGCAAGCCGCCGTCCTTTTTTTCCACTATGCGCATTGCGCTCGGACTCGAATACGACGGCGGATCGTTTCATGGCTGGCAGTCGCAAGCCGACGGCGGCGGCGTGCAGGACGCGCTGGAGCGCGCGCTCAGCGCGGTAGCCGGCACCCGGATTGGCGTCGCTGCCGCGGGGCGCACCGATGCCGGGGCGCACGCGACGCTGCAGGTCGTGCATTTCGACACCGATGCCGCGCGCCCCGACACGGCGTGGGTGCGCGGCGCGAATGCGCTGCTGCCGCAGACGATCGCCGTGCGCTGGGCGATGCCGGTCGAACCGGGATTCCACGCGCGCTTCGCCGCCACCGGGCGCCACTACACCTATCTGCTGCTCGATCGCCCGGTTCGCCCCGCGCTGCTCAGCGGCAAGGTCGGCTGGTACCATCGTCCCCTGGCGGTTGCGGCGATGTGCGCCGCGGCGGCGATGCTTCTCGGCCGCCACGACTTCTCCGCCTTCCGCGCCGCGGAATGCCAGGCGAAGTCGCCGGTGAAAACACTCGATCGCCTCGACATTGCTCGCGAGGATGACGTGATCCAATTCAACCTGCACGCCGATGCCTATCTGCAGCACATGGTGCGCAACGTCGTTGGCGCGCTTGTCTACGTTGGCAGCGGCCGGCAGACACCGGATTGGATAGGCGGGCTGCTCGAAAGCCGCGATCGCACGCGCGGCGCGCCGACATTCTCCGCATCCGGGCTGTACCTGACCGGCGTGGACTATCCGTCGCGCTGGAATCTGCCCCCGACCGTGGTTCCGGTTCGCATGCCACAGGGCTAATGGACCGCACGATGCGCACCCGGGTCAAGATCTGTGGCATCACGCGGGTCGAGGACGGCATCGCCGCCGCGCACGCGGGCGCCGATGCGATCGGCCTCGTCTTCTGGTCCGGAACGCCGCGTTGCGTAACCTTCGGACAGGCGCGCGCGATCGTCGCGGCGCTGCCAGCGTTTGTTACCGTGGTCGGGCTGTTCGTCGATCCGCAGGCCGAGGCCGTGCGGGCGACGCTTGCCGCAGTGTCGCTCGATGTCCTGCAGTTTCACGGCGATGAGGAGCCCGAGCTCTGTGCCAGTTTCGGCCGACCTTACCTCAAGGCGGTGCCGGTCCGTCCGGGAGCCGATTTGCTACAATACGCGGCGCGTTTCGACGCCGCGCAGGGATTGTTGTTCGACGCATTTCAGCCCGGTGGACTGCCGGGCGGCACCGGGACGACATTCGACTGGGCGCAACTGCCGCCGCAGCTGACCGAGCCGACGACGCGACGCCTGATCCTGTCCGGCGGGCTCACGCCGCAGAATGTCGCGGCGGCGGTGCGACAACTGCGTCCCTGGGCGGTCGACGTCTCGAGCGGCGTCGAGGTCACGGATGCCAGTGGTAAGGCGCGCAAGGGCTTGAAAAGCTCCACCAAAATCGTCGCGTTTATCCGTGAGGTACGCAGTGCAGATGGGTGATCTCTCCTATAGCCTTCCCGACGAGCGCGGTCATTTCGGACCCTACGGCGGGGTGTTCGTTGCCGAGACGCTGATCCATGCGCTCGACGAACTCAGGCAGCAATACGCCCGCTATCGGCGCGACGCGGATTTCATTGCCGAATTCGAGTACGAGCTCGAACATTATGTCGGGCGACCGAGCCCGATCTACCACGCCCGGCGCTGGTCGGAAAGGCTCGGCGGCGCGCAGATTTACCTCAAGCGCGAGGACCTCAACCACACCGGCGCGCACAAGATCAACAACTGCATCGGCCAGGCGCTGCTGGCGCGTCGGCTGGGCAAGCCGCGGGTGATCGCCGAGACCGGGGCGGGACAGCACGGGGTGGCGGCCGCGACGGTTGCGGCGCGCTTCGGCATGGACTGCGTCGTTTATATGGGCTCGGAGGATATCGAGCGCCAGGCACAGAACGTGTTCCGGATGAAACTTCTCGGCGCCGAAGTCGTGCCGGTCCAGTCGGGATCGAAGACGCTCAAAGACGCGCTCAACGAAGCCATGCGCGATTGGGTGACCAACGTCGAGAACACGTTCTACATCATCGGTTCGGTTGCCGGCCCGCATCCCTACCCGATGATGGTGCGCGACTTCCAGAGCGTGATCGGCAGGGAGTGCTTGACGCAGATGCCGCAGCTCGCCGGCCGGCAGCCGGACATGGTCATCGCCTGCGTCGGCGGCGGCTCGAACGCGATGGGTATCTTCTATCCTTATCTCGCCCATTCGGCGGTCAAGCTTGTCGGAGTCGAGGCGGCGGGCGAGGGCCTGGCGACAGGGCGGCATGCGGCGTCGCTTTCCGCGGGTCGGCCCGGCGTGTTACACGGCAACCGCACCTACCTTCTGCAGAACGCCGACGGGCAGATTGCCGCAACGCATTCGGTGTCCGCCGGCCTCGATTATCCCGGAGTCGGACCCGAGCACGCGTGGCTCAAGGATAGCGGGCGCGCGAGCTACGTCGCGGTCTCCGATGACGAGGCGCTCGCGGCGTTCAACACCTGTTGCCGTATCGAGGGCATCATCCCGGCGCTCGAATCGAGCCACGCGCTGGCCTACGCCGCGCAGCTTGCGCCCACGCTGTCCCGTTCGGCCCTGCTGCTCGTCAACCTTTCCGGGCGCGGTGACAAGGACATGGCGACCGTGGCCGAGCGCGCTGGCCTTAAGTTCTATTGCCGCCAGGAATGCGATCCTTCGCGCCGCGGTTGAATGCCTGCCTGCCGCCTACCTTGAGCCGCATCGACACCGCTTTTGCCAAGCTGCGCGCCGCCGGACGCACCGCGCTGGTTCCGTACGTTACTGCGGGCGATCCATCACCTGTCGTAACGGTGGAACTGCTGCACGCGCTCGTAGCTGCCGGCGCCGACATCATCGAGCTGGGAGTCCCGTTTTCGGACCCTATGGCCGACGGGCCGGTGATCCAGCGCGCCTCGGAGCGCGCGCTGGCGCAAGGCATTGGCCTGAAGGATGTGCTCGCCATGGTAGGGGCATTTCGGAGCAAGGACGTGGCGACGCCCATCGTGCTCATGGGGTACGCCAACCCAATCGAGGCGATGGGACTCGCGGCGTTTGCCTCAAGTGCCCGCGCCGCCGGAGTCGATGGCGTGATCGCTGTCGATTATCCGCCCGAGGAAGCGGGCGATTTCGTTGCGGCCCTGAGCGCGAACGGCGTAGCTCCCATCTTCCTTCTCTCGCCGACGAGCGCCGAAGCACGGATCATCGCCGTGGGGCGCTTGGCGCGAGGGTACGTCTATTACGTTTCGCTCAAGGGCGTCACCGGAGCCGGAAATCTCGACATTGCCGAGGTGATCGGCAAGCTCGCCGAGATCCGTCGCCACGTAGCGCTGCCGGTCGGGGTCGGTTTCGGTATTCGCGATGCGGCGAGCGCGCGGGCGATCGCGGCGCACGCGGACGCGGTCGTGATCGGCAGCCGTATCATCGAGGAAATTGAAGCGGGGCCGGCGAGCGCTGCCGCGCCACGCGCCGCGGCGTGGCTCGCGACGATACGTGACGCGCTCGACACCGTCGCCAAGAGAGCGGCCTGATCCGCCAGGGATAAACGATGAGTTGGCTGCAAAAGCTTCTGCCGCCGCGCATCAAGGCGACGCCAGGCGTAAACAAGAAGTCGATGCCCGAAGGGTTGTGGGTCAAGTGCCCGGCGTGCGAGGCGGTGCTCTATCGCACCGACCTGGAAAAGAACCTCAACGTGTGCCCAAAGTGTGGTCACCACGGACGCGTCAGAGCGCGCGAGCGCATTGAGCAGCTGCTCGATCCCGAGGGTCGCTACGAAATCGGCTCCGAAGTCGTTCCGGTCGACAGCCTGAAATTCAAGGACACCAAGAAGTATCCGGAGCGCCTCGTGGCGGCACTCGAGGAGACGGGCGAGACCGACGCATTGGTGGTCATGCAGGGCAGCATCAAGTCCGTGCCGCTGGTGCTCGCGGTGTTCGAGTTCGACTTCATGGGTGGCTCGATGGGATCGGTGGTCGGCGAGCGCTTCGTGCGCGGCGTGCGTGTCGCCTATGAGAATCAGGTGTCCTTCGTCTGTCTCACCGCGAGCGGCGGCGCGCGCATGCAGGAGGGTGTCCATTCGCTTTTTCAGATGGCCAAGACGACCGCGGTGCTGCAGGAGTTGACCAAGGCGCAGCTGCCGTTCGTTTCGCTGCTGACGGACCCGACCATGGGCGGCGTTTCGGCGAGCTTCGCCATGATCGGCGATATCGTTATCGCGGAGCCGGGGGCGCTGATCGGTTTTGCCGGTCCGCGAGTCATCGAGCAGACCGTGCGCGAAAAGTTGCCCGACGGCTTCCAACGCGCCGAGTTCCTGCTCGAAAAGGGCGCCATCGACATGATCGTTGATCGCCGCCAGCTGCGCGACGAGTTGCCGCGCCTGCTCGCCCTGCTGCAGCGGCAGCCGTTGCCGACCAGCTGAAACGGCGTTGTCGCCACGCCGCGGTGGGTAGCGGCGGTGCCGTGTCGCCCCGCCCGCCATGAGCCATCCGACTACTCTCTCCGGGTGGCTCGCCTACCTTGAGACGCTGCATCCGAAGACCATCGCACTCGGCCTCGAGCGCGTGCGCGCTGTCTATGAGAGGCTGTCGATAGCGCCGCCATGTCCGGTGGTCACGGTGGGCGGCACCAATGGCAAGGGCTCGACGTCGGCCCTTCTCGAACGCATGCTCTCCGCAGGGGGCTACCGAGTCGGGCTCTACACCTCGCCGCACCTGCTGCGCTACAACGAGCGCGTGCGCATCGCTGGCATCGAGGCCGACGACGCCGCGCTGTGCGCCGCCTTCGCCGCGGTCGAGGACGTGCGCAGGGACACGCCGCTCACCTACTTCGAATTCGGGACTCTGGCGGCGTTGTGGCTGTTTGTGCGTTCGCGCCTTGACGCGCTGGTGCTGGAAGTCGGCCTCGGCGGCCGCCTCGACGCGGTCAATATCATCGATGCCGACGTGGCCGTCGTCACCACCGTGGCGATCGACCACATCGATTACCTGGGCCCGACGCGGGAGACCATCGCGCGGGAGAAGGCGGGCATCTTCCGTGCCGGGCGCGTTGCCGTCTGTGCTGACCGCGACCCGCCGGCCGCGCTCATCGGGCAGGCGCAGGCGATCGGCGCCCGGCTGCTGCGCCTCGGCACCGAGTTTGGCTTCGTCGCACAGGCCAATCAATGGCGCTATTTCGGACCCGGCGGAGCCCGTCACGGCCTGCCCTATCCGGCGCTGCGCGGGAACTACCAGCTTGCCAACGCGGCCGCCGCGCTGACGGCGCTCGACGCGCTGCGCGCTCGCCTCCCCGTGCCCATGGGTGCGGTGCGCGAGGCGCTCGTCAGCATCGAATTGCCGGGCCGGTTCCAGGTGCTGCCCGGGCGCCCGGTGACAGTGCTCGACGTCGCACACAACGAACAGGCGGCACTGGCGCTCGCCGACAATGTCGCGGCGATGGGTTTCCACCCCCAGACGCTGGCAGTTTTTGGCAGCATGGCGGACAAGGACATCGACGCGGTGATCGCAGCGCTCAAGCCGCGCGTCGATCGGTGGTTGATCGCGAGCCTGCCGCCGCCGCGCGGCGCGACCTCTGCGCTGCTGCACGCGCGACTGACTGGATTGGGCGTGGCGCCCGATGCGATCTTGAGTTACCAAGACCCGGGGGCTGCGTATCGGGCAGCGCGAGAGATCGCGACCGAAGCTGATAGAATCATCGTTTTTGGCTCATTCTTGACCGTTGCCGCGGCGCTCGCGCAGGTGTCTGGCCGTGGCGCCTGAGAGCTTCTCCATGGCAACCCGCTCCGAAGCCTCCGAACCGGCAGTCGACGAACTGAGGCGCCGCGCGCGCCGCCGCCTTGTCGGCGCCGTCGTGCTCGCCCTCGCTGCGGCGGTCCTTCTGCCATTGCTTCTGGAAAGCGAGCCCAAGCCACTGGGCGATGACGTCTCAATCCAGATCCCGCCCGTCGACAGCGGTAAGTTCATCAACCCGCTTTCCTCTGCCAAGGCACCGGATCCCAAGGTGAAGGGAAGCACCGCCGGCGGCAAGAGCGCGACCGAGCTTGCCCCTCCCTCGTCGTCCGGCGACGCGCCACCGGCGGCGGCGCCAGTGCCGAAACCAGGTGCCGCCGCCAACGAGGCGCCGGTGGCGGGTGCAGCGGCGACCGTGCCGGCACCGGTGCCGCCATCGCCTGCCGCGGACGCCAAGGCTGGGATGGCCGAACCGGGGCAAGGCGGCGCCGCGGTCAAGCCCGGGACCGAGGCCACCGCAGAGGCTCAGGCCACGCCGGCGGCGACCGCCAAGGCCGCGGGCCCAGAAGCGCCGGCCGCTTACGCCGTGCAGATTGCCGCGTTTTCCGATCGCTATGGCGCCAACTCGCTCGCAACCAAACTCAAGCATGACGGCTTTCCGGGCTACACGGAGGCGGTGACGACAGGCAAGGGGACGACGCTGCACCGTGTGCGGGTCGGCCCCTACGCGTCGCGAGAAGCTGCGGACGCGGCATTGGTCAAGCTCAAGGCGGCGGGATTCAACGGCATGGTCACGCACGTCGGATGACCGCGTTCGATCTCATGGTCATCGGCGTCGTCGGCCTGTCGACGGTGCTGGCGTTCATGCGCGGCTTCGTCCGCGTTTTCGTGTCCTTGGCTGCATGGGTCGTCGCGGTGCTGGCGGCAATCCGTTTTTCGCAAGTGATCGGTGGCATGCTGCCGGACTTCGGCGAGACGCCGGCGACGCGCTATCTCCTGGCGTTCGCACTAATCCTGGTCGGGGTGCTCATCGTCGGCGCGCTGCTTGGTTTTCTTCTGTCGCGGCTGGCGCATGCCGTCGGACTCGGCCTGCTCGACCGCACGCTCGGTGCCGTCTTCGGCGTGGCGCGCGGCCTGCTGATCGCCGTGATCGTCGTGCTGTTCGCCGGGATGACCTCCGCGCCGAAGATGGATTGGTGGCAAAATTCGTTGACCGCCCCCACCTTGACTGCCGCAGCCCTGAATTTGCGGCCCTGGCTGCCGAAGGCGTGGGCGGAGCGAATCGATTACGGTCCAGGGGAACGCCGACCCGCCAAATCGGTCGTAAAGGCAGGCCGTTAAAAAAGGTTAAGAGCGATACCATGTGCGGCATCGTCGGCGCAGTGACCCATACTCCGGTCAATCAGCTCCTCTACGACGGGCTGTTGCTGCTGCAGCACCGTGGCCAGGACGCGGCGGGGATCGTCACCAGCGAAGGCCCGGTGTTCCATATGTACAAGGGCGCGGGATACGTGCGCGACGTGTTCCGTACCCGCAATATGCGCGATCTCTCCGGCAACGCGGGCATCGGTCACTGCCGCTATCCGACGGCCGGCTCGGCCTGGTCCGATCTGGAATCGCAGCCGTTCTACGTCAATTCGCCGTTCGGCATCACGCTCGCGCACAACGGCAACCTCACCAACAGCGAGGCGTTGAAGCGCGAGCTTTTCCAGCTCGACTTCCGCCACGTCAATACCAATTCGGATTCAGAGGTGCTCCTCAACGTCCTGGCGCTCGAGCTGGAACGCGCGGCGCATCACGCCAAGCTCGACGCGAATGCAATCTTCACCGCGGTTGCCGCGGTGCATCGACGCTGCCGCGGGGCCTATGCGATCGTGGCCATGATCGCCGGATACGGGTTGCTGGCTTTTCGCGATCCCTACGGCATCCGTCCGCTCATCATCGGCGTCAACGAGGCGATGGGCGGTACCGAATACGTGATAGCCAGCGAGTCGGTTGCGCTCGAAGCCCTGGACTTCTCGGTGCTGCGCGACGTTGCGCCTGGCGAGGCCATCTGGATCGACCAGGCGGGCAGTTTTCACGCGCGGCAATGCGCCGACGAGCCGCGGCTGACCCCATGCATCTTCGAATTTGTCTATCTGGCGCGTCCGGATTCGGTCATGGACGGCACGTCGGTGTACGAGTCGCGCCTGCGCATGGGGGGCGAACTCGCGCGCAAGATCGCCGGCATACCTGCGGCGCAGGATATCGACGTGGTGATCCCGATACCCGACTCGAGCCGTCCATCCGCGCTTGAACTGGCCAATAATCTCGGCCTGAAGTATCGCGAAGGGTTCGTCAAGAACCGCTATATCGGCCGCACCTTCATCATGCCCGGCCACGCAATCCGCAGGAAGAGCGTGCGCCAGAAGCTCAATCCGATGGGGGTGGAGTTCAAGGACAAGGTCGTGCTGCTGGTCGACGACTCGATCGTGCGTGGTACCACCAGCCGTGAGATCGTCTCGATGGCGCGCGATGCTGGCGCACGGAAGGTGTACTTCGCTTCGGCGAGCCCGCCGGTTCGCTTTCCCAACGTCTACGGCATCGACATGCCGAACCAGCGCGAACTGATCGCGACCGGACGCACTGAAAGCGAGATCGCAAACGAGATCGGGGCCGACCTGCTCATTTACCAGGATCTCGAGGCGATGAAGCGTGCGGTGCGCGCCGTGAACCCAAGGCTCAAGGAATTCGAGGCATCCTGCTTCGACGGTCACTATGTCACGGGCGACGTCACAGCCGATTACCTGTCGCATCTCGCCGCGGAGCGCGACGAGACCCGAGGAGAGGCCGACGCGGACCTGGCACTTGAGTCGAGAGTCGTCGCAGGATAGGTACTTTTGACCGCGGTCTCGAAGTAGGATATAGTTCCACCTGCGCCGATTTGAGGCTTCAGCTTGCGGGCGCACAAAAAATTCCGCTAAAGCGAGGTCCGCTCCAGCCCGGGAATGCCGGGGGGGCACACGAAACCCGTTTGGCGGAGGCCCGACGGGTTTTTTGTTGGCATGGCGCAGGCGATTTTCTCTGGGTCCAGCCAGGAACGAGCATGAACGATCTGCATCCAAGGCGCGGCTTTACCACCGCGGTACTGCATTCGGATCGCGCCGCGTCGATCGAGCATGGCGCGCTGCACAAGCCGCTCCACCTTTCGGTCGCCTATGGCTATCGCCATGCGCAGGAACTCGCGGACGTATTCCAGGGACGGGCTCCGGGTTACGTCTACGGTCGGCAGGGCAACCCCACCACGGGGGCTCTCGAGGAAAAGATCAATCGCATGGAAGACGGCGTGGCGACGGTGTGCTTCAGCACCGGCATGGCCGCCATCGGCGCGATCATGGTCGCGCTCCTGCGCGCCGGCGATCATGTCGTCTCGAGTTCATTCCTGTTCGGCAACACCAACAGCATGTTCGAGACGCTGGCGACGCAGGGTATCGACGTCACCTTCGTCGACGCCACGGATGCGCGGGCCGTCGAGGCGGCACTGAAGCCTGCCACGCGATTGGTATTCGTCGAGACGATCGCCAATCCGCGCACGCAGATCGCCGATCTCGAGCGCATCGGTGAACTCTGCGCGGCGCGAGGGTTGATTTACGTGGTCGACAATACGATGACCTCGCCATACCTGTTCCGACCGAAGGCGGTCCAGGCGAGCCTCGTCGTCAATGCGCTGACCAAGTACATCGGCGGCCATGGCAACGCGCTCGGGGGCAGCATTACCGACACGGGAAGCTTTGACTGGACACGGTTTGCGAACCTGTACGACAGCTACAAGAGCGCGAATCCGGCGCTCTGGGGCATCACGCAGCTGCGTAAGAAAGGCCTGCGCGACTGGGGCGGGACCCTTGCCGCAGAGCAGGCGCACCATCTTGCGGTCGGCGCCGAAACGCTGGCGCTGCGCATGGAACGAGCCTGCGCCAATGCGATGGCCCTGGCGCAATTCCTGGCGACCCACCGCCGCGTGCGCGCGGTCTATTACCCAGGATTGCCAGGGCACCCGCAACATGCGCTTGCCCGGGCACTATTCGCCGGCTTCGGCGCGCTGTTGGCATTCGAACTCGATCTCGCGTTCGACTGCTTCGAGTTTCTCGATCGACTCCAGAATGTCGTGCTGTCGTCGAACCTGGGGGACAACCGCACGCTGGCGATCCCGGTCGCGCATACGATCTACTGGGAAATGGGACCCGAGCGGCGCGCAAGCATGGGCATCGCCGACTCGCTGATACGCCTTTCGGTGGGAATCGAGGACCGCGACGACCTGATCGCCGATTTCACCCAGGCGCTCGAATGACGCTTTCTTTTGCCGCGCTCAAATGGAACGCGGTGTGATTGCATCCGGCGCGACTTCGAGGTAGCTGCCCGCCTTGTACCAGTCGGCCAGCACGTAACGCTGACAAGCACGGCCGTCGAGGCTGAAATCGTGTCGCGCCGGCCGGTGCGTGTGGCCGTGAATCAGCCGCGTAACGCGATGCTCGCTCATCGCAGCGGCGACGGCGCCGGCGTTGACGTCCATGATTTTCTCGGGCTTGCTCGCTGTCGCATGCCGGCTGCCGGCGCTAAGCAGCCGCGCGATCCCACGACGCACGCCATACGGCAATCTCGACAGGCGCTGACGGTATACCGGATTCTGCCAGAAGGCGCGCAGGCGCTGATAGCTGACGTCGTCGGTACAAAGCTGGTCTCCGTGCATGATCAGCGTCGGCGTGCCGTGCAGGTCGTGCACGACCGCGTCTGGGAGCAGCGTTGCGCCGGCGGCGCCAGCGAAGCGCTCGCCGAGCAAAAAATCGCGGTTACCGCGTTGCAGGTAGACGCGTGTCCCCGACGCGGCCAACGACGCCATGGCACCGGCTACCTCCGCGGCAAGCGGTTCCTTCAGCTGATCATCGCCCAGCCAGGCGTCGAACAGGTCCCCGATCACGTACAGTGCCGCGGCACCTCGCGCGCGGCCGGGGACGAGCTCGTGGAATGCCGCCACCAGACCAGGCCGTTCCGGCGCGAGGTGGAGATCGGAAATGAACAGCGCCGGCGCCATCGCGACCGCAATGCTACGGCGTCTCTTCGGCGCGCTCGATGATCACGTCCTCCTTGGGCACGTTCTGGTGCGCGCCGCGATTACCGGTCGGCATGCCCTTGATGCGGTCGACGACATCGGTGCCGGTGGTGACACGGCCGAATACGCAGTAGCCCCAGCCGTTGGCGTCGGGCGAGCGGTGGTTGAGGAAATCGTTGTCGGCAACGTTGATGAAGAACTGCGCAGTCGCCGAGTGCGGATCCCCGGTCCGCGCCATGGCGACGCTGTAACGCTCGTTTTTGAGCCCGTTGCGAGCCTCGTTCTCGATCGCGGCGCGGGTGGGCTTCTGCCGGAAATCCGGCGTCAAGCCACCCCCCTGGATCATGAACCCGTCGATGACGCGATGAAACAGCGTGTTGTCGAAGTGGCCCGCGCGCACATAGTCGAGAAAATTGGCGACGGTCTTGGGCGCGCGCTCGGCATCGAGCTCGAGCCCGATCTTGCCGTGGTTGGTGTGTAGCACGACCATGGTTCTTGTCCGCGTTACGGCGCCGCGACGAGTGTCGCCGACTTGATAAAGACGCGCTCGACGGGAACGTCCTTCGGGAACGGCCCGCCGGCGGAAGTCGGCGCCGCGGCGATCTTGTTGACGACGTCCATCCCGGAAATGACCTTGCCGAACACGGTATACCCGTAGCCCTGAGGCGTCGGCTCGCGGAAGTTGAGAAACTTGTTGTCCCCTACGTTGATGAAGAATTGCGCCGCCGCCGAATGCGGGTCGGAGGTGCGCGCCATGGCAACTGATCCCGGCACGTTGAGCAATCCTGCCTTGCTGCTCTGCTCAGCCTCATTCCGGACGGGCGGCCGGGTCGGCTTTTCCCTGAAGTCACTGGTGTAGCCTCCGGCCTGGATCATGAACCCCGGGATCACGCGGTGGAACTGCGTGCCGTCGTATTGCTTGGCCTGCACGTAGGTCAGAAAATTCTCGACCGTCTTCGGCGCGGCGTCTGGATAGAGTTCGATCCTGATCTTGCCGGCGGTGGTGTCGAGCTCGACCTGTGGATTGGCGGCGTGGACCGAAGCCGCCAAGACGGCAAGGCCGATGGCGGCGAGCGTACGGAGATAATGGCGATACATCGGCAGCTCCTTTGTTGTGGCTCGAAACGGGCAGATTGGCCGCCACGGCGGCCGGTGCTGGTGTCGCGGCTTACGGCGTCGCCTCGGCCGCGGGTGCAGGTTGCGGTGCCTCGGGCTTGGGCGTCGTGCTCGCCGGCGCAACGGTGAACAGCTCGCGCACCAGGACGAGCTTGCTTTTTGCGCTCTTGTCCTTCTTGTCGAGCGCGAGGGCGCGGTCGTACTCGACGCCCGCAAGCCGCACGTAGATGTCGCCCAGGTTTTCGTGGGCGATCGCGTAGTCGGGGCGCGTCACCAGCGCCATCTCGAGCGCCTTGCGCGCTTTGTCGTACTCTCCCCGCTTGGCCCAGATAACGGCCAGGTTATTGTACGGCTCGGGCAGCTCCGGGTAATCCTCGTTGAGCGCCTGAAAGGTGGCGATGGCGGCATCGGTGTCACCCTGATCGGTCTGCACCACACCCTTCAGAAATCGCGCCTGGGGATTCTTCGCGTCGGTCGCGAGCACGGCATCGATCTTCGCCAGCGCCGACGCGTACTCGCCTTCACCGATCAGGCGTGACGCGTCGGCCAACTCGGGCGCAAGGCCAGGCGTGCGGTGCGGCACGACGTTCGCCGAGGTCGGCGGTGGTGGCGGCGTTTGCTGCGCGACCGCCGCCGGCAGCAGCACCGAACAAAAGGCCGCTGCGGCAAATCGGGAAACGCGTAGTGTCATCGGGGAAATCGACGGATCCTTACCATGGGGCAAACCGGCCGTGGCGGGGTATTTTAACAGGACCGTTCAACCTGGCTTGCGGCGCTGCGGCCCCGGCGTGGTTCGCGGCCACCCCGCGCTCAGGCGGGTGGCGACCCGCCAAGCCTCGCTACCGTCGCATCGATGAGCTGCCGTGCAATGCTGACCGGACTCGGCAGCTGTGGCAGCGCGTCGAGCGCAAACCAGCGTGCGTCCACGATTTCGTCGTCGCAGGGATGCATCTCCCCGCCGGCGTACTCCGCCGTGTAGGCGATCATGAGCGAGTGCGGAAACGGCCAGGATTGGCTGGCGACGTATCGGAGCCCTCCGACCTCCACGCCGACTTCCTCGCGCACTTCACGATGGATGCAATCCTCGATCGATTCGCCCACCTCGACGAATCCCGCCAGTGCGCTGTAAACGGCGTGGGGAAAGCGGCGCGCCCGCGCCAGCAGCAACTCCCGGTCACGCGTGACCAGGACCATCATCGCCGGGGATACCCGAGGATAGGCCACGTAACCGCAGTTGGGACACTCCTTCGCCCGTTCGAGGCCTTTGTCGCGCGTTGGCGTGCCGCAGCGGCCGCAGAACCGATGGCTGCGCTCCCATTCGGCGATCTGGAAGGCCCGTCCGGCGAGCGCGAGCAGCGGATCGGCGAGCTGGAGGAAAAGCGTGCGCAATCCACGCCATTGCCACCCCGCAGGCTCGGGCGTGTCTGCCGCGACGCTGATGGCGATGCAATCGGCATCCTGGAAGCGCCCGAGGTAGTGCCGCGTCCCGCTGAGTCCCAGCCCGATGATATCTGCCATGACCGGCAGTGTTGGCGGCTCGCTCGCGCGCGTGAGAATCTTGTCCTCTCGCCAGACGAAACACAGCGTTTGCAAAGCCAGATCAGACGGCAAGACGTGCCCGGGCTCGAAGCCGGGCGGCGTGTTCATCCGCACGCAGCGTCAGCGCAGGAAGCGCTCATCCTTGCCGATGACGGTAAGTTCGACGAACCTCGATCCGCTGTGATCAGTCGGCGTGAAGGTGACGACAAAGCCGCCGACGTCAAAGTCACGGATCTGTTCCATGGCGGCGATAAACCTCTCGCGCGTTAAATCCGTCCCTGTTCGGCGCAGGCCCTCGACCAGCACCTTGGCGGCGATGAAGCCTTCGAGACTGGTCCACGAGTAATTCTGCTTTCCGGTCGATGCCTCGAGCAGCTGCTGGTATTCCTTAACCACGCGTGCAGATATGTTCCAGGGGAAGGGCACGACCTGCGAGACCCCCACGCCGCGACCCTCCGGCCCCGCCTCGTGCGCCAGGGCCTTGCTGCCGACAAAGGATACGTTCATGAACTGCGGGTTGTGTCCGGCCTTGCGCATCGCCTTGATGAACGCGGCGCATGACTTGTAGGCGGAGATCATCACCACGCCCTGAGGGTCGACGCTGCCGATCGCCTTGACGGCGGCGGCAACGTCGACCGTGTTGCGTTCCACCGTTCCGGTCGCGACGATCTTCAGGTTGCGCCTCTGCATCGCGCGTTCGACGCCAGCCAGTCCGGCCTTGCCGTAGTCGTCGTTCTGATAGAACACGGCGATGCGATCAAGGGTCTGGCCGACGAGCTGGCCGACAATCTTGTCGGTCTCGTCGTAGTAGCTCGCGCGAATGTTGAAGATGTATCGATTCAGGGGATTGCGCAGGGATTCCGCACCGGTGAATGGCCCGACGAACGGTACGCGTGCGGCGGTGAAGATCGGTTTCGAGGCGTTGGAGGTCGGCGTACCGACATAGCCGAAGAGCAGAAACACGCCATCGTCGATCAGTTTTTTGGTATTGGCCGCAGCGCGATCGGGCTCGTAGCCGTCGTCGAGCGAGCGCAGTTCGATCTTGCGCCCGTAGACGCCACCGGCCGCGTTGATCGCCTGAAAATACGCCATGGCGCCGGCGCGCATTTCGGTGCCCAGCTCCGAGGCGGGGCCCGAAAATGCTGCCGACTGGCCAAGGACAATCGTCGTCGCCGTGACGCCAGGTTCCGCCTCGGCGGCAAGCGCAGTCGCGGCGACCAGGATGCCGCCAAGCCACCGCCATGCGCTCCTCATCGCACCCCCATCGGCACGCCCGCGCCGAATCCGAAGCCGTCCCTGTGCCGCCCTCGGGGCAGGTCGATGTCGAGAGCGACACGCAAAGCTTCCTTGTTGATGAGCAGAGGCATGATCTCTCCGGGAAGGTTCCGGCGCGTTCGGCAGCGGCCGACAGCTCCCCTATCATAGGCGATTCCCGGCGCGGTGCAAACGCGGCTGCCCAGCATGCCGAGGTGCCGCGGGCAGCACGAGCCCAGAGTATAATGTGCGCCGATCGGAGCAGATACCTAATGGAAGCCGAACGGATCAACCAGATCGCCAACAGCCTCGCCGGATTGCAACAGCGCGCTGCCGACCTGCGGAGGTATCTTTGACTTCGATGCGCAATCGCAGCGGCTGAAGGCTGTAGCCCACGATCTGGAAGATCCGCAGATCTGGGCCGATCAAAAACGGGCGCAGGAACTCGGGAGGGAGAAGAAACAGCTCGAGAACGTGGTCGGCACGCTCTCCGGGCTCGGCCAGAGCCTCAAGGATACCGGTGAGTTGTTCGAGCTTGCGCGCGCCGAGGGGGACGATGACACGCTGCAGGCGCTCCAGGGCGACGTGCAGGGCCTGGAAAACATCGTTGCCGCGATGGAGTTCCGTCGGATGTTTCACAACCCGATGGATCCCAATCCGTGTTTCATCGACATCCAGGCCGGAAGCGGCGGCACCGAGGCGCAGGACTGGGCGGCAATGCTGTTGCGGATGTACCTGCGCTATTGCGAGCGCAAGGGCTATAAAACCGAGATCCTCGAGGAGTCCGAAGGCGAAGTCGCTGGCATTAAGAGCGCCAGCGTCAAGGTAACCGGCGACTATGCCTACGGCCACCTGCGTACCGAAACGGGCGTGCACCGCCTGGTGCGTAAAAGCCCCTTCGATTCGAACGCGCGCCGTCACACCTCATTCGCCAGCGTATTCGTCTATCCCGAAGTCGATGAGACGATCGAGGTCGAGATCAATCCCGCCGATTTACGCATCGATACTTTCCGCGCTTCCGGTGCGGGAGGTCAGCACATCAACAAGACCGATTCGGCGGTACGGATCACGCACCTGCCGACCGGTATTGTCGTGCAGTGTCAAACCGACCGCTCGCAGCATCGCAACCGCGCCGAAGCGATGGCAATGCTCAAATCGCGGCTGTACGAACTGGAATTGCGCAAGCGACAAGCCGAGCAGCAGAAGCTGGAAGACACCAAGACCGATATCGGCTGGGGCCACCAGATCCGTTCCTATGTGCTCGACCAGTCGCGCATAAAGGATCTGCGCACCAATATCGAGGTCGGCAACACGCAGGCGGTGCTCGACGGCGATCTCGACGATTTCATCGCCGCGAGCCTGAAGCAGGGAGTGTAAGGTGAGCGAGCCCGGCGACCCGAAACCTCCCGCCGTTGACGAGAATCAAATCATCGCCGAGCGACGCACGAAGTTGCGTGCGCTGCGCGAGCACGGCCCCGCCTATCCCAACGACTTTCAGCGCGACGCGCTCGCGGCGGCACTGCACGAAGCGCACGACGGCAATAGCGGCGAGGCGCTCGACGCTGCGCCGGTCGCGGTAGCTGTTGCCGGGCGGATGGTACTCAAGCGTGTCATGGGCAAGGCAAGTTTCGCGACGATCCAGGACATGAGCGGCCGGATCCAGCTCTATATCACCAGTGACGCGATCGGAGCGCAAACACACGATGCGTTCAAGCACTGGGATCTAGGCGATATCGTCGGCGCGCGCGGAACCCTGTTCAAGACCCGGACCGGCGAGCTGTCGGTGCGCGTTGCCGAATTGCGGCTGCTCACCAAGGCATTGCGACCGTTGCCTGAGAAATTCCACGGACTCACCAATCAGGAGCAGAAATACCGGCAGCGTTATGTCGATCTGATCACGAGCGCTGACTCGCGGCGGGTGTTCATCGCGCGCTCGCAGATCGTGCAGACGATCCGCGAATTCTTCGTCGCCCGCGGCTATCTCGAAGTCGAGACGCCGATGATGCATCCGATTCCCGGCGGTGCCGCGGCGCGGCCGTTCGTCACGCATCACAACGCGCTCGATACCGAGCTGTATCTTCGGATCGCCCCGGAGCTCTATCTCAAGCGGCTGGTCGTGGGGGGGCTGGAGAAGGTGTTCGAAATCAACCGCAATTTCCGCAACGAGGGGATCTCGACGCGGCACAACCCCGAATTCACCATGCTCGAGTTCTACGAGGCATACCGGGATTACCGCGACATGATGCAGCTCACCGAGGATCTGCTGCGCGAGGTTGCGCGCAAGGTCGTTGGCAAGACGACGGTCGAGTACCAGGACGTGCCGATCGATCTCGGCGCGCCCTTCGACCGGCTGACGATGGCCGAGGCAATCGCCAAGCATAACCCGGGTCACACGCTCGCCGAGCTGGCCAGTCCGCAATATCTGAAGGCGGCATTGGCCTCGCTTGGGGTCGACGTCCTGCCGACCGATGGTGTGGGAGTGTTGCAACTGAAGCTTTTCGAAGCCACGACAGAGGAAAAACTGGTGCAGCCGACGTTCATCATCGCCTATCCCACGGATATCTCCCCGCTCGCTCGTGCCAATGACGCCGACCCGTCGGTCACCGATCGCTTCGAGCTGTTCATCACTGGCCGCGAAATCGCCAACGGCTTCTCGGAACTCAACGATCCCGAGGATCAGGCGGCGCGCTTCCAGCAGCAGGTCAAGGCCAAGGAAGCCGGCGACGTCGAGGCGATGCACTACGATGCGGACTACATCCGCGCACTGGAATACGGATTGCCCCCGACAGCGGGCGAGGGCCTCGGCATCGACCGCCTGGTGATGCTGCTGACCGACACGCCGTCAATTCGCGACGTGATCCTGTTCCCGCAGCTCAAGCCGGAAGCTTGAGACGAACCATGGCCGGGCTGGAGCAGCGCGTCGCATGGGGGTGCAGACAGTGCCCGGTCCGCGCGTGACATTCGCTGCTTTTGCCGAGTTCTATCCGTACTATTTATCGGAGCACCGGAATCGGATCTGCCGCCGTCTGCATTTCACCGGTTCGCTGCTGGTGATTGCGGCGATCGTCACCGCGATTGTCACCGGCGAGGCGTGGTGGCTCGTCGTCGCGCCGGTCGCCGGGTACGGGCTGGCCTGGATCGGGCATTTCTTCTTCGAGAGAAACCGCCCCGCAACCTTCAGCCATCCCTGGTACAGCCTGGTCGGCGATTGGGTGATGTTCCGCGACCTGCTCACGGGCAAGCTGCCGTTCTGATGCTTATACCCTGATAGGGTACCTTGACTTATACCTGGCTGGGGTATATGTTGCCGGGATGGAATCGGCCACTGCGATGGCTTCGCCGGCGGAGCACGCTTCCGCGCCGGTTGACCTCGCGCTGGAGGGCATGACCTGCGCCGCGTGTGCGGCGCGCATCGAAAAGGCGCTCAATCGCGTTCCCGGCGTAGTGGCCGCGGTCAACTTTGCCACCGAATCAGCGCGGGTGCGTTACGACCCCCGGCGCGCCAATCGCGACGCGCTGCTTGCGGCCGTCGAGAAGGTTGGCTACCGGGCCCATGTCAGGCGTGACGCGGGCACGGAGCGCCGAGCTGACGAGGCACGCGCTCGCGCGGCCTACGCGGCATTGAAGCGGGAGTTTATCGCCGCCGCGGTGCTGACGCTGCCGCTGATTCTCCCGATGCTGCCCATGTTGTGGCACGGCGCGGAGCAGGGCGATCTTCTGCCGCGTTGGCTGCAGTTCGTGCTGGCGACGCCGGTACAGTTCTGGATTGGCCGTCGCTTCTATGTCGGCGCGTGGCATGCGCTGCGCGGCGGTGGCGCCAACATGGACGTTCTTATCGCCTTGGGCACGACGATGGCATGGGCGTTGAGCACCGTAGTGACGGTCCTGGGTCTCCGCGGCCAGCACGTTTATTTCGAAGCCGGAGCGGCGGTGATCACGCTGGTGTTGCTGGGCAAGCTCCTGGAAGTGCGGGCGCGAGCTGGTACGTCCGCGGCACTGGAGGGATTGCTGCGGCTGCAACCGAAGACCGCAAGAGTGGTGCGCGGCGGCGTGGCCTTGGAGGTCCCGCTTGCCGAGGTCGCGGTCGGCGATCGCGTCATCATTCGTGGCGGAGAATGCGTGGCGGTCGACGGCATCGTGCGCGAAGGGCAATCCCGTGTCGACGAGAGCATGCTGACCGGCGAATCGCGGCCGGTGGCCAAGGCGCCAGGGGCCCGGTTGCGTGCGGGCACGCTGAACCAGGAGGGACTGCTCACCTGCGAGGCGACCGAAGTCGGCGAGGGGACCCTGCTCGCGGGCATCGTCCGATTGGTCGCGGAAGCGCAGGGATCAAAGGCGCCGATCCAACGGCTCGCCGACCGGGTATCCGGAGTGTTCGTTCCGATCGTGATCGTGATCGCGGCAGCGACTTTCGTGCTCGCCTGGTGGCTTGGCCGCGACCGCGCGCAGGCGCTCATCGATGCCGTCGCCGTGCTCGTCATTGCCTGTCCCTGCGCGCTGGGCCTGGCAACACCCACGGCGATCATTGTCGGCACCGGGCGCGGCGCCCAGCTCGGTGTGCTCATCAGGAATGCCACCGCTCTGGAGAATGCGGGCCGGCTCAAGACGCTCATTGTCGACAAGACCGGCACTCTGACGGAGGGCAGGCCTGAGGTTACCGACGTGCTGCCGGCGCGCGGCGTGGCGCGCGCGGAATTGCTGCGTGTCGCGGCTGGCCTCGAGGGGGGCTCGACCCATCCCTTGGCGCGGGCGGTGCTCGCCGCGGCGCACGCGGAGGGGGTCGTAGCCGAACCGCCGGTCGAATTCTTGCTCGCCGCCGGCATGGGATTGCGCGGCCGGCTCGCCGGTGCGGCCGGAGAGGCGGTCCTCGGCTCGCTCGATTATCTGGCCGAGCGGGGCATTCCTGTGGACGCCGCGCTGGTCGCAACGCTGCAACCCGAGGGCAAGACGCTCGTCGGCGTCGCGGTCGGGAGGCGCGTGCTCGGCCTCATCGCGCTCGCCGACCGCATTCGGCCGACCTCGGCCTCCGGCATCGCGCGGCTGCGCGAAGCGGGAGTCGACGTCGTCATGCTCACCGGAGACAATGCCGCCACGGCGCGGTCGGTCGCCGACCAGGTTGGGATCGCGCAATATCGTGCCGGTGTTCTGCCCGCGGGCAAGGCCGACGCGGTGCGTGCGCTCAAGAGCCGGGGCATCGTTACCGGTATGGTCGGGGACGGAATCAACGATGCGCCGGCGCTCGCGGCGTCCGACGTAAGCTTCGCCATCGGTGCCGGATCGGATATCGCGATCGAGGCCGCGGATATCACCCTGATGCGTCCGGACCTCAACGCGGTCGTCGATGCGATCCTGCTTTCCCGCGCGACCGTGGCAAAGATCCGGCAGAACCTGTTCTTCGCCTTTGTGTACAACGTGCTCGGCATCCCGCTCGCGGCTTTCGGTCTGCTGCACCCGGCGATCGCGGGCGCGGCGATGGCGGCGAGCTCGGTATCGGTCGTTGGCAACGCGCTGTTGCTCAGGCGCTGGAAAGCCCCGCGGTGATGGCAATCAAGGAGAGCGGCATGGAAACCGTTACGTTGAAAGTCAATGGCATGAACTGCGGTGGCTGCGTGGCAAGTGTCACGCGCGTGCTGCGCATCCTTCCCGGCGTCGGCGAGGTCGTGGTAGCGTTGGAGACGGGAACGGCGCGGATCGCTTACGATCCGCAGCGCGCGGGCCTACCGGTTATCAAACGCGCCATCGAGGACGCTGGCTATGAAGTCGCGGGTTGAGTCGGCGCCAAAGCGCACGGCAGCGCAAGCCCGTGTAGTACGCCACGACAAGGCGGCGCTCGGCAAACGCTTGAACCGCATCGAAGGGCAGGTACGCGGCATCAATCGAATGCTTGTCGAGGACCGCTATTGCATCGACGTGCTGACCCAGATCAGCGCAGTGCAGTCGGCACTCGACGCGTTCGCACTCCGGCTGCTGGAACATCACTTGCACGGCTGCGTGCAACACGCGGTTCGTTCGGGGGACGGCGACCGGGCGATTGAGGAAGCGCTGGGAGTGATCCGCAAGTTCGCCCGCTGATGGCGCTCGCGGCGATCAGGGGTCACTCTATTTGCGGATGTTGCGCTCGATCCACTGCGCGAAAGCGTGCAGGAATTTAGACGCAAAATCGCGCACCGGATCGTCGGTCAGCTTCCCGGCCTCATCGAAGAGCTTGGCTGCGTTGCCGATATAGGCCTCCGGCTGCGGCATCGCGGGGACGTTCAGGAACACCAGCGACTGGCGCAGGTGATGGTTGGCCCCGAAGCCACCGACCACGCCCGGAGACAGACTGATCACCGCGCCGGGCTTGCCATCCCATGCGCTCTTGCCGTATGGCCGCGAGGCGACGTCGATCGCATTCTTGAGCACGCCGGGCACCGAGCGGTTGTATTCGGGTGTCACGAATAGCACCGCGTCCGCCTTCTGCACGCGCGCCTTGAACGTCGCGGATGCCGCCGCGGGATTCGCGTCGTCGTCCTGGTTATAGAGGGGCAGGTGCCTGATCTCGACGATCTCGAGCTTGAGCGGCGCCGGGGCCATGGCAATCAGCGCATTGGCTAGCTTGCGATTGAATGACTCCTTGCGCAGGCTGCCGACGAAAACGGCGACATCGCGGGTCGTGCTCACGGGATTCCTCTCTTGGTCTTGGCGAGGCTGCGCCGACCGCAGCCTGTCGACGGAGATCATTATAAGGGCGGCGAGCGCGAAATGATGACCCTTGCCGTTTGCGTGTACCGCGTAGCCGATGGCATAATCGCGTCCCTCGGGGTGTAGCGCAGCCTGGTAGCGCGCTTGCTTTGGGAGCAAGATGTCGGGAGTTCAAATCTCTCCACCCCGACCAGTAAACGGGTCGGCTTCAAGTCGCGGCTTTTCGATGCACAGGGCGCCCGTAGCTCATTTGGATAGAGCACCGGCCTTCTAAGCCGGCGGTAACAGGTTCGAGTCCTGTCGGGCGCGCCACAACTGCCTGACCGGTCAACAACTTATCGTTCCGGCCTACCTGGCCATTTCTCGGTTGTGGCACTTTTGTGCCACTTCCGCAGTGACGGGTTTTTCGTGCAACCTTTCTGCGGATGATCGTCAGCGGTATCGTTCCGTGTTGCTCCTGATTCAGCACCGACTCTGCCGCTTGCAGCAATTCGCGCGACCTCGGGCGCCATGTACTGACGAGTGACGCCCTTTCGAGCGTGTCCCAGCAGTACCTGGCAATCGCGATCGGAAACACCCGCGGCTTCGAGGCGGTGACCGAACGTGTGTTTCAAGTCGTGGGCACGCAACTTCGCAAATCACGCCGGCGCCGGTTCCTGAAGCAGCTAGACGCGCTGCTCCAAAGCGGTCGTCAAGTTTGATGGAAACCGCCGTTCGGTGAGCACGTGCCCGCAGCTTCCTTCCTTCCAGACCATGGGCGGAAATTGCCCTGTGGATCGCCTTGGATGGC
>DASZFQ010000081.1:0-2830 GCA_035939595.1 Casimicrobiaceae bacterium
GCGGTCATGAGTCATAATGCACCTCGGCTTAACTCATTGAAAATCAAAGACCTGCTGCGTGGCATTTTGTGTTAGCGGTGGCTTCCGACGCGTTCCGCGGGCGAGGCCTGCCAGGTCCTCAGCTTTGATCACCCAAGGCGCGCCCGCGCAAGCTTGTCGGCCTTTGATGTCGCCGCGGCGGAGCATACGCAACGCCGTCATGTTGCAGACGCCGATGAGTTTTGCTGCCGATTCGAGCGTAATCTCGCCGCGCTCAACCCACTCGCCGTCGCGGAAGACGGCGATGTCGTGATGATTACGGAAGCCGCACACGCGCTCCTGCGTCCAGGCATTGCCGTGCCCGGTCTCAACGCCGGTGCGATTGAGCAGGCGCGCGATCTGCCGATCGGGCATCAGCCGTGCCAGCTCACGCACGAGCGCGATCGTGTCGTCGGGGATGCGCGGATTGTGCCGGCCGGCCGCATTCAGTCGCTGTATGACTTGCAGTTGGGTATGGTCACCGCCTTGCCAGTGCAGGACCGCATGGATGATTGCGCCGTCCCTGCGCACGACGATCTCCGTGAGTGCCGCGCGAAGGATACGCTTGCGCGTTGCGGCGGTTGCAGCTGGATGGGACCAGGCGCGCTTCAGATCAGCACCGAGCGCCATCAACTGCTGGCGCTCCGGCCCGCCGAGCGGCGGCGGACGACGCGCAATCAGGGCGGCGATCTCTCCTTCAAGCTTTGCGACAGCCTGCAATGCTTCGTTCCAGCGGCGTTCCAGCTCACCGGCGACCAGCCGGTTTGCCGGGTCGACGGCGTCGTACTGTCGGCGCGCGTGCGCGGCTTCGTAGCGCGCCTGCTGTAGCGACAGCTCCAGCTGGCGCTCGGCCGCGGTCGTCGTGCTCGATTGCGCCTCGATCGCTTTGAGTGCTGCCTCGATGCCGAGCGGCCTCAGGACGCGCAGGACCTCGTTGCTGATCGCCGCATCGATGCTTAACCCGCTGATCGAAATGCAGCGCGCGGCGCCGTGGTTCGTACGCGCACCGTAGCAATTGTAGCGGCCAATCTTGCCGCCGTAGTGCACATGAAGCTTGCGGCCGCAGTGGCCGCACCGCAGCAGTCCGGGCAGCAGCAGCTCGCCTTCACGGGCTGCTCCGCGAGCGAGTGCGCTGCTCATGCTGGTCGCATTGTTGGCGATCACCTGGAGGTTGCGCTCGAACTCGTCCCAGGTGATATAGGCCGCGTGGTGATCCTTGATCAAGACATCCCATTCGGCCATGGGCTTTTGCACACCACGCCGGATATGCTTGCGTCCACCTTCGACACTCACACGACTCTTCGTGCGCCCGAACGCGTAGGCACCTGCATAGATCGGATTGGTCAGGATGTTGTGCACGATGTTGTAGGCCGGCAGTCGCCACACGACGCCGTGCGCCTCGCCTTGGCGCGACTTGACCGGTAGCTCGATGCCCTCCTCTCTCAGCCAGATGTGCACCTGTCGTGCACTTTGCAGCTCGGCGAACCTGGTGAAGACGAGCTGCAGGGCGTCCTGCACACGCTTGTCCGGATCCCTCTCTATGCGATCGCGACCGATCTTCACATAACCGGCAGCGACGCCGAGGACCAGCGCGCCGCGGCGCGCCTTCTGCTTCAGCGCTTCCTGCGAGCGCTGGCGGAACATCGAGAGTTCAAGCTCGCTCATCGTACCCTTCATGCCGAGCAGCAGCCGATCATTGGGATGGCGAGGATCGTAGATTCCGTCCTCGTCGACGATGAGCGTGCCGACCAATCCACAGAACTCGATCAGCGTATGCCAGTCGCGGCCATTACGGGCAAGACGCGACGCCTCGATCGCGAGCACAGCGCCGACATGGCCGTTGCAGATCGTTGCGAGCAGCCGTTCGAAGCCGGGACGCGCGATGCCGCCGCCGGAGCGGCCGAGGTCCTCGTCGATGACCTCGACGTGGCTCCAGCCAAGCTGCTTGGCGCGATCGACCAGGCCGTATTGGCGTCGCCGGCTCTCATGATTATGCGCGAGCTGGCCTGCTGTCGATTGCCGGATGTAGACGCAGGCGCTGCGGGCGAGATGCTCAGTCGTGATCTTGGTCATCGCCGCTTCCCCCGCTTGCCGCCTTTGCCAGCGCCGCCGCGATCTCGCGCAGCAGCACTTGGATGACTGTCGCGAGCTCGCTCCTTTGAGCTGCTCGCAGTTCGACGCACGGTCGCTCGGCCTCGAACAGGCTTGGCTGGAGATTCTCGGATCGGTGCGTCATTCTCTGGTCGCTCCGTTTTTGATTCGGCCGCCAGAAAGCCTAGAAGCGCATCGACCTCGTTGCGTAGGGAGCGAAAAACATCGAGGGGAAAACATGGCTCACCGCCGATCTGGAATCGAGACGCAGCCTCGTCAGTCATCCACGCCGGAAGGCAGGCAAAGGTGTCGTCAAGTTGGTGCACAACGAGAAACGCGGCGCCGCCTCGCTCAAGCCGTCGCCTGACACCTACCGTCTCGCCAAAGCGAGGATGAAATCTGTAGGTGATGCGTGCTTCAGTCTGTTGTTCGTGGGCAGTATGTCGCCGTTCCGAACAGCGCCTGGATAACGCGAATATCGGTGCCACGTTCAAGTAGGTGGGTGGCAAAGGAGTGTCGAAGCGCATGGAGCGTTACGCCCTTGCGGATTCCGGCCGCATCGGCCGCCTCATGGAACAGTCGGTTGAGTTGGCGGGTTGTCATCGGCTTACCGGGCCTTTGGCCTGGAAACAGCCAGCGCTCCTCCACGGGAGTTGTGGAATCGAAACCTCGCCGGCGCGTCTTCCACCATTGCCGCAGCAGCTCGAGCGTGTCGGGCGAC
>DASZFQ010000082.1:0-4435 GCA_035939595.1 Casimicrobiaceae bacterium
GCCACCGACGCGCACTACCGCGATCCGGTGATGGCGAGCGACGGCCAGGCCGGCCTCGACGCCATGCTGGCGGGCGTGCAGGCCAAGTTCCCGGGCTTCGTGCTGCGGCGCATCTCCAAGGTCGACAGCCACAACGACGCCGTGCGCTTCGCCTGGTCGCTCGGTCCGGTATCGGGCCCGTCGGTGGTCGAGGGCGTCGACTTCGCGACGCTGTCGTCCGACGGCAAGCTCGCGAACATCGTGGGCTTCATCGACAAGATGCCCGGCTGACGACCCATCCATCGCCAGAGGCGCGCCGCCGGTCGGTACCGGCAGCGCGCCGCTTTGTCCCGATTCGGACAGTCCATTTCGTCCTGTCACCAATCCCTGCCGACGGCGTTCCGGGACTGGAGCCTAAAGCACAAACCCCCGCTGCGCTCCGACCCGCCCCAGCACCGGCGGGCCAAGGCCCGCTCCGGCACCGCCCGGCGCGGGCCTTTCTTCTTTCGGCGCGCAACGAGGCTTCTGTCCGTAACCGGACAATGAGCCGCGGCCGGCCATCAGCGTTTGTCATCTCCCTGAGACGGTCCCTGCGCAAAACAATCGCACCGCGCAACCGATTCGCCGTATCCGGCTTTAGCTGTGTCGCTCATTCCATCGGTCCCGCGGGCGACGCCCGGAGGAGGTTCTCGAACATGGCCCGGATCCTCGTGGTCGAAGACGAAAATTACCAGGCGATGGAAATGGCCTGGATGATCGAGGACGCCGGCTATTCGGTCGTCGGGCCGGAAGCCTCCGTCGAGGCGACCCGCCGGGTGCTGGCGCAGCAGCGCGTCGACCTTGCCCTGCTCGACGTGGTGCTGGGCGGCGAAACGGTGTTCCCGATATCCCGACTGTTGGACAGCCTGCGCACGCCGTTCATCTTCGTCACAGTCTGTTCGCCGGCCGCGCTCCCGGTGGAATACCAGGCGCGCCCCTTGCTCGCCAAACCCTACAAGCCGGACGTTCTGGTATCGTTCATTCAGGCGACTCTGAAGAACGCCTAACGGTTATATTTGGTGGCGTGCTCTTCGGCGTGCAATTTGTCGATGATGGCCTGGGTATCCTCGGCCAGCTTCACCAGCCCGGTATAGCGCGCCCGGAGCGCTGCGATGTCGCCCTTGTCGGTCGAGTTGCCGCGCGGTTCGGCCAGCAGCGCATTCTCCTTCATCAGCAGTGAGGCGGCGATCTGCATGGCTTCCAGCCGTGCCTTGCGCGCCGCGCCTTCCAATTCCTTGATCCGTTGCGCGAGGGTTTGTTCGTTGTCTTTCATCGCAACAATGGCTCCGGCGCCGCTCTGCGCATGGCCTGAATGCCCCGCATGCTGCCCTGCAATGCGCAGGCGGGCAAGACGTCGAATGAGCTTCATAACAGCACTGCTAGCACAGACCGCCCGTCGTGGTTCAGCGCTTTTCCGGGCCCGTCTCATTGTATGACGGGGGAGGCCAAGGACGCTGTTGACAGAACTGAGCAATGCTGTGGCGTATAGCTGCCGACCGTCACGACCACAGGATCGGCATCATGCTCCCCGCTCGGGCTTTCTTTGGAGACCCCTCCACCGGTGACCAGAGTTTCAGCCACCAGAGTTTCGCCGCGCGGCCGGTTCGGCGATTTCCGCAATTTCCCGGGAGGATTGCAGGCCGTGCCGTCACTCGCACCCGTTGCAAGTCAGATGTGCACGACAATGTGAGCGACCCGGCTATTCACCGGGCCGCGCTCTGTGCTACGAATTGGGTTCTAACCAAAAAGGCCTGTGTGCCCGACCACGTGCAAACGCGGTCGGGCTTTTTTTGTTCTCGCCAGCCCCCTGGGACCGGCTCGGGCTTACTGCTGCGGCGTCCCAGGCAACGGGTTGGCGGCCGGCGCGGCCGGCTGGGCCGGGCGCGGCGGGATCGCCGGAACGCGTGTCTGGTCGACCGGGGCGGTCAGCGGACGGTCCTGGACCGGCAACTGAGCCTGGTCGGTGCGATCGCGCGGGCTGCCGGCGAAGAACATCAGGCCGGCTACCAGCGCAATGGCCACCAGGATGCCGACCACCAGGGTCAGGCCCTTGCTGCCACTCGGCTCGTAGTAGGCGTCGTAGTTGCGGGGATCGCGGCGCGGATCCAAGTTTGGATTGAAGTCGCTCATGAGTCTCTCCTCTTTTGTTGGAGCGCTCGAAGGGTGAACGAATCGACGGGCAAACTGTTCCCACCGCAATTCTTCCTGTCCGTTCAAGACGTTACGCCGCCAACGGCGGCCCTTCGGTCCGATTCGTGCTAGGCTTTTCTCATTCCCAGGAGGTCTCAATGCCCGACACCGCCTTGCCTCGCTCGCCCGCTCTGCTCGATGCCGCAGGCGCTGCCGCGCTGATCGCGTCCTACGCCGCCGTCGGCAAGGGCGCGGCGCTGAAGGACATCGGCCGCATCGACATCCATATGGGCCGCTTCATCGCCCTCTCGCCGCTCTGCCTGGTCGCCACCGCCGATGCGTCGGGCAAGCAGGACGTCACCCCGCGCGGCGATCCGCCGGGCGCCTTCAAGGTGCTGGACGAGCACACGATCGCGCTCGCCGACCGGCCGGGCAACAACCGGCTCGATACGCTGAGGAACATCCTGGAGAATCCCGAGATCGCGCTGATCTTCCTGGTGCCCGGCGTCGGCGATACGGTGAGGGTGGCGGGCACGGCGCGGCTCTCGGTCGATCCCGAGCTGCTGGCGTCGATGGCGGTGCAGGGCAAGGAGCCGAAATGCGCCATCGTGATCTCGGTGCGCCAGGCCTACCAGCATTGCGCCAAGGCGCTGCTGCGCGCGCGCCTGTGGGCGCCCGACTACGTCCAGCCCAAGGGCACCTTCCCGTCGATCAGCCGCATGGTCGGCGATCAGATCGGCCTCAGCGAGGAGGACAAGAAGACGGCCGAGGCGCGGACCGAGCGCGCCTACAAGGAGAGCCTGTGGGCGCCTATGTCATAACCGGCCAGCGCGCCCGCCAGATGCGGGTCGTGCCGGCCGAGGTGCTGAAGCGCCTCTATGCGCGATCGGACGGGCACGGCCTGGTGCAGACCGCCGGTCACCTCGCGCTGCTGGTCGCCGGCGGTTGGCTGGTGCTTCTAACCCGCGGCAGCTGGTGGGTGGTGCCGGCGTTGCTGCTGCAGGGCCTGTTCGTCAATTCGCTGTTCGGCGCCATGCACGAGTCGGTGCATTACGGCTCGTTCAAGACGCGCTGGATGGCCGACCTCCTGGCCTTCTTCTCGGGCGCGGCGATCCTGAACAATGCGGGCTTCTACCGGCACTATCACATGGCGCATCACCGCTACACCCAGGACCCCGCGCGGGATCCCGAGCTCGTCACCTCGGGCACGCCCAAGACCTGGGGCCAGTACCTGTTCCGCGTGAGCTCGATTCCGTTCCTGATGCTGCGGCTGCGCGACATCTTCCTGTTCCCGTTCGGCTTTCGCGGCGGCGTCGACTACATCCATCCCGCGGCGTGGCCCGAGGCGCGGCGCTGGGGCCGCTGGCTGCTGGCGCTCTACCTCGCGCTGATCGCGGGCTCGATCGTGCTGCATACCGACGTGGTGCTGTGGGTGTGGTTCATTCCGCTGCTGATCGGCCTGCCGTTCCTGCGGCTCTACCTGATGTGCGAGCACACGCTCTGCCCCAACAGCGACGACGGCTTCGCCAACACCCGCACGACGATCAGCAATCCCGTCGTGCGCTTCCTGATGTGGAACCTGCCCTATCACGCCGAGCACCACCTGTTCCCCAACATCGCCTTCCACAACCTGCCCGAGGCGCACCGCTATCTGCGGCCGCACTTGAAGTACGTCGCCCGGGGCTACGTCGGCGTGCAAGGCGAGATCATCCGCTCTCTGTCATGAACCCCGTTGTCATCCTGACGAGGGGAGCTGAATGTGAAAACGAGTGAAGGCGTGTTCGACTGTGGCAATCTCCCGCTGCAGCGCGGCGGCACGTTGAATAACGCGCGCATCGTCTACAAGACCTTCGGCACGCTCTCGCCCCGGCGCGACAACGTCATCGTCTATCCGACGAGCTACTCGGCGCATCACACCGACATCGAATGGCTGGTATCGCCCGAGCACTGCCTCGACCCCAGCCGCTATTTCATCGTCATCCCCAACATGTTCACCAACGGGCTCTCCTCATCGCCGTCGAACACGTCAGGCGATTTCCCGCAGGTCACGACCTACGACAACGTCACCCAGCAGCGCCGCCTGTTGAACGAACTGTTCGGCGTCGATCGCGTGAAGCTGGTCTATGGCTGGTCGATGGGCGCCCAGCAGGCCTATCACTGGGCGGCGTTGTTCGGCGACGTGGTCGAGCGCATCGTGGTCAATTGCGGCTCGGCGAAAACCGCGCCGCACAATTTCGTCTTCCTCGAAGGCGTGCGCACCGCGGTGCAGGCGGCGCGCACGCCGGAA
>DASZFQ010000083.1:0-3603 GCA_035939595.1 Casimicrobiaceae bacterium
ATTTTGGTCCCGCAAAACTGACTCTCAATGTAGTTCACTAAGCGAAGCTTTATGTGTGGCTGCGTGCTTTCTCGGCTGTAGCCCCGATAGTACCATGAGACCGCGCGTGAAGGGGGAAGGACGCTCGGCCGAAAGTTTCTCGCTGACAAGGGTCGGACCAGACACGGACAAACCGGTGACCGTTACACGCCGGTGAAGACGGTGATGTCCCGTCATGACGGTGCATTTTACAGCGTCGCTGGCTCGATCCCACCCGAGGGAACCGAAAGCACGGGGCGCCGATTGCCCCGCCAGACCCGCCAGGCGATCGCAGGGCTGAGCAGCGACGGTGGCGGGATCATCAGGTTTGCAACCTCGAGAAAAGCAGTCGCCAGCGTGCTGTCGCGCGTCGCGGCAAGATGGAGCTTGCCGACGTACCAGTTGATGAAACGCAGCATCGGCGGGCGCGCGCCCTTCACTTGCGGATGGCGGAGGTCGTTGCCGACCGCTATGTCCCAGGGAGTGTCGATGATCTTCGCGGCTGCCTTGAAAAAGCGACTCGCAACATCGTTCGAACCCGCGCGCAGGCACTGTTGTAGCGTGAACGCCTCCTGTGCCGCGACGGTCATGCCCTGCCCATAGACCGGGTTGAAGCTGCAGACGGCGTCACCGAAAACCAGGTAGTTCTCGGGGAAGCGTGCGAGCTTCTCATAGCGCCGGCGCCGGTTGGAGACGAAGCGATAGCGAACGTAATCGGTCAGCGGCTCCGTCTTTGCGACGAGGTCGTGAATTTCCATGGTCGGCAGCGTCGCCAGATATGCAAGGAAGCCTTGATCTTCGTCGGGGGCGTCGTCGCCGAGAAAACCGCCGACACTGAGGGTCCAGCTGTCGTCCTCCTGTGCGAGAATGGCGCCGTTGCGCCAGTTCGGCGCACTGCCAGCGACAATTATGCCGAGCTTGCCGTCAAGATCGGTCGGCCGCCGTCGATACTTACGGGTCAAATAGCCAATGCCGATCTCGACCTTCTCGTCGGCGGGAGGCGGGTAGCTGAGCTGTTCAAGCCACGCCGCACTGGATGAGCCGCGGCCGGTCGCGTCGACGACAAGGTCGGCACTCATGATTTCTTCCGGCTTGCCGTCGAGGCGTGCGCGCACACCGGTCACGCTCTTGCGCGCGGGATCGCTGGCAAGACCCTGCACGGCGCAATTCTCCATGGCGCGTACGTTTGGCAACGCCAGGAGCCGCCGGCGCAGATGGCCTTCGAGCACGGGACGGCTCGCAAGAAGGCCGATCAGGTCGCTCTTGCCACTAGCAAGCGTAACGTTGTGGCCTATCCAGCTTACATCGTGGGCGATATCGCCGCGCAACCCGCCGCTTTGCGCGACGACCTCGTCGTTGTATCCCGGGAAGAATTCCTCGAGCACGGCGCTGCCGCGCGCCAGAAGCCCATGGGTGTGGCGACCCTGCGGGACGCCCTTGCGCGGCGTGTCTGCTGCCGGAAACGCATCGCGTTCGAGCACGGTGACGGTCGTGTAGAAATCCGATATCGCGCGGGCGGCCAACAGCCCACCCATGCTGGCGCCGATCACGATCGCATGCTCGCCCAGTCTCTTCATGGCAATCCCTCTCGAATGCCTGACACTGATACGAAGCTCTGAGGCGGCTGGTTTCAGCTGTGCACGTAGGAGCTGCTCCAAGCTGCGTGATGCCGATCCCTCTAGGGTATTCGATGGGCCGCGCGGCGCGCCACAAAGAAAGAATGGCTGACCCGTCGCGCTGGCGTAGCGCATTCCGCTCCGGGGCTGGGCGGCCAGACGTAGCGTGCGAGGCCTACTGACGCTTGCCCAGCGTGACCAGATATTGCCGGGGAACGCTGATGCCGAGCTCCGTTCGGTAGTTGTCGTGGAAGGCGATGAAAGCCTCCCTCAACTCCCCCCGGCGGTTTTCGTCGAGGCTCTTCGCCAAAGCCTTGGTCGGTCCGTAGCCGGTCACGAAGGCATCCCAGGCGGCGACGCCGTCGCGTTCGAAACAGGTGGCGACACCCTGCTCGAACAGCAGATCGAAGTCGCCAGCCAACAATTCCCGTACGCGATCCATGTTGCCCCACTCGAAGGGCGACGGCGGAGCCGGGCTGGGCGGAGGCGGCATGAACGCGCGCATCACCAAAAACATCTTGAACACGCTGCTGTCCGGCAGCCAGGTCGCAAGGGCAATGCGTCCGCGGCGCCTGCAGACACGCGCGAGTTCCCGCGCGGCAGCCTCCGGGCGCGATGCGAACATGACACCGAATGTCGATATCACGCCGTCAAATGCCTGGTCGGCGAACGGCAGCTTCTCGGCGTCGCCAATCCGGTACTCGATATCGAGGCCCTCCTGTCTCGCGCGCTCGCTTGCCGCTGCGAGCAGGTCGCTTGCGATGTCCGCGCCGGTCACTTCGGCGCCGCGCCGTGCAACCAGACGTGACGTCCAGCCGGTCCCGGTGGCCAGATCGAGGATTTTCTCGCCCGGTTTCGGATCGAGCCGAGCCACGCAGTGCTCCAAGGCGCTCCCGATCTGCCGGCTGATGCCGTCGTAGGCTTCGCCGCCGGAACTCCACACCGCCGCCGGTCGCTCGTTATGGGGCTGGATGGAAGAATCGATCTTTCGCGTGCTCCCGGCCTGTGTCGAGCCAATCAAGCGGACGTCCTGGCGGGTCGCTTCGGTTTGGGTCATGGTCTCCTCCGCTGCGTTACGATCGCGGAGCGCGATCGAGATGCGTGCAGGGTGGCGCGATCGCCAGCGAAAGACTTTAACCCCCGCTTGATTTCTCCCCGAGACCGGCTTGATTATTTGCCGAGAGGGATCACGGGCTGGCTTGCAAGGCGCAGACGTGAAATATCTCTTTGCTAATCAAGTACTTGACACAGACCGGCGCGAGCTCACGCGCGGGTCCAGGCCAGTCGCGGTCGAGCCGCAGGTGTTCGATCTTCTCGTCCATCTCGTTGAAAACCGCGACCACGTGGTGAGCAAGGACGATCTCATCGCGTCGGTATGGGGCGGGCGCATCGTGTCCGACTCGACCCTGACCACCCGTATCAATGCGGCGCGCCGGGCGGTGGGCGACAGCGGAGAGAAGCAAAAGCTGATCCGCACGATCGCGCGCAAGGGACTGCGCTTCGTCGCCACGGTTCACATCCAGCCGGAAGGCGCCGAGCCGGCGCCTGCGGCCGTGCGGACCAGCGAGGACACGCGCGACCGGTCGCGGCCCGCACCGCCGCTGCCCGACCGGCCAGCCATCGCCGTGCTTCCATTCACCAACATGACTGGCGATCCGGGGCAGGAATATTTCTCCGACGGCATCAGCGAGGAAGTCATAACCGCTCTTTCCAAACTCCGCTGGTTCTTCGTGATCGCCCGCAATTCTTCGTTCATCTACAAGGGCAAATCCGTCCACATGAAGCAGGTCGCCGAGGAGCTCGGCGTCGGCTATGTGGTGGAGGGCAGCGTGCGGCGGGACGGCGACCGCGTGCGCATCACCGCGCAGCTCAACGACGCCTCCACCGGCAGCCATATCTGGGCCGAGCGCTACGACCGCGAACTCGCCGATGTGTTCGCGGTGCAGGACGAAATCACCGAGGCGATCGT
>DASZFQ010000084.1:0-2021 GCA_035939595.1 Casimicrobiaceae bacterium
CGCAGGTCTTAGGGGGTCGCTGATCGCAGAGTAGACCTACCTCGCGAGGCATGATGCCGCTCGCGTGCCCCGCTCACGTCACAACGCCCGCACGTCGCGAACGTGGAGCGTCGGGGTGGCGAAGGCAGCGGCTACGGGGCGGCCGGTGGGTCCAGCCGATCGGCTACCGCCAGCAAGACCACGACCAGATCATGGGCGTCAATTGGGTCGCCCGATGTCCCTCCTCGGCCTCTCGCTCCACCGCCGCGGTGACATCCGCTGTTAGTGCCGAGCTTTGCGTGAAGACCGGGTGGGCGCAAGAATCGCGTCGCCCAGTTCGCATACGAAGCCCTCGACTTTTCGATCCTTCAACCCCTAGTCGAGGTCGGCGACCACATCAATCGTCGAAGATGGCGTTGATCACATTCTGTGGGATGCTCGCGTCGACAATTGAGGTATGTGCCGCCGACGTGACGTCCCGCCAATTGCTCAAATCGCAGATCAAGTCGGTCATCGACGCATATCGGGTTTCCTTCGTCTTCGCCGCCATGCGCCGGAAGATTGCGTCGATCTGCGGCGGAACGTCAGGCCGCGTGGCACACAGCGAGGGGATCGGTGCGTCGCGGTGGGCCAGAAGCCGGGCCATGCGCGTTTTCCCACCGTAGGCTGCTTTGCCCGTCAGCAGAAAATAGAGCGTGATTCCGAGACTGTAAACGTCCGAGGCACCATTGGCCTGACGCGAGTCGACGGCCTGTTCTGGAGACATGAAATCAACGGTTCCAACGACGCTTCGAGCCGACGTCAGTGAAGTGTCCGAAGCGACGGAGTTCGAGCCTTCCTCGATCCGCGCCAAACCCATGTCGAGGATTTTGACCGAACCGTGGGTGTCGAGGAGCAGGTTGCTCGGCTTGACATCGCGGTGGATAATCCCCTGCGCGTGGGCATGTTCGAGTCCCCGGGCGGCCTGCAGGATGCAGTCGATGGCCTTCTCGATCGGCATCGGCCCATGTTCCTTGACGTGTCGGGCCAGGTCAATTCCGTCCACAAACTCCATCGCCAGAAAGTGCACGCGATGGGCCTCATTCGCATCGTAGGCCGCTACGATATTGGGATGTGTCAGCTTGGCGGCCGCTTCGACTTCGCAATGAAAGCGCTTCACGACATCGGCGTCTTTGAAGGTCGCGCGCGGCAGGACTTTGACCGCGACGATGCGTTTCATGCGGCGATGCTCGGCCTTATAGACGATCCCCATGGCGCCCGCGCCGATTTTCTCCAGAAGCAGGTAATTCCCGAGGATGAATCGCTGCGCCTTGCCGGCGTACAGAGCGTTCGCCTGAAAGGGGGTGAGTTTCTTCTGGCGTATCAGCTCGCGAGCCAGCTTGTGTGCGTCCTGATGACGCTTCTCCGAGGGAATCTGCGCCTGCAAACTGAGCACGTCCTGCGACGAGAAAATGCCGCTGTCGCTGAGCTGCTTTAGAAAACGATCGACCGAAACGGCCATCACGATTCTCGGCGCAGGGACTCAAGTATCGTTGACGTGGGAAGCCGGCGCATCACTCATGGCCGGGATGAGCCTGAGATGTGCTTGGGTTACCACAGTGTACACCGGCGTTTACCAAGCGGACAGCCAGCCGCCCGACGGTGCATGGCACCGATCCGGATTGTCCGTGGTTTCTTGGCCTGACACCGCAAGTCGAGCGTTCGCACGCCCGGTGGGGCGAAAAGGGGACGCAGCTCTTTGTCACTCCGGCCGCATGACCTATCTCTACGACGGCAGCGACCGGGTTGCCGCCGTGGTCGACTTTCGGGGCAACCGCACCAGTTGCCTCTGGAATGGCAACAACCAGCGCACCGCAGTCATCGACCCGCTCGGTCGGCGAACGTCGTATCTGTTCGATAACCAGGGACAGATTCACGCCATCGTCAGCCGGCTCGGCACACGCACAACGCAGATGTTCGACAGCCAGGGGCAGCGACTGGCCGTTGTGCTTCCACTGGGAGGTCGCACGAGCTACGGCTTCAACGGCGCCGGGCAGGTCGTG
>DASZFQ010000085.1:0-8856 GCA_035939595.1 Casimicrobiaceae bacterium
GTCCGCTGTTAGACCTGAACTGACGCTTTGGCTCGCCGGGACCGAACGTGAATGACCCACAGGCGACATTCGCGCGGCCGGCGAGTCGCAAGCTTCAGGCCCGCAACTCGTGGGCTCTCGCGAGGAGATCAATTATGCGAACATCGCGTTGTGCACACTGCCATCGCGGGCAACCTTCCAGGGCTGTATGGCATTGTGATGACTGGCGCGCGCGGGTTTTTTCGCCTCTTCGCCGGTGATGCCCCAGTTCTTATACAGCTCTGCCACCGACGGCTGAACGTCACCCTGGTCATCCGTGCACCGAGACATGATCACCGCCTCTTCTCCGTCCCAGGCCCAGTCAAAGGTGAACCGGGCGTGCGCCTTCGGAAGCGCCGGCCCCGTGAGCTTCGCTTCCTTCCACGTCTTGCCAGCGTCGGTTGATACGTCGACCCTCCTGACCGCGCCCCCGCCGGACCAGGCCAGGCCGGTAATCTGGACATAGCCCTTGCGGACGGGTTCCAGTCCAGCTGAAGGCCGCGTAATCACGGATTTCGGCCCCCACTGGAAATGATACCAGCGGGATTTGTTGTCGACATCGGCCCTCAAGCTGGTCGCATGGTTCACGCCGGTAGCGTCAAGAGGGTGATCCACCACCTTGATATGTGCCAGGTACTTCACGTTGTTGAGCCCCTCCCAGCCGGGGACGATCAGCCGCAACGGATAACCCTGCTCGGGACGCAGCGGCTCGCCATTCTGGCCGTAGGCAACGATGACGTCGTCCACGGCCTTTCCCAGCGGAATGCTGTGAGACCACTTGCCAAGTTCCGCTCCTTCCGAAACCACCCAGCTCGCCCCTGGTTGGACGCCGGCCTCGTTGAGCAACACGGACAGCGGCACGCCGGTCCATTCGCTATTGCTCATCATCCCCCATACATATTGGACTGGCAGTCCCATGTTCTCATTGCCATTGTCGTGGCCCTGGGGATTGCCGTTTGCTTGGCACTCCACGAAATGAATCCGGGAGACCGAGGGCATCCGCTTGAGGTCATCCATGCTGAAGCTCAAGGGACGATCCACCAGGCCGTGGATCGTGAGGCGATGTTTCTGCGCATCGATCTCGGGGAAGTAGGAGGTGTGCAATTGCACGAAGTGGAGCGAGGCCGGTGTGATGATGCCGGCATAATCCTGAAGCGGAGTGAAGTAGGTGATGTGATTGACCTGCCTCCTGACCCCTCGGCGCGGGTCGATGTGGTCGTGAGCATCGTTGGGCGCTAACTCAGCCTTCGCTGAAGACCCCGCTGACTGGCCTCTCGCGGCCCATTCAGCACCTGCGCCTGCTCCCGCGGCCACACCAGCCAGTGCAGCAGCTTGTTTCAGGAACCGCCTGCGGCCAGAACCATTGGATTCCATGCTTGCCTCCCGTGATCCCGAATTTCCGATTGAGCTTTGCCTTGGCGCGAATAGCTTCGCCAGCTGGCTCAGAGTCTCCAGCGAAAACGTTTGTGTGTCAACGGCAGCCAAGGCACGGCAGTCAAGGCACTGTCTCTTCGAACTGAGACAGTGCCCAGTTCTGTCCGTCGGCGCCCAATTCGCGGCGGATGATTGCCTCGATTGCCTCGGCCCGCGAAATGATCTGCATCGGCTTGCATTTACCTAGAAAGCAACATCCGAGCATTCGCCTGAAGCTCAAAGCCTTCATCTTGAAAACTCCGTTTTTCACGGACCACTAATGCCTCTCGTTTTTCCGCACATGGTGTTGCACCGCATTGGTCCGCTGGGGGCAGGTTTTCAGCCGCCGGCAACGACAGTCTCACCACGCGCTACGGCGACCGGCGGCTGAAAAGCGCCAAGGCACGAAGTCGCGGGGAGTAGGGCACTGGCTGGCAGCGAGCCCGATGCGCCAGCGGCCTCGGTCAGGGAGGCGCCCGAATTGAAGTCCGCATCGGTGTGAAAGAAGCGCACCGGGCTGCGGAGAGGCCCCTGTGCTCTATCCTGCTTCGCCCGCGCCGAGCAATGGCGCGACGAAGCAGGGCGGGACCGGAACTGCCGCCCGTCAGGGGAGCGGCGCCGACGAGGGCGCCGACGCTGGCATGGGCGCCAAACTGCGGTAGCGCGACCTGCCTCGATCCGAATGCTATTTTTAGTGTGCCCAAATTGTTGCAGATGGAGAATTGCCGTGGGTCGGCTGAACGTCTTGATCTCAGGGGCCGGGATCGCGGGCTGCACGCTCGCGTATTGGCTGGCCCGCCACGGCCATTCCGCAACGGTCGTTGAGCGCGGCGGTGCGCTTCGGTCAAGCGGCAGCCCCGTCGACATCCGCTGGGCGGCGGCCCGGGTGGTCGAACAAATGAACCTCGTACCGCGACTGCGCGAGGCCAGCACCCACGTCGCGGGAATGACTTTCCTGGATCAGGCGGGCGATGCGCGCGCTCGCGTCGATCTCGACGTGCGGCGATCGATTGACAGCGGGCACATCGAGTTGCCGCGCGGCGATCTCGCCACCGCCCTCCATGACGCAAGCCGGGACCACGCTGAATTCATCTTCGGAGACTCCATTGTCTCGCTCGCCCAGGATGGGCGGGGCGTGGACGTGACGTTCAAGCAGTCTCTCCCGCGCCGCTTCGATCTCGTCATTGGCGCGGATGGGCTTCATTCGCATGTGCGGCGCCTGGCGTTCGGCCCCGAGGCGGGCTTCGTGCGCCATGCCGGACTCTACGTCGCAACGTTGCCTTTGCCCCGTGACATCGATCCCGGACGCGACATCATCATGCTCAACGCGCCCGGCAGGTCCATCACGCTTCATCCGTCGCGGGGACATCCGCTCGCCGCGTTCATCTTTTGGCATCGCGAGATTGGCGATTTCGACCATTCCGACACCGAACAGCATAAACGCATTGTCGTGGCGACCTTCGGCGATCTCGCCTGGAAGGTCCCGCAGATCCTCGACGCCGTTCGCGCGTCGGGTGAGCTGTACTTCGACTCCGTCAGCCGGGTGCAAATGACCGATTGGGCGCGCGGCCGGATCGCACTCCTCGGCGACGCATCTTCCTGCGTATCGCTGTTCGGCGACGGGTCGTCGCTCGCCATTGCGGGAGCTTCAACACTGGCGGCCGCGTTGGCGGAGAGCCCGACGGATCACGACCGGGCATTCCGCCAGTATCAGGCGCAGCACGGCAAGCTTGTCGCGCCGAAACAAAAGAACGTGTCGCTGGTGGCGTCGCTCCTCGTGCCGAAAACGCGGTTCGGGATCTCGCTGCGCAATCGCGCCGTGTCGGCCGCATTCGCGACCTACAGCGCCGTCAGGCGTGTCGGACGACATCGCGAACCTTCGCGCTGAACCACCGTGTCCCGGCAGGCGACCAACCACCAGAATCCCTTGTCGCCGAGAATCGGCGCTCAGCGCCCGGGTAGCGAATGCCCCAAAGCGGTCCTCACGCGAGATACGCGCAACGCGGAGGATGGAATCTGCGGTCGACTGACCGGTTGGGATGCCAGGCGCCGACACGTTGCGAAACTTCGACGTGACAGCGTAGGCTCTGGTCTTCGAAGTTGAGGCAGGGGATAAGTGGGCGCCCTTGTGTGATTTTGGGTGAGATACGCGGTCGCGTGGCTATGGGCTTTGCGCGACCGCCACCGCGCCATCATGCAGGATTTAGGAGCTAGTTGCGGTGAGCGCTACACCTACCATCGAAGAAATCCACGCCACCTGCGCCATCGCGGGTGGCGGACCGGCCGGCATGATGCTCGGCTTGCTGCTCGCGCGTGCCGGCGTGAAGGCGGTAGTCTTGGAGAAGCATCAGGATTTTCTGCGCGATTTCCGCGGTGACACGATCCATCCGTCGACGCTCGAGCTCTTGCACGAACTCGGTCTGTTGCAGGAATTCCTCAAGCTCCCACATGGAAAATTGCACCACGTCAGCGCCGTCGTTGGAACGACCAGTGTGCGGATTGCCGATCTCACCCATCTGCCGACGCAGTGCCGCTACATTGCACTGATGCCGCAGTGGGATTTTCTTAATTTCTTGGCCAAACAAGGCGCGCGCTATCCGGCCTTTGATCTGCGGATGAAGGCGGAAGTAACGCAATTGATCGAGCAGGATGGCCGTTACGTCGGCCTGCGCGCAAAGACGCCGACAGGTGAACTGGCAATTACGGCCGCGCTTGTCGTCGGTGCCGACGGTCGGCATTCGACCGTGCGCGAGCGCGCCGGCCTTGTTGTCGACGATCTCGGTGCGCCGATCGACGTCTTGTGGATGCGCCTGTCGCGCCAGTCAAGCGATAGCGATACCTTCATGCGCATCGGTATCCGCAAGGCGCTCGTGATGCTCGATCGGGGCGATTACTGGCAGTGCGCCTTCGTCATCCCGAAAGGCGGCGCCGAAGAGGTGCGGCAGCGGGGCCTGCAAGCCTTCCGAGCCGACATTGTGGAACTTGCGCCGCTGCTAAAGGACCGCGTCACGGAGCTGCAGAGCTGGGACGATATCAAGCTCCTCTCAGTGAAGGTCGACCGTCTGCGGGAATGGTACCGGGCCGGCCTGTTGTGCATCGGCGACGCGGCGCATGCGATGTCGCCGATTGGGGGCGTAGGCATCAATCTCGCCATCCAGGATGCGGTGGCCGCGGCGAACCGGCTCGCCGGTCCCTTGCGCACAGGCCAGGTCGGCATCGAGGTGCTGGCCGACGTGCAGCGGCGTCGGATGTTCCCGACTTGCGCAACACAGAGGATGCAGATCTTCGCGCAGAACAATTTCCTGCGCCATGTGCTTTCGTCCCGCGAGCTGCCGACGCCACCATTGCCGATGCGCCTGATCAATCGCTTTCCGCTGCTGCAGCGCATTCCGGCGCGGATCGTCGGGATGGGATTCCGTCCCGAGCACATTGCAACGCCGGACGCGGGCGCCGCCGCAGCGCGGGAAAACCGCTCGCCGTAGCTCGAATTCAAATAGCACACTTCGACTTGGCGATCTTGCCCTCACGGCAGCTTTTGGCCGACGCTATCGTCGAGGATTTGCTGCAGGCGCTCGCGGCCGATTGTGGCCCATCACGTCACGTCATGTCGCGTTCGGCGGCAGTCGGACCCCAAGCGGGCTCGGAGGCGGGCGAGGGAGACCTTGCGCGAGTTTGCCCTGTGGCAGCGCCCCCTTCACCCGGACCCTGCGCCGACCTCACCCCGCAAGCAGTAGAGAAAACACGTCGTGCCACAAGGGATGCCGCGCCTTTGATGGCGTGTTGGCTCGCAGCTCATCGTTGCATTGGATGGACGTTTGAGCGAATCCCGCTGCTCGTCCCGCCGGCACGGGTCGCCGGGCGTCCCCACCACGCGTCGCCGCCCGTCATTGCCCTTCACCCTCGCCAACTCGCTTTTGCGCGCCCTCGGCCATGCGGGGGCGTGCGGCCTCCTCGTCGATTGCGTTCCACGCCATGCGCTCGATGACGCGCGTTACGTCATCACGCAGCCGACTGATAAAGCCACCGCCCTGGATCAGATCGAAAAATATTTGCTGCTTGGAAGCTCCGGATGCCATCGGGCACTTGAGGGTCGCCGGCCACCACGATGCTGCCCGCGCGAGCGCCAACCCCGCCCTTGGTTGCGGCGCCTGCTGCTCGGCCGTCTTGCGCCAATCGGCGTTGAAATGGAGCACGCTCGGGACGGGGCAATAGTCGAAATTGGCCCGTGCCCCGCCCTCGATGATCGTTATCCAGTAGCGCCAATCCCCGGCCGACGGTACGTCTTCCGGCCAATAGCCATATTTATCGAGGCAGCTGCGCCGGTGCATGACGCAGGTCGAGGGAATGTGGTTGCCCAAGGTGAGAAAAATCTCCAGCTCATCGCGATTGAACAGATTGCTGGCAAACGGCACGACAAAGCCTTCGTCGGTCACCCACAGGGGGCGGCTGTAGGCCCATTCCGCGCCCGACTTTTCCAGCGTCGCGGCGAGCAGCGCCAGATGGTCGGGGAAAATGAGATCGTCGTCCGTCACGTAAGCGATGTAGGCACCGCGCGCCTGGCGCAGCACGGTGTTGCGATTGGCGTAGCCGAAATGGGGTGCCTTTGGCAGGTCGAACCAGCGTATGCGCGCGTCGCTGAAGCGTGCCACGACCTCGCCGGTATTGTCCCTGCAACCGTCGCCAACGACGAGCAGTTCGAAGTCGCCGTCGGTCTGCGCCAGAACGCTGGCGATCGCACAGCGCAACACATGCGCGCGATTATGGGTCGGCAACAGCACGCTGAAGCGCGGCGCGCCGCCGAACAGGCGTCGAGCTAGACGCACCGAGCGCAACGTCGGCGGCAGGGTCACTTCGGCCCGCTCAGCCGTGCTCGCGTCCAAGCGAGGCGAGACGGCGCGTCATGGCCAACTGTAGGGAATGATCCTTCGCGCATCATCGGAGTCCCATCGCAGCTCCCACCGGTCCGGACCGTCATGGTCATAAAGCCGGCTCGGCATGCTCACAATGGTCGCCTCGTCATCGCCGAGATTCTTCCAGCCGTGGAAGACGCCGGGCGGGATAATGATTAGTCCCTGGTTTCGTTCGCCCATGAAAAATTCGTTGACCGCGCCGAACGTCCTTGAATCGCGCCGACCATCGTAGCAGACGATGCAGAGCGAGCCGGTTGACGCGAATAGGCGATCGATGGTGTGCCGGTGAAGTCCCCACGCGCGCACACGGCCGGGAAACGTCACGCTGACGTTGACTTGGACGACCGGAACTTCGGTCACGCCCCAGTCAGCGCGATACGCCTCCGTCAGATGACCGTCGTGGTGAGATACCGGCCGCGCGCCGCGGTACTCTATGCCCTCAATCGGCTCGATCCGCAGCAGGCCGGCCGGCGTCGTGAGCGACTGCTTCGCCAGCGCCTCGACGAAGCCGTCGACATTTTCCAGCACCGCCTCTCTTGGAAGCGTTGAGACACGGACTTTGTCACTCATGCGCCAATGCCCCGCCTTGTCCCGCTCGTCAGCGCAAGCCCTGATACCTTGATAGGACTGCCGACCAAAGATGCCCCAGTACCTGAGCGCGCGCCAGCCCATCCCAAGTACTCTGCCACAATTTCGCAAGCTTGAGGTAACAGCGGCCGTTCGACCCCACCGGCAATCGAACCTTTGGCCGTTTTGGAATGACTAACCCTCCAAGCCCATGCGGATCGGGCACGCCGATCCGCGAGAAGGGCAAGGAGGGTGGCTTCCATGCAAATCTCGCTGCGGCCCGGATCGGCCCAAATTTCGTCTGCCAACCGTCGCCTCGCGGCGATGGCTGCCGGCTGCGCCTTGTTGTGCGGCGCCACCGCCGGCCACGCCGTTCCGCTTGCTCCGCCGCAGCCGACGGCGATGTCGTTGCAGGAGATCGGCCGTCCGGGCACGCCCGCGCAGCGACCAAGCCAGTCTCTCGTGCCGCTGCCGCCCGCCAAGCCTGCCGCGAAGGAGATCGACGCCAAGCCCACGCTCGGCATCATCGTGTCGCTCGAGAAGCAGCAACTGACCCTTTATGCGGACGGCGAGCCGATCGCCCGCTCGCCGGTCTCGTCCGGCAAGCCCGGCCATGAAACGCCGGCCGGCGTCTTTAGCATCATCGAGAAGGATCGCTGGCATCACTCCAATCTCTATGACGATGCCCCGATGTTTTTCATGCAGAGGCTCACCTCGTCCGGCGTGGCGCTGCACCAAGGCATCGTGCCGAACCATCCGGCGTCCCACGGCTGCGTTCGCCTCCCCGAGGCGTTCGCGCAAAAATTATGGGGTATGACCAAGCCTGGTGTCCGCGTCATCATCGCCCGCGGCGACGTTGCGCCTGTTGACATATCCCATCCGCGGTTGTTTGCCCCGCGCCGCGAGCCGCTCGAAGCGAAAGCCGAGCCGTCGAGCGCAGTTGTGCAAATCCCGGACGTGGCCTTCGCGATGTCGCGGCTGCGCTATGCGACGTCGGATTCGACGATGATCGCGGGGATGAGCTTCGGTGAGCCGCAGCCTCGTTTGGTCGCCAACAAGAGCTTCGCTGAGAACCTGGCCGCGCCGGCAGCGCCCCTGGGTGCTGAGCCGCCTGCCGGCACCGCACCGGCGCAGAAACCGCTGAAACCCGGTCCGGTCTCCGTCTTCATCAGCCGCAAGGAAGGCCGCCTGTTCGTGCGCAAGGGCTTCGCGCCCGTGTTCGACGCCCCTGTCACGTTCGATCATCCGGAGCGGTCGCTCGGCACCCACGTGTTTAGTGCCTACGCGGTCGCGAGTGAGGCGAATGCGGTCCGCTGGACAGTGGTGTCGATCCCGTCGGCCACCGCGACCTCGAGCGCTGCCGATGCGCTCGATCGCATCTCGATCCCGCAGGATGCCGTCGAGCGGATTTCCGATCTCATGTCGCCCGGCGCCTCGCTCATCATTTCCGATCAGGGCCTCGGCCCAGAGACCGGCGTTGGCACCGATTTCATCGTCCTGACGCGCTGAGCTCGGTAGCCCCGTAGCCCGGATGAGCGACAGCGAAATCCGGGAAAAGCCCTACAACCTGACAGACCGTCCCCGGATGTCGCTGCGCTCATCCGGGCTACGGCCCGGCGGTGAAGCTCCGCGGCCGTTTCACGACTTGGGCGGCGGCATGGTGGCGATCCACGGCCGCGCCGCCTTCTCGGCTACGGCACGCACATCCGGCGTCTGCCGGGCAGCGAATTGATCGAGATAGGGATCGCTGTTGCCGCCGGCCTTGGCGATCAGGTGCCACTTGATGGCCTCCGCCGCATTGGCGGGTGCGCCGCGGCCGCCGATCGAGAGGATGCGGGCGAGACGATTCTGCGCGACCGGGTTGCCGCGCAATGCGGCTTTGCGAAACAGCACCGCGGCCCTGGTCTCGTCCTTGGTCACGCCGGTGCCGTTGAACAAGGCGATGGCG
>DASZFQ010000086.1:0-8501 GCA_035939595.1 Casimicrobiaceae bacterium
CGCGCCGCGGCAGCGGTCAAGGCCGGGTTTCTCGCCGCCGCCGGCGCTGCCGGAAGCACGGCGCGCGTGCAGGTCTTCTCACATGGCGACGACGGCGTACTGCCAGCGTTTGCCGCAGCGACCGAGTCTGGCGCGGCGCTGATCGTCGGACCGCTCACCCGCGACGATGTGAAGACCGTTCTCGCGCTGGCTCCGGCAAGACCGCGGGTACTGGTGTTAAACCAGCCCGAAGACGGCTCGCCGCTGCCCGACGACGTCTACGCCTTGACCCTATCCGTCGACAGCGACGCCATGTTGCTGGCCGGTCAGGTGCGCGCCGACGGCGCCCGGGTCGTGGCGAGCGTGGTCAGCGACGCGCCATTGCAGCGCCGATTCAAGGCCGCCTTTGCCGTGACCTGGGAGCGCGCCGGAGGCGAGCCACTGCACGATTATCGCTTCGACCCGAATCCCGAGGTTCTTCGTGTATTGCGCCATGAGCTCGCGGCGCGCCCGGCGGACGCTACCCTGCTTGCGGTTAACGCCAGCGATGCGCCCCTGACCAAGTCATTTCTACCGCCGGGCCCGGTCTACGCCAGCAGCCAGATTGCCGACGGTTTGCCGCCACCGATGCTGCGCGATCTTGAGGGCGTGCGCTACGTCGAGATTCCCTGGCTTGCGGACCCCTCGAGCCCCGCGCTCGCCCGCCTGCCGCATGCCGACTTGGGCGACCCGGTGCTCGAGCGCCTATACGCGCTCGGCCTTGATGCGTTCTTGATTGCCCAATTACTATCCAGCCCCATCGCGCCCGATCGCGTCGAGCTCGACGGCGCCACGGGGCACCTGTCGCTGACACCGGCGCGCGTGTTCGCGCGTGAGGGAACGCTGATGGTGATCCGTGACGGCCAGCCCATGGTTTACATCCCACCCCAGTAACGAACGAAGCCGCTGCAGCGCCTGCGCCGGGGCGACCGGCCGAGCGCCGCAAGCGGCGAGGTGGCCAAAATTGCTACAATTCCTATCCTGCGGGGTGCCCGGCGCCGGTTGCTCCCGCTGCTGACCCGATGGACACGACACGCCGTATCCGCGCGCACTTTGCCGACAGCGCGCAACTCAAGCTCGCGGCGGTCGACGAGCTGACGCCGCACATCGCCCGCGCTGCGTCGCTGATGACCGACTCCCTGCTGGCCAATGGCAAGATCCTTGCCTGCGGCAACGGCGGGTCCGCATCCGATGCCCAGCACTTCGCCGCCGAGATGGTCGGCCGCTTCGAGCGCGAGCGTCCCGAACTGCCGGCGATTTCGCTTGCCACCGATACCTCGATCCTGACCGCGCTGGCCAATGATTACGATTTCGCGCAGGTCTTTGCCAAGCAGGTACGGGCTTTGGGCGGTGCGGGCGACGTCCTGCTGGCAATTTCGACCTCGGGTAATTCCGGCAATGTGGTCGCCGCGGTGGATGCGGCGCACGAGCGCGGGATGCGCATTGTTGCGCTTACCGGCAAGGGCGGAGGTCGCGTCGGTCAACTGGTCACGGCCAACGATGTGCATATTTGCGTCCCGCATACCGTTACCACCCGCATCCAGGAAGTCCACCTGCTCACCATCCACTGTCTGTGCGATGCGATCGATGCGAGCTTGCTCGGAGACGAAGCCTGATCATGCATCGCCTTAGCCGCGCCGTCCTGTTCCCGCCGCACCTTCCTGGATGATGGGCGGAAAGGTTGCGTCGAAGCCGCGATTCGCGGCCAAGATCGCCACGCGCGAGTCCCTGGCCGTTTGTCTGGCGGCGCTGCCCACTCCGCGAGTATTCACCAACGGCGTGTTCGACATCCTGCACCGCGGGCATGTGACCTACCTCGACCGGGCCCGCGGCCTCGGCGCCTCGCTCATCGTCGGCGTCAACACCGACGCCTCGGTGCGGCGCCTCGGCAAGGGCGCCGATCGGCCGGTCAATTGCCTTGACGACCGGGTCGCGGTCCTGGCCGCGCTGGAGTCAGTCAGTCTGGTCGTCGCCTTCGATGAAGACACGCCGCTCGCGCTGGTGCTGGCGTGTCACCCCGACATCATCGTCAAGGGCGGAGATTACTCGGCCGAGACGACCGTCGGCGCAGCCGAGGTAATTGCCTGGGGCGGTCGCTTCGAAGCCATTCCGGTTGTTGGCGGTCGTTCCACCTCGGCGTTGCTGGCCAGGATCCGAGGTTAGGCGCACGGTCGGCGCTGCTATACTTGAACCTGCAACGTTTTTCGCTCAAGCATGCATCCGAGGCGATGGTTCAAGCGCTCGATCCAACCGGTTTACGCGCCTTGCTCGAAGGTGCCACGCCGCCGCAGCTCGTGGACGTGCGCAGCGCAGCCGAGGTTATGCGCGGCGTGATTGCCGGTGCCAGGCATATCGAGCTCGGGACCCTAGCGGCACGCGTGGGCGAACTCGACGCCGGCGCGCCGTGCGTGTTGTATTGCCTGTCCGGCGCGCGCTCCGCGCAGGGCTGCGCGTGGCTTGCGCAGCGCGGATTCGATCGCCTTTATCACCTCGACGGCGGAATCGCCGCTTGGGCCAAGGCGGGGTTGCCCGTTACGGTATAGGCTCAGGCGATGGAGCAGATCCTTCAGGCCGACCGCGAAGTGGACGCCCGGGGACTCAATTGCCCGTTGCCGATCCTGCGCACGAAGAAGGCGCTCAACGATATGGTCGGTGGACAGGTGCTGCGCATTTTGGCCACCGATCCGGCGGCCGTGCGCGACTTCCAGGCGTTCGCCAAACAAACCGGCCACGAGCTGTTGCAGCACGTCGAGCGCGACGGCGTGTTCACGTTCCTGCTCCGGCGCAAATAGGCCTGCGCCAAAGCCGGCTTACCTAGAGCCATGGATGGCGTAGCCAATACCGCGCCCGCGGTCCTGGAACTGACTAAGGACAGCTTCGCGGCAGCCATCGACGGCTGCGCCTTTGCCGTGGTCGATTTTTGGGCCCCGTGGTGCGCTCCGTGCCGGGCTTTCGCGCCGATCATCGCGGCAGCCGCAGCACGGCACCCGGGGACGCGGTTCGCGAAGGTCAATACCGAACAGGAGCATGAACTCGCGGCGCATTTCGGCATCCGCTCGATACCGACCCTGATGATCTTTCGCGACAACTTTGTCGTGTTCGCGCAAGCCGGAGCGTTATCCGCGGCCGCGCTCGACGAAGTCCTTGCGGCCGCCGCGGCGCTCGACATGGACGCGGTGCGCAAGGAAGCGGCGGCACAGGAGAACGCGGAGAAAGCGGCGAGCAGCTAGCGCTGCTTAGCCGCGTCCCCCCGGCGCTCCTGCGACGGCGCCTGACTGCGCCGTTCGCGGACCGGCCGGCTAGCGGCGATAGCGATTCAGGAAGTCGAGCACGATCCCCCTCTGACTTTTCTCGATCGCGCTGTCAAGGCTGCGATCGCCCGGGTCGTATTGCTCGGCCTTGCGAAAGGCGTAGATCGCATCTTGATGATAGCCCTGCGCCTGCAGTGCGTAGCCGAGGCAACGCCACGGCTCCGGACTCCAGAATTCGAGGTTCGACCATGCCTCGCACAGCTCGGCCGCCCGGCGCCAGTTACCCGCGCTAAGCATGCGTGGCCCTTCGCCGCGCAACAGCGCAAGCCGCGCCTGTCGTTCCGCAAACAACGCGCTGGTGTCAGTATCGTCGACGTCCGCACCACGGGTGATCGGCCCCGAAGCACTCGGCGCCGGGGCGGCGAGGATGCGCTGGATCGACCCGAGCTTGCCGACCTCGCCCTGCAAGCCATGCGGCAACAATTCCGGGGGCGCGGGAACCCATGAAATGATCGCCGCCTTCGCCAACGCGATCGACTCCGCCATGGGTTCGTGCCAGGCGACGCCGTAGAGCCAAAGCATGGCGGCGAGACCGATGACCCCGGTGACGATGTTCAGGGCGCCGGGCGGGCTGTGCGTGACGAGGCAGTCTTCGGCGAAATCCCAATCCGTTTCTCCGTTCTGGGCTACCGACTCGTAGGCGACCGCGATCAGGATCGGCGCCAGCAGGGGAAATCCACAACCGATACCCTCCCACCACACCCGGAAAGCGCGACGCAAGGCGCGTTGCAGCTGGGCTCGCACGTCGCGTCGCGCGTAGGCATCGCTGATCGAGAATTGCAGGTACACCCCGAACAGCCACTTCCCGGGTGTCTGCTGCAAGGCCGCGATCAGTAGTGCCTCGAGCGGCACCCAGCTCGCCGTAATGAGTATGGGTGCGACGAGCGGATGGCCGACCCAGAATGCCGCCTGGTCGCTGATCAGTGCCGCGCTGTGGAACTCGGAGAGCAGCAGCGCCAACATGAGACCCCAGATCGCGTAGTCGAACAGGCGCGCCGCGAGGCGGTTCCAGGGGCGCGATTCGCTCGTTCGGCCGGCCTTGGCGCGCTCGAGCTCGGCCATACGCAGCTGGAAGATCCAGCTCGCGTCCTCCTGCGGCGCATCGGTGCCGAGGAAGACGCTCTTCTCGCGCCGCCAGTTGAGGATCGCGATGTCCGTCTGTGGCACCAGCGAGGGCGTGGGCAACGCCCGACGGCGGCGCAGGAACGCAATGCCGTGGACGACGCCATAGACCAGGGCCAGGACAAGCAAGGAAAGCGTCAACCACACCAGCACCTGCTTGGCTACGAGCACCGCGTCGGCGGGTGTGACGATTACGATCGCGCCGGCAATGAAGGCTCCGAACAGCAGGCAAAGTACGATACGTCCAGTGATCGAACGCCCGAACGAAGCGACGACGCGCTCGGTCAATCCCGGGTGGTGCAACATTTTTTCCGGCCGTTCGCCCGGCGTGGTAAGAATCCGCTCTTCGGCAATGTCGATCACGTCGTCGCCGGCTTGGGTTGCGGTTCCCGTACCGGCTTCAGCCGCCACGTTGGAAACGAAGTGCGCGATGCGCTGCTCGGTATTCGCCTCCGTCGTAACCGCGAGTTCCTGATTGTAGCGCTGGCGGTGGTCGCTATCGCTGAGTATGCGACTGGCATGATTGATGAAGCGCAACGCTTCTTCGACGTTGCCTTGCCCGTCGCGGGTCTTCGCATAATACTTGCGGATTAAACGACGCAGCGCGGCGCGGACCTCCTCGTCAGAGGCGGCCTGAGGAATCCCGAGCGCTTCGTAAAGCGTTGCTTTCATGGCCGCGACCGGCGGCAAAACGCAACGAAATTTGACGTTGGAATATTCCGGTAATTGGCCCGCCATTGCAAGCCGCATGCGCGGCGCGGGGCACAACGCACCGGAAAGCTGGCGCTGCGCGGCAAACGCTGCCGCTGTACGTCATGCAAGCCACGAAAAGGCGGCCTGGCGGCCGCCTGTGCACCTGCACCCGATGGAAGCCGGCCCCTCCGGGCTCTAAGCTACTCTCCCTGCTTGCCTTCGCGCTGTGCCAGCTTCTCACGGATTCGCGCCGATTTTCCGGAACGTCCGCGCAGGTAGTAGAGCTTGGCGCGGCGCACGTCTCCCTGGCGCTTAACCTCGATGCTCGCAATGAGCGGCGAATAGGTCTGAAACGTCCGCTCGACACCTTCCCCGCTCGACATCTTGCGCACGACGAACGACGAATTGAGGCCGCGATTGCGTTTGGCGATGACCACCCCTTCGTAGGCTTGCACGCGCTTGCGCTCGCCCTCGACCACGTTCACGTTGACGATGACCGTATCGCCCGGCGCGAACTCCGGAACGGTCTTGCCCAGACGGGCGATTTCTTCGCCTTCCAGCTGCTCAATGATATTCATGTCGATCTTCTCCGCTTTAGTCCCGTTCCAAGCGCTCCCGCCGCAGTTTGCCCTCATTCCAGGCGCATCGGGCAAACGTCAGCGCGCATCCTTGCCGCCCTCTCGCTCCTGCCTGAACTCGTCGAGCAGAAGCAACTCTTCCTCGCTCATCCCGCGTGCGGCAAGCAGTTCCGGGCGCCGCAGCCAGGTTCGCCCGAGCGCCTGCTTCAGCCGCCAGCGCGCGACGGCCGCATGGTCGCCCGACAGCAGCACCGCCGGCACCGCGCATCCCGCGTACACCTGCGGCCGCGTATAGTGCGGGCAGTCGAGCAAGCCGGCGACGAAGGATTCCTCGACGCTCGACTGCGCATCGTTGAGCACGCCGGGCAACTGCCGCACCACCGCATCGATCAACAACAGCGCCGGCAACTCGCCGCCCGAGACGACGAAATCGCCGATCGCCAGCTCCAGATCCACCGCGCGCTCAAGCAGCCTTTCGTCGACGCCCTCGTAGCGGCCGGCAACGACAACCAGGCCGCGCTCGGCTGCCAGGGCGACGACTCGCGCGTGCCGCAGCGGTTCTCCCTGCGGCGACATATAGATCACCCGGGGCGCACTCACCCCGCTCTGCACCAACCGCTCGCGCGCCGCGCCGATCGCCTGATCCAGCGGCGCGGCCAGCATCACCATCCCTGGCCCGCCGCCGTAGGGGCGATCGTCGACGCTCTTGTGACGATCGGTGGCGAAATCGCGCGGATTCGTCATCCCGAGCGTCCACAGGCCGCGCTCGCGTGCTCGGCCGGTGACACCATGCGCCGCGGCACCCGCCACCAACTCCGGAAACAGCGTCACGACCTCGATGCGCATCGCTCTCGCGTTCCCGCTCTTTTCACCCGCGCCCCGGCTCGGCCGCGACGCGGTACGTCAATACTCCGGCTGCCAGTCAACGACGATGCGCGCCCCGGCAATGTCGAGTGCGTCGACATACGCCGGCACCAAGGGGATCAGCCGCTCGCCAGCCGCGGCGTCGCCGGCCGGCGCCACCCGTAGCACCGGATGGGCCGCCGTCTCCAGCACCGCGGCGACCCGCCCCAGGACTACGCCCGCGCGGTTGATCACCGCCAATCCCACCAGGTCGCCCCAGTAAACCTCGCCGGCAGCAAGAGCCGGCAGCATGGCCTTGGGCACACCGATCGCCGCGCCGCGCCATCGCCCCGCGTCCTCGCGCTGATCGAGTCCCTCGAGCCGCGCCAGCACGCTCGCGGCATGTACCCGTGCCTCCAGCACCGCAAACTCCCGCCAGCGATCCTCACCCGATGCCAGCCACCACCTCGGGTAGGCGAGCAAACCGTCGGGTTGGGCCGTGTAGGCACGCACCTTGATCCACCCTTGAACGCCGTAGGCAGCGCTGACGCGCCCCATGACGACGAGGTCGGTCCGGGCGCGGTCGCCCTGTTCGCTAGCCAGCGCTTGCCTGCCCTGCCGCAGCCGCAGCCGCCGCCGCGGCGCGCTTCACCAGTCCCACCACGGTGTCGGAAAGCTTGGCGCCCTGGTGTTTCCAGTGATCGATGCGGTCAAGCGAGAGGCGCAATGCCTCCTCGCCTTGCGCGGCGATCGGGTTGTAGAAGCCCACCCGCTCGATGAAACGCCCGTCGCGGCGGTGACGCGAATCGGCCACGACGATATTGTAAAAGGGCCGCTTCTTGGCGCCGCCCCGTGCCAGTCTGATCACCACCATTGCGAGTCCCTGCCGGTAGCCGGAAAAAAGACATTGATTATATGGCGAAATCACACCCCTTGGCAACCCGTTCCGGGGCGGTCCCGCGCCCTAGCGCAGTCCGGGAAATCCGCGCTGCATACCGCGCAATATCTTCTGCATACCCCCCTTGGCCACCATTTTCATCATTTTCTGCGCCTGTTCGAACTGCGCCAGCAGGCGATTGACTTCCTGCACGCTTACCCCGGCGCCGGCGGCGATACGACGCTTGCGCGATGCTTTCAACAGTTCCGGCCGCGCGCGCTCCACCGGCGTCATCGAGTCGATGATGCCCTCGAGTCGGCGGATCTTGCGGTCATCGGCTCCCGCGGCCTGAGCTGCCCGCGCGAGTTCGCCCGGGAGCTTCTCGAGCAGGCCCTGCATCCCTCCCATGTTGCGCATCTGGCCGAGCTGCGCCTTGAAATCGTCGAGGTCGAAGCCCTTGCCGCCGCGGACCTTCCGTGCAAGTCGGGCGGCTTCGTCGCGATCGACCTGGCGGTGCGCGTCCTCGATCAGCGTCAGCACGTCACCCATGCCCAGTATGCGCGAGGCCATACGCTCGGGATGAAAGACTTCAAGTCCATCGAGCTTTTCGGCAACGCCCGCGTATTTGATCGGGGCGCCGGTCACCTGGCGTACCGACAGTGCCGCGCCACCGCGCGCATCGCCGTCGAGTTTGGTCAGTACCACGCCGGTGAGCGGCAATGTCGCGGCAAACGACTTGGCCGTGTTGACCGCATCCTGGCCTTGCATGGCGTCGACGACGAACAACGTTTCGATCGGACGTAACGCCGCATGCAACGCTGCAATTTCCTGCATCATCGCCGCGTCGATCGCGAGCCGTCCCGCGGTGTCGACGATGAGCACGTCGTGGTAGTGCTTCCGGGCCCAGTCGAGCGCGGAAAGCGCGATCGGGACGGGCTCCGCCGCAGGCGGGGCCGTGTAGCAGGCAATGTCGAGTTCCTTGGCCAGCGTCGCGAGCTGCTCCATTGCCGCCGGTCGATAAACGTCGCAGCTAACCAACAGCACCTTCTTGCGCGCATC
>DASZFQ010000087.1:0-63287 GCA_035939595.1 Casimicrobiaceae bacterium
GACGGTCTCCAGGTTTGCCTATGGCAGACCATTCCTTCTGGGTGGGTGATTGTAAAAACAGGTAGTGACCAGAGTTGTCCAGGATGGAATCCTGCCGGCCCGAACGTGGGCGAGATCAAGCAGCAGTAGGTTGATGCCGGCTCTTCACCGATCGACCCAAAACCGGCATACGTGCGGATCGAAAGCCGCCACTCAAATCGATCCGGACCACGGACGAACCTAACCGGCGCCTTCGATAGCAGCGATCCTGTCCGACCCAGGCGACGGTAGCGCTGGGCCTGCTCTCTCCTGTCACTGCGTTGGCGCGACGGCGGCTGGGCCGCGATCGGCTTCAAACGGCCCCCGCCCTGGGACCGCATCGTGCTCATCGCACTGGGCGCCGCGGCGTGGAGATTGGCGCTGGGCGAGCTCGTGATCGAGCCGCTCGCCGCGCATGTCTGGCCTTCGGCGATCGCGTCCACCGGAGCCGAGGCCATTCCGGGAATACCAGGATGGCCCTGTTGGGACCGCTCCTTGTCTGGACTTCCGCTGCGTTCGGCGAGGAGATCGCTTACCAAGGGTATCTGCTTACCGGCGACGGCAGACCTCGGCGGACGATCCACGGCAACCTATTGGAGCGGCATCGTCGTCGTCTCCGTGCTCTTCGACTACTGGCACGTTACCCCGCGTTTACAGATCAGTCCTACAGCACATTCAGACTTGCGCTGATAGGCAATGCCACGCTACCGCAGGTAGTCTGATTGCACGCTGCCGTGCGCTGACACGGAACACACTATGTGTGAACCAAGATCGGCTAGTCAGGATCGATCACGCTCGCGCATCGGACATCACTATAGGTAAGGAGAATCTCATGAAAACAATTGTTACCGTACTTGTCGCATCCACGTTGTTCATCGGCGGCGCCTATGCGCAGTCTGTCGCGCTGTCGAATACTGACTCAGCCTCCAAGCCCTCGCACGCAATGATGAAGGCAGGCGCCAACCACAGCATGGAGATCGAGAAACACATCAAGGATTTGCATGCAAAGCTAAAGATCACTCCGGCTGAGGAATCGCAGTGGGACAAGGTAGCCCAAACGATGCGCGAAAACGCGGCTGAACTTGACAGTGCAATCAGCAAGCGCGAGACGTTGGCTGGTCGCGGGTCGGCTATCGACGACTTGAATGCCTATGCCGATATCGTCCAGGTCCACGCGGACTCCATCAAGAAGCTCTCAACGGCCTTTTCTGCACTGTATGACTCGATGCCAGCCGATCAGAAGAAGTTGGCTGACGACGTATTTGATCAACGCGTGCCGAAGAAGGTCGCCACGAAGTGAAGCTCTGCCAGCTTTGTGCATTGATTCATGAAACGGATTTACTTTAAGGACTGGCTATGAAACAGCGAATGGTTTGTCTTATTCTCGGTGCCCTCGCGCTTGGTGCGGCCTCGGTCGCAAATGCGCGGGTGGATTTCAGTGTTAATCTCGGACCGCCTCCAGTGGTCTATCAGCCCGACCCCTACTATGCCGCGCCTCCAGTCGTCTATATCGGTGGCGGATATTGGGGCGGTGACCACGATGACCACGACCACCATTCGAGAGGCCATCACGACCACAGGCACCACTGAAATTTGCCGGGAGTTCGGTTGCAATCGCGATCTGGCTCCCGGCGTTTCCGCTGGCGCGTTTGGTCGCACCCAGCCGATCGGTGACCCCGCCGATCGGTTAGGGTGTTTTCCGCTGGGCCCGTTGGCCGCACCCTGCCGATCGGTGATTCCGCCGAGCGGTTAGCGGTGGGCACATAAGTTCGGGGCGGGCAACGATTTCGCTGCCCTGTCGACCACACCCGCCGCAGGCGACGAGTTGCTGCACCGGCATCGTCTTTGTCTGCCTCCTCCTGCTGTTTGGTTACCGTACGACGACGAACATCCGCCCGGCATCATGGACTCCGCCATGGCCGGACTGATTCTCAAGCGGCGCTCGGCCGCTATTCAGCCCTGAGTCAGCGTGGTACCGACTTCGCGACGGCCATCCTGCGCGTGGTTACGCGGCGGGCAAATGGTCCCGCCCGCGCTGGCGAGCACGCAAGGCGTGGACAAGCGGCTCGAGGCACCGACATAATCACGCTCGCCAAACCGAACGGGATGTTCGATGCGTACATTGCTGATGATGGCGATCGGCGTTGTCCTCGCGCTGGTGTTCGACGCCTTCATCGCCGCCATGCACAGGCGCGGCATCCGCCGCGGCGCCAGCGGCGCCGTGCCTTTTATCTGGATCTGGCTTGCCGTCGCAAGCGTCGATTTCTGGGTGGGTGTCGACGCCGGCAATGCGGTTTCGCTCGAGCTGGGTGTGCACCTGCTTGTCTTCGCGGTGCCCGCGGCGCTGGCCTGGTACCTGGCACGCCGGCGTCACGCCCAGCGCGCCCCGGGGCTGTGAGCCGGCCGCGGCACCCTGAGCTCCATGCGCTCACTCTACAACCGTATCGCGGGCGAGAACGTCGACCGGATCACTGCGCTAAGCGACGGTGTGTTCTCCGTGGCGATGACGCTGCTCGTGCTCGACCTGCGCACGCCGGCAGCCGATGTCATCCATTCGGAGCACGACCTGCTCAGTGCCCTGTTGGCGCTTACGCCACGGCTGGTCACCTACCTGATGAGCTTCCTCACCCTCGGAATCTTCTGGCTGGGCCAGCAGGTTCAGCTCGACCGGCTCTCACGCAGTGGCCGCGACCTTGTTTGGATACACCTCGGCTTTCTGTGCGCGGTGACATTGGTACCTTTCTCGACCGCGCTGCTTGCCGAGCACATCACCTATCGCGTCGCCCTGGTGGTGTACTGGGCCAACATCCTCCTGCTCGGCCTGTTGTTGCTGTGGACCTGGAAGGAAGCGGTCCGAGCCAGGCTCGTCCGGGAGGACACGCCGCCCGATGTTGTCACCGCGATCTACCACCGCATCCTCATCGCCCAATTGCTGTACGCCTTCGGTGCCGCGTTGTGCCTGATCAGCACCTACTGGAGCATTGCGTTCATCGTTCTGGTGCAGCTCAACTACGTCGTGGCGCTGCCGTGGCCTTCCCGCCGCTGAGGCTATAATCTGCCGCTGGTGACCCTCCGCGAGCCCGTTCCCATGTCGGTCCCCGCGCTTCCATCCAGCGTCGACGGCGTCGTCGCGCTCCTCGAGCAAAACGACTACTTTGCCGACCGCCGCTTGGCCACGAGCGTATTTCTCGCGCTCAAAATGCGGCGGCCTCTGTTTCTTGAGGGCGAGGCGGGTGTGGGCAAGACGGAGATCGCCAAGGTCCTCGCCGCTGCGCTTGGCCGAGAGCTGGTCCGCCTGCAATGCTACGAGGGTCTCGACACCGCATCGGCGGTGTACGAGTGGAACTATCCGCGGCAGATGATCGAAATCCGGCTCGCCGAGGCACAGGGCGCGATCGACCGCGATGCGCTGGCGAGCGATATCTTCACCGAGCGCTTCCTCATCCGGCGGCCGATCCTGCAGGCGCTGGCGCCGCATGCCGCCGGGGCAGCGGTGTTGCTGATCGACGAGCTTGACCGTACCGATGAGCCGTTCGAGGCCTATCTGCTCGAAGTACTTGCCGAGTATCAGGTGACGATCCCGGAGCTCGGCGCGGTGCTGGCGACCTCGCCGCCGATTGTCGTCATCACCTCCAATCGCACGCGCGAAATCCACGACGCGATCAAGCGCCGCTGCCTTTACCACTGGGTCGATTATCCGACCGCCGCGCGCGAACTGGCGATTGTCCGGCGCAAGGTTCCCGGGGCCGATGCACGGCTGTCACGCGAGGTCGTCGCCTTCACGCAGCGGCTGCGCGCGATGGATCTGTTCAAGGCGCCCGGCATTGCCGAAACGCTCGACTGGGCCGAGGCGCTCGTCGCGCTGGACCGCATTGCGCTCGACCCGGAGACGGTCGCCAACACGCTGGGGGCGTTGCTCAAGTACCAAGACGATATCGGGGCGGTAACGCCCGAGGTCGCGGCCGAGCTCGTCGATGCTGCACGCTTGGAGGCCGCCGAGATCGGCTCGCCATGAGCGCGGCGCGGGCCGGCAGCGAGCGGCTGGCCGAGAACATCCTGCACTTTGTGCGCGTTCTACGCGCGGCCGGACTGCCGGTCGGCCCGGCCAAGGTCATTGCGGCGCTGGAAGCGGTGCAAGCCGTCGGCGTCGAACAACGTGAGGATTTCCGGACTGCACTCGAATCGGTGCTCATCGAGCGCCATGAGCAACAGGCGCTGTTCGATCAGGCCTTCGAGTTGTACTGGCGCAATCCCCGCCTGCTCGAGCGCATGATGCGGCTGCTGCTGCCGAAGGCCTATGGACGGGTGCCGCCGGCGGATGCGGAGGCTCCGTTGCCGGGTAGGCTTGCCGAGGCGTTCGCGCCGCCGCGCGACGCCGAGCGTGAGGCGGAGCAACAGGAATTGACCGCCGACGCGGCATTCACCTTTTCGCCGCGAGAGGTGCTGCAGAGCAAAGACTTCGAGACGATGACCGCGGCCGAGCTGGGCCAGGTGCGGGCGATGATCGCCCGGTTGCGCCTGCCGCTACCCGAGCTGCCGACCCGGAGGACGGTCGCGGCGCGGCACGGGTCCGTGGTCGACTTGCGCGCGACCCTGCGCGCCATGACCTCGGCGGGCGGAACCGTCGTGCCGCTCGCGTGGCGCGAGCGGCGGCGGCGGCGACCGCCGCTGGTGGTGCTGTGCGACATATCGGGATCCATGGACCGCTATTCACGCATGCTGCTCTTCTTTCTGCACGCGATCACCAACGACAACGACCGCGTGCACACGCTGCTCTTCAGCACCCGGCTAACCAATATCACGCGCCATCTGAAGCGGCGCGATGTCGATGTTGCGCTGGCGCGGGTGAGCGCTGCCGTATCCGATTGGGCCGGCGGCACGCGCATCGGCGCCTGCCTCGCCGAGTTCAACCGCCGCTGGTCGCGGCGGTTGCTGGCGCAGGGCGCGGTCGTGCTGCTGATCAGCGACGGACTCGACAGCGACGTCGGCGATGGGCTGGCCCGGGAAATGGAGCGCCTGGCCAAGTCCTGTCGGCGCCTGATCTGGCTCAATCCGCTCCTGCGCTACGATCAGTTCGAGCCGCGGCCGGCGGGGATTCGCGCCATGCTGCCCTACGTCGATGAGTTTCTGCCCGTGCACAATCTGGAGAGCTTAAAGCAGCTCGCGGCAACGTTCGCGCGGCGGCAGGCGCCGCGAGGCAGCGCGCGCAGGGCGGCATTCGAAAGTGCGCGTCGCGCAGCCTGAAGCGAGGGGGCGATCATGGAATTGACGAGTTCGCGCACCGTGCCGGCGTCGGTCGAGGCGACGTGGGCGGCGCTCAACGACCCGGAGATTCTCAAGGTCTGCATTCCCGGCTGCGAATCGATAGAGCGCGTGTCGGATACCGAATTCCGGGTGGCGATGACCGCGCGTGTCGGGCCGGTGGCGGCGAAATTCAGCGGCCGCATCGTGCTTGCCGATCTCGTTGCGCCGCAGTCGTACCGAATGACCTTCGAGGGGCAGGGCGGGGCCGCCGGCTTTGCGCGGGGCGAAGCGCGGGTTGCGCTGTCGGCGCAGGGCGCCGACACGCGCATCGACTACAGCGCCTCGGCGCAGGTTGGCGGCAAGCTGGCGCAGATCGGTTCGCGCCTCGTCGACGGCGCCGCGGCCAAGGTCGCGGAGGATTTCTTTGCCCGCTTTGTCGAGCGGGTCGGCGGCGCGCGTGGCGACGCCGCAGCACCGATCGTGCCGCCGGACAAGGCCGCTGCGGTGTCGCGGACGATGTGGCTGCGGCTTGCCCTGGCCGCCCTGATCATCGTCCTTATCGCCCTCTACTGGGTTACGCACCCGGCGTAGAATGACGCGGAACGAATGCCGGAAGCTGGCGGTCGGATGCCTGGCCAACCTACCTGTATCCCATGGATAGCGTCGATCTAGAGGTCTTGCGCAAGAGCGCCGAATGGCTCACCGCGGGGAAGCGGGTGCTGCTCGTCACGGTGGTCAAGACCTGGGGCAGCTCACCCCGCCCGCCGGGGGCGCTGCTTGCGGTGCGCGAGGACGGGCAGGTCGTCGGATCGGTCTCCGGCGGGTGCATCGAGGATGATATCGTCGAGCGCTCGCGCCGGGAGGGGCCCTACGTAACCCGGCCGCAGACGGTCACTTACGGGGTGTCCGCCGACGACGCGCGCAAATACGGCCTGCCCTGTGGGGGCACAATCCAGCTTGTGCTCGAGCCGCTTACGGCGCACAGCCGCATCGGCGAGTTGCTTGACCAGGTCCAGGCGGGTTGGCTCGTCGCGCGCACGCTCGACCTCGACAGCGCAGCAGTCGATCTGGCGCCGGCGCGCGCGAGCGATGGCCTGGTCTTCGATGGGCAGACGCTGACCACGGTGCATGGGCCGCGCTATCGAATACTGGTGATCGGTGCCGGCCAGCTGTCGCGGTACCTGGCGCAAATCGCCGTTGGCCTCGATTTTCAGGTGACGGTTTGCGATCCGCGCGAGGAATATACCGAAACCTGGGATATTCCGGGCGTCATGCTGGTCAAGACTATGCCGGACGACACCGTCGTGGCCATGAAGTTGGACGAACGTTGCGCCGTGGTGGCGCTGACGCACGATCCGAAGCTTGACGACCTGGCGCTGATGGAGGCGCTGAAATCACCGTCGTTCTATGTCGGCGCGCTCGGCTCCCGTGCCAATAATGCGAAGCGACGCAAGCGGCTCGAGGAATTCGACCTGCTGCCGGAGCAGATCGAGCGGCTCCATGGACCCATTGGCCTCTACATCGGCAGCCGCACGCCGCCGGAGATTGCGATCTCCATCCTTGCCGAGATCATCGCCGCCAAGAACGGCGTGGCCTTGCCCGACAGCGTCCAGGTTGCCCGGGCGAAGGAAAAGCTCGGGCCGTCGGTCGCCTGCGCCACGAACGACGCCTGAGCGGCGCCTCGCGCAAGGCGAGGGCAGATTCACTTCCGATCGATCTTCGGATCGAGCGCGTCGCGCAGGCCGTCGCCGAGAAGGTTGAATGCGAGCACGGTCAAAAATATGGCCAGGCTCGGGAAAAGCGCGACGTGCGGGGAAGTCATCATGTCGGCGCGCGCCTCGTTGAGCATCGCGCCCCATTCAGGGGTTGGCGGCTGGGCGCCCATGCCGATGAAGGACAGGCTCGCCGCGGTGATGATCGAGGTGCCAATGCGCAGGGAGAAATACACGACCACCGCGGCGATCGTCCCGGGAAAGATATGCCGCATGACGATGGTCCAGTCCGATGCGCCGATGCTGCGCGCCGCCTCGATAAAGGTCAGGTGTTTGAGCGAAAGCGTGTTGCCGCGCACGAGCCGGGCGAAGGTCGGGATGCTGAAGATCGCCACGGCGATGATCACGTTCACCATGCCGCCGCCGAGGATGGCGACGATGCCGATGGCAAGCAGGATGCCTGGAAATGCGAACAGCACGTCGCACAGGCGCATGATGATGCGGTCCGACCAGCCTTCGTAGTAGCCCGCCGCCAGGCCCATTGCCGTGCCGACGACCGCCCCGACGGCCACCGACACGAATCCGGCGGTAAGCGAGATGCGTGCGCCCATCAGGATGCGACTGAAGATGTCGCGCCCGAGCGGGTCGACGCCGAACCAGTGCCGGGCCGAGGGCAGCGCGTTGAGACTGTCATAGTCGAAGTAGTTTTCGGCGTCATAGGGAACAATCCACGGCGCGGCTACGGCGAGCACGACGAGCAGCGCGACGAACAGGCCGGCAACGACGGCGATGTGCTGCTTGCGGAACTTGCGCCAGAATTCGGTCCATGGGGTGCGAACCTCGGTCGCGGCGACCGGCGCGCTGGTGGCGGTGGTCATCGGTAACGGATCTGCGGATTGATCACGGCGTAGAGTACGTCGACGATCAGGTTGATGAGCACGAATTCGAACGAGAACAGCAGCACCAGCCCCTGGATCACCGGATAGTCGCGCATGTCGACCGCGTCCACCAGCAGGCGGCCCATGCCGGGCCAGTTGAAGACGACTTCGACGACGATCGACCCGCCGAGCAGGAAGCCGAACTGCAGGCCCATCATGGTGACCACGGGGATGAGCGCGTTGCGCAGCGCGTGCTTGATGATCACCATGCTCTCCGGGAGCCCCTTGGCGCGCGCGGTGCGCACGTAGTCTTCCTGCAGAATGTCCAGGAACGACGAGCGCGTAAAGCGCGCCATGATGGCGGCGACGGCGGCGCCCAGTGTCAGCGAAGGCAGGAGGTAATGGCGCCAGGTATCGGCGCCCACCGTGGGCAACCAGTTCAGTTGCACCGCGAAGATCTGCATGAGCATCATGCCCAGCGCGAAGGCGGGAAACGAGATGCCGGAGACGGCGAGCGTCATGCCCACGCGGTCGGGCCAGCGATTGCGCCACACCGCGGAGGCGATGCCGATCGCCATGCCGACGAGCACCGACCAGGCCATGCTGGTGACGGTGAGCCAGAAGGTCGGCCAGAAGCGTTCGCCGATCTCGGTGGATACCGGCCGCTTGGTGCGCAGCGAGCGGCCGAAGTCCCCGCGCAGGACACCGCCGGAGAAGCGCAGAAACTGTTCCGGCAGGGACCGATCGAGGCCCAGATCCTGGCGCACCAGCGCGACCGTTTCCGGGGTCGCGTCGGGACCGGCGGCCAGGCGGGCAGGGTCGCCCGGCAGCAGGTGCACGAACAGGAATACGAGGATGCCGACGAGCAGCAGGGTCGGGATCAGGCCGAGCAGACGGCGAACGACGTACTGCAGCATGGCGCGGTGACGGCGAGTCCGGTGCGGGGCGGGCCCGCGTCCCCGGGCAGCAGCGGCCGGAGGCGCGGGCGGGCGGATCGGCCGCTAGTGCAAATCGACGTCAGTGAAATTGAACGACGCGTCGGGAATCACGTACACACCGGTTAGCTTCTTGTTGTGCACCGAAAGCAGTTTCTCGACGACCAGCGGTGCCCAGGGCGCATCCTGGTAAGCGGTCTCCTGCGCGTCCTTGTACAACTTCGCCTTCTCGGTCGAATTGGTCGTCAGTTGGGCGCCCTTGATATCGGCGTCGAACTTTGCGTTCTTGTAATAGGCATTGTTGGAAAGCTTCGGCGGCCAGGATTCGCTGTCGAGCAGCGGGCGTAGCGCCCAGTCCGCTTCGCCGGTCGATGTCGACCAGCCTACATAGTACAGACGCACCGGTGCCGTCGCCGGGTCCGGCCAGCTTTCGACCTTCTCCACGCGCTGGCCGGCCTCGAGTAGGGTGATCTTGGTCTTGATGCCGATCTGCTGCAGCTGCTGTTGCAGGAATTGCGTTACCTTCTGCGCCGTGGAGTGGTTGTAAGCCGACCACAGCTCGGTCTCAAAGCCGTCAGGGTACCCCGCCTCCTTCATCAGCTGCTTCGCCTTCGCCACATCGTAGGGCCAGACTCCGATCTTGACCGCGTATTCCACGCCCTCCGGAGCCACGCCATCGGCCGGCGTCGCGTAACCGTTGAAGGCGACTTTGGCGAGGGCGTCTTTGTTGATGGCGTACGCGATGGCCTGCCGTACCTTGGGATTGTCGAATGGCTTCTGCAGCGTGTTCATCGCCAGGTAGCGCAGCACGATCGACGGCGCGGCGACCACCTCCAGGTCGGGCTTGGCTTTGAGCACTTCGGCCTGCTCATAGGGCACGGGAAACGTGAAATGCGCCTCGCCGGTCTGCATGAGCGCGGCGCGAGAGTTATTGTCGACGACCGGCTTCCAGGTAATCGTGTCGACCTTCGGATAGCCTTTCTTCCAGTAGCCGTCGAATTTCGCGACCTTGAGATAGTCGGTCTGCTTCCATTCAACGAACTTGAAGGGGCCCGTGCCAACCGGATGGAAGGCAATGTCTTTGCTTCCCCACTGCTTGAGCGCGGTCGGACTGATCATGACCGTCGACGGGTGTGCAAGCTGGTAGACGAACGGCGAGAAAGGCGTCTTCAGCGTAATGCGGGCGGTATAGTCGTCGACGACCTCGGTTTTGGCGATGTTGTTGTTGTAGAGGCCGTAACGCTTGAGTCTGTTGTCCGGATTGGTGGCGCGATCGAGGTTTGCCTTGACTGCGTCGGCCTTGAAATCGGTCCCATCGTGGAACTTGACGCCCTTCTTGAGCTTGATCGTGTAGACCAGGCCGTCCTTGCTCACCTCGTAGCTCTCGGCTAGCACCGGGATCAACTTCATTTCCTTGTCGAAGCCGAACAGGCCTTCGTAGAACGATTTGGCCATCGCCTGCGACAGCGTGTCGTTGGCGTCGTAGGGGTCGGTGGTCGTGAACGTCGAGGCGACGGCAAACACCACGTCCTTGGCGGCAATGGCCGGCCCGGCAGCCAACGCGCCGAGCGCGAGCGCAGCGACAAAATTCATGCGAAGCAGGCTTCTCATGCGACACCTCCGAATGCTGCGGGATCGGCCATCGTGGTCACGCCGGCGATGGATCAGTACGCGCCGCCGACGCGATGCGTGGCCACGTAGTGGCCCGGTCCGACTTGTTCGAGCGGCAGCACGATCGGCTCGTCGTCCACGGCGCGTATGGGACTGGGCACCTCGTCGGATGATAGCTCGGTTTTTCGGCGCCGTCGCGCCGGGTCGGCGATGGGCACCGCGGCCATGAGCTTGCGCGTATAGGGGTGCCGCGGTTGTTCGAAGATGGCGCGACGGGGCCCGATTTCCACGATCTGGCCCAGATACATCACCGCCACTCGATGGCTGACGCGCTCGACCACGGCCATGTCGTGGGAGATGAACAGGTACGAAAGCCCGAATTCGGCTTGCAGGTCGAGCAGCAGGTTCACTATCTGCGCCCGGATCGATACGTCGAGCGCGGAGACCGCCTCGTCGGCGATGATGATCTTCGGCTGCAGCGCCAGCGCGCGGGCGATGGCGATGCGCTGCCGTTGCCCGCCGGAGAACTCGTGCGGATAGCGTTGGGCGAAGTCGGGCGACAGACCGACATGACGCAGCAGCCAGGCGACGCGCTCCTCGGCTTCCGCGCCGCGGGCGGTGCCGTGGACGTAGAGTGGCTCGGCCACCGAAAAGCCGACCGTGAGGCGCGGATCGAGCGATGCATAGGGGTCCTGGAACACCATCTGGATCTCACGCCGCAGCGGCCGCACCTGGTCGGCGGGCAACTGCGCGATGTCGCGGCCGCCAAATTCGATCTGGCCGCCGGCGATGTCGACCAGGCGCAGCAGGGAGCGGCCGGTGGTCGACTTGCCGCAGCCCGACTCGCCGACCAGCGCCAGGGTCTCGCTCCGGTGCAGGTCGAAGCTCACCTGCTCGACCGCGTAGACGCGACGTTGCACGCGGCCGAAGAAGCCGCCGGGCAGATCGAAGCGGGTCTTGAGGCCGCGAACCTTGAGTAGCGGCGCCCCCGCATCTGGCCGCCGCGGCGCAACGGTCGGAGGCGGTGCTGCTTCGGCGCCCGCCCGCAGCAGCGGAAAACGCGCCGGAAGGTCGGTGCCCTGCATCGCGCCCAAGCTCGGCACGGCGGCGAGGAGCGCGCGCGTATAGGCATGCCGCGGCGCATGAAAAATGGCGTCAGCGGTGCCTTGCTCTACCAGCTCGCCGCGATACATGACCAGCACCCGCTCGGCGACCTCGGCGACAACGCCCATGTCGTGGGTGATGAAGATTACCGCCATGTGCATCTCGCTTTGCAGGCGGCGAACGAGCTCGAGGATCTGCGCCTGGATAGTCACGTCGAGCGCAGTGGTCGGCTCGTCGGCGATGAGCAGCGCCGGCTTGCACGACAGTGCCATCGCGATCATGACCCGCTGGCGCATGCCGCCGGAGAGCTGGTGCGGATAGCGTCCGAGCACCTGGGCCGCCTCTGGAATGCGCACCTGCTCGAGCATGCGCAGCGCTTCAGCCCGCGCCGCGGCGTGATCCTGGTGCTGATGCAGCCGGATCGACTCCGCAATCTGCTCGCCGACCGTGTAAACCGGGTTGAGCGAGGTCATCGGCTCCTGGAAGATCATGGCGATCTCGGCGCCGCGAATCGAGCGCAGCGTCGCCGCATCGGCCTGCGCCAGATCGATGCGCTGGCCGCCCGGACGCAGAAAGTCGAGCTTCCCGGACAGGATATGACCGCCGCCGTGCTCAACGAGTCGCAGCACCGACAGAGCGGTCACCGACTTGCCTGACCCGGATTCGCCCACGATAGCGACCGTCTCGGCGCGGCCGACGCCAAACGACACGTCGCACACCGCTCTCACGGCGCGTTCCGTGGTGCGAAATTCGACTGTCAGCCCGGAGACGGCGAGGACCGGATCGGGCGGGATGGCCGGCATCGGCAGGGTGCGATCAGCGTGCGGCGGTGGCGCTGTGCGCGCGCAAGGCGGAGAGGGTGGCGCTCATGGTGATCGCCTCCGGGTCGATCGGCAGGTGCAACAGCGCCGGCCGGCCCGCCGCCAGCGCGCGCTCGAGCGCGGGAGCGAAATCCTCGGTGCGGCCCACCGTCTCGCCGTGCGCACCGTAGGCCCGCGCCAGGGCGGCGAAATCCGGATTGACCAGATCGGTGCCATAGACGTGCCCCGGATAGTGGCGCTCCTGGTGCATGCGGATGGTGCCGTACATCGCGTTGTCGACCACGATGAAGACGATGGCAAGGCCGTATTGCACCGCGGTCGCAAGCTCCTGGCCGTTCATGAGAAAGCAGCCGTCGCCGTTCCAGGAGACGACGATGCGGTCCGGATGCACGGCCTTGGCGGCAACCGCGGCGGGCACGCCGTATCCCATCGCGCCGCTGTACGGCGCGAGCTGCGAGCGATAATGCGCATAGCGATACAGCCGGTGCAGCCACACCGTGTAGTTGCCGGCGCCGTTGGTGAGGATCGCATTCTCGGGCAGTCGTTCGCGCAGGTGCGCGACGACCTGCCACAGGTCGACCGCGCCGGGTATCGGCTGTGGCGATTGCCAGGCGAAGTAATCGGCGTGCGCGGCGGCCGCGCTGCCGGCCCAGGCCGGTGCGGCGACGGGCGGCAGCGCCGCCAGCGCCGCGCAGGCGGGCCCCATGGCCGCTTCGATGGCCAGCGCCGGCTGATACACCCGTCCCAGCTCGTCGGCGCCGGGATGGACGTGGATGAGCGACTGTTTGGGTTGGGGCGCGGCGAGCAGGGTGTAACCGCCGGTCACCATCTCGCCTAAGCGCTCGCCCAGCACCAGCAGCACGTCGGCGTCGCGCACGCGCGCGGCGAGCCGTGGATTGATGCCGATGCCGACGTCGCCGGCGTAGTTTCGATGCCGGTTGTCGAACAGGTCCTGGGTGCGAAAGGCACAGGCGACCGGCAGCGCGTTGGCCTCGGCAAAGGCGGTCAGATCGCGGCACGCGGCGGCACTCCAGCCGCTGCCGCCGGCGAGGACCAGCGGGCGCTGCGCGGTGGCGAGGAGCGTGCGCAGTTGCGCCATCGCGGCCGGTGTCGGGGCGACGGGCGGCACCACCACGCGCGCGACGTCGGCGACCTCGGCGCTTGCCGCCAACATGTCTTCGGGCAGCGCCAGGACGACCGGGCCGGGGCGGCCTGACTGCGCGACGCGATACGCGCGCGCGACGTATTCGGGTACGCGCTCGACGCGGTCGATCTGCGCCACCCATTTGACGATGCTGCCGTACATGCGCCGGTAATCGATCTCCTGGAATGCCTCGCGATCGGCAAAGTCACCGCCGACCTGGCCGACAAAAACGATCAGTGGTGTCGAGTCCTGGGCCGCGGTGTGGATGCCGATGGCTGCGTTCGAAGCGCCGGGCCCGCGGGTGACGAACACGATGCCGGGTCGGCCGGTGAGCTTGCCGTACGCCTCGCCCATGTAGGCCGCGCCGCCTTCCTGGCGGCAGACGATGAGCCGCAACCGCTCGCGCACTTCGTACAGCGCATCGAGCACCGGCAGGTAACTCTCGCCGGGCACGCAGAAGGCGAGTTCGGCACCCTGTTGCAGCAGGTTGTCGACGAGAATGCGACCGCCGGTGCGCATCAATGCGGGAGGGGAGAACGGGGCTGGACGGCGGCCATTCTAGCGTGATTCGCCGCCAGCCTCCGGGGTCGAAGGGGCCTTGGCCGTATAATCCGCGCCAGACTGCCGCGTCGCGTCGGCAGGGGAGGGGAAGCGTTACCGATGGTTGAATGGATCACGCTGCAGGAGGCGCTATGGTTCAGCGCCGTTGCCCTGCTCCTCGGCCTGGTCACGATGCGCTTCCGGCCGGAGCTGCGGCGCTCGGTGGTGGTCACCCTGTGCATCATCGTGCTCGGGCTGTGCGGCCTGGGGGCGCTGGCGCACTTCGAGATCATTCCGCCGCGTCTGACCATCGCGCTGGTGCCGCGCGAGTTCTGCCTGTTCATCGTTGCCCTGGGTAACATCCGCATCTTCATCGGCTTCGTTACCGGCGTGCTGCTGGCGCGACGCCAGGTGCCACGGATTCTCGGCGAGGTCAGCACTGCCGTCGCGCTGATCGTCTACGCGCTGTTCCGCATGGATGCGCTGGGCGTGAACCTGACGACCATCACCTTCTCGGCCACCGCGCTGGTCGGGGTTATCGGTTTTGCGTTGCAGCCGACGCTCGGCAACCTGCTCGGCGGCATTTCGGTGCAGGCCGACAACACCTGTCGCCTCGGCGACTGGATCGAGGTCGATGACGTGATCGGAGAAATCGTCAGCGTGCGCTGGCGCTACACGGCGCTGGCCACGGTCAACAACGTGACCATCGTCATCCCCAACGCGGACCTGATGAAGAACCGCGTGACCGTGATCGGGCGGCGGGGCGAGCTGCGCGTACCGTGGCGGCGGCAACTCGACTTTACCGTCGGCTACGAGTGGACCCCGGGCCAGGTGCTCGCGGTGGTCGGGGCCGCGCTGGAGCGGGTGGAAATTCCCTTTGTCGAACCCAACCCTCGGCCGCAGTGCGTGTGCGCAGGCTTTGAGGGCAGCGCGATCAAGTACGTCGTCTATTACTGGCTGGGCGACACCAAGTCCTACCTGGTGACCGATTCGCGCGTGCGCGTGCATGTCTATGCGGCACTGGGCCGGGCGGGCATGGAGATTCCGATTTCCAGGTCCGAGCTTTACCTGCATGCGGCGCGCGACACGCAGGCGACGCGGGCCGCGGATGAGCGCGAGTCGCGGGTGGAATTGCTGCGTTCGCTGGAATTGTTTGCCGTGCTCACGCCAGAGGAGGCACAGGCGCTGGCGACGCAACTGATTCCGACGCCGTTTGCCGCCGGAGACGTCGCGACCAAGCAGGGCGAGCCCTCCGATTCGCTGTATATTCTGGCGCGCGGCGAGGTCGGCATTTTTCGCGATGCCGAGGCGGGGGCGCCGCCGGGGCGCCATCGGCTGGCCAAGCTCCCGGCACCGGCGTTCTTCGGCGAAATGGGCCTGCTCACCGGGCAGGCGCGCACGGCGACCATCATCGCGGAAACCGAGGCGCTGTGTTACCGCCTCGACAAGCGCGGTTTCGAAGCGATCATCCACGCCCGGCCCGAGATCGCCGATGCGATGTCGAAAACGGTTGCCGCGCGGCAGGCGGCGAACGACGCAACGCTCGCTTCGCTCTCCGCCGACGCGCGGGCGCGCGCCACCGGCACCCGCGCCCAAGAGCTCGTGCGGCGCATCCGTGCCTTCTTCGGCCTCGCTTCCGAGTAGGCTAAGTCGCCGGCGGGACCTAGGCGGCGGCGCGTTGTGCCGCGAGCAGGTCGCCCTTGCGCAGCAGGAACACGGCGTCCTCGGAGGAGGGCGTGGCGAGCCAGGTGAAGGCCAGGCGCGGAAATGCCGTCTCGGTCGCGTCGCGGTTGGCCCCTATTTCGACCACCAGCAGGCCGTCAGGGCTGAGAAACTCCGTGGCGCGCGAGAGGATCGTGCGCACCGCGTCCAGGCCGTCGTCCCCACCGGCGAGCGCGAGCTGCGGCTCGTGGCGGTATTCCGGCGGCAACTCCTCCATCGCCATCGTCGTCACGTACGGCGGGTTGCTGACGATGAGGTCGTACTGCTTCTCGGTAAGGTTGGACAGCAGGTCGGAACGAATCAGGTTGACTCTGCCCTGCACGCCGTGGTCGGCGACGTTGCGCAGGGCCACGGCGAGGGCATCGGAGGAGATGTCGGCGGCGTCGACATCCGCGTTGGGAAACTGATGCGCCATGAGGATCGCGAGGCAGCCCGAGCCGGTGCACAGGTCGAGCGCGGTGTTGACGCGCGCCGGTTCGGGAATCCAGGGGCTCAAGCCGTCGCGCAACAGTTCGGCGATGTAGGAACGCGGAATAAGCACGCGCTCGTCGACATAAAACCGGTGCTCGCCGAGCCACGCTTCGTGGGTGAGGTACGCGGCCGGGACGCGCTCGTTGACGCGGCGGGCAATGATGTCGAGAACCTCCTCGCGCTCGGCGTGGCTCAATTTCGCGTCGAGGAAGGGTTCCAGCCGGTCGAGCGGCAGGTGCAGCGTGTGCAGCACCAGGTAGGCGGCCTCGTCGTAGGCGTTGGTCGTGCCATGCCCGAAAAACAGCCCGGTCGCGACGAAACGGGACACGGCGTAGCGCAGCCAGTCGCGGACGGTTTCCAGTTCCTGGGTGAGGGTGCTCATCGCGGCACCGAGCTGAGCAGCAGACGCTCCAGTATGCCACGATACAGCGCGCAGAGCGGTTCGAGCTCGGCGATGGCGACGCGCTCGTCGAGCTTGTGGATCGTGGCGTTGACCGGACCGAGCTCGATGATTTCACGACAGATCGTGGCGATGAAGCGGCCGTCGGATGTGCCGCCGGTACAGGAGACTTCGGGCACGATGCCGCAGAGCTCGCCGATCACCTCCGTGGCAACGTCGACGAGCGCGCCGCGAGGGGTCAAGTAGGGCGCGCCGGCGCCGGTCCAGGTGAGCTCGTAATCGAGCCCATGCCGCTTGAGCACTTCCTCGAAACGCTGCTGCAGGCTCTCCCGCGTGCTGGCGGTGGCGTAGCGAAAATTGAACGTAAGCTCGAGTACCCCGGGAATGACGTTGGTCGCCCCCGTCCCGGCATGGATATTCGATGCCTGCCAGGAGGTCGGCGGGAAGTATGCGTTGCCGTCATCCCAGCGCAGCGCGGCGAGCTCGGCAATGACCGGCGCGGCGAGAAGGATCGGATTGCGGGCCAGATGGGGGTAGGCGATGTGTCCTTGCACCCCGCGCACCCGAAGCGTGCCCGACAGCGTGCCGCGCCGGCCGTTCTTGATCATGTCACCGAGGCGCTCTACCGACGAGGGCTCGCCGACGATGCAATAGTCGAGCTCGGTCGCGGCCGCCTGCAGCCGCTCGACCACGCGCACCGTGCCGTCGGTGGCCGGGCCCTCCTCGTCGGAGGTGAGCAGCAGCGCGATCGATCCGGGGTGTGTCGGGTGCGCGGCGACGAAGCCTTCGACGGCGACGACAAACGCCGCCAGCGAAGATTTCATGTCGGCGGCGCCGCGGCCGTAGAGCGAGCCGTTGCGGATCGTCGGCGTGAAGGGGTCAGAGCTCCAGGCGTCGAGCGGTCCGGTCGGGACCACGTCGGTGTGCCCGGCGAGGCACACCGCCGGACGGGCTTCGCCGCGCCGCGCCCAAAGGTTGGTCACCCCGTTGCAGGAGAGCGTCTCGCAGCGAAAACCCAGCCGTTCGAGCCGCGCCTTGATGATCTCCTGGCAGCCGGCGTCGTCGGGTGTGAGCGAGCGGCGCGCGATGAGCTCGCGGGCGAGCTCGAGCGTGGCGTTGGGCCGCATCATGGTCGCGGCCAGAGGCGGTTTCTTGCCGTCACTGGGCGCGGTTCAGGAACTCCGGATCGATCTCGAGCTTGGTCAGACTGCTGCCACCGACGCGCAGCCCCTCATCGCCGGCTTCGGTGTGGTCCGTGCGTGGTGCAGGCGTATTCTGGTTCACCAGCCAGGCCAGGTTAGTCGGCGAGTCGGAGGCGGAAAGCGCCTCTTCGTAGGCAATCACGCCGTCGAGGTAGAGCCGGCAGAGCGCCTGTTCGAAGGTCTGCGACCCCGGGTAGAGGCTCTGCTCCATCGCCTCCTTGATCTGCGTGATCTCCCCGTTCTTGATCAGCTCGGCAATGAGCGAGGTGTTAAGCAGGATCTCCACCGCCGGCTGCTGCTCTCCGTGCTTGTTGCGCACCAGGCGCTGGGAAATGATCGCGCGCAGCCCGATCGACAGGTCGGAAAGCAGCCCGGAGCGCGCGTCGTAGGGGAACATGTTGATGATCCGCGACAAGGCGTGGTAGCTGTTGTTGGCGTGCAGCGTCGACAGGCAGAGGTGGCCGGTCAGCGTGTGCAGCAGCGCCTGTTGCATCGTCTCGCGGTCGCGCACCTCGCCGATCATGATCAGGTCAGGCGCCTCGCGCAATGCGTTGCCCAGCGCCTTGTTGTAGTTCTGGGTGTCGACGCCGATCTCGCGCTGGTTGACGATCGATTGCTTGTGCTCGAACAGGTACTCGATCGGGTCCTCGAGCGTCAGGATATGGCCCGAGCGGTTGTTGTTGCGGTAGTCGATCAGTGCCGCGAGCGTGGTCGACTTGCCGCACCCGGTCGCGCCGGCGATGAGCACCAGGCCGCGCTTCTCCATCACCAGGTTGAGCATCACCGGCGGCAGCTTCAGTTCCTCGAACGGCGGCACGTTGCTGCGGACGTAGCGGATACACAGGGAGATGGTGCCGCGCTGGCGGAAGATGTTGATGCGGAAGTTGCCGACGCTGCGATCGAGGTAGGAGAGGTTCATCTCCATCTCGTTTTCGAACTCGCGCGCCTGGTCCTTGGTCATGAGCTCATAGGCGACGCGGCGGACCGTCTCCACGTCCATCGCCTGGGTGGAGATGGGCGAGACGATGCCGTTGATCTTGATGTTGATCGGCGCCCCGCAGGAGATGAACAGGTCCGAGGCCTGTTTCTCCGCCATGAGCTTGAACAGTCGGTCGAGATACATGGTCTGGTGGGAGGGTCTGGTGGGTGCCTGCCGTCAGCCTTGGGGCCGGTCGCCGGCATGCCGTGACAATGTCATGAATTGACAAGAATAACCAAGCTCAAGCAAAGTAACAACTGGCATGCCGGGTTGGTGTGTGGTTTTTTCACCCGAACGGTGTGCGCTTATCGGTCTTCGGCACAAAAAAGCTTCCATGCTGGCCATCATCGGCGGCAGCGGGCTCACCCGACTGTCGACGCTCGCCGTCGCCCACCGCGAAGTCGTCCGCACGCCCTATGGCGAGCCATCGTCGGCGCTGATCTTCGGCCAGATCGCCGGGCGCGACGTGGTGTTTCTTGCGCGCCATGGCCACGGCCACACGATCCCGCCGCACCGGGTGAATTACCGCGCCAACGTCTGGGCCCTCAAGCAGCGCGGCGTCGACACGATCCTGGCGGTGGCGTCGGTGGGCGCGATCTCCGCCCGCTGTGCCCCCGGCGATCTGGTGCTGCCCGATCAGCTTATCGACTACACCGGCGGCCGATACGGCACCTTTTTTGATGGCGAGGACCGTAACGTGGTGCACATCGATTTCACCCATCCTTACAGCGCCGCGCTGCGCGGCCGTTGCCTGGCGGCGGCGCGCGCGGCCGGAATCGCGGTGCACGACGGTGGGGTCTATGGCGCCGTGTCGGGACCGCGGCTGGAGACCGCGGCGGAAATCAACCGCATGGAACGCGACGGTGCCACCATCGTAGGTATGACCGGCATGCCCGAGGCCGCGCTGGCGCGCGAGCTCGGGATCGCCTACGCGGTCATCGCGGTCATCGTCAACCACGCCGCGGGCCGCGGCGAAAGCGCGCAGGCGGTGGCCATCGAGCGCATCGCCGGCATCCTTGAAACGGCTATGGACAAGACCAAGATACTCATCGATCACGTCGTCCAAGGAGCCGCGGCGTGAAAACAGAGGCAAGATGATTCGAACGATCCTGCGCATGGGCGATCCGCGCCTGCTCGAGCGCGCCAAGCCGGTCGAGCGCTACGGCACGCCGGAGCTCAAGGAGCTTATCGCCGACATGCGCGAGACGATGATCGCTGCCCACGGCGCAGGGCTCGCCGCGCCGCAGGTCGGCGTGGACTTGCGCGTGGTGATCTTCGGCTTCGAGCACAACGAGCGCTACCCCGACCAGGAGCCCATTCCCTATACCGAGCTCGTCAACCCGGTGCTGACACCGCTGACCACCGAGATGGAGGAGGGGTGGGAAGGTTGCCTTTCGGTGCCGGGATTGCGCGGGCAGGTGCCGCGCTTCACCCGTCTGCGCTACACCGGCTTCGCACCGGATGGCCGCCCGATCCAGCGCGAGGTCGCGGACTTCCACGCCCGCGTCATCCAGCACGAATGCGATCACCTCGACGGCATCCTCTATCCAATGCGCATGCGCGACCTGCGCCTGCTCGGCTACACCGACGTCCTGTTCCCCGATGCGGAAGTCGTCGACGAGTGAGCAGAGTCGCCGCTAGCTAGCGCAGTTGAAGCTGTTCGTAGAGCGCGGTCTCCAGCCGCAGCAGTGCGGCCTCGTCGTGCAGCCGGGCGCCGTCGAGCAGGAACACATCTTCCGCGCGCTCGCCGAGGGTGTTGATCTTGGCGCTCTCGACATTGACGTTCGCCTTGGCGAGCGTATAGGCGATCCGGGCGAGCAGGCCCGGCCGGTCGCCGGCGACCAGCTCGAGGATATAGTGCGTTCCCTTGTCGTCGGGAAACAAGCGCACCTCCGGCGTGAGCGGAAAGTGCTTGAGGTGGCGGCTGATGCGGCCAATCGGCGGCGGTTCGAGAGGCGCCCGCGCGGCGAGTAGCTGCCCGAGCTCGAACTCGACAAAGCTGATCACGGCGCGGTACGCGGCATGGGCGCTGAACGGATCGTGCACCAGGAAGGTATCGAGCGCGTAGCCGTGGCCCGTGGTGTGAATCTTCGCGTCGAGGATCGACAGCCGCGCCTTGCCGAAGAAACCGCAGAGGCGCGCGAAGAGCTCCTTCTGGTCGGGCAGGTAGATCATGACCTGCAGCCCGGCACCGGAGCGTGACAACCGCGCCCTGACCACAGGCTCCTGGCCGTCGACGCGAAAGTAGAGCTGGCGCGCGTGCCAGGCGATCTCGTCGGCGCTGTGGCGCTGGAAGTACACGCCGTCGAGCTGTCGCCACAGCGCCTGCTCGGCGCCGTCGGGGATGGCATAGAGGCGCAGCTGCCGCGCCGCCTCGATCCGGCGCGCCTCCAGGCTGTCGTCCAGGGTCGCAGGCGTGGCACGCCCGGTCAGCCGTGCCCGCGCGGCGTGAAACAGATCCTCGAGCAGTTTCGCCTTCCAGGCGTTCCACACCCGCGGGCTGGTGCCGCGGATGTCCGCGACGGTCAGCAGGTAGAGAGCAGCCAGGCGCCTTTCGGTGCGGACCTTCGCCGCGAACGCCGCGATCACCGCCGGGTCGCTTAGGTCCTGCTTCTGGGCGGTGAGCGACATCGACAGGTGCTTTGCCACGAGCCAGCCCACGAGATTCGTGTCCGCCGTGGCCAGCCCGTGCTGGCGGCAGAAGCGCCGCGCGTCGATCGCCCCGAGCCGGGAATGGTTGCCGCCGCGTCCCTTGGCGATGTCGTGAAACAAGGCGGCGACATAGAGCACCTCGGGCCGCGCGAAATCCGCGATCAGGCGCGAGCAGAGCGGATACTCGTGCCCGTGCTGGGACTCGGTGAATCGGCGCAGGTTGCGAATCACCATCAGGATATGCTCGTCGACGGTGTAGACGTGATAAAGGTCGTGCTGCATCTGGCCGACGATGCGCCCGTAGGCTGGGATGTAGCGGCCGAGGATCCCGTACTGGTTCATCCGCCGCAGCTCGTGGGTCACGCCGTGCGGCTGGCGCAGGATGGCGAGGAAGCGGGCGCGATTTTCCGGATCGCGGCGGAATGCGGCGTCGACGCGCTTGCGGTGGCGCCAGAGCGCGCGCAGGGTCGGCGCCGACATGCCCTTGAGCTCCGGATGCCGCTGCAGGGTGAGGAAACTGTCGAGGATCGCCCCCGGCCGCTTGGCGAAGAGCTCATCGTCGCGGATGTCGAGCAACTCGTCGACGGCCTGGAAATCGGCGTCGATGGCATGCGCCTTGACCTCCGCCGGAAACAGGCGCGCGTGCAGGTTCTGCAGCAGGATGACGTTGAGCTGACGGATTGACTTGGCGGCGCGATAGTAGCGCTGCATGAGCTGCTCGGAGGCGCGCCGCGAGGGCGTGTCGCTCAGCCCCAGCTCGCTCGCCAGCGCGCTCTGCAGGTCGAACACCAGGCGATCCTCGCGCCGGCGCGCGAGGTAGTGCAGGCGGATGCGCAGGTCGTCGATGAGCGTTTCGTTGCGTGTCAGTTCGCGCGCTTCGGCGGCGGTCATCAACCCGCGCGCGGCGAGCTCGCGCCAGGTGTGTCCGAAGCCTGCCGCGCGCGCGATCCACAGGATGGTCTGCATATCGCGCCGGCCGCCGGGACTCTCCTTGAGGTTCGGCTCAAGGTTGTACGCCGTGTCCTGGTAGCGCAGGTGCCGCTGCTGCTGCTCCAGCGCCTTGGCCTCGTAGAAGCTGCGCACGTCAAGCGTGGCCTCGAAGCGACGTCCGAAGCGCGCGTAGAGCGCACGCGAACCGGCGAGCAGCCGGCGCTCGAGGAGGCTGGTGCGGCTTACCGCGTTGCCCTCCATCTCGGCTTCGCATTCGTCAACGGTGCGCACGCTGTGGCCGATCTCCAGACCCGTGTCCCACAGCAGGCCGATGAAGCGCTCGATGCAGGACGCCGTGGTCTCGGCCATGGCCGCGAGCGGTCGGGGCAGCAGCAGTACGACATCGACGTCCGAATGGGGAAACAGCTCGCCGCGCCCGTAGCCGCCGACGGCGACGAGCGCCAGGCCTGGCGGCGGGGCAATCTCAGTCCAGAGGCCGCGCAGGACCCGGTCGGTCAGCCGCGCCTGGGCGGCGAGCAGTCGCCGTGGCCGCAGCCCGGCGCGATAGGCGGCCTCCAGTTCGCGCTGGCCGGCGTCGAGTTCGCGCTTCCAGGGCGCAGCGGCCGTGTCGGCAGCGCGGTTCGCGGCCGGAGCAAGGGCAGTGCTCAAGGCAGGCGCCCCTAGCTCGGCGCCGGCGGCGGTGCCCCCGGCGAAACGGTCAACACCTCGTAGCCGCTGTCGGTCACCAGGACAGTGTGCTCCCATTGCGCTGACAGGCTGTGATCGGCGGTGACGACCGTCCAGCCATCGGCCAGGCAGCGGATGCCGGGCCTGCCGGCGTTGATCATGGGCTCGATGGTGAACACCATGCCCGGCTGCAATTTCAACCCCGTGCCCGGGCGGCCGTAGTGGAGTACCTGCGGTTCCTCGTGGAACTGGCGGCCGATGCCGTGACCGCAGAACTCGCGCACGATGGAGAAGCCGTGGCCTTCCGCGTGGTGCTGAATGGTCGCGCCGATGTCGCCCAGATGCGCCCCCGGGGCGACCGTGCGGATGCCGCGCCACATCGCTTCGTAGGTGACCTCGCACAGGCGCCGTGCCTGGATCGGCGGCGCGCCGACGTAGAACATGCGGCTGGTGTCACCATGAAACCCGTCCTTGATGACGGTGACGTCGATATTGACGATATCTCCGCTCTTGAGTTTCTTGTCGCCTGGGATCCCGTGACAGACGACGTGGTTTACCGAGGTGCAGATCGAGGCCGGAAACGGTTGATACCCCGGCGGCGCATAGTGCAGCGGTGCGGGGATGGTGTTCTGGACGCCGACCATGTAGGCGTGGCAGAGCGCGTCGAGCTCGGCGGTGGTCACGCCGGCGACAACGCGGGGCGCGATATAGTCGAGCACCTCGGCGGCAAGGGCGCCGGCGACGCGCATCTTGGCGACATCTTCGGCGGATTTGAGTGACACGGACATGGCGTCAGCTGCGCAACAGCTCGTTGATGCTGGTTTTGGCGCGGGTCTTGGCGTCGACCTGCTTGACGATGACCGCGCAGTAGAGCTGGCAGTTGCCCTCGTTCGAGGGCAGGCTGCCGGCGACGACCACGGACCCCGCCGGGACACGGCCGTAGCCGACCCGACCGGTCGCACGATCGTAAATCTTGGTGCTCTGGCCGATGAACACTCCCATTCCCAACACCGAATTCTCCTCGACGATCACGCCCTCGACCACCTCGGACCGGGCGCCAATGAAACAGTTATCCTCAATGATGGTGGGGTTCGCCTGCAACGGTTCAAGCACCCCGCCGATGCCGACGCCGCCGGAAAGGTGAACGCCCTTGCCGATCTGGGCGCAGGAGCCTACGGTCGCCCAGGTATCGACCATCGTGCCCTCGTCGACATAGGCGCCGATGTTGACGTATGAGGGCATGAGCACGACGTTACGAGCGATGTAGGCGCCATGGCGTGCCACCGCGGGGGGCACGACGCGCACCCCGGCGGTGGCGAAGGCGAGGGCGTCAAAGCGGGCGAACTTGGTCGGAACCTTGTCGTAGAAGGCGAAAGGGGCGTCGGGCGCCGACACCCCCAGGGGGACGTTGTCGGCAAGGCGAAACGACAGCAGGACGGCTTTCTTCAGCCACTGCTGCGTGGTCCACTCGCCATTGACTTTTTGCGCCACGCGCAGGCGGCCGGAATCGAGTTCGTCGATTGCGCTCTCCACCGCCTGGCGTACTTCGGCGGCGACCGATTGCGGCGAGAGCTCGCTGCGCCGTTCCCAGGCGGCGTCGATAGTCGATTGCAGACTGCTCATCGGGTTTTGCTTCGCGGCCCATGCGGGCAGAGCTCGCATTTTACCTGCTCGGGTTCGGCGGTGCTCCGGGCAAGGGCCTTAGGGCCGCCTCCTGGCCGGCCACAAACACGGCGCGGCGCTGCTACATCGCCTTGAACAGGTGGGCAAAGGTGCGGCTGACGACAAGCTTCTCCGGGCGCGCCTTGAGGATGATGACCGGCTGGTCACGGTAGTCGCGGTCGACGCGCGCGATGGCGCGCAGGTTGACGATGGTGCCGCGATGGACCTGCCAGAAGAGCTCCGTGTCGAGTTCGTCGAAGAGCTCCTTGATCGTCTTGCGGATCAGCGCCTCGCCCTCGGCGGTGACGACTTTGGTGTACTTGTCCTCGGCGTGAAAGTAGAGGACCTCGTCGACCGGAATGAGTCGCATCGAGGCACCGAGCGAGGCCTTGACCCATTTCAGCGCGCCACCCGCTTCGCGCGCCTCGAGTTGCGCCAGGACGGTGGCGAGGTCCGCCGGCGGCCGGTCAAGGCGCTCTTTGAGACGCGACACGACTTTGGCGACACGCTCGGGCGTGGCCGGCTTGAGGACATAGTCGACCGCGCCCTGCTCGAAGGCGGTCACCGCATACTCGTCGTAGGCAGTGACGAACACGACGTGACAGGCGCCGGCGAGCGCTTCGGCGACCTCGAGCCCCGATTTCACCGGCATGCGGACGTCGAGAAATGCGATGTCCGGCTCGAGTTCGCGCTGCAGGGCGAGCGCCTGCTCGCCATTCTCCGCTTCGGCGACCACGGCGAGCTCGGGCCAGGCCTGGGTGAGCCGGTTGCGCAGCTGGGCGCGCAGCAGGGGTTCGTCCTCGGCAATGAGCGCCGTAGGCTGCCTACTGCGGCTGGTCATCGAAGGGAATCTCGATCGTCGCCCGCGCCCCGTGCGGTTCAACCTCTTCCAGGACAAAGCGCGCTCTCGCCGCGTAGAGCGCCTGCAAGCGCCCGCGCAGGTTGGTCAGGCCCACGCCGTTGCCGATCTTGTCGCGCAGGCCGCGTCCGTCGTCGACGACCGCCACCGCCAGCGTGTTGCCTCTGTGCCGCGCCTCGAGGCGGATCGTGCCGCCCTCGGCGCGCGGCTCGAGCCCGTGCTTGATGGCGTTCTCCACCACCGACATCAGCAGCATCGGAGGGAACCGGTGCGCGCGCAGCTCCGCCGGTACATCGATGTGCAATGACAGACGCGGGCCCATGCGCATCTGCATGATCGAAAGATAAGCCTGCGCGAGGTCGATTTCCTGGCCGAGCGTGGTGCTGTCCGAACGCAGCTGCGGCAGCGCGGCGCGCAGGTAGTCGAGCAGGTGCCCGAGCATCATGTTCGCCTTGGGCGGATCGGTCTCGGTCAGGAACTGCACCGAGGCCAACGTGTTAAACAGGAAATGCGGCTCGACCTGCGCCTGCATCAGCTTGAGTTCCGCTTCGATCGCCTGCTTGGACAGCATGTTTCGGTCGGCGTCCGCCTTGAGCATCTGCGCACGCGCCCTCGCTTCCTGGAACTTGAGCATGAAGAAGAGGCTGAAAAACGTGCCCATGAGGCAGGACGAAAACAGGGTCCAGCCGAGCAGATGCGTGTTGATCAACCCGGTCCCGAGGCGGTAGTGTTCGTCGCCGATCAGGTAGCCCTTGATCGCGAAAACCAAGGTGAGCCCGATGGTGCTTCCGATGACTACCGCGCCGATCAAGCGCCACACCGGGTGCGACTTGTCCCAGGGGGCGGCCGCGTTGACTGCGTAGGCGATCGACAGGCCGCAGCATTGCGCGGTGATCAAGGGATGCCAGAAGGCGCGCGTCTCTTCGATGTAGAGGACCGCGGCGACGCCAGTGTTGATTGCCACGATCAGGCCGACGGAGAGCCAGGAGACGCCGCGGAAGCCGGCGAAGAGGGGCGTCCACCAGGCGCTGGAACGGTCGTTTGACAGTGCACTTGCATGGGTCATGGCGCGGATTGTACGCGCCGCCCTGACCGGTCCCGAAATGCGCGACAGGGCGTGCCCCGACGCGACAAAACGGCGCCCTTGGGGGCGAGGCGGCCGTGAAAGGCCTAGCCGCGGCGGGCGAAGCGCACCAGGCGCTCGACCGCCTCGGTGCACTCGTCCAACTCGGCCACCAGCGCCATGCGGATGTAGCCGCGGCCAGGATTCACGCCGCCGGCTTCTCGCGCCAGATAACTGCCGGGCAGAACCTGCACCGCCTCGTCGGCGTACAGGCGCCGGGCGAAATCGGCGTCGTCGTCGGCAACCCGAGCCCAGAGATAGAAGGCCGCGTCCGGCTGCTGCGTCGGACACACCGCCGCCACGCGCGGGGTGAGCAGCGCGAATTTCTGCGCGTATTGCGCGCGGTTCGCCCGCACGTGCGCTTCGTCGTTCCATGCGGCGAGACTTGCCGCCGCGACCGCCGGCGACATCGCCGAGCCGTGATAGGTGCGGTAGAGCAGAAACGCCTTGACCAGCTCGGCGTCGCCGGCGACGTAACCGGAGCGCAAACCCGGCGCATTGGAGCGCTTGGACAGGCTGCCGAAGGTAATCAACCGCGGATAGCCGTCGCGCCCGAGCGCCTGCGCCGCGGCCAGGGCGCCGAGCGGAGGCTTCGCTTCGTCGAAGTAGATCTCCGAGTAGCACTCGTCGGCGGCGATGATGAAGCCATGGCGGTCCGACAGCTCGAACAGCGCGCGCCATTCTTCCTGCCCGATCACCCGCCCGGTCGGGTTGTCGGGTGAGCAGACATAGAGGAGCTGGGTACGCTGCCAGATCGTTTCCGGTACCTCGGCCCATTGCGCCGCGTAGCCGTTGGCCGCAAGGCTGTTGACGCAGAACGGCGTGGCCCCCGCGAGCAGCGCCGCGCCTTCGTAGATCTGGTAGAACGGATTGGGCACGATCACCGTGGCGCCGACACGGCTCGCGTCGATGACCGTCTGGGCGAAGGCGAACAGCGCTTCGCGGCTGCCGAGCACCGGCAGCACCTGGGTCTGTGCCTCGAGCGCCTGCAATCGATGCCGGCGTTTGAGCCATGCGGCGATCGCCTCGCGCAGCGCGGGCGTGCCGGCCGTTGTGGGATAATTCGCCAGGCCCTTCACGCCGCGCGCAAGCGCGTCTTGCAGCAGCGCGGGCGTGGGATGTTTGGGTTCGCCGAGTGAAAGATTGATCGGCGGCTTACCCGGGTTCGGCGTGACGCCGCCAAACAGCGCCCGCAGCCGCTCGAACGGATACGGTTGCAAACGTGCAAGCTGCGGATTCAACGGTGCGGGAAAAAACGTGAGCGAAGCCGAATCATACGCGACCGCTGGCGTCGTGCCGTGGCGCTGGAGGATCCTCTCCGGCGCTTTCCTGCTCGTCGCGCTCGCGCTGCTCGCGCTGGTGCTCGCGCACTGGGGCTGGCGCTGGTTTGGTCCGACGCCGGTGAGCATTGCGCCGCGCGTGGCCGACGGCGACTTCTCCCGCCGCATCGCCGAAGCACACCTGTTCGGCGCCACGGCCGCCAAAAGCGTGGCGGCGAGCGAGCCCGCGGCAGCCGCTGGTGATCTCCGCTTGCTCGGCGTGTTTGCGCAGCGTGACGGTCGGGGTTATGCCTTGTTTCGCGCCGGCGCGCGCGGCGCGCTGTTCGTCGCGGCCGGCAGCGAAGCTGCGCCGGGTGTGCGCCTGGAGTCGGTGCAGCCCGGTGGCGTGACCCTGGTCGAGGGCGGGGTGCGGCGCGCGGTCGTGTTGCGTGGCGCGGGGCAGGCCGACAAAGCGCAGCCGGCCATTGCCACGGCGAGCAGCGGCAAGAGCGCAGGCTGCGCCGCGCCCGCAGGCTTCGCCGGGCCGGTGATCCGGCTCAATGCCGAGCTTCTGTCGGGCATGATCGGCACGCCGGATACCTGGAAGGCTCTGCTGCAGCCGGTCGCCGGCGGACTCATCGTTCGCGATCAGAGCGGCTTCGCCGGCATGATGGGCCTGCGCAACGGCGATCGCGTCGACCACGCCAACGGCATTGCGTTGGCGATTCCCGACGACATCGGCGCGACGGTCCTCAAGCCGCTCACGCGCAGCCAGCCGGTATGGGTATCCGGCATGCGCGACGACAAGCCGCAGCAGTGGCTCTACCTTAACGCCGGTGCCTGCCCGGCCTGAGGCTTGGCGCTGGCGGGAAGCCAATCGAGCACGCCCTCGAGCGAGGCGATGAATCCGTCCGGCGCCCACGCTTCCGGCGTTAGCTCCGCTGCGATATAGCCGTAGCGCGCGACCAGCGCTGCCATGCCGGCGGCACGCGCGGCGGCCACGTCGCGCTCGGCGTCACCGACGTAAACGCAGTCAGTCGGGACGAGACCGAGCCGGTCCGCGGCATGCAGCAGCGGCGCCGGGTGCGGTTTGGTTTTTGCGGTGGTGTCGCCGCATACGATCACGTCCGCGCGTGAGGCCAAGGCGAGGTGCTCGAGCAGCGGCAGGGCGAAGCGCGCGGCCTTGTTGGTCACGATACCCCAGGCAAGTCCCCGGCGCTCGATCTCGGAGAGCACGCGCAGGCCATCGGCAAACAGTTGCGTGTGCACCGCCAGCGCCGCTGCGTAATAGCTCAGGAACGCATCTTTGAGCGCTTCCCAGTGCGGATCCTCGTGCGTCACGCCGAGGCCGACGCCGAGCAGGCCACGGCTGCCGTCGGATGCGTGCGGGCGCAGCGCCGCGACGGGCAGCGGCGGCAGATGGCGATCGGCGCGGACGCGGTTGAGCGCCGCGGCGAGGTCACCGGCCGTGTCGGCGAGCGTGCCGTCGAGATCGAACAGGACCGCGCGCACGGGCAACGGGCGCGGGCGGGCGAGCGAGTTGCCGTTACCGGTCGCGGCGAAAGGTGGCAATGTAATTGACTGCCGTATCCGCCTCGAGCCGGTAGCTTCCGGTGAGCGGGTTGTAGGTCATGCCGGTCACCTCGTCGGCCTCGAGCCCGGCCCGCCGGGCGAAGGTGGCGAGCTCCGAGGGCTTGATGAAGCGCGCGTAGTCGTGCGTGCCGCGCGGCAGCAGTCGGAGCACGTATTCGCCGCCGATGACCGCGAACAGATACGCCTTCAGATTGCGGTTGATGGTCGCGAACACGACCAGTCCGCCCGGCTTCGCCAGCGTGGCGCAGGCGGCGACCGTCGACGCCGGCTGCGGCACGTGTTCGAGCATCTCCATGCAGGTGACGACATCGAAGCTGCCGGGCCGCTCCGCGGCGAGCGCTTCCGCGGCGATGAGCCGGTAGTCAACCGCGACACCAGACTCGAGTTGATGCAGCTGCGCCACGGCGAGTGCCTTGTCCGACAGATCGATGCCGGTAACGGTCGCGCCGGCGGCCGCCATGGCCTCGGCGAGGATGCCGCCGCCGCAGCCGACATCGAGCGCGGTCTTCCCCGAGAGGCCCTGACTGCGGCGCGCGATGTAATCCAGGCGCAGCGGATTGATGTCGTGCAGCGGTTTGAAATCGCTGTTCGGATCCCACCAGCGGTGCGACAGCGCGCTGAACTTCGCGAGCTCGGCCGGATCGACATTCTGCATGGGCGAAGTATAGACGGCTAACGTCAGCCGCTCTGCAGGCGATCCTGCCAGAGCCTCGCGCGGGCGGCCAAATCGGCCGCATCGAGCGTGGACAGGAGGCCCGCCTTCACCAGGCGTTGCCCGCCGATCCACACGTCGCTCACCTGGTCGCGCCCGGCGACGTGCACCAGGTGCGAAAGCGGGTCGTAGCAGGGCAGGTGCTGGAACGCGGCGAGATCCACGCTAATGGCGTCGGCCTGCTTGCCCGGTTGCAGCGAGCCGATTTCTGCTTCGAGGCCGAGCGCGATCGCCCCGCCCAAGGTTGCCATGCGCAGCGCGGTTGCGGCCGGCAGCGCGGCCGCATCGCCGGTCGTGACCTTGGCCAGCAGGGAGGCGAGGCGCATTTCCGCGAGCACGTCGAGGCGGTTGTTGCTCGCTGCGCCGTCGCTGCCCAGCGCCACATTGATGCCGCGAGCCTGCAGTCTCACCACCGGCGCCAGGCCGCTCGCGAGCTTCAGGTTCGATGTCGGACAATGCACCACCTGGCAGCCTTGCCGGGCAAGGACCTCCAGGTCGGAATCGACCAGGTGCACCGCGTGCACGGCGATGAAATTCGATCCGGTCGCGCCGAGACGATCGAGTCGGGCCAAGGGACTCATGCCGTGGCTTTGCAGGCTCTGCTCGAGCTCGGCGCGCGTCTCCTGCAGATGCGTCTGAATCGGCAGATCGAGCTGGCGTGCATAGACGACGATCTTTTCCCAGCTTGAATCGCCCACGGTGTAAGGCGCATGCGGCGCCAAGGCGAAGGCGAGCTTCGCCTCGTGCTTCCACGCATCGCGCACGGCGAGGCCCGCCTCCAGGTAGGCCTGCGCATCGGCGGCATACGGGGTGGGAAAGTCGAGCACCGGCAAGCCGATAAGGGCGCGCATGCCGCTCTGGCGATACGCGCGCGCGGCGGCGTCGGGAAAGAAATACTGGTCGCCACAGCAGGTCACCCCGCCGCGCAGCATTTCGCCTGCGGCGATGAGGCTGCCGTCGTAGACGAACTCGGGCGACAGAAAGCGCGCCTCGCGCGGCCAGATGTGCTCCTCGAGCCAGGTCTTGAGCGGCACGTCGTCGGCGATGCCGCGCAGCAGGGTCATCGCGGCGTGGGTGTGCGCGTTGACCAGGCCCGGCAGCAGCACGTGCGTCGGCAGCACCACCCGTTCGCGGGCGACGTAGTCGCGCTCCGCCGTCGCCGCGGGCAGGAGCGCGACGATGCGCCCGGCGTCGACCAGAAGCGCGTGCTGCTCGAGCACGCCGGCGGGCTCGACCGGAACGATCCAGCGGGGGTCGAGGCGAAGATCGATCGCGATGGGCATGGGGTAGAAAAAAGCCCCGCGCGAGGGCGGGGCTTTTGCAGTGCAACGAGAGACGTTATTTCTTGATAATTATCTCGCCCTTGACTTCGACCTCGACGCGACGGTCCGGCGCCAGGCATGCGATGAGCGCCTTGCGTTCCTTCGGATAGGGCTGGTTGCAGACTACGCCCGGAACCGGTTGCGTCTTACCCATGCCGAGGGTTTCGATCTTGTCCTTGGGGACACCCTTCGACACCAGGTAATCGCGCACCGCGTCAGCACGGCGCTCGGAGAGCTTCTGGTTGTAGGCCTGCGTACCGATCCGGTCGGTGTGACCGGTGACCAGCACGAGTTCGAGTTTGCTCACCTGGTTGATCTTCGACAGTACCTCGGCGTCGATCTTCGCCTTACCCTCGGGCTTCAACACGGCCTTGTCAAAGTCGAACAGTGCCGTGGCCGCGAGCGTCATCTTCTGCAGTCCCGGCGCGGGCGGCGGGGCCGGCGGCGGCGGGGGAGGCGGCGCAGGCGGCGCCGCGGGCGGTGGCGCGGGCGGCTTGGGCACCAGATCCGGGTCGCATTCCACGATCGCCATCGCCGGCGTCCAGTAACCGGTTCTCCAGCACAGCGTATCGTTTATCCCCGGCTTGCCGCCATAGGAGCCACTGCGCCAGATATTGGCATCGGGCTTGCCGTAGCCAAACAGGACGTAGCCACTGTTCTGGGGATTGGCCTGGCCAAACGCTGCGGACCATAGCGTGGCTGCTGCCGCGCCGGTCACTATGGTTGCAATCAGACGAAGTTTCATCAGTTTCACCCCTTTGCTTAAAGTTATCGTGGCTACCCGCTTCTTTTGAACTGAAACAGCTGCTCTGATTGATGCCGCAGAGGGCCAAGCGCGCTTTGCGCTTCAATATAGCATAGGGATTATTGCCCCTGCAAAGATTCCCGCAACAAGAAGCTGAACAGTGTCGCGCGAATACAACGGTCATGATAAACTGCAACATTTTCCGCTCGCGGCGCCATGTCGAGGGCCAACGGCGCTGGAAGGGGCTTCTGCACCCCGGCGCCAAGGCGATCGGGTTCGCTGCGCTTTGCATTCTTTCAACGAATAAAGACCGCCTTCCCTGATGGAGCAGTTCGCTAAAGAAACCCTTCCGGTCAGCCTCGAGGCCGAAATGCGGCATTCCTACCTCGATTACGCCATGAGCGTGATCGTCGGGCGGGCCCTGCCGGACGTGCGCGACGGCCTAAAACCGGTCCATCGCCGGGTCCTTTTTGCCATGCACGAGGCCAATACGGTCTGGAACCGCCCCTACGTCAAGTGCGCGCGGGTGGTTGGCGACGTGCTGGGCAAGTACCACCCCCACGGCGACAGCGCGACCTACGAGGCGCTGGTGCGCATGGTGCAGGAATTCTCCCTGCGCTACCCGCTCATTGACGGCCAGGGCAATTTTGGCTCGGTCGACGGCGACGCGCCCGCAGCCTACCGCTATACCGAGTGCCGGCTGCAGAAAATCACCGCCGAAATGCTCGCCGACATCGACAAGGAAACGGTCGATTTCGCGCCCAATTACGACGGCAAGGAGCAGGAACCCACGGTTCTGCCAACGCGCATCCCGAACCTGCTCATCAACGGCTCGTCGGGAATCGCGGTAGGCATGGCCACCAACATCCCGCCACACAACCTGTCCGAGATCGTCACCGGGTGCCTGGCGCTGCTCGACAACCCCGAGGTCACGGTCGACGAATTGATCGAGCACGTGCCGGCGCCGGATTTCCCGACCGCGGGCATCATTTTCGGCACCGAGGGTGTGCGCGAAGGCTATCGCACCGGGCGCGGCCGCGTGGTGATCCGTGCGCGCACCCACATCGAGGATCTGGAGCGCGGCAACCGCCAGGCGATCATCGTCGACGAGATTCCCTATCAGGTGAACAAGTCGACGCTGCTCGGCCGCATCGGCGAACTGGTGCGCGACAAGAAGCTCGACGGCATCGCCGAGCTGCGCGACGAATCCGACAAGTCGGGGATGCGCGTGGTCATCGAGCTGCGCCGCGGCGAAATCGCCGACATCATCCTCAACAACCTGTTCAAGCTGACGCAGCTGCAGGACAGCTTCGGCATGAACATGGTGGCGCTAGTCGACGGCCAGCCGCGGCTGCTCAACCTGAAGCAGTTCCTGGAGCACTTTCTCACCCACCGGCGCGAGGTGGTGGTGCGCCGGACCCGCTACGAGCTCACCCGTGCGCGCGAGCGGGGGCACACGCTCGAAGGGCTCGCGGTGGCGTTGTCCAACGTCGACGAGATCATCGCCCTGATCAAGGCTGCGCCGACGCCAGCCGATGCGAAGACCGCGCTGCTCTCCCGGCGCTGGCGCTCGGCGCTGGTGGAAGAGATGCTCAAGCGTGCGGCCGCCGAAGCCGCGCGTCCGGAGGGCCTCGCGCCGGAGTTCGGCTGGCAGGATCGTGACCCTCCCGGCTACAACCTGTCCGATGCGCAGGCGCAGGCCATCCTCGAGCTGCGGCTCGCCCGGCTGACCGGTCTCGAGCAAGGCAAGCTCATCGACGAATACCGCGAGGTGATGGGGCAGATCGTGGATCTGCTCGACGTGCTGGCGCGGCCGGCGCGCGTGACCACGATCGTCGGCGATGAGCTCAAGTCGATACGGGAGAGCTTCGGCGACAAGCGTCGCTCCGAGATCGTCGCCCAGGGCATCGACCTGTCGATCGAGGACCTGATCGCGCCCGAGGAGATGGTGGTCACGCTCTCGCACGGCGGTTACATGAAGGCGCAACCGGTTGCCGAGTACCGCGCCCAGCGTCGCGGCGGCCGGGGCAAGCAAGCGGCGGCGACCAAAGAGGATGATTTCATCGATCATCTGTTTATCGCCAACACGCACGACTTCATCCTCTGCTTTTCCAACCGCGGCCGGGTGTACTGGCTCAAGGTCTACAACGTGCCGCAGGGCAGCCGCGTGTCGCGCGGCAAGCCGATCGTGAACCTCGTGCCGCTGCTCGAGCATGAGAAGATCACCGCGATCCTGCCGGTGAAGGAATTCGTCGACGACCGCTTCGTATTCATGGCCACGGCACACGGGACGGTGAAAAAGACGCCGCTGTCCGAATTCTCGCGCCCGCGACCATCGGGAATCATCGCCGTCGATCTCGATGACGGCGACTTCCTGGTGGGCGCGGAGCTCACCGATGGCAAACACGACGTCATGCTGTTCAGCTCCGCGGGCAAGGCGGTACGCTTCGAGGAAACTGACGTGCGCCCGATGGGGCGCGGCGCGCACGGCGTGCGCGGTATGCAGCTTTCGAAGGGGCAGCGCGTGATTAGCATGCTCGTGGCCGTCGACGAGGAGCAATCGGTGCTGACGGCGACCGAGAACGGCTTCGGCAAGCGCACGCCGATCGTCGAGTACACCCGTCACGGGCGCGGTAGCAAGGGCATGATCGCCATCCAGCAGAGCGGCCGCAACGGACAGGTTGTCGCGGCGGCGCTGGTGCGTGCGGACGACGAAGTCATGCTCATTTCCACCGGTGGCGTGCTCATCCGCACCCAGGTCAAATCGATCCGCGAAATGGGACGCTCGACGCAGGGCGTGACGCTAATCAACCTCGGCGACGGCGAGAAGCTCGCCGGGCTCGAGCGGGTGGTCGAGACCGAGGAAGACAACGGGAACGGGGAGTAGCGCCGGCGCCAGCGAGCGCCGCGCGGGGCCGGGCCCCGTGGTGAGTAACTCATGGCCAATGACGACAAGCGCAACAGCGAAGCGGATTTGAGCCGCTACCGTGCCGCCATCGATGCGCTCGATCGCGAGCTGCTGCGGCTGCTCTCCGAGCGCGCGCGCCAGGCGCAGGCGATCGGCGCGCTCAAGGACGGTTCGGCCTACCGGCCCGAGCGCGAAGCGCAGGTCCTGCGCCACGTCCAAGCGCATAACCCGGGACCGCTTTCCGACGCGGCAGTCGGCCGCGTCTTTCGCGAAATTATGTCCGCCTGCCTGGCGCTGGAGCAGAAGCTCTCCGTGGCCTACTTAGGCCCCGCCGGAACCTTCAGCCACGCGGCGCTCACCCGACACTTCGGCGACGCCGTGGCGGCCGAAGCCTGCGCCTCGATCGACGAGGTGTTCCGCGCCGCCGAAGCAGGGCGTACCGACTATGCGCTCGTGCCGGTGGAGAACTCCACCGAAGGCGCGGTGGGCCGCACGCTCGATCTGATGTGCCAGACGCCGTTGACGATCGTGGGCGAGATCAAGCTGCGCATCCAGCAGAATCTGCTCGCCAAGGACACCGCGCTCGATGCCGTGACCAAGGTCTACGCCCATGCGCAGTCGCTGTCGCAATGCGTGCAGTGGCTCGCTCGCCAGTTGCCGGCGGCCGCGCGCGTTGCCGTCGCCAGCAACGCCGAGGCGGCGCGACTGGCAGCGGCCGAGCGCGGTGCGGCGGCGATCGCGGCCGAAGCCGCGGCCGCGATCTATGGCCTCGACATCCTGGCCGCGCACATCGAAGACGAGCCGAACAATACGACCCGCTTCTGGGTGCTCGGGGGCCACGCCGTGCCTCCCTCGGGCAAGGATGAAACCTCGCTGGTGATGGCGGCGCAGAACAAGCCCGGCGCGATGGTGGCGCTGCTCGAGCCATTCGCCCAGCACGGCGTGAGCATGTCGCGGCTCGAGTCGCGCCCGGCGCGCACCGGCTTGTGGGAGTACCTGTTTTTCGTCGACCTCGAGGGCCACCAGGAGGATCCGCCCGTCGCCGCGGCACTCGCCGACCTGCGCCTGCGCGCGCCGTATCTGAAGCTGTTGGGCTCCTATCCGGCGGCCGTGGCGTGAAACCGAAGCCGACGTTCCCGCCCGGCGAGGCCGCGCGCACGAATACGAGCGCAGGCGTAGCCGCCCAGGCACCCGAATATGTCCGCCGCATCGCGCCTTATGTCCCGGGCAAGCCGATCGACGAGCTGGCGCGAGAATACGGGCTTGCCGAGGCCTCGATCATCAAGCTCGCCTCGAACGAAAATCCGCGCGGGCCCAGTCCGCGGGTGCGGGCGGCGATTGCGACCGCCGCCGCCGAGGTCACGCGCTATCCGGATGGCAACGGCTTCGCGCTTAAGAGCGCGCTCACGGCGCGGCTGGGTGTCGCGCGGGAGCAGATCGTGCTCGGTAACGGCTCCAACGACGTGCTCGAGCTCGCGGCGCAGGCCTTCCTCCGTCCGGGCGATCACGCCGTTTACGCCGAGCACGCCTTTGCCGTCTATCCGCTGGCGGTTCAGGCGCGCGGGGCGACCGGAATCGAGGTTCCTGCGCGCGCTTACGGCCACGACCTCGATGCCATGCAGGCTGCGATCACGCCGCGCACCCGCGTCGTTTTCATCGCCAATCCGAACAACCCTACCGGGACCTGGTTGCCCTCCGCCGAGGTCAAGGCGTTTCTCACCGCGGTGCCGCGCGAGGTAGTGGTGGTGCTCGACGAGGCCTATGACGAGTACCTCGAGACGGCGCAGCGTTCGCACAGCGCCACCTGGCTAGGCGAGCACCCCAACCTGATCGTCTCGCGCACGTTTTCCAAGGCCTACGGGCTTGCCGGGCTGCGCATCGGCTACGGCCTGATGGACGCTGCGGTGGCCGCCCTGCTCAATGCCGTGCGCCAGCCGTTCAACGTCAATTCGGTGGCCCAGGCGGCGGCGCTGGCGGCGCTAGCGGACGTCGAGTACGTGTCCGAAAGCGCCGCTCTGAACCGCACCGGGTTGCGCCAACTCGCCGCCGCGCTCGACGTGATGGGGGTGGGCTATGTCCCGTCGCACGGCAATTTCCTGCTCATCGACGTTGGCGAGGCGACGGTGGTCTACGAACGCCTGCTGCGCCAGGGCGTGATCGTGCGGCCGGTGGCCAATTACGGCTTGCCGCAGCACCTGCGCGTCACGGTCGGGCTGGAAGCAGAAAACCAGCGCTTCCTGAGCGCGCTGCGATCGGCGCTGGGCCGATGACGGCCGAGCGCATCGGGAAACTGGTCGTCCTCGGCGTGGGCCTCATCGGCGGCTCGTTCGCCCTGGCGCTGAAGCGTTCCGGGACGACGGCACGGGTCGTCGGCGTGGGCCGCAGCCGGGAGAACCTCCTCGCCGCCGAGCGTCGCGGCATCATCGACTGCGCCGTCTCGCTCGACCAGGCCTGGACCGACGAGCTCGCCGACGCCGATCTGGTGTTGCTGGCCACGCCGGTGGGACAAATGCCCTCGCTCTTCGCCGCGATCGCGCCCAGGCTCGGCGCGCATACGGTGATCACCGATGCTGGCAGCACCAAGCGCGACGTGATCGCCGCGGCGCGGGGCGCCCTCGGCGATGCGCTGCCGCGCTTTGTGCCGGGGCATCCGATCGCCGGCACCGAACATTCAGGGGCAACGGCGGCATTCGAGGCGCTGTTTCGCGACAAGCAGGTCGTGCTCACGCCGCTCGCCGAGACCGCGCCCGACGCACTCTCCCGAGTGAAGGCGTGCTGGACGCAATGTGGCGCGCTGGTGCGTGAGCTCGACCCGCTGCGCCATGACGTCATCTTCGCGGCGGTCAGCCACCTGCCGCATGCGCTGGCGTTCGCGCTGATGGCCGAACTCGCCGCGCGACCGGATGGCGACGAATACTTCGCCTTTGCCGGCAGCGGGCTGCGCGATTTCACGCGCCTTGCGGGCAGCCAGGCGGAGATGTGGCGCGACGTTTGTCTCGCCAATCGGGATGCGCTGCGCGGCGAGCTTACCGCCTATACCGCGGAGCTCCGCCGCGTCGACGCGCTGCTGGCAGCGGCCGACGGCCAGGCGCTGCTGCGCTTGTTCGAGCGGGCGCGGAGCGCACGCGAGAGCTGGCTCGAGCGCACCCGCGGCGGCGACGAGGTCTAGCCGGCGTCCAAGCTGCGGTCGCGATGGACCACCTCGATCTCGCGCCGGTCGCCCGCATGGCGGGCACGGTGCGGCTGCCCGGCTCGAAGAGCATCTCCAACCGCACGCTGCTGCTTTGTGCGCTCGCGCACGGCGATACCGAGGTGGCGGGCCTGCTCGAGGCCGACGATGTCGAGCTCATGCTCACCGCGCTTGACAGGCTCGGGATCGGCATCGAGCGTCGCGGCCTCACGCGCGATTTTTCCATTCGTGGCAACGGCGGCCGGTTTGCCGTCAAGCGGGCGCAGCTTTTTCTCGGCAATGCGGGCACCGCCTTCCGGCCGCTGACCGCCGCGCTCGCGCTCGCTGGCGGGGAGTACGAGCTCTCGGGCGCGGCGCGGATGCATGAGCGCCCCATCGGCGATCTGGTCGATGCGCTGCGCGCGCTGGGCGCCGACATACGCTACCTGGCGCAGGAAGGCTTTCCGCCGCTTGCGATCGGCCCTGGGCGATTGCGTTCCATCACCCGGGTCGCGATTCGCGGCGGGGTTTCGAGCCAGTTCGTCAGCGCGTTGCTCATGGCCCTGCCCCTGAACGCAGGCGCGGTCACGGTCGACATCCAGGACGAGCTGGTGTCGCGACCGTACGTGGAGATGACCTGCAAGCTGATGGCGCGTTTCGGCGTCGAGGTCATGGACGAAGGCAACGCCCGTCTCACCGTGCCGGCGAGCGAGGGTTACCGCAGTCCGGGGCGGATCACGGTGGAAGGGGATGCGTCCTCGGCGTCGTACTTCCTCGCCGCCGGCGCGATCGGCGGCGGGCCGGTGCGGGTGCAAGGCGTCGGCAGCCACAGCATCCAGGGCGACGTCGGCTTTGCCGATACGCTCGCCATGATGGGCGCGGCGGTTCGCCGCGGGGCGGACTGGATCGAGGTCCAGGGGGGCCGACCGCTGCAGGCCATCGATGCGGACTTCAACCGCATGCCCGACGCGGCGATGACGGCAGCCATGGTGGCGCTGTTCGCGCACGGAACATCGACCCTGCGCCGTATCGCGAGCTGGCGGGTGAAAGAGACCGACCGCATTGCCGCCATGGCCACCGAGCTGGCTAAGCTGGGCGCCCGGGTCGCCACCGGCCCCGACTGGCTGTCGATCACCCCGCCGGAGAGGTTTTCGGCGGCGACCATTGACACCTACGACGATCACCGCATGGCAATGTGCTTTGCCCTTGCCGCGCTCGGCGGCGTCCCGGTGCGCATCAACGACCCGGAATGCGTACGCAAGACCTTCCCGGACTACTTCGCCGTCCTTCGCAGCCTCGAAGGATGAGCGCCGCCTCGCCTCCGGTCATCGCCGTCGACGGCCCCGCAGCGTCGGGAAAAGGCACCCTTGCGCAGGCGCTCGCGCAGAGGCTGGGTTTCCATTATCTCGACAGCGGTTCGCTCTATCGCCTGGTGGCGCTGCAGGCGCTGCAGACGGGTTTGGCGCTCGGCCAGGAGGCGCCCCTTGCGGCGGCTGCCGAGGCGCTGGCGAGCGCATTTGTCGGCGACCGGATCCTGCTCGCCGGCGTCGACGTGACCACCGCCATCCGCGCGCCGGCGGTCAGCGCTGCCGCATCGCAGGTCGCTGTCCATCCCGGGGTGCGCCGGGCGCTGCTCGCGCGCCAACGGGCATTCCGCCGCCCGCCGGGCCTGGTGGCGGACGGGCGCGATATGGGTACGGTGGTCTTCCCGGACGCGCGGCTCAAGGTGTATGTCACCGCGAGCGCCGAGGAGCGGGCAAGGCGCCGATATAAGCAGTTGATAGAAAAAGGAAACCCGGTTACACTTCCAAGTCTTTTGCGTGACATCCAGGAACGCGATGCGCGCGACGGGGGGCGTGCGGCGGCGCCGCTACGGCCCGCTGCCGACGCGGTCATCCTCGATACCACCGGGATGTCGATCGCGGCCAGCATCACGTTCGTGCTGCAGCGATACCGCGCACTGGAGGCGGCGGGCAAGCAGTAGCCGCGAGCAGGCCGAAAGGACGTTAAAGGCTGCCGCAGCAAGGACATAGAAGCGACGACGCAGGAAAAGCAACGATAACCCCGTCGGGTTGCAGCAAGCGGGCCACGGCACACGACGGAAACGACTCAATCACCCGCTGCCACGCCCGTGGCGCGGACGAAGCGATAGGAAGCTACAACTCATGGCAACTGCCAGCACCAACCCACCCGGCCAAGCGCAGGAAAACTTTGCCGCCCTGTTCGAGGAATCGCTCGCGCGCCAGGAAATGCGCCAGGGCGAGCTCATCACGGCCGAAGTAACCCGCGTTGATTACAACATCGTTGTCGTCAATGCCGGGCTGAAATCGGAGAGCTTCATTCCGATCGAGGAATTCAAGAACGACAAGGGCGAGGTCGAGGTCAAGCCGGGCGACTTCGTCACCGTGGCGATCGAAAGTCTCGAAGACGGCTATGGCGAAACGCGGTTATCGCGCGACAAGGCCAAGCGGCTGAAGGCCTGGCACGATCTCGAGGCGGCGATGGAGCAGGGCCATGTTGTGCAGGGTCTGGTCACCGGCAAGGTCAAGGGTGGCCTCACCGTGATGGTGAACGGCATCCGCGCCTTCCTCCCCGGCTCGCTGGTTGACATCCGGCCGGTCAAGGACACCGCGCCGTTTGAGGGCAAGCCGCTCGAATTCAAGGTCATCAAGCTCGATCGCAAGCGCAACAACGTGGTGGTGTCGCGGCGCGCCGTGCTTGAGGCGAGCCTGGGTGCGGAGCGCGAGGAGTTGCTCAAGACGCTGCAGGAGGGTGCGATCGTCAAGGGCGTGGTCAAGAACATCACCGATTACGGCGCGTTCGTCGACCTGGGAGGCATCGACGGCCTGCTGCACATCACCGACCTCGCGTGGCGTCGGGTCAAGCATCCGTCGGAAGTGCTGTCGGTCGGTGACGAGGTGACGGCGAAGGTGCTCAAGTTCGACCAGGAGAAGAACCGCGTGTCGCTGGGCATGAAACAGCTCGGCGAGGATCCCTGGGTAGGCCTGTCGCGGCGCTATCCGACGGGCACGCGCCTGTTCGGCAAGGTGACCAACATCACCGATTACGGCGCGTTCGTCGAGATCGAGCAGGGCATCGAGGGCCTCGTTCACGTCTCCGAAATGGATTGGACGAACAAGAACATCCATCCGACCAAGGTGGTGCAGCTCGGCGACGAGGTCGAGGTCATGATCCTGGAAATCGACGAGGAACGCCGCCGCATCTCCCTCGGCATGAAACAGTGCATGCCCAACCCGTGGGAGGAGTTCGCCATCAACCACAAGAAGGGCGACAAGGTGAAGGGCCTGATCAAGTCGATTACCGACTTCGGCGTGTTCATCGGCCTGCCGGGCGCGATCGACGGCCTGGTGCACCTTTCGGATCTCTCCTGGACGCTGCCTGGCGAAGCGGCCGTGCGCGACTATCGCAAGGGTCAGGAAGTCGAGGCCGTGGTGCTGGCGATCGACGTGGAGCGCGAACGCATCTCGCTTGGCATCAAGCAACTCGATGGCGACCCGTTCTCGAACTATGTCGCCACCCACGACAAGGGCAACATCGTCACCGGCGCGGTCAAGTCGCTCGACGGCAAGGGTGCGGTGATCGCGCTCGACGGCGACGTCGAGGGCTACCTGCGGGCTTCGGAAGTGGCGCGCGACCGGGTTGAGGATATCCGCTCGCATCTGAAGGAAGGCGATTCGGTCACCGCCATGATCATTAACATCGATCGCAAGAACCGTTCGATCAATCTCTCGATCAAGGCCAAGGATCATGCCGACGAGGCCGAAGCGATGCAGCGCATGAGTGCGGAGAATTCCGGCGCCAGCGCAGGCACCACGAACCTCGGCGCGCTGCTCAAGGCCAAGCTCGACAACAAGAGTCAAGGGTAAGCGAGCCCGTGATGACCAAATCGGAGCTGATCGACCGCCTGGCGGCGCAGTTTCCGCAATTGGTAGCCAAAGACGCCGAGCTGGCAGTGAAGATGATCCTCGACGCCATGGCCGAGAGCCTGGCCAAGGGCGAGAGGATCGAGATTCGCGGCTTCGGCAGCTTCGGGCTCAACTACCGGCCGCCGCGGACCGGACGCAATCCCAAGTCCGGCGAGCGGGTGCAGGTGCCCGAAAAGCACGTACCGCACTTCAAGGCCGGCAAGGAATTGCGCGAGCGCGTCGACTTCAAGAAGAGTTGATGGCTGACCTTGGAGGCCGGCCCTGATGGCGTTCGCCCGCTGGACGGTTGGAATCGCAGTATTCGCGGCCTTGTTGTTGCTGTCTCTGCAGAATTCCGATCTGGTGACCCTGCGCTTCTACCATTGGTTCTCCTGGCAGGCGCCTTTAGTCATTCTGCTTCTGCTGGCGTTCGCCAGCGGCGTGGTCGCGGGCCTGCTCACCGGTTTGCTACGGACGGCACGACTGAAGCGACAACTCACGCGACTGCGCAAGGAGCAGCGCCGCGGGCTCGCCACGCAGCCGCGGCATCCCGTCGACGGCAACTGACGCGCCTCAAGAGCGCTGGCCATGGAAAACGAGCTTTGGTGGTTGTTGCCGCTCACGGTCCTGTTTTTCGCGCTCGGCTGGATCGCCGCGCGCATCGACATCAAGCATCTTCTGCGCGAATCGCGGGCCTTGCCGCTGTCGTACTTCCGCGGTCTCAACTTCCTGCTCAACGAGCAACCGGACAAGGCGATCGAATCGTTCATCGAGGTGGTCAAAGTCGACCCGCAGACGATCGATCTGCACTTTGCGCTGGGCAACCTGTTCCGGCGCCAGGGCGAGATCGATCGCGCGATCCGCATGCACCAGAACCTGCTCGACCGTCCCGACCTGGCCGCCGACAAGCGCGAGCTCGCCGTGTTCGAACTCGCCCAGGACTTCCATCGCGCCGGGCTGCTTGACCGCGCCGAGGAGTTGTTCAGCCGGCTCGACGGCAGCCCCTTCGAGGTACAGTCGCTCGGATTCCTGCTGCAGATTTTCGAGCAGGAAAAGGACTGGCAGAAGGCGATCGCGGTGAGCAAGCGCATGGAGGCGCTCGCCAAGCGCCCGTACTTCAAGGAGATTGCGCACTATTTCTGCGAGCTCGCGCAAGGTGCGATGCTGCGCTCGCAACTCGACGAGGCCCGGGGCCACCTCGAGCAGGCACTGGCCGAATACAAGCTGTGCACGCGCGCGACCATCGTGCTCGGCGACCTTGAGGCGCAACAGGGGCACTACGACATGGCTGCCGCCGTCTGGCAGCGCATCGAGTCGCAGAATCCGGCGTTCCTGGGCCTGGTCGCGGAGCGGCTGGCCGATGCCTACCGCCGCAACGGCGATGTCGCGCAGGGCATCCGCGTGTTACGCAGCTACGAGGACCAGTATCCGTCGCTGGATCTTTTGAACGCACTCTTCAGCCAGGTGCTCGCGCACAAGGGCGCCGACGCCGCCGCCGAACTCATCAAAGGCGAGCTCACGCGCAATCCGACGCTGCTCGGCCTCGATAAGCTGCTCGAGGCACAGCTCATGGAGGCGACGGCCGAGAGAAGGCACGACCTGGAGCTCGTCAAGGGACTGGTGGGGCAACACATCAAGCGTCTGGGCATGTACCGCTGCGAGCAATGTGGATTCCGCGCCAAGCAGTATCACTGGCGCTGCCCCGGCTGCGGCAAGTGGGAGACGTATACGCCGCGGCGCACGGAGACTCCGGAGGGCTATGTCGCCTAATTCAGCCACGGCCGCGGCCGGGCCGAAGGTAATCGTCGCGCTCGACTTCGCCGAGGCGGCGCAGGCGCTCGCGCTCGTCGCGCGGCTGAATCCCAAGGCATGCGCGGTGAAGGTGGGCAACGAAATGTTCGTCTCCGCCGGACCCGAGCTGGTGCAACAGCTGATCGCCAGGGGATTTCGCGTCTTCCTGGATCTCAAGTTCTACGATATTCCCAACACCGTCGCCCAAGCCTGTGCCGCCGCGACGCGCCTGGGCGTGTGGATGATCAACGTGCACGCGGCCGGGGGCCGGGCGATGCTCAAGGCCGCGCGGGACGCGGTGGAGCGCAGCGCAGCCGAGCGCGGAGGTCCGCGACCGATGCTGCTTGCGGTCACGCTGCTGACGAGCCTGGGCGCCGAGGAGGTGGCCGAGATCGGCTATGCGCAGGCGCCGGAAGGCGTTGTCCTGCGCCTTGCGCGTCTTGCCGCCGACTGCGGGCTCGACGGAGTCGTCTGCTCCGCGGTCGAGGCGCCGGCATTGCGGCGCACGCTCGGCGCCGGCTTCAAGCTGGTCACGCCGGGCATCCGGCCCGCTGGAACGGCCGCCGCCGACCAGGTGCGGCTGATCACGCCCGAGGCCGCCATCGCCAACGGCGCCGATTACCTGGTGATCGGGCGTCCGATCACCAGAGCCGCCGACCCGGAGGCAGAGCTTGCCCGCATCAACGCGTCGCTCGAGGTTGCCGCATGAACATAACCATGATGGGCACCGGCTACGTCGGGCTGGTCAGCGGCGCCTGCCTCGCCGAGGTCGGCAATGACGTGCTCTGCTTCGACATCGACGCGGGTAAGATCGAGGTGCTCAACCGCGGTGGCGTGCCGATCCACGAGCCGGGGTTGCCGGAGCTGATCCGGCGTAACGTGGCCGCGGGCCGGTTGCGCTTCAGTAACGATCTCGACGCCGCGGTCGGCCACGGTAAGCTGCAATTCATCGCTGTCGGCACGCCGCCGGACGACGACGGCTCGGCGGACACCCAATACGTGCTCGCCGCGGCGCGCAGCATCGGGGCGCGCATGACCGAATTCAAGGTGGTGATCGACAAGTCGACGGTGCCGGTGGGGACCGTGGACCTGGTGCACGAGACCATCGCCGCCGAGCTTGTCGCGCGCGGCGCGCAGGTTCCCTTCGCGGTCGTCTCCAACCCCGAATTTCTCAAGGAAGGCGCCGCGGTCGACGATTTCATGAAGCCCGACCGGGTGGTAATCGGCTGTGACGACGAGCACGCGATCGCGCTCCTGCGCGCCGTCTACGCGCCGTTCCAGCGCAATCATGAGCGCTTGCTGGTGATGGACGCGCGCTCCGCCGAGCTCACCAAGTACGCCGCCAACGCGATGCTGGCGACGCGTATTTCGTTCATGAACGAGCTGGCCAATCTCGCCGACGCCCTCGGGGCGGACATCGAGCACGTGCGCCAGGGCATCGGCTCCGATCCGCGCATCGGCTATCACTTTCTGTATCCCGGCGCCGGCTATGGGGGGTCCTGTTTCCCGAAGGATCTGCGTGCACTGCAGGCCACCGCGCGGCAGCGCGGGCGGCCCCTGACCATTCTGGGCGCGGTCGAGGGCGTCAACGAGGCGCAGAAGCAGCGTTTGGTGGAGAAGGTCGCCGCGCGCCTCGGCGCCGATCTCGCCGGTAGCAAGGTCGCGCTCTGGGGGCTCGCCTTCAAGCCCAACACCGACGACATGCGCGAGGCGCCGTCGCGCACCATCGTCGACGGCTTCCTTCGCCGCGGTGCGAGCGTCGTCGCCTATGATCCGGTGGCGATGGAGGCGGCGCAGCGGGCCTTCGGGACGCGCTCGGGCCTCTCCTATGCAAGCTCGCCGCTCGACGCGCTCGCCGGCGCCGATGCGCTGGTGGTGGTCACCGAGTGGCAGGAATTTCGCAGCCCGGACTTTGCCGAGCTCAAGCGCCGGCTGCGGCGGCCGCTCATCTTCGACGGCCGGAACCTGTACGACCCGGCGCTGGCACGCGCCGCAGGGCTCGAGTATTTCGGTATCGGGCGCTCTTGAACACCGTGCAAAAAAACTTCGCTGCGTACCGCGACCAGGTCAGCCGCACCCGCCTGCTCATCGTCGGCGACGTCATGCTTGACCGTTACTGGTTCGGCGACGTCGAGCGCATCTCCCCCGAGGCTCCGGTACCGGTGGTCAAGATTGCGCGCAATGAAGAGCGGCCCGGTGGTGCGGGGAACGTCGCGCGCAATGCGGCGGCGCTTGGAGCCAAGGTGACGCTGATAAGCGCCGTCGGCGACGACGAAGCCGGCCGCATGCTCGAAACCTTGCTTGCTGGGGATGGAGTGCGCACGTCGTTCCATCGCGATCCCGCCCTGCCGACGACGGTCAAGCTACGCGTGATCGGGCGGCAGCAGCAGCTGCTGCGGATCGACTTCGAAACCGCGCCCTCGCACGAGATCCTGGCGAGCAAGCTCGCCGACTACGAGCGGGTGTTGCCCGAATTCGACGCCGTGGTGCTGTCCGATTACGGCAAGGGCGGGCTGGCCCACATCGAGCGCATGATCGCGTTGGCGAAAGCTCGCGGCGCGCCGGTGCTGGTCGACCCCAAGGGTGAGGATTACCGGCGCTACCGCGGCGCGACGTTGCTGACCCCCAACCGCACCGAGTTCCGCGAGGTCGCGGGACGCTGGCAAACCGAGGCAGAGCTCGCCAGCAAGGCGCAGCAACTGCGCGCCGAACTCGCGCTCGAGGCGCTCCTGATCACCCGCTCCGAGGAGGGGATGTCGCTCTACACCGACGCGGGCGCGGTAAGTTTTCCGGCGCAGGCGCGTGAAGTCTACGATGTGTCCGGTGCCGGCGACACGGTCATTGCTACACTGGGCGCGCTGCTTGGCGCCCACGCCGATCTCGCGACCGCGGTGCGTATCGCCAATCATGCCGCCGGCGTGGTCGTCGGCAAGTTCGGTACTGCCGTCGTGCATCCCGACGAGCTTGGCTGACACCTCCAGGCGCATGGCCAAGGCAAGAACCGCGTACGCCTGCACCGAATGCGGCGGCCGCAGCAGCAAGTGGCAGGGTCAATGCCCGCATTGCGGGACCTGGAACACGCTGGTGGAGGCCATTGCCGTTCCGCTTGCCACCCGTTTTCAGGCCGTCGCCGGTGCCGTGGGCGAGGTGCGGCCGCTGTCCTCGGTCGAGGCGAGGGTCGATCCGCGCTCGCCCACCGGGATCGAGGAGTTCGATCGCGTACTCGGCGGCGGCCTGGTGCCCGCGGCGGTGGTGCTGCTGGGCGGCGATCCGGGGATCGGCAAGTCGACCCTGCTCCTGCAGGCCATGGCGGCGATCGGCGGGACAAAGCGCGCGCTGTACGTGACCGGCGAGGAATCCGTGGAGCAGATCGCGATGCGGGCGCAACGGCTGGGCCTCGTCAACGCGCCGGTCGAGCTGTTGGCCGAGGTCCAGCTCGAAGCGATCGTGGCGGCGATGCGCACCCAGTCGCCCGAGGTCGTGGTAATCGACTCGATCCAGACCGTCTACACCGAGGCGCTGGAATCAGCGCCCGGAAGCGTGGCCCAGGTGCGCGAATGCGCGGCGCAGCTGACGCGCTTCGCGAAGCAAAGCGGGATCACGGTTATCCTCGTCGGCCACGTGACCAAGGAGGGTGCGATTGCCGGGCCGCGGGTGCTCGAGCACATTGTCGATACCGTGCTCTACTTCGAGGGCGATACGCACTCGAGTTTCCGCCTGGTGCGGGCAATCAAGAACCGCTTCGGCGCCGCCAATGAGCTCGGGGTGTTCGCGATGACCGAGCGCGGACTCAAGGGCGTCGCCAATCCTTCGGCGCTCTTCCTGTCGCAGCACCCGCAGGCCGTGCCGGGAAGTGCGATCCTGGCGACCATGGAGGGCTCGCGGCCTCTGCTGGTCGAAGTGCAGGCGCTCGTCGACCCGGTGCAGGGGGGCGTTGCGCGCCGCCTCGCGGTGGGTCTCGATGCGCAGCGGCTGGCCCTTCTGCTCGCCGTGTTGCATCGCCATGGCGGCGTGGAAACGGGCCAGTTCGACGTCTTCGTCAACGCCGTGGGTGGTGTGCGTATCAACGAGCCAGCGGCGGACTTGGCCGTCCTTGCATCCGTTTATTCTTCGTTGAAAAACATTTCGTTATCAACCAAATCTCTCGTATTCGGTGAAGTCGGACTCGCAGGGGAAATCCGTCCCGTCCAGCGCGGGCAGGAGCGCCTGCGCGAGGCGGCCAAGCTCGGTTTCCGGCGAGCCCTGATTCCGCTCGCCAACCGACCCAAGCAGGCGATCGAGGGCATCGAAATCGTTACCGTCGCTCGTGTGGCCGATGCGCTCGAGCATTTGGTCGATGTGCGCACAGCCTCGTAGTTCGGACCGCGACGCCGGCATGTGCGCCATGGTGCTCGATGCGCCCGGGCAGGCGTTGCATCTGACGGCGCGGCCGCGGCCGGTACCCGGCCCGGGTCAACTGCTGCTTGCGGTGCGCGCCTGCGGTGTGTGCCGCACCGATCTGCATCTCGTCGACGGCGAACTGCCCGATCCGGTGCTGCCCATCGTTCCCGGGCACGAGATCGTCGGCGAGGTTGTCGCCTGCGGGCCGGGCGTGACCGAGCACGCGGTTGGCGCCCGTGTCGGCGTCCCCTGGCTCGGGGGCGCCTGCGGCCATTGCGAATTCTGCACCAGCGGGCGGGAAAACCTCTGTGCGCAGGCGCGCTTCACCGGCTATCAGATTGACGGCGGCTACGCGAATTACGCGCTGGCCGAAGCACGCTACTGCTTTGCACTGCCCGATCGCTATGGCGACATCGAGGCCGCACCACTGCTGTGTGCGGGCCTCATCGGATACCGCGCCTACCGGCTGGCGGGCGAGGCGCGTCGCCTCGGGATCTACGGCTTCGGTGCGGCCGGGCACCTGGTGGCCCAGGTGGCCGTCGCGCAGGGTCGCCGGGTTTACGCGTTCTGCCGTCCGGGCGACTTGGCCGGCCAGGATTTGGCCCGGCAGCTGGGTGCGGTGTGGGCGGGCGGAAGCGACCAGGCACCGCCAGATGGGCTCGACGCCGCGCTCATCTTCGCGCCGATCGGGGGTCTCGTGCCTGCAGCGCTCGAGGCGGTGGTGCGCGGGGGCACGGTGGTCTGTGCCGGCATTCACATGAGCGACATACCCAGCTTTCCGTACCGCCTCCTGTGGGGCGAGCGCTGCGTGCGCTCGGTAGCCAATCTCACCCGGCGGGATGGGAACGAGTTCCTGGCGCTGGCCGCGTCGATCCCGCTCTCGGTCCACGCCCGTGAATACCCGCTGCAATCGGCCAATGCCGCACTCTCCGATCTGCGGGCGGGCCGCATCGAGGGTGCGGCGGTGTTGACGATCGACTCCTGAAGGCGTCGAATAGGTGTACCGCGCTGATTGAATCGAAAGGAGCCATGACCATGGCTACGAGATCCGCATCGAAGTCTAAGTCCGCCGGACGCAGGCGGCCGAAAGCACGCCGCACCGCGAGACCGAAATCACCACCGCAAGGCCCGGCAGGGTCGGCGCGAGCGCATCTGGGCGATCTTTCGAAGATGACGAAGATACTCACGCCGCAGCAGGCCTTCGACCTCTACCGCGCCAACGCCAAGATGGCGCTCGACGTGATCAACGCCTCGATCGAGAGTGCCGCGAAGCTGCGCAAGTTGCAGTACGAAGGTGAAGAAGAGGCACGCTCGATGCAGAAGAAAGCGGTCCGCCATGCGGCGGAGGCGAGCGACCCGCAGGCGCTGATGGCCGCCGGTCAGGCGGTCACGCAGGAGGCAGTCGAGAAGGCGATGCTGTATTGGAGCCAGATGTTCGACATGATCGTCGAAATCCAGAAGCGCCTGTTCACGCTGATGGAGCAACAGATGGGCGATATGCCGGGCGCCAAGGAGGCGAAGGCTGCGCTGGCGATGATGCCCGACTTGAGCCAGACGCAGGGCCTGGTCAAGGCGATGCAGGGGGTGATGTCCTCAGGCGGTTCTGCATTCGACTCGATGCAGCGCGTGATGGGCGATTTCGCCCGCATCGCGCAGCAGTCGATGCCCGGCATCAGGCGCTGACGCCGCGAGCGTCGGCTGCAGGGTAATGGGCGCGGATCCGGGCGCGCCGACGGCACTGGTCCGGCCGGCGAATCCGATCGGGACACAGCCGGACAAGACGACCAGCACAAGGCAACCGAGCAGCATCTTCATCGCGCTTCCTTCGTGGTGAGCCGTGGCATCTCCATCGCGGATGTGCCGTGCGGGCGCCGAGGCCAGACGCAGCCTTGCCGCTTTGCCAGCCCAGGATCGAACTGCGCCATTCTAGGCCGTATTGAGCAGCGGCGCGCGGCAACCTAACCTGCATGCCGCCGCGCCATGTCAGCGAACCGTCATCTTGGCGCCATGCCCTTTTCGGTAAGCTCCTTGATCGCGGCATCGTTTTTTGACAGATGGGCGAGGCCCATGCCGCGCAACACGTGCGGCGCCTTGGTGAACTGAATGTTGTCATAGCCGACGATCTCTATGCGGTTTCCCCAGGGGTCAAGAAAGTCGAGAAACACTCCAGGCAGCGTTTTGACGCCGGCTTCCAGCAAGGCCTTTCGCGCCGCCTCCTTGTCATCGACCACCAGTCCGAAATGCCGCCCGTCATCCGCCGCCTGCGTGCGCCCCTTCTGCAGCGCGAGGAACTGGTCACCCAGGTCGATGAAAGCCATTGAATCGTTCTTGCTGCGCAGTTTGAAATCGAACAGGCGGCCGTAAAAGGCCAGAGCTTCTTCGATGTCGCCGACCTCCAGCGCGATATGATTGAAACCGAGGATGCGCACTTTCTTTGCATCGGCCATAGGAGCCCTCCGGGGAATGCGCGCCGATTGTGTTGCTTTCCCGGCCGCGCGCGGGGCGCGTATGCTGCCACGGCGGGAGGTCGTTTGAAGATAGCATTCTCGGCCCGGCTTGCACCAGTGTCTTGAGTTTACGGGCTCTGCGCGGTGGTCATTCGCAGGAACGTGCTCAAATGCTTGGCGGCTGCGGCCGTTGCCAGTCTTTCCAAATCGAAAGCGGAGGCAGATACGATGCCTGAAGACGGACTCGTTAGCGTAGAGAGCAAATACTCGGTGAAGGATGCGCTTGACCGGCTGGAGGCCGACCTGAAAGCCAAAGGTATCACCGTGTTTGCACGGATCGACCATGCGGCAGGTGCAGCATCGGTGGGGATGCCGCTGCGACCGACAGAGCTGTTGATTTTCGGTAATCCGAAAGGAGGAACACCTTTGATGCAATCCAACCAGACGATCGGCATCGACTTGCCGCTGAAGATGCTGGGTTGGCAAGATGCAGACGGCAAGGTCTGGCTAGCCTATAACGACGTGAGCTGGCTTGCCCGGCGCCATCACCTCGGCCCGAGCACGGACGCGAACGTGAACGCCTTGGCAACGCTGCAGGGAAATCTGGCCAAGGCTGCGGCCGGATGAATGGACGGCGCCATGAACGATGAAAAAATTCAGGTACGTGTAACCAGCAGCGGGCAAACGCTCGAAGTCGTAGTCCTGAACAAGCGTCTGGACGTGATCCAGGTCGTGCTCGGGGAGGGTATCCACAACGTGCGCTGTGACTTGATGCCGACTCGCAACGGGTCGGCCTACGTGGGCAATGCCAGGGGGCGCGAAATCGTCTACGAGCGCAGCCGCGAAGAAGTCAAGGCCGACCTCGCCCGCGCCGCCGGATTCCGGGACTTCGAACGCTGAGTGCCATCACTTTTTGGGATAGGGCGCACCGTCCTTGTGCGTAAAGCCGCGTTTCGAATCGACCAACATGTCGACGTCGGAATAGACGACGCGCTCGTCGGCCGCCCGTGTACCGATTTCGAGGCAGAAGGCCGTGGCGCTGCTTTTGTTGACGAGATGATGACCGTCGGGCACGTTCTTGGGGAACGCGGCGCAATCGCCCGCGTGCAAGATTTCCTCGCCCTTGTCGGTGATGAGCACGACCTCGCCCGAGATCACGTAGATGAATTCATCTTCCGACGCGTGCCAATGCCGTTGGCTGGACCACGCTCCGGGTGGCAGATGCAGAAGGTTGACGCCAAATTGAGTCAAGCCGCCTGCCTCGCCGAGCCTTTGACGAATGCGATTGGCCACCTCTCTGTCGAACGGCGCAGGGTAGGACGAGCCCTTGCGCTCCGGGATGGACGTCAGATCGAGCTTTGGCATGGGTAAGCTGCAGTTGAGTGTTCGAGTCAGTTAAAGGCGGCTACTTATACGCAATGGCAGCACTGGTAGGACCCGCGAGCGAATAAAGCTCTTCAAATAGCGGTTTGCCGCTATGCTTGACCTCGTTCTGCGGTTGCCCGGTCTTGAGCGCTGTGCCGAGATCGTTCCAAAACCCGAACAGGCGTGCATTGAGCATTTCGGGCAAGCCGCCAATGTAGGTGGCGCTCGTCCGGTTCAGGAACGAAGCCGTCTCTGGCGTGTTCTTGTATTTTCCTTCCGCGCCATCTCCATCACGGTCAAGAAACTTCAGTGCCACCAAGGCGTCGAAAAAATCATAGGTTCCCCGAGGGTGCAATCCCAACGCATCACCCAGTTGTGACGCCGTCATCGTTCCTTCGCCGAGTGTCGTAAATAGATCAAGCTCCACGGCTGTTAACAGCACCTTGGAGGCCCAAAAGGCGGTCGCGGTTTGCATAATCCTGCCGGGATTGAGGTGCTCAACCGTCATTGGGTCCCCCTAGATCGAGTGCGCGGAGAGCCGCCCATCGATAAGCTGCCCGCAGATGATAGTACGGTCACGATAACTCGGGGCGATCGTCGCTGATCGCCCACTTGCAGACATTCCCCAATGGCACGAAAATATCTCGAAGCAGTCTTTCGCCGAGCAGTTTTCGATGCGGAGCGAACGGCGAACGCGGGCGCTATCTCGGTTGCTGTGAAAGGTCGAGGCGATGGACAGCTCAATGATAAAGGGAATAATGATCGGCGGTATCGCGATGGTTGTCGTTTCTGCGGGGGCGGTCACGGGCTACAAGGCGTTGACCAAGCCAAAGGTTGCCGACGTTATCGCGGTGAAGGAGGTCACGCAAACGGTCTCGACGCCACGCGAGGATTGCCAAGACGTGCAGGTGCAGAAGCAGGCACCAGTGAAAGACAGCGAGCGCATTGCCGGGACGGTGATTGGCGGAGTGGCGGGCGGGCTCTTGGGTAGCACGATCGGCGGGGGTGCGGGCAGGACGCTAGCGACCGTAGCCGGGGCTGCCGGTGGGGCCTATGCTGGAAACCAGGTGCAGAAGAACATGCAGCAGAGGAACGTCGTCACAACAACGGAACGGCGCTGCAAGACCGTCAACGACACGACCGAGCAGTTGGTTGGCTACGACGTTACCTATCGCTTCGAAGGCAAGGAGGGGGTTCTACGTACCTCTTCGAAACCCGGCGCTACGCTTCCGGTGAAGGACGGACAAGTCGTCGAGGCCCCCCCAACAGCCGGGTGAGCAAAGCAGACGCCTCATCCCGGTGATCACCGCACTTTCTGGATCATTGAATTGAATGAGCGCCCAAGAAAGACACTAACTTCGAAACACCAGCTGAACGATTCCACCAAACTGTTGCATCGATCGGTTGAATCCACAGCCAAAGGCGGCCATAGCAGTCTGCCTGAAAGCAGAAGTAGAATGGCGGGATTGGGGGCGTTGTGAATCAATTTACCTTCCAAGCGTTTGAAGCGGCCGCGCACGCGCAGGGTTTCGACGAGGTGTTGGAGCGACACTGGGCGCCGGCCACGCTTCTGGATTTGCATACGCACCCGTTCGCGCTGCGGGCGCTTGTCGTCCAGGGTGAAATGTGGCTCACCGTGGGGGACAATGTTCGACACCTGTGCCCCGGCGACGAATTCGCGCTTGACTGCGAGGTGCCTCACGCGGAGCGTTATGGCACCGAAGGCGCCACCTACTGGGTGGCGCGCCGCACGCCCGGCCAATCCTGATAGCTATTGATTTGGTGGCCGGAGCCAGAACCCGCTTTACCAGGTAAAATCAGCCGTACCGGCCCGAAATGCCCTCTGGAATGCCCCTATTGCTGGCCTGTAGCAAACTCATATGCGGAATCGCGATCAGCGCAGCGGTTTGAGCGCCGCGTCGAGGTAGTCGAAGAAACGAGTGGCGGTGAGCTCATTGGTCAAATCCTTGATCTCTCTTGCAAACTTCATGATCTCGATTGCGGTCGTAAGGGGTAATCGGCGGCGTTGAACGGTGGCACCAAGATCCGCAGCAGCCCTTCACGTTGCAATGGCGGCTGTGCGTTATGCAGCGGTCGCTCGGTTGAGCCGCTTCAATGCCGGCGTCCGGCCCAAGCGAGGCGTGGGATTTAGCGCGTACTTCTCTCGGATCTGCAACTAAGTCCAGAAGAAATTGACACACAAAGTTCGAAGTGCTGCTTGCGCCACGCGCGACTGCGATCGGCCATGCGCATCCGCGCTTGCCAACTATCGCGTTTGGTCCCGATGGTTCATACTTCCCAACTGCCCGACACGTACGACACCCATTGGAGGATGCCGTTGACTTCATCCTCGCATTCGAGCAACCGGCGAAACGTGCAGCCGCTGAACCAGGAGCTGCCCGCCACGGCAAAGTGGGCGGCGGGGATTCCCGTTGAGGTGCAGCCACTGGCTCTACTTCAAACGTTCCCGAGAATTGCGAACACTCTCGCCCGATTGTGGCATGACAGCGCTGGTCTGCAAGATTACCTAGACGACCTCTTGGTTGACCGACGTGGAGGGCGTCGCGGATTCCCACCCGAAATTCAGAGTGAGCTCCTGATCCTTCGCGCGTATTGCGAAGGTCGATACCCGGGGGCATCATCTTCGACGTAGACGCGCATCGAGGTAAATGCCGGACTTTCGAAAGGCCGTTGCATTCGGCGTGCAACCGAACCGCAAACTAGGCTCACGTAGACACGATCTATATTCGGAAGCAAGCGGTCGCGCATGTCTTGGTCCGGTCAACAATTGCCGGTCGGTGTCGCCGTGGAAAGTCCGGTAAGCAACCATTGACGAGGCGACCGGCGCCTCGTGACCCCGGGCCGCCGTCGGCTACTCTGTCAACTTACCTCAGTTGCTCGACCCAATCGCTGCGGCTAATGACCACCGGCCCTGTGTGCCAGCCATGCTTGAGCCTCCACACTCGACGAGGGGGCGGGCATGCATTTAGTATCCCTCGAATCGATCCACTTTTTGCCTAGCCAAGCCATGTCTTGAGCCGGGGAAAGGCCCGTTAAATCTCGAGCCTTGAGATAGAAGGAAATCTCATGCTGTCCGACTTTTCCCCAGACGTGAAGTTCGAGATCGGGCACGTCTTGTTCATCGACATCATCGGTTACTCGAAGTTGCTCATCAACGAGCAGAGCGATCAGATTCAAAAGTTGAATGAGATCGTGCGCGGAACAGAGCAGTTCCGCCTCGCCAAGACGGAAGGCAAGTTACTACGATTACCAACTGGCGACGGCGCCGCGCTCGTTTTTCGCAACACTTCCGAAGCACCGCTTCTGTGCGCATTACAAATTGCCAAAGACCTCAAGGCGCATCCGGAGCTTGAGGTGCGAATGGGAATCCACAGTGGCCCGGTAAATGAAGTTACCGACTTGAATGGACAAGCGAACATCGCAGGTGCCGGCATCAACATCGCTCAGCGAGTGATGGATTGCGGAGATGTCGGACACATTCTTCTCTCGAGGCACGTAGCAGACGATCTCAAGCATTACGCTCGCTGGCGGCCATATCTGCATGAGCTTGGCGAATGCAAGGTCAAGCACGGCGAAATCATTTCGCTGGTCAACTTCTATACGGAGGACCTGGGTAACCCGGAGCGGCCCCAAAACGTCAGGGGCGCTGCACCAGCCAAATCCGTCGCGGTGCTGCCGTTCGTCAACATGAGCGCAGACAAACGCGACGAGTATTTGAGCGACGGGATGACCGAGGAACTAATTAACGCGCTGGCCAAGGTACCGGGGCTGCGCGTACCAGGGCGGACATCTTGTTTTGCCTTCAAGGGCAAAACCGAAGCGGATATTTTCCGGAAAGTCGGTGATCAGCTGCATGTCAATACAGTGTTAGAAGGAAGCGTTCGCAAAGCCGGGGAGAAGCTGCGCGTGACCGCTCAACTCATCAACGCGAGCGACGGTTATCATCTCTGGTCCAAGGATTACGATGGCGACATGGGCGACATTCTCAATTTTCAGAGCAACGTCGCAGAGCGCGTGGTCGAGGTGCTACAAGTGAAGCTAGGGGTCGAAGCGGCCCGCGCTTTGGCGAAGAAACCAACTGAGGACCCGGAGGCTCATCGCCTCTATCTGCTGGGACGCTACGAGTTTGGCAAATACAGCGAGGCCGGCTGGACCAGCTCGATCCGCCATTACGAGCAGGCGCTGAAGCTCGATCCCAACTATGCTTTGGCCTATTGCGGCCTTGCCGACACCTACGCTTATATGGGAGGAGTCGTGATGCCGAGCAAAGAAGCGGTAGTCAAAGAGAAGGAGTTCGCGCAAAAAGCGCTGGAGCTCGACCCGGAACTAGCGGAAGCGCACCTTTCCCTCGCCTGCGCTCTCGGCGGTGCTTTCGATTGGCGGAATGCCCAGATTGAATTCGATCGTGCCATCGAACTAAATCCTAATTTGGCATGGGCATATGAAATATATGCATGGTTCCTGGGCGGGCTTGGTCGATTGGACGAGGCGATTGCGAAAGACAAAAAAGCGATCGAACTCGATCCGCTGAATTCGTTCTTTCAATCTGCTTTGGCGTACTTCCTGTATCACGCACGTCGATATGACGATGCAATTGTCCAAATCAAAAAGACGCTGGACCTGGATCCCGCTTCGACGCTTGGCCGTCATTTGTTAGGTTGCTGCCTCCTGTGGAAAGGTGACACGGCGGGAGCAATCGCGGAATTTCAACGAAGTAAAGCAGTGGTGGCCGGTGCGTGGTATCAAGGACTCCTCGGCTATGCTTATGCCAGATCCGGAGATCGACCGAAAGCCGAGCAGCTGTTGCGCGAACTCGAAGACATGGCAAAACGGCAATACGTCAGTTCGACAGCGTTCGCTATGATCTATCTGGGGCTCGGCGAAAAGGAGAAAGCGTTGGATTGGTTGGACAAATCTTATCAGGACCAAGAGAGCGCCTGCTGGTATCTAACGGTTGACCCGATTTACGACAGCGTGCGGAAGGAGCCGCGCTTCCAGGCTATTTTGAAAAAGATTGGATTGGAATAGCAGCACAACTGCCAAGCCTAAGATGGAAGGAAATCCCCGGCCAACCGAGTCTTCCTCGGGCGGGAGGTCCGACCGCCAACGGCCGCTTCCCTAGTATGCCGCGACCGCTCTAGCGCGCCCGTTTCTTCCGCTTGGGCTCGGTTTCACCCCATCACAACCCGCGATAGCTGAGATCGACAATGGAGGTTCGCATGTCCCCACTCACTGTTTTCCTTGCACGGTTTATGGGACTTTTCATAATCCTGGCCGTGGTCTCTTTTCTAGTGCGCGGGAGCGCGATTATCGGAGCCACGGTTGCTGATGGGCCAGTCATGCTTGTCTACGCCATAATTAGCCTCGCGATCGGCATCGCGATGATACTTGGACACAATGTTTGGTCTGGCGGCGCGCTGCCAGTGTTAGTCACGATAGTTGGATGGCTAATTCTCGCGAAGGGTCTGCTGCTACTGTTACTTAAGACTGAAGCACTTTCCGGGCTCTTCGAGCGGATGCACTATAGTGAAAATTATTATCTATTTCTCGCGCCTGCCTTCGTGATCGGAGTTTATCTAGCCTGGGCTGGCTTCACTACATCGATATCTCGCGAGTCCTAGTGTCCTAAAGTTCAAGCTCGTACCATCACCTAACCAGCCACGGCCATATCAGAACTCAAGGCGATACAGCCGGACCCACAAATCCGGTTCCGCCCTTCCTGCCTTCTTGACGTTGAAGCGGTCACTGCCATCCGGCGTTAACAGTTGTGTTGTCCGACACAAAGACGGTTTCTGCGCCAGCTCCTGACGGAACTCCTCCGTGGCCCAGATTTGTCCAGGTAACACATGAGGCTCTACCCTGGTTGCACAAAGAATCGCGTCCCCTCCCACTACCATCGGCGGCGCATCGCCGGCACTCGGCTGCATCTGCACCTCGCCGTAATGCAGTGCCATGCGCAGAAGAGGCTGGCCGGTGGCCTGATACACGTCGTCCATAATGTGCCGGGCAGTCTGCGCGAGAGCCACGGGATCGCCGTGGGCGATCAACAGGGAATCGCCGGCCCCGGTCTCCGCGACGGCCGCGCCGCGTGCCCATTGGCCCACGGCATCTTCCAACGCTTGCCGGACTGGGCCATCAGTCCGGGCATGCATTAGGCCGCCAAACCCGTATATGTCCCCCTTGAGGACGCAGAACGTGTGGACGCTGGTGGCGCTTGCCGCGCTCTCCGACTCGCGCCATGGCCGGTCGTAGCCCACGATGTTTCCGCGGTGGACGCGCTGCAGATACGCGGGATTCAGCCGCGCGATCACGTCGGATAAAACGGGGTGGAGCAGGTAGTGCTTGGCCGGCGGGAGCATCCCATCGGGCTCGAGGGTCGCCTCACCTGGTCGCAGGAACCGCTGCGCCCACTCCCCGCGGACCCGGTCGTGATGGACGTAGCCGAGCAGGCCCACCCTGTAGAGCGCACTAAAGACGTGCTTCTCCTCGCCACCCGTGGCAAGGCTGTGCTCCAAAAAGAGTCTCTCCACCTCCTCGCGGGTCAACACGTTCCCGGGGAGCAGTCGCAGGAGCTGCTCAAGCTCGAGGTTGCCGATGTGCGGAGCGATCTCGGCCAGATACTCCTGGGCGATCTCAGCGGCGGCCTGGTGAACGACCTCCTTCAAGCGCAGCTCGCTTCGCCGCTCGTCCCGCCGGAGTGTAGCCAGACGCTCGCCGATGGTCATCAAGTCGCGCGGGCGGAGCAGCGTATGCCGGCAGATGTACTCGAAGGCCTCCTCCTGCTCGCGCGTATCCGTGTCGGTGACCGCAGTCCGCCCCAGGAAGGCCTCGAGAGGATCAGCGCGCAACCGGTCAGGGCTCACCATCATATCGCTCTTCACCAAGCGGACATTGTTGATGAAGATCTCGCGCAAGCTCTGGGGCGAATACGCTATGTCGACTGCACTGCCGCGGTACTGCTGGGCCATGACGGTCGTTTTGGCGAGACGCGCGTAGGCCTCCTTGCGCACGGCCGCGAATACCTTGACGTGGTGGTTGATCCGGCGGAGCTGATAGGCGACCTCCACTAGGCCGAGCTGCGCGAAGTGCCACACGTTCGGCGACAACTCGCCAGTGACGCTCGGATGGCTCGCGAGGCCTTCGACGTGCTTGTTGAAGTATTCATCGACGCCATCGATGAAGATGGCAACTGGCGAGGTGACCGCACGTAGGCGTGGCACCAGATGGCCGTCAGTGTCGGTGCCGCAGCGCTGGAGCTCGCGCGGCGTGAAATCGAGAAGGCGGACGAAATGGTCGATGACGCCGTGGAGCTGGTCGTCGGCGATCAGGCTGGCGAGGCGAGGACCGACCTTGAGCTCGCGCACCGCGCCGACGTGTTTGAGAGTCGCCAGACAGATCGCCGTAAGCCAGATTTTTGACCACGGAAGGGGAGACGCAACGAAAAAGGCCAGGAGCTCCCGGCTGAAGATCTTGTCTCCGATTGGTTTGTCAAGGAGTGCTCCAGCGGGAAGGCAGGCGGCCCGCCCTTCACGCTGGTAGAAGATGCGCTTGGCCTTGAGAAGCAGCGTCTTGCCGAATCCCTTGGTGCCAATGACGATGAACTTGTCGTCCCGGTCCAGGAAGCCGTCGATTTCGGGCGTGTGGTGCAGCAGGGACTCGTTGAAATCCTCGGCCACCCGGATATCGTCGGCGTCCACGGTCCATGCGCGCATACGATCTCCCCGTGTAGGCTACGAGCATAGCATTCTTGGCCTTGGCGGCGCGAATGCGCGTATCGGTGAGGCGGTCGCGGCCGCGAGCTGCTCGGACCGGGGTTTGGAGCGGGCGAAACTGAAAGATCCATTTGTGCCCGGGGCCGGACTTGAACCGGCATGGCGGGATTGGCCGCCGAGGGATTTTAAGTCCCTTGTGTCTACCAGTTTCACCACCCGGGCTGCGGTTATTCTATACGCGTTGTAGCGGCCGCACGGGTGTCCCGCAGCTGTCGCTATCAAGGCGGATCCCGGCATCAAGGTATGATTTCGACTTTGCGCCGGGAATCCGCCTTCTGATCCGGGCGCGATGGACCGGTTCCACCGCGGCAACGATGCGCGGCACTCGAGAGCTAACTGCGTGGCGATGAAAAAAATCGTTCTGTTGCGACACGGGGAATCAGTCTGGAACCAGGAAAACCGCTTTACCGGCTGGACCGACGTCGGCCTGACCGCGCAGGGCGTCGCCCAGGCGGAGAGCGCTGCCGCGCTCCTGCAGCGCGAAGGTCTGGATTTCGACGTCGCTTTCACCTCGGTGCTCAAGCGCGCGATCAAAACGCTGTGGATCGTGCTGGAGGAAATGGATCGCATGTGGATTCCAGTACAGAAATCCTGGCGCCTGAACGAACGCCACTACGGCGCCCTGCAAGGACTCAACAAGGCCGAGACGGCGGCGCGGTTCGGCGAGGCGCAGGTCAAGATCTGGCGCCGCTCCTATGACACGCCGCCGCCTCCGCTCGAGCCCGGTGATCCGCGGCTGGATGAAGACAACCGACGCTATGCCGACCTCGAGCCGGGCGCGTATCCTCGCACCGAGTGCCTGCGTGATACGGTGGCGCGTTTTCTGCCCTACTGGCACGCGACGATCGCCCCAGCGGTGCGTTCTGGCAAACGGGTTATCATCGCCGCGCACGGCAACAGCCTGCGCGCGCTGGTCAAGTATCTCGACGACGTGTCCGACGCCGCGATTGTCGAACTCAACATTCCAACCGGGCAACCGCTGGTGTACGAGCTCGATACCGAGCTCAAGCCGATCCGCCATTACTACCTTGGCGACCCGGCAACGATCGCTGCCGCCATGCAGGGCGTCGCGAACCAGGGCAGATCGGTATGAAGATCGAGCGCGCGTACACCATCGTTACCTGCCCGGGCCGCAACTTCGTCACGCTCAAGGTCGTCACCGTCGACGGCGTGTACGGCATCGGCGACGCCACGCTCAACGGACGCGAGCTCTCCGTCAAGGCCTATCTCGACGAGCACGTAATCCCGTGCCTGGTCGGTCGCGATCCGCGCAATATCGAGGACACCTGGCAGTACCTTTATCGTGGCGCCTACTGGCGGCGAGGGCCGGTGACGATGGCCGCCATCGCCGCCGTCGACATGGCGCTGTGGGACATCCTAGGCAAGAGCGCCGGCATGCCGGTGTACCGGCTACTCGGTGGGCGCAGCCGCCACGCCGTCATGGTGTACGGACATGCCAACGGTCGCGACCACGGCGAAGCGACCGAGGCGGTGGGGCGCTATCTCGCCATGGGCTACAAGGCGATTCGCGTCCAGGCCGGGGTGCCCGGCCTGGACAAGGCCTACGGGGTCGCCAAGGGCGACCTGTACTACGAGCCGGCTGCCACGGGCCTGCCCGACGAGGAGATCTGGGACACAGCGCTGTACCTGCGCCATACCCCGGAGCTGTTCCGCAAGGTTCGCGACGCGTACGGTGACGCCCCGCATCTGCTGCACGACGGCCACCATCGCATGACGCCGATCGAGGCGGCGCGCCTGGGCAAGGAGCTGGAACCCTATCGGCTATTCTGGCTTGAGGATGCGACCCCGGCGGAGAACCAGGAGTCATTCCGACTCATCCGGCACCACACCACTACGCCGCTGGCGGTGGGCGAGATCTTCAATTCGATCTGGGATTGCAAGGATTTGATCCGCGAGCAGCTGATCGACTATATCCGCACCTCGGTCGTCCACGCCGGCGGCCTTACCCACCTGCGCCGCATCGCCGATCTTGCCGCCCTCTACCAGGTCCGCACCGGTTGTCATGGCGCCACCGACCTGTCGCCGGTTTGCATGGCGGCGGCGGTGAATTTCGGCCTTTGGGTGCCCAATTTCGGGATTCAGGAATACATGCGCCACACGCCGCAGACCGACGCGGTCTTTCCGCATCATTACCGCTTCGAGGACGGCTTCATGGTCATGGATGAGGTCCCAGGGCTCGGTGTCGACATCGACGAAAAACTTGCCGCCAAGTATCCCTACGAGCGGGCGTATCTGCCGGTGGCGAGGCTGCGCGACGGCACAATGTGGAACTGGTAGGTCGGGCAGCCCTCGCAGCTAACTTCCCAGCAGCCGCTCGGCGGCCGTGGCATCGCGTAGCGCACCCATGGCGACAAAGGCGGCGCGCGCGGTCTCCGCCTCGGCGCGCGCGGCCTCGCCTTCCGCTGCGCCGCCATGCGCGAGCTGCAGCGCGGCGCGCTGCAACCTTGCCCGCGCGAGTTCCAGCCGGCTGCCGCAGCGATCAAATTGCGCTATTGCCGCATCGAAAGCCTGCCGCGCGTCGCCATACTTCTCTTGCGCCGCGCAAGTCTGCCCGCGCACCCGGCGGCCGACGGCGACGAAGTGCGCGGCATTGGCGAATTCGCCTAGCGCGATCGCCTCGTCGGCGAGCCGGGCCGCATCGGCCAGGCGCCCGGCCCTGAGGTACGCCTCGGCTGCACGCGCGAGGGTCAGGTGCCGCGCCACGCCATTTTCGGTGTTGCGAACAACCGCTGCATATTGCGCGTACCAATCCAGTGCCTCGTCCAAATCGCCGCGCATTGCCGCCCCGTAGCCCAGCGCGTTGAGCGACCATGCCGACAACACCAGCTGATCGAGCTGTTGTGCGCGCGCCCAGCCGCGCTGCGCATGGGTACGGGCTAACGTGTCGTTGGCCAGATCGATCGCGATGAGTGCCGCGGACGCATCGAGCCAGGTCGCCAATCGCTCTTCGCCGATTTGCGCGCACAGTTCCAGTGCAGCCTGGTTCCGCTCGAGGGCTTCTGCGAGCTCCCCTTTACCGTGCAAGGCCTGCACGCGGCTGAACTCGCTCCACGCCACCCGCGCCAGCGAGCCGCTCTTACGCCCTTCTTCGGCATCCTTTGCGGCGTAGGCCAACGCATCGTCCCAGCGGCCCCTGGCCGCGGAATTTTCCGCCAGGAATTC
>DASZFQ010000088.1:0-93796 GCA_035939595.1 Casimicrobiaceae bacterium
GTTTCTCGGTCCACGACATTGAGGTAGTTAAGTTCATCTGCCCGCGCTGCGGCGGGAGACACCAGTCACTGTTGTTCGGCTGAAGCACTCAAGCGCACCAGGCGGCCACGGTTGCGCCCAAGCCCAGCGCCGCCCCTGCCCTTACTCGCTGCGCCTGCCGCCGCCTCTGCCCCGGCTGTGCTTCGGTTGGGGCTCCTCCTGCGTCTACCGTCGGGGTCAACGCCACGGGGCCACGCCAAACCGGGGTTTAATCCGTCTGCTATTGCTTGGCGACATGCCAGAGATTGTTGAAGTTGTCGCCGGTCTTGTCGCCTGCCTTCGTGTCCTTCGAGTAGTTGTAGAGAGGCTTGCCCTTGTTCGCCCACTGCTTGCTGCCGTCATCACGGGTAATGATCGACCAGTCGCCCGATGCCTTGGCGTCGGCGGCGGCTTTCAGCGGCGGCCAGTTGGTCGCGACGAACCAAACGCGCATTGCCCCGTATGGGATTTGCCGGGCAGCGTCGTATCGCTGGGCGATGCGACCGGCTACATGACACCATTCCCCAAAGAGCTGCTCCACCGCTCGCCGAACAATGAGCATTCGAGGTGGACTGACTCCATCTTCCAAGATAACCGCAGCCGCTACGAGAGTATTGCACCTGCTGCAAAGGACGTCTCGAGCACTTGAGGCGCGCGTTGCCGACGTTCGTCGAGCAGAGCGAGTCCGAGGTGATCGTCGTCGATCACGACTGCCCTGGCCGAACGAGGGATTGGGTCGCGGCACACTTTGCCACCGTACGCATCGCGATACGACGGCGGCAGCAGGGTATCAGCATCGCAGAATGCCAGCCCATGGGGCACCGGCGAGCCTGGCGCCAACATTGCGCGCGCGGCTTAGGTTGAAGATCGGAGCCTGCGTCACTCAGCTTACGCAGAGATCAAGCGACGTTATTTCGAGACTCGCAGGCAGTGGTTCACCGGCGCGCAGCGTCATTCGACCTATCGCGCCGTTGAGCAAGCAGTTCTGGCGTCGCTTGGCGAACCGGAAGGCTACCGAATGATTGTCATTTAACAGGATTAGTCTTGCGGTACTCAGCTCCGCGCGCCGACGAAAGCAGATGCTGTTCGTTGATGCCCCGACCGCGCAGATAGCGCGGCGGGGCGCGAGAGGGCGGGCATCCATACCGGCACGCGTACCGGCACAGTATCGTCTTGTTGACGCCTACCCCGGCCGACGCGGGGGGACAAAGGGCAAGGCAAGGAGCGAGTGCACAAAGAGTTCCGCAAAGGGTATTCGGGACGAACCGACCGATATGGCGCAGAATTCGTGATCGGTTTTCAGCGACCGACGCGCCGATTGCTAAAGGCGTCGAATTTGCGACAGGTAGATTCTAGTCGGCAAAAGATGGCTTTCGCCAGCATAATCCGCTAAATGGAAAGCGACTTCTGGAAGTGAGTTGAGCTTTTGTGAAACCTTGTAATGGGCAGGTACGGCCGGTGGGCGCTTGCTGTACCACGCCAATCGTGACGGCAACGGGTCGATTCGCGGCGATGTTTCGTTCCTTGGCGGGCGCCACCGGCTGCGTGAGGCCGCGCGCTCGCGCCACCTTGGCGGTCACCGTGCTTGCCGCCGCGACGCTTGCTGCCGGGTGTTTATCGACCAGGCCGACGATCGAGGCACCTGAGGCGCCTTCGGTCACCGTGCAGAGCGTGCGCATCCTGAGCCTCAGTGAGGCGAAGGCAAACCTCTCGCTCACCCTGGGGCTTGCCAATCCGAATGATTTCGACCTCCCGCTCGAGGCCATCGCGTGCGAAGTCACTCTGGACGGCCGTCCGGCCGCCAGTGTCCGGAGTGCGCATATGGAGCCGTTGCCGGCCCACGGCGAAGCGAAGGTGGAGCTCGCGGGGCAGGTCGACGTCGCTGCCGTGGCGACTTCGCTCATGACACTGGGTGCGCAACTGCCCGTCACCTATACGCTCAAGGGTACCGCCACGCTGCACAATGGGATCGCACTGCCGTTCTCGCGCAAAGGCGAGATACCCGTCGCGCGTTTCGAGCGGGCGTTCGGCACGCACCCGTAATGGCCCGGCGATTGCGCTTCACCAAGATGCAGGGTCTCGGCAACGATTTCGTCGTCCTCGACGGAGTGCGCGAGAGGATCGAGTTGGACCCATCCGAAATTCGTCTCCTGGCAGACCGGCATTTCGGCGTCGGCTGCGACCAGATACTGGTGGTGGAGAAGGCGACGCGTCCCGACGCCGACTTTCGCTACCGGATCTTCAACGCCGACGGCGGAGAGGCCGAACAATGCGGCAACGGAGCGCGCTGTTTCGTCCAATTCGTCCGCGCGCGCGGCCTGACCGACAAGCGAGCCATTCGCGTGGAGACCACCGGCGGCGTGATCGAGCCGGTGCTGACAGCCGACGGCGAGGTCACCGTGGACATGGGCGTGCCGCGGTTTGCCGCCGCCGACGTCCCGTTCCGCGATGGCACCGGAGCGATTGCCGAGGCGCTGGAAGTCGACGGTGCGACGGTCACGATTTCCGCGCTGTCGCTGGGCAATCCGCACGCCGTTCAGGTTGTCGCTGACTTAGACCAGGCCCCCGTGGCGACGCAGGGGCCACGGATTGAAACGCATGAACGCTTTCCACGGCGGGTCAATGTGGGCTACATGCAGGTCCTCGATCGCGCTAACATTCGCTTGCGGGTGTGGGAGCGCGGCGCAGGCGAGACGTTCTCCTGTGGCACGGGCGCATGCGCCGCGGTTGTGGCGGGGATCCGCCGCGGACTGCTCGATTCGCGGGTGCACGTGGCGACACGCGGCGGCACGTTGACGATCGCTTGGGGAGGCGATGCGGCGCCGGTGAGGATGACCGGGCCGGCGGAAACCGTGTTCGAAGGCGAGTGGAACGTTCCGGAGCGATGATGACCATGGACAGGGACGGAGAGATGGATGCGAGTGCTGTCGCCGACTATTTAAAGGAAAACCCTGGCTTCTTCGAGCAATACGCCGACCTGCTCGCGGAGATCTTCGTCCCGCATCCTCACGGAGGTCGTGCGATCCCCATCGCAGAGCGCCAGATCGTCACGTTGCGCGAGAAGAACGTGCAACTCGAAACCAAGCTGCAGGAGCTCATCCAGTTCGGCAGTGAAAACGATGCGATCAGTGAGAAACTGCACCGATCGACGCTGGCGTTGTTCGCGGCCCCCGACCTGGAAACGACACTCGGGGTGCTCTACCACAGCCTGCTGGACGATTTTCGCGTGCCGCAGGTCGCACTACGCCTCTGGGGCAAGGTACCCGAGCAGTCATACCTGCCAGAGCTCGCGGCGACGAGCCAGGAGCTGCGCGAGTACGCCGCCGCGCTTGGCGAGCCGTACTGCGGAACGCACGCACCGTTCGAATCACGCGAATGGTTCGATGCGCACGCGCCGCTGAAGTCGTTCGCGTTTCTGCCGCTGCGAACGCATCACACCTTCGGCCTGCTCGGGCTGGGAAGCGACACGCCAGGGCGGTTCTACGCCGGCATGGGCACCGTCTACCTTACGCGGCTGGCTGAGCTCGCCAGCATGGCGACGGCCCGTTTCCTCCCTCAGGCCTGAAGGCGATGGGCGCCGCGCGCAACGAGGCCGGACCGGCGTCCTCGGGCGCGGATACGGCGCTGCTCGACGCCTTCGGCCGACATCTCGCAACGCTGCCGGTACGTACCCGCGAGGCTTATCGGCGGGATGTCAATGCACTCAAGGCGCTTGCGGGCAACGCCCCGCTAACGGCGCTCTCGCCGGCCATGGTGCGGCGAATCCTCGCGGTGCTGCATGGGCGTGGACTCTCGGGCCGAAGCCTCGCGCGCATGCTTTCCGGCTGGCGCTGCTTCTACCGCTTCGCGCTCGATCGCGATCCGTCCCTCAAGCAGGACCCCTGCGCCGGTCTCAGGGCGCCCAAGTCCGTGCGCCGGCTGCCAGCGACGCTCTCGCCCGACGAAGCGGTGCGCCTGGTTGCAATCGAGGGTAGTGACCCGCTCGCGCTGCGCGACCGCGCGCTGTTCGAGCTCGCCTATTCGTCGGGACTGCGCGTGTCGGAACTGGCCGGACTCGACCGCACCGCCGTCGACCTCGCGAGCGGCGAGGTGCGCGTCTGGGGCAAGGGCTCCAAGGAGCGCATCGTTCCCGTCGGTGGACCCGCGCGTGAAGCCATCCGGGCGTGGCTCGCGGTGCGCGCCGGCCTCAAACGCGCCGACCCGGAGGCGATGTTCGTCTCACGGTCGGGTCGGCGCATTGCGCCACGCGCCATCGAGCGACGACTCGCAGCGTGGGCGCTCAAACGCGGTCTGCCACGACACGTGCATCCGCACATGCTCCGCCACTCGTTTGCCTCGCACCTCCTGCAATCCTCCGGTGACCTGCGCGCCGTGCAGGAGATGCTCGGCCACGCGAGCATTTCCAGCACGCAGGTGTACACCCACCTCGACTTCCAGCATCTGGCGAAGGCCTACGACAAGGCCCACCCGCGCGCGCGGAAGAAAAGCTGAGCCACGCTCAGCCAGCGATCTCGATCCCGGCCTTACTCCGGCGCGAATACGCGAGGCTAAAAAAGCGGGGCGCTTTGGGGCGCCCCGAGAGCCACTGAGGAGAAACAAGATTCGAACGTGCTTGCCGACCTACTCCACCCGTTCGCCGTGGAGACTCACATCCAGGCCTTCGCGCTCCTGTTCTTCCGAGACGCGCAGGCCGATGACCGCGTCGATGATTTTGAGGATGATGAAGCTGCCTACGCCGCTGTACACCAGCGTCGTCGCCACGGCGCCGAGCTGCACCAATGGCTTACCTTCGGCGCCGCTGATTTCTGGGACGTTGAAGAAACCGGTAAGGATTGCACCGACGATACCGCCGATGCAATGCACCCCAAAGGCGTCGAGCGAGTCGTCGTAGCCGAAGGCCTTCTTCACGCTGGTGGCGGCGAAGAAGCAGGCCACGCCGGCGGCGATGCCAATGACCAGCGCACCTGTCGCGCCCACGAAGCCCGATGCAGGAGTGATCGCCACCAGCCCCGCGACCGCGCCCGAGGCGACGCCAAGCACCGACGGCTTGCCCTTGACCCCCCACTCGGTGAACATCCAGGCCAGCGCGGCGACGGCGGTCGCGAATTGGGTGACGAACATCGCCATGCCCGCGCGGCCGTCGGCCGCGACCGCCGAGCCGGCGTTGAACCCGAACCAGCCCACCCAAAGCAGCGATGCGCCGATGAGCGTCAAGGTCAGGTTGTGCGGTGCCATCGTCTCCTTGCCGTAGCCCAAGCGCTTGCCAAGCACCAGGGCGCAAACCAGGCCTGCGATGCCGGCGTTGACGTGCACCACGGTGCCACCGGCGAAGTCGAGCACGCCCCGGGTCGCCCAGAAGCCAGTAGTCGACTCCCACATCATGTGTGCGATCGGCGAATAGATCAGCACCGACCACAAGCCCATAAACCACAGCATGGCCGAGAACTTCATCCGGTCGGCGAAGGCGCCAGCGATCAGCGCCGGCGTGATGATGGCGAAGGTCATCTGGAAGGTCATGTACACCGACTCGGGGATCGTCGGCCCCAGGTGCGACACCGTCAGCTTGCCGGCATCCTTCATGAACGCCATGCCGTGGAGGAAGAAACGGCTCATGCTCCCGATGAACACCCCCCCGGGGGTGAAGGCTATGCTGTAGCCGATGATGACCCAGAGCACGGTAACCAGGCAGGTGATCGCGAAGCTCTGCATCAAGGTCGCGAGCACATTCTTCTTGCGCACCATGCCGCCGTAGAACAGCGCCAGCCCCGGTATCGTCATCATCAGCACGAGCGCGGTGGAGGCCAGCATCCACGCAGTGTCGCCGCTGTTGATCTTGTCGACGCCGATGAGCACCGGCGCATCGGGTGCCGGCGAAGTCGCAGGCGGAGTCGCGGCGGGGGCGTCGATTGCTCTGGCCTCCGGCGCGGCCGCGGCCGGCGCCGGTGCGGTGGTCACGGCTGGAGCCGCTTTTTGATCCGCGGCCTTGTCCTGGGCCGCAACGTCGCCGGCTACGACCAAGACGCTGATCAGGGCGATCGAGGCGAGCAATCGCTGCATGAAGTTCCCCTTAGAGGGCATCCGCGCCAGTCTCGCCGGTCCGGATGCGCACGACCTGTTCGAGATCGAAAACAAAGATCTTGCCGTCGCCGATCTTGCCGGTGTTCGCGGCTTTTTCCACCGCCTCAATGACGCGGTCGAGCAAGTCAGTTGCTATCGCTGCCTCGATCTTGACCTTGGGCAGAAAATCGACGACATACTCCGCGCCCCGATAGAGCTCGGTGTGCCCCTTCTGCCGGCCGAAACCCTTGACCTCGGTCACCGTGATCCCTTGCACGCCGATTGCCGATAGCGCCTCCCGGACTTCGTCGAGCTTGAATGGCTTGATGATGGCTGTTACCAGTTTCATGTGTCCCTCGCTGATTGCGGATGGCGGACGGAAAGCGCCCGCCAATCGCGCTAGAGCGCCTTCAGCATCGAGGTCGCGGGTTGTGTTGCGGCGATCTGCTTGCCTTAGGCGTCGGTGTACGGTCCTTTGTTTTCGTCGCTGGCGGTGGCGTGCACGCCGCAATTCGCATCGAGTGAACCGCCGGGTCCTGACCGAGCATTTCCTGTGCCATCGGGCAAAGATATTGTTATTCAGGGCCTTATCGCGACATGCGCACATGCATAGGAGACGAAGCTTGATCGGCAGCACCAACTGTGTGCAGCCGCGGGCAAGCTGGGCACGAAATTGGCGCGCCTGTCTCCGTCCGATCCCACCGCGCGGCTTCGTCCCGCCGGCAGACGACCGCTTTGCTAGACTGCCCCAAGCGATGGCGCAATCGGGCGGACCCTTTCCGCGACTATTGAGGATTGACTATGCTGAACAAGGACGGCCTGGACGATCTGGCGCGCATGATCGGGCGAGTAATTGAATCGTCCCCGGTCCGGGACATCGAGAAGAACATCAAGGCACTGCTGCAAAGCGGTCTACAACGCCTTGACTTGGTGCCACGCGAAGAATTCGAAATCCAGGCCGAAGTTCTGTTGCGCAGTCGCGAGAAGCTCGAAGCGTTGGAAACACGCGTGGCCGAGCTGGAGGCGCGCCTGGCAGAACGTACCGGCGGCAAATAGCAGCGGCGTCTGGGCAACGTTCAAGCCGGCGCCGGCCCGATCGGATGCGAAATTGAACCCGCTTGATCGTTCTGCGCTCGGCAAGGCGACAGCCTATCCGGACCGATACGACCCAACCTTGCTCTTTCCGGTCGACCGGGAAGCGCAGCGCAGAGCGATTGGCCTGCGCGGCCGAGTTCCGTTTGGCGGCGCCGACCTGTGGACCGCGTACGAGATTTCGTGGCTCGATGCGCGCGGCAAGCCCCAGGCGGCAATCGGGGAGTTTCGTGTCCCCTGCGATTCGCCTGCGCTCATCGAGTCGAAGTCGCTGAAGCTCTACCTCGGCTCGTTTGCACAGGAGCCGATGGGGACGGGCGATGAGGTGACGCGGCGGATCCAGGTTGATTTATCTGCCGCCTGCGCAGCGTTCGTCGCCGTCGCGCTCTCGCCGCCAGGCTGGCCCGCCGCCGGGGCCGATTTGCCAGGAGATTCGATCGATGCGACGGCAATCGCGACCGACGTCTATGAGCCTGATCCTGCCGCCCTGGTTGCCAGCGGCTCCGGCATTGAAGAAACGCTGCGCTCGGCGCTATTCCGCTCCCGCTGCCCGGTGACCGGCCAGCCGGACTGCGCGGACGTCATGGTTCGGTATCGGGGGCCGCGCATCGACCGCGCCGGGCTGCTGCGCTATCTGGTTTCGTACCGTCGCCACGCGGCGTTTCACGAAAGCTGCGTCGAGCGCGTGTTTGTCGACCTCCTCGAGCGCTGTGCGCCGCAGGCGCTGACGGTCTACGCGCGCTTCACGCGCCGCGGCGGGATCGACATCAATCCATTCCGCAGCAACTTCGAGTCCGGCCCGCCATCGGGCGTCCGCACCCGGCGGCAGTAACGTCGCTTAAGGTCCTGCGAACTAGTCGCGGCGCTGTCGGCGGGCCCGGTCAGTCGGTGTTCCCTCTTCGCACACCGCTCAGTGCGCCGCCCCCGGTTCAGTGCTTCGGCTTGAGCCGGCTCGATGCCTCAGAGTCCGGGGGGGAGCAGGAAGGACGCGGCGCGGGTCGCCGACGCAAGGAGCTCGGGGCCGGCGTTGCCAATGCGAGCCATGGCGTCCAAGGCCGGCTGGGCGAAGTGGGCGCTTGCGGCGATAGCCAGCGTGACCACCGCGATGTAGGCGGCAGTCGAGATCCAATGGCCAAGGCCGGAGCGCCAGCGGCTGCCGGAAAAGACCCCGCGACTGCGCGCGGGACGCGCAGCGCGGGTTGGAGGCAAGCGGCGAGCGGGCGGTCGCCCTGACGGGCTCCCGGCGGCGGCGAAGCGTGTCCGCGGTGCGGTTTCGGCGGCCTGGCGTTCGAATGCGCGTTGCATGGCGTCCTCGGGTCTGAGCATGAAGTTCGGTACGTCTGTGGCGCACAGTGTGCTCCGGACAGGTCCCCAAGCCAGGGGGAGGATTCAGCACCGGCGGGCGTGAATATTCTGCAAACCCTGGTTGGCCGGAAGGCACGGCTGGCGCGCCGGACGGGGCCCCGGGGGCCCTAGCGTTTGTGCTATAAGACCGGTGGGACCCCGAGGCACCGCTCGCGAGAAGCGCTTGACCCGGGGAACGGTGGGGATCCCGGGTGCACGGAGAGACGGTGACCAACGAGTTCACGCTCACTCAGACCGGCTCTGAGCCGACAGCGCTGGCATTTGCCGATGCCGACGGTTGCGCACGCTGGTTGCGGGCGCTCCCGCTGTCCAACATTCCCAAGCATTACGAGGCTATTCGCGGCCAGCTGAAACGCCTGTCGGAAGCCGACTTCACGCCTCGCGAGCGCGCACGCATCGCCGAAGTGTTGCGTGAACCGGTCGCCTACCTGCACACCGAGCTCGCGCGCCGCTATGCGGGCAAGCCGCATCCGGCAACCGAGCGCGAACACGAGGCCGCGGAGCAGGCGCTCTCGCTCTGGCAGGGACTGTGGAATCAATATTCGGCCTGCCTGAAGCCGCTGCTCGAGGGCGATCCCGAACTGCAGGGCGTCAAAGCCAAAGTCCTGCAGCGGGGCCTGTGGGTCGGCAAGCAGACAATCCTGGTCTACGGTCTCGCGCGGCGACTGCCGGCGCCCAACGTGTGGCAGGAGCTGCACGCCTATTACCGGCTCGCCGAGATTCTCGAATGTTCCGTGAGCGCGGTGTCCGACGAGCTCATGCCCAACGCGATCGGCGTGTCGTGCTATTCGACTTACTCGCACGCGCTGCTGTTGCAGCTCGCCGATCCGTGTGCGATGACGGTGCGCCAGGTCGAGTTGACCGACCGCTGGCTGTCCATGTGGTCGCGCAAGGTCTTTCCGTATGCGCAGCAGCGCGAGACGGAGGGACCGGTGATCATTGCGGACCTCGACGCACCTGCCGGCGCGGCTTTGGCGCAGGTCGCGCCGCGCCAAGCGAGCGAAGCAACGCGCTTCGGCTACCCTGCGAAGCTGGCAACCAGCGTGAGGGGACGAATGAAGCGGCTCGCCACGGGCGCCAATCCGGCGGAGCTGCAGCTCGGCCACGACGTCTCGGTTGAAATCAGCTCCGCCCTGCTATCGTACCTCGACGCGCACTGGTACGCGCTGCCCAAAAAGGCCGCGAACGCTGCCCAGACCGGGGTCGACTTGTGCGTCGGTGGCCTGGGCGCCGCGTATTTCCGCGTCGCCGGTCGCACCTTCAATCGCCAGGATCCCGTTGGCCGACTCTCGTACCAAGGCGCTCAGCACCTGGCCACCCTCGGGGCGCTGACCGACTACGACCGCAACAAGGACGAGGCCGAAAAGAGCTGGGCGTGGGAGCACTGGCAGGGAACCTACGACTGGGACGAAGCGAGCCTTCGCCGCATCAGCGATGCGCAGCATCGTTGGCACCTCGAGCAACTGGTCATTCTCCGCGACGACGAGCGGGTACGCTGCGGCCACGTGACCCGGGTGGCGCTCGACAGCCACGGGGAGTTGTCGGTGACGCTCAAGCTCTGGTCGGGTTCTCCGACGGCACTGGCCGTGCGGCCGCAGACGTCGATGCTGTCCGAGGACCCGCCGGTGCCCGCGATACTGCTCGGCGCCACGCCCGACGAAAAGGCGTCGATCATCACCCCACCCCGCACCTTCAACCCAGGCCGTATCCTGCGGACGCTCGACTCAGGTCCCGAGCGCCGCTTCCGCCTCACGCGCCTGCTTCAGCGCGGGGCCGATTTCGAGCGCGTGGGCTTCGAAGATACGCGTCCGTAGCGCGGCTGCCGAGGCGAGGCCGCAAGTGCCCAATCGTTTGGCGGGCGAAACCAGTCCGTACCTTCGCCAGCACGCGAACAACCCGGTCGACTGGTATCCGTGGGGTGACGAGGCGTTCGCCTACGCGCGGCGCGAGGACAAGCCGATCCTGCTTTCGATCGGATATTCGGCCTGCCACTGGTGCCACGTCATGGCGCACGAGTCCTTCGAGGACGAGCGCGTCGCGGCGTTGATGAACGATCTGTTCGTCAACATCAAGGTGGATCGCGAGGAACGGCCCGACATCGACCAGATCTACCAGATGGCGCACGCGATGCTCACGCAAAGGAACGGCGGGTGGCCGCTGACGATGTTTCTGAGGCCTGACCAGGCGCCATTCTTCGGCGGGACCTACTTTCCCAAGACATCGCGCTACGGCCTGGACGGATTCGCAGAGCTGCTGCCGCGCGTCGCGGCGGCCTATCGCGGTCAGGGGCCGGCGATCGAGGAGCAGAACGTGCGGCTCAAAGCGGCACTGGCGCTTACCAACCCCGATCCGCAGGACCCGCGCGCTGCCTTGCCGGTGGCGGCACCGAGGCTCGCATTGGCCGCGCTTGCACGGTCGTTCGACCCGGTGCACGGCGGCTTTGGCGGGGCGCCCAAGTTCCCGCACCCGTTCGAGCTCGAGTTTTGCCTGCGGCGCTATGCGGCAGACGGCGAAAAGAACGCCCTCGAGATCGTCGCGGTGACGCTCGCACGCATGGCCGACGGCGGGATCCATGATCAGCTCGGTGGTGGATTCTGCCGCTACAGCGTCGATGCCGAATGGATGATCCCGCACTTCGAGAAGATGCTCTACGACAATGCCGCGCTGCTGGCGGTATACACCGATGCTTGGCGGGTGACGGCGGATGCGGCGTTCGCGCGTGCCGCACGCGGGATCGTCGCCTGGACGCTGCGCGAGATGCGCGCAACCGAGGACGCTTTCTGTTCGAGCCTCGATGCCGACAGCGAGCACGAGGAAGGGAAGTTCTACGTCTGGATGGCGGCTGAGGTCGAGGCGCTGTTGGCTGAGGACGAGTGGGCCGTCGCCCGGCCTCATTGGGGGCTCGACCGCCCACCCAATTTCGAGCACGAGGCGTGGCACCTGCGCGTTGTCGTCCCGCTCGGCGACGTCGCGCGTCAGTTGGGTATTCCCAGCGAAGTTGCCGAGTCGCGGCTCGAGCGGGCGCGGGCCAAGCTCTTTGCCGCGCGCGAACGACGGGTGCACCCCGGGCGCGACGACAAGCTCCTAACGTCCTGGAACGCCCTCATGATCGGCGCACTCACCCGTGCCGCACGTGTTTTCGGCGACGCCACGTGGCTGGCCGCAGCGCAGCGCGCAACCGATTTCCTCCGCGGAGCACTGTGGCGCGAGGGCAGGCTGCTCGCAACCTACAAGGATGGCCGCGCCCATCTGAACGCATACCTCGATGATCACGCGTACCTCCTGGCGGCCTTGCTGGAGCTGATGCAGACATCGTTTCGGCCTGACGACCTCGGGTGGGCCATCGACATCGCCGACGCGCTGCTGCAGCGGTTCGAGGATACGGCCAACGGCGGCTTCTTTTTTACGAGCCACGACCACGAAACGCTGCTCTATCGTCCCAAGCCGGCCCACGACAACGCGACGCCGGCCGGCAACGGCATCGCCGCGCAGGCGCTGCTCACCCTCGGCCACTGGCTGGGTGAGCCGCGCTACATTGAAGCGGCCGAGCGCACGCTGCGCGCGTTCGCGCGCGAGCTTGGCGAGCGGCCAACCGGTGTGTCGTCGCTGCTGATGGCGCTTGAGGACCTGGTCAGTCCACCGACGACGGTGCTGCTGCGCGGTGACGCCGCAACCTGCGCCGCCTGGCAGCGGCAACTCGAACGGACCTATCGACCGCGCGTGCGCACGCTCGACCTATCCGCGGCGGGCGCCCTGGCTGGCGCGCTGGCGCGGCCGCACCAGGGACACAATGCAGCGACGGCGTGGGTCTGCGCCGGGACCTCGTGCTTGCCGCCAATCCACTCGCTCGAGGCCCTCGAGACAGCGCTGACGGGGCCGGCCTAAAGAGGCCTGCCCCGCGCATCGCCGGTGTGCCCGCATGCCTGGGAAGGGCGATGGGAATAACCACCCGTTTCTTTGACAACCCGCACCGGCGCCGGTAACCTTGGCGCTCCCGTGCAGGAGAGCGCGGCTCTAGGGCCGCCGCCGAAGGCGCAACTCCCGCAATCGCTCAGGTACCCAGGACTGTGCGGGCGGCAACAATCAATCTGGAGAGCGGCCGGCCCCTCGCAGGGCGGCCCACCGAAGGGGCATCCGGCGCTGCGTGCCATGCAGTGCCGCAATCTCTCAGGTAAAAAGGACAGACGGGGCGGAATCGCTTGGACGATGCCGCCCCTTTTTTTCGTCCGGGAGAAGCCATGCTCCGCCAGACTCCGCTCAACGCCGTGCACCGCGCCTCCGGGGCGAAGATGGTCGATTTCGGCGGCTGGGACATGCCCTTGAGCTACGGCTCGCAGATCGAAGAGCATCACGCGGTACGGCGCGACGCAGGCATGTTCGACGTGTCGCACATGCTCGCCGTCGACCTCTCGGGGGCCGAGGGACGCGCGTTCCTGCGTTACGCGCTCGCCAACAACGTCGACAAGCTTTCCGTGCCGGGGAAGGCGCTCTACTCGTGTCTTCTCAACCTCGCGGGCGGTGTGCTCGACGATCTGATTGTCTACTTCCTGCGCGAAGATCTCTTCCGCGTCGTCGTCAACGCCGCCACCGCCGACAAGGACGTTGCCTGGCTCACGGCGTTGAACGCACAGCGCGCGGGGGCTCTCTCGCTTCGGCCGCGGCGCGACCTGGCCATGATCGCCGTCCAGGGACCCAACGCGCGCGAGAAACTGTGGCAGGCGCTGCCCGAGAGCCGCGCCGCGTCCGCCGCGCTCAAACCGTTCGTCGCGACGCAGTTCGGAGACTACTTCATTGCCCGCACCGGCTACACCGGCGAGGACGGCTTCGAGATTACCCTGCCGCACACGGGGGCGACGGCGTTGTGGAATGCGCTCGCCGCCGTTGGCGTCCGGCCGTGTGGGCTCGGCGCGCGCGACACGCTGCGCCTTGAGGCGGGCATGAATCTCTACGGCCAGGACATGACGGAGGCGGACAGCCCGCTCGAATCGGGCCTCGCCTGGACCGTCGATCTGTCGAGCCCGCGCGACTTCGTCGGCAAGGCAGCGCTTGGCGGCGCGCCCCCGACGCGCCAACTGATCGGCTTGCTGCTGCTCGACAAAGGCGGCGTCCTGCGCGCCCAGCAGAAGGTTCGGACGGCGCAAGGTGACGGCCAGATTACCAGCGGGACGTTCGCGCCAACGCTCGGCCAGTCGATCGCGCTGGCGCGTCTCCCGGGAGGCATCGCACCCGGCGACACGGTCGAGGTCGAGATTCGCGCCAGGGCGCATGCGGCGTGCGTGGTCAAGCCACCTTTTGTCCGCAACGGCAAGGTGCTCGTTTCGTAATCGCTTTGGAGACTCGCCATGGAACTTCCCACGAACCTCAAGTACACCGCAAGCCACGAGTGGGTGCGCAGCGAAGCCGATGGAATGCTGGCCGTCGGCATTACGGATCACGCACAGGAAGCGCTGGGCGATCTCGTGTTCATCGAGCTGCCCCAGGTCGGCCGGAAGGTCGAGGCTGGCGAAGTCGTCGGGGTCGTCGAATCGGTGAAGGCTGCATCCGACATCTACGCACCCGTCGCCGGCGAGGTGATCGCGGTCAACGCCGGGGTCACCGAGGCCCCGGAGCAGGTCAATGCGGATGCCTATGCGAACTGGCTCTACAAGCTCAAACCGGCCAACGCGGGCGACATCGGCAAGCTGCTCGACGCCAGCGCCTACGCGAAGATTGCCGGCGACTCATAGGAAAACTCAGATGAAGATCGAGCAGCTCCCTGCCACGGTCGCGCGTGCGCCGCTATCCGAGCTGGAGCAGCATCGCGGCTTCGTCGATCGGCACATCGGTACCACGGCTGCCGATCAGGCCGAGATGCTGAAGGCGCTTGGCTACCCGTCCCGGGCGGCGCTCATCGACGCCGTCGTCCCGCCGTCAATCCGCTGTCGCGAGCCCCTGGCGTTGCCCGCGGCAAAGGGCGAGCACGAAGCGCTCGCCGCGTTGAAAGCGCATGCGCGCAGCAACCGCGTGCTGAAATCCTTTATCGGGCAGGGGTATTACGGCACGCTCACCCCTGGAGTGATCCTGCGCAACGTGCTTGAGAACCCGGCGTGGTACACCGCGTACACGCCCTACCAGGCGGAAATATCGCAGGGACGGCTCGAGGCGCTCATCAACTTTCAGACCATGGTGTGCGATCTCACCGGTCTTGCGGTTGCCAACGCATCGATGCTCGACGAGGCGACCGCCGCTGCGGAAGCGATGGCGCTGGCGCGGCGGGTCGGGAAGAGCAGCAGCACGACGATCTACCTCGCCGACGATGTTCTGCTGCAAACGAGCGATGTGGTGCGCACTCGCGCCGCGCCGCTTGGCCTTTCGGTGGTCGTCGGCCCGGCCGCGGCGGCTGCGGACGCGGACTGCTTTGCGGCGTTGTTCCAGTATCCGGGTGTCAACGGCGACGTGCGCGACTATCGCCCGCTGGCCGACGCGTTGCGGGCGCGCGGCGCGCTCGTCCTCGTGGCCACGGATCTGCTGGCATTAACGCTGCTCGTCCCGCCGGGCGAGTGGGGTGCCGACGTCGTAGTCGGCTCGAGCCAGCGCTTCGGCGTGCCAATGGGCTTCGGCGGCCCGCATGCGGCATTTTTCGCGACCCGCGACGAGTTCAAGCGCAGCCTTCCGGGACGGCTGGTCGGGGTGACGCAGGACAGCAACGGCGAACCGGCGTACCGGCTTGCGCTGCAGACACGCGAGCAGCACATCCGACGCGAGAAGGCGACGTCCAACATTTGCACGGCGCAGGTCCTGCTCGCCGTGATGGCGGCGATGTACGCCGTCTACCACGGCCCGCGGGGACTGGCGACGATCGCGGCCCGGGTACACCGCTTGACCGGCGTGCTGGCCGCCGGGATAGAGCGGCTCGGCCTGGACATCGTCAACGACACGTTTTTCGATACCTTGACCGTCGCGACCGAAGGTCGCACCGCCGACGTTCACGCGCGCTTGGCGAAAATCGCGAATCTGCGCCGTGTCGACGCCGCGCATGTCGGCATCTCGCTCGACGAGACGTCGACGCGCGCAGACGTCCTGCAGCTCTGGCGAAGCCTCGCGCCCGAGGGGGTGCGGCCACCGGACTTCGACGCGATCGAGGCCCAGATGGGCATCGGCTACCCGGCCGTATTGCAGCGCAAGTCGGCCTTCCTCGCGCATCCAACATTCAACCGTTATCACTCGGAAACCGAGATGCTGCGCTACCTGCGGCGCCTTGCCGACAAGGACATCGCGCTCGACCGGTCGATGATTCCGCTCGGGTCGTGCACGATGAAGCTCAATGCGACATCCGAGATGATTCCAGTTACCTGGCGCGAGTTCGCTCACCTGCACCCGTTCGCACCGGCAGACCAGACCGAAGGCTATCGCGAGATGATCGCGGAGCTCGAGCGCATGCTGTGCGCGGTGACGGGCTACGCGGCCGTGTCGTTGCAGCCGAACGCCGGATCGCAAGGTGAATACGCCGGCCTGCTGATCATCCGTGCCTATCACGTCGACCGCGGCGAGGCGCACCGCGACGTCTGTCTGATCCCGGCGTCTGCCCACGGCACCAATCCGGCGTCGGCGCAAATGGCGGGCATGCGAGTCATCGTCGTCGCCTGCGACGATCAGGGCAACGTCGATCTGGCCGACCTGCGCGCCAAAGCCGAAGCGCATCGTGACGAGCTCGCGGCGATCATGATCACCTATCCGTCGACACACGGCGTGTTCGAGGCCGGCATCGTCGAGATCTGCGCCGTCGTGCACGCGCATGGCGGGCAGGTCTATGTCGATGGCGCCAACCTGAATGCCTTGGTGGGGCTTGCCGCGCCCGGCAAATTTGGCGCTGACGTATCCCACCTCAACCTGCACAAGACATTTTGCATCCCGCACGGTGGCGGGGGCCCTGGCGTCGGGCCGGTCGCGGTTGGCGCGCACCTGGCGAAATTCCTGCCCGGTCACCGCATGCTTGAGGCGCGACCGGAAGCGATCGGCGCAGTGTCAGGTGCTCCCTACGGCAGCGCGGGAATCCTGCCGATTTCCTGGATGTACATCGCGATGATGGGCGGCGACGGCCTGCGCGCGGCGACCGAATCGGCAATACTCGCCGCAAATTACGTTGCCCGACGACTCGCGCCGCACTACCCGGTTCTCTATTCCGGCCGTGGCGACCTGGTCGCGCACGAATGCATCCTCGACCTGCGGCCCCTGAAAGAGACGAGCGAGGTCACCGTCGATGATGTCGCCAAGCGCTTGATCGATTACGGCTTTCACGCGCCGACCATGAGCTTTCCGGTCGCGGGGACGCTCATGATCGAGCCGACCGAGAGCGAGTCGAAGGCCGAGCTTGATCGCTTCATCGAGGCGATGATCTCGATCAGGCAAGAGATCCGCGCGATCGAGGAAGGACGCATGGATCACGCTGACAATCCGCTTAAGAACGCGCCGCACACGGCTGCCACGCTGCTGGTGTCCGATTGGAAGCATGCGTACGACCGCGAGCAGGCCGCCTATCCGGTGGCGGCGCTCAAGGAGGCCAAGTACTGGCCGCCGGTGGGCCGGGCCGACAACGTTTACGGCGACCGCAACCTGTTCTGCTCCTGCATTCCTATCGAGGCTTACGCTTGAGCGTCTGTCGCGCATGAACGTGCTCGTCCTCGGCGCCGGGGTCATCGGCACGACTTCTGCCTGGTATCTGCGTGCGGCCGGGCATGAGGTCACGGTCGTCGAGCGACGCAGTGCCGCGGCGGAGGAGACTTCGTTCGCCAACGGCGGCCAGATCTCGGTGTCGCACGTCGAACCGTGGGCCAACCCCGCTGCGCCGCTGAAGATCTTGAGGTGGCTGGGACAGCCCGACGCGCCGTTGCTTTTCCGGCCGCGGCTGGATTGGAGGCAGTGGCGCTGGGGCCTGCAGTTTCTCATCGAGTGCCTGCCGTGGCGCACCCGGCGCAACATGCTCCGGATCCTGGCAATCAGCGCCTATTCGGGGGCAGCGCTACGGGAACTTCGCGCCGCGACCGGCATCGCTTACGATGATCTGCAGCGTGGCATACTGCAAATCTATACGGACCGTCAAGGCTTCGACGACGCGGTGCGAGCCGCCAAGCTGGTTCGTCACTATGGCATCGCGCGCGAAGTGAAGACGGCCGAGGAATGCGTGGCGCTGGAACCTGCGCTTGCCGCGCGCCGCGACTGGATCGTCGGAGGGACGTACACCGCGACCGATGAAACCGGCGACGCATGCAAATTCACGCAGGCACTCGCCGCGCGTGGCGCCGAACGCGGCATCGCGTTTCGCTTCGGCGTGACAGTCGAATCGCTTGCAGTCGCCGATGGCGCGATCCGCGGTACGCGCCTGGTGAACGAAAACGGGCGCAAGGAAGTGGTCGCGGCCGACGCCTATGTCGTCTGTCTTTCCAGCCACAGCCCGAAGTTCCTCGATCCAATCGGCGTGCGGACCCTGGTCTATCCCGCGAAGGGCTATTCGGCGACGCTGCGGATAGCCAACCCTGCCCGGGCCCCGACGATCAGCATCACCGACGATGCGAAGAAAATCGTCTTCACCCGGCTCGGCGACCGGTTGCGCGTCGCAGGAACGGCCGAGCTGTCGGGCTACGACCTCGGGCTCAATAAGCTGCGCTGCGAGGCGCTGACGCGGCGCGCTACCGAGTGGTTTGGCGATGCCTTCGATCCCACGCGCACGGTCTATTGGGCGGGATTGCGCCCGGCAACACCGTCAAGCGTGCCGCTGATTGGCAGAACGCGTTATCGCAATCTTTACCTCAACGTCGGCCACGGGACGCTAGGGTGGACGATGGCAGCAGGCTCGGGCAGGGCACTGTCCGAGATCGTGTCCGGGGGCAAGCCTGGAGGCGCCTTCGCGTCCCTTGGTAACTGAGGCAACGCAAGTTGCGCGCCGTCAGTTCTTCTAATGACGGCGCGCAACAAAGAATGAGCGTCGTCGTTGCATTGAAGACCAGGGACGTCATCGGCACATTGCCGGCGGCGGTGGCAGGGGCCTGCGAGGGGCGGAGCTCGGGCTGTGGCGCGACGGTATAATGCGACCCTTCGTCGCCATCGTCTTCGCATGTCCTGGTCCCCATTCGCATCGCTGGCGTTCCTGTTCGCTATCGTTGCTGCGACGGCGGCAGCCCAAACGGTTCCGCCTGCTGCCGTACCACCCCCTGCGATCGCCGCGAAATCGTATCTGCTCGTCGACGTGCTGAGTGGCCAGACGCTTGTCGCCCAAAATGCCGACGAACCGCGCGAGCCCGCGTCGCTGACCAAGCTCATGACCGCCTACTTGGTGTTCGGTGCGCTGCGGGACAAGCAGCTCCTGCCCTCGCAGATGGTGACCGTGTCGCAGAGAGCATGGCGCGCCGAGGGATCGCGGATGTTCATCGACCCGAAGAAGGCGGTGTCGGTCGACGAGCTCCTGCACGGAGAGATTGTGCAGTCTGGCAATGATGCGGCCATCGCCTTGGCCGAGGCAGTCGCCGGCTCGGAGGAGGACTTCGTCGCGCGCATGAACCAGGAGGCGGCCAGACTCGGCATGAAGCACACCCGATTCGTCAACGCGACCGGCCTGCCGTCGCCGCAACAAGCCTCGACCGCGGCCGATCTCGCACGCATCGCCATGGCGATCATCCGGGATTTTCCGGAGTACTATCCGCTGTACGCGCTCAAGGAGTATCGCTACAACAACATCACGCAATCCAACCGCAACCGCCTGCTGTGGACCGACCCGTTCGTCGACGGCATGAAGACGGGCTTCACCGAAGCGGCGGGATACTGCCTGATCGCGACCGCAAAGCGCGGCCCTCGACGACTCCTGTCGGTCGTTATGGGCGCAGGATCCGATTCCGCGCGTGCCAGCGAATCGCAGAAGCTCTTGAACTACGGCTTCCAGTTCTACGACACGATTCAGTTGTATCAGAACGGCCAGACGATAAGCACGCTGCGCGTGTGGAAAGGTGCTACCAACTCGGTTCCGGTTGGCTTTGTTGCCGATCAGTACGTCACGCTTCCGAAGAGCCAGGCGCAGAACCTTAAGCTTGCGGTGGAGGCGGTCGAACCCCTGGTCGCGCCGGTGGCGCGCGGGCAGAGCGTCGGTGCCGTGGACGTCACGCTCGAGGGCAAGCCGGTGGGCCAGTACCCGCTGGTCGCGCTGGACGACGTCGCCCCGGCGAGCCTCTTGGGCAGGCTGTGGGATACGGTGCGGCTGTGGATCAAATGACGGCAACCTAAAGGAATAGAGGCAACGATGACGGTGTATCTGAACGGAAAGTTCCTGCCGCTCGACGAAGCGAAGATCTCGGTACTCGATCGCGGCTTCATCTATGGCGACGGCGTGTACGAGGTGGTTCCCGTTTATCAGCGCCAGCCGTATCGCTTGCGGCCGCACCTCCTCCGTCTGCAGCACAGCCTCGACGGGATCCGACTCGCGAATCCGCACCGCGAAGCCGAGTGGGAAGCGATCATCCGCAATTTAATCGCCATGCAGCCCTTCGACGACCAGGGGGTCTACCTGCAAGTCACGCGCGGCGCGGCCAAGCGCGACCATGCCTTTCCGCCGGACGCGATTGCGACCGTGTTCCTGATGAGCAACCCGCTGCCGGTGCTGTCGCGCGAGCAGATCGAGGGCGGTGTCGCCGTCGTCACGGCCGCCGACGAACGCTGGTTGCGTTGCGATCTGAAGACCATCTCGCTTCTGGGCAACGTGCTTGCGCGCCAGTTCGCCGTCGACCACGGCGCAGTCGAGACGGTCATGTTCCGCGACGGCCATCTGACCGAAGCCTCGGCATCGAACGTGCTGATCGTCAAGAGCGGCACGATTTTCGCCCCGCCCAAGGATAATCTCATCCTTCCGGGCATCACTTATGATGCCGCCTTGGAGTTGGCACGCCAGGGCGGGCTGCCGTTCTCGATCCGGCCGGTTACCAAGGAAGAAGCGCTTAGCGCCGATGAGATGTGGCTCTCCTCGTCGACCAAGGAGGTACTCGCCGTCTCGACGCTCGATGGGCGGCCCTTCGGCAGCGGCAGGCCCGGGCCCGTCTACCGGCGCATGTACGCCTTGTTCCAGGAGAGCAAGCCGAAGCCGCGCCGCGCGGCGTGAAGCGTGAACCCGAACTCAATCACCACGACCCTCAGGATGCGGCCGGCTTACGCGATAGCGGCCGCTGTGCCAGACCAGGGGCGGCAAAGGCCGGTGTGCAGTGGAAATGACTTCGCCAATGAACAGCATGTGATCGCCGGCAGGATGCAAAGCGTGATGCCGGCATTCCAACCATGCTGCACAGCCCTCAATCAAGGGCGCGTTCGAGGCTCCGAGTCGAAACGCCACGCCCGCGAAGCGATCGGTGTGCGGGCGCGAGAATCGTCGCGCCAGGCCGATCTGGTCGTGGGCCAGGACGTTGACGGCGTATTGCTCGACGCCTTCGAAGATCGCTAGACTGCGCGAGCGCCTGGCAAGGCTCCAGATGACAAGCGGCGGCTGCAGCGACACGGAGTTGAACGAATTGGCGGTGAACCCGACAGAACCGCGCGCAGCAGCCGCGGTGATGATGGTGACCCCCGTCGCGAATTGCGCCAAAGCGTCGCGAAAATGTCGCTGCGCGACCGCGGCCTTCGGTTGGCGGTTCATGTCGGCATCGTCTGGTAACGCGGAGCCTGCGACGCGGCTGCCGGGGCGCCGCATCTTAGGCAGTAACGCCGCCAGGTGTCAAAACAGGTGCGGGCCCAGGGCAACCATCCGCAAGGGCGCTGCGGCGTTCTTGTCCCGTGCTCGGCTGCCCCAAGGGCTGCTAAACTGTACTTAAACCACGTCCGTCCACTTTCCGCCATCGCGCATGAACGCAGCGCTGCAAAAGATGATCGCCAGCCGCTACCGCGGCCGCAATATCCCGGTTGCGCTCGTGCTGCCCGATGGCGGGCGTGTCCCGCTGTCGGAGGCGCCCGAGGTCGATGTTTACGCCCGCACCTGGCAGGGGCTGAAGGCGCTTGCATCACCGGAGCTCGGGGCATTGGCGCGAGCCTACGTCGACAACGATCTCGATTTCAGCGGTGGCGCACGACGTGTGCTCGGCATTGCGGAGGCCCTCGTCGGCAGCGTCACCCATGGCCGCGACCGACTCGCGGCGCGCACGCGCGCCTGGCTACACCGCCGGCGCAGCAACCGGGCGAACGTCCAGCATCATTACGACGTTTCAAACGCTTTCTATCGTCTCTGGCTCGACGAGAACCTGGTCTATTCGTGCGCATATTTCCGCAGCGAATCGGATTCGCTCGCGCAGGCGCAGACACAGAAGCTCGATCACATCTGTCGCAAGCTGCTGCTGCAACCGGGTGAAGAGTTTCTCGACGTCGGTTGCGGCTGGGGTGCGCTGATCTTGCGCGCCGCGCAAAGCTACGGCGTCAAGGCGACCGGCATCACGCTGTCGCAGAATCAATATGATTACGTGAAAGCGAGGATCGCCGAGCTCGGGCTGGGTGATCGCGTTCGCGTGCGCCTCTGCGATTATCTCGATCTGCCCGAGGACGGGCTCTTCGACAAAATCGCCAGCATCGGCATGTTCGAGCATGTGGGCATCCGCAACTATCCGCGCTACTTCGGCAAGATCCGGCGCGTGCTCAAACCCGGCGGGCTGGTGCTCAATCACGGCATCACGCATAACTGGATAGGCGCAGACAGCCTGGGCAGTGGCATCGGCGATTTTATCGAGGAATACGTTTTCCCCGGCGGGCAGCTCGCGCACGTATCGAGGGTGACCCAGGGGTTCGCCGCCGCCGGATTGGAGCTGATCGACGCGGAGGCGCTGCGCGAGCACTATGCGCGCACCTTGTGGCACTGGGTCGACCGGCTGGAGAGTAACGCCGACGCCGCCCGGAGCGAGGTCGGCGAGGAGAAATTCCGCATCTGGCGCATCTACCTCGCCGGATCGGCGCACGCGTTTGAGCGTGGCTGGCTGTCGATTTTTCAGCTGCTTGCGGGTCGGCCGTTTCCCGACGGCCGGCTACCGCACCCGGCGACGCGCGAATACATGTATCGGAGTGTCGGCGTCTAGGCTTGCCCGGCCGGCACTCCGGCCCCATATTGGGCCGATGGATATGACCGAGACGCTCCTCGAATTCCCCTGTGCGTTCCCGATGAAGATTGTCGGGCGCACCGAGGATGGATTTGCGCAGGCCATTCTCGCGGTCGTGCTGCGTCACGCGCCTGATTTCGACAGCGCTTCGATGGAAATGCGCGCATCAAGAGAAGGGAAATACCTCTCGCTCACCTGCACCGTCAACGCCACGTCGCGCGAACAGCTCGATGCCCTGTATCGCGAGCTGTCCTCGCATCCGATGGTAACGATGGTCCTGTAGGCGAGCCGCAATGACGCTTCGCGTTGAGCCGGTCGGCGCCTGTGCCCACAGCGAGTTTGGAGCCGAATCCGGGACGACATGGGCGGTGCCGACGCGATGGCTCGGCCGCACCGACTATCTCGCCGCGTGGCGGGCCATGCAGGCATTCACCACGGCGCGCACGCCCGACACAGCCGATGAGATCTGGCTTACCGAGCACGAACCGATTTACACGCTGGGACTGGCAGGCAGGCGCGAGCACGTATTGCGCGATACCGGCATTCCAGTGCTCAAGGTCGATCGCGGCGGGCAGGTCACTTATCACGGACCGGGGCAGCTCATCGTGTATCTGCTCTTCGATCTCAGGCGCGCGCGGCTGACCGTACGCGAGATGGTCCGGTGCATCGAGGCGAGCGTGATAGAATGGCTCGGCCTGCTCGGCATCACCGCATTCGGCAAGCCGTCAGCGCCGGGTGTCTACACGTTGAGCGCAAAAGTCGAGGCAAAGATTGCCGCGCTCGGATTGAGAGTACGCAATGGCAGTACCTATCATGGCTTGAGCGTCAACGTGGCGATGAATCTCGCTCCGTTTTCGGATATCGACCCCTGCGGCTATCCCGGCCTGGCCGTCACGCAACTCGCCGACCATGGCGTGGTCCGGACCGTTGAGCAGGTAGGAGCGGAATTGGCGCCGCTACTCGCCGCGAGGCTGACGGCGCGCAGGTCGAGATGAGCGACAGCGCCGCTTCCGTGCCCGACAACGCTGCCGGCGTCAAGCATACCGGGGCCGCAAAAACCGCGCGCCTGTTTGGCAACTACGCGATCAAGGTCGTCGCGACCGAGCGGCTGCCCAAGCCGCCGTGGATTCGCGTGCGCGCCCCGTCGGGTTCGCGCTTCTACGAGATCAAGAAGATCCTGCGCGAACACAACCTGCATACGGTATGCGAGGAAGCATCGTGCCCCAACATTGGCGAATGCTTCGGCAAAGGCACGGCGACGTTCATGATCATGGGCGACATGTGCACGCGGCGCTGCCCCTTTTGCGACGTGGGTCACGGCCGGCCTTTGCCGCTGGACGCCGAGGAACCGTCGAATCTGGCCAAGACGATCGCCGCGCTTAGGCTATCGTATGTCGTCATCACCAGCGTGGACCGCGACGACCTGCGTGACGGGGGCGCCGGCCACTTTAGGGATTGCATACGCAAGGTGCGCGAGATTTCGCCCGGAACACAGATCGAAGTGCTGGTTCCCGATTTCCGCGGCAGGTTGGAGCGCGCACTGACGGTGTTGTCGGAAAGTCCACCCGACGTTATGAATCACAATCTCGAAACCGTCCCGCGCCTCTATCGGCAGGTGCGGCCGGGTTCCGACTACGCGCATTCGCTTCGGTTGCTGCAGGAATTCAAGCACCGGTTCGCAACCATTCCGACCAAGTCCGGCTTGATGGTTGGATTGGGCGAGACCGATGAGGAGATCTTGGCGGTGATGCGCGACATGCGCGCGCACGAGATCGACATGTTGACTATCGGTCAGTACCTGCAGCCTACCGCAAGCCATCTGCCGGTGGTGCGGTACGTCCACCCGGACACCTTCGCGATGTTCGAGCGCGAGGCGAGTACGCTCGGATTTCGCCACGCTGCCGTCGGTGCCTTGGTGCGCTCGTCGTATCACGCCGATCGCCAGGCGCATGGTGTCCTCGAAGCGTCGGATTGACGAGATCTCGCCGCCACGAAACAAAATCTTCGGCGGAGGAAAACGTGAAAATCCTCAACAACCCGACTCGAGATTCTCCACCCGACTCGACGGCACGATGAAATACGCCGAGTTCATGGCGCGTGTCGAATGCATGGCGAAGCCGGCGTCGCGGAAGGATCTGTTCTTCCCGCCGCTTCATGCGGCCGCAGGAAGCTGATCGGCTAGCGGGGCGGTGACGCGCCCTTTGGCCACAGCAGCCAGAGGCGCGCTGCCTGCTTCATGCGCCCTGCTTCACGCGCGGCATCCTCGCCGAATCCCCAGAAGAAATCGACCCGCAGCGGCCCGCGGATCGCCCCTCCGGTGTCCTGTGCGAGCACGAGGCGCTGGAGCGGCCGTGTCGACAGCGGCCAGGTGGTGGACAAGAACACGGGGGCTCCCAGCGGAATCGAGCCGGGGTCTACCGCGATCGCACGGCCCGCCGCGAGCGGCACGCCGAGTGCGCCGATCGGTCCATCGATGGGCGTTGAGGAGTCCAGGGTCAACTCGCGAAAGAACACGTAGCGGGGGTTTTCGTCAAGCAACGCCGGCACAGCATCCGGATGCTGCCCAGCCCATTGCCTGATCGCCTGCATCGAGGCCCCATCGGGGGAAAGCTCACCGCGGTCGATCAAGACACGCGCGACCGAGCGGAATGGCTGGCCGTTCTGATCGGCGTAGCCGACGCGCATGATACCGCCCTCGGCAAGTCGTACCCGCCCGGACCCCTGGATTTGCAGAAAGAACGCGGCGATCGGATCGTCGACGAAGACGAGCGCCTTGCCCTCGAGCGCCGCTCTGCCCGCGTCGATGTCTGCGCGGGACCAATACGGGACCACCCGCTTGCCGTCAACGCGACCACGCAGCCGTTTGTCCTTGAGTTCGGGGTAGAGGTCGGACAGATCGATGGTCAAAAGATCGTCCGGGGGTGCGTAGAGCGGATAGCGGTTGCGCTCGCTGCGCACCCGGCTGCCGTTGAGCAACGGCTCATAATAGCCCGTGACTAGGCCGCTATCCTGGCCGTCAGGGGCAAGTGCCTGGTATGCGGTAAAATGACGCTCAAAGAATTTGCGCACGGCCCCGGCGTCGCCTGAATCGATGATTGTCGCGGCGGCGCAGGGTTCGCGCCAGATCAACGCCGTTGCCGCCTGCGCGAGAAGCGCCGCGCAGCCGGCGGAAAACGCAGGCCAGGCGTCCGCGAGCGTGTCATCGGCCCAGCCAGGAAGCTCCTGGAAGGCGACCGGTCGCAGCAACGCATGCTCGGGCTGGGTCGCGACGGCCGCGGAGGGCGCTGCCTTGGGAACGCTCGGCGGCAGTGTGCTGCAGGCGGCGCAGAGTGCGCCTACCGCGGCCCAAGCTGCTTTGGGGAGAAGCTGGGTCATGGTTTGGTTCTTCATCGAGGTGCTCGTCGCGCTGCTGCTCGCGGTATTCATCGTCTGGTATACGATGGGCGGGAAGCGCAAGCCATCGCCGCCGTCGGTGGACGGCGGCCAAGAGGAGCAGGACTAGTGCAGGACGCGCGGGACCGACAAGGTGAACGATGGAATCGGCGCGTCGAAGTGTTGTCCGTCCTCGGCGAGCATCTGGAACGTTCCGCGCATCGTACCCACGGCGGTCTCAAGGTGCGTGCCGCTGGTGTATTCGAAGCTCTCGCCGGGCTTGAGCAGTGGTTGTTGGCCGACGACGCCCAGGCCCTTGACCTCGAGCACCTTGCCGTTGGCATCCGTGATGACCCAATGCCGGCTGACGAGCTGTGCCGGCACGGTGCCGGTATTGATTATCGAGATCGTGTAGGCGAACACGTACTGGTTTTTCGACGGATCCGACTGGTCCTCGACGTAAGTCGCCTTCGGCGAGACGGTAATTTCGTATACCTTGCGCTCGGTCATCCGTACGCATCCCACTGATCGACAGGCAAGATTATAGGCCATGACTGCCTGCTTCATTGCCCCGTCGCTACTCTCTGCTGATTTCGCGCGGCTCGGCGAGGAGGTGCGCGCGGTCGTGGCTGCCGGCGCCGACCTGATTCACTTCGACGTCATGGACAATCACTATGTGCCCAATCTCACCATTGGCCCCCTGGTCTGCCAGGCGCTCAAGCCGCACACAATGGTTCCGATCGACGTGCACCTTATGGTGGAGCCCGTCGACCGCATCATTCCCGATTTTGCCAAGGCGGGCGCAGCGATCATCAGTTTCCATCCCGAAGCGTCCTACCACGTCGACCGGACAATCGGCCTTATCCACGACTGCGGCTGCAAGGCAGGATTGGCGCTGAACCCGGCGACGCCGCTTGCCTGGCTCGACCATGTGCTCGAGAAGCTCGACCTTGTCCTGGTCATGTCAGTCAACCCCGGCTTCGGCGGCCAGTCGTTCATCGCCGAGGCACTTGCCAAGCTCAAGCTCGCTCGGGCCCGGATCGATGCGGTGCATGCGCGCACCGGACGCGATATCCGCCTCGAGGTCGATGGAGGCGTCAAGGTCGACAACATTGCGGCCATCGCCAAAGCGGGAGCCGATACTTTTGTCGCCGGCTCGGCAATCTTCGGCACGCCCGACTATGCCGCCACAATTGCGGCAATGCGTGCAGCCGTAGCGGTTTGAGCCGGGATGATGCTATAGTGAGTGTGTCGCAACCGAACGACACCAACCTACTGCTCCTGCAGCGATGATGTTCAACGCTTTCAAACGCAACGGCCGGCCCCCGGCGCTTCGGGTGCGTGGCGGCGATTGGCGTTGGCGGCGGCCCTTCTAGGCCGCGCCCGCGTCGCGCGCCAAGCGACGCCCAGCTTTCGTTGCATTCCTTGAGAGTAGCGTTGAAGCATCATGACCGAAGCCGAATTCCGCGCGCTCGCCGCGCAAGGGTATAACCGCATACCGCTGGTCCTCGAGTCCTTCGCCGACCTCGATACGCCGCTGTCGCTGTACCTCAAGCTCGCAAACCGTCCGTTCAGCTTCCTGCTTGAATCGGTCGTGGGCGGCGAGCGCTTTGGCCGCTACTCGTTCATCGGTCTTCCGGCGAAGGTCCGGATCTGCGCCAGTGGCCACGCCATCGAGGTCGCGAATGGCGGCATAGTCTCCGAGCGCCACGAAGGAGGCCCGCTCGACTTCATCGCCGCGTTTCTACGTCGGTACCGCGCCGCCCCGGTAGCCGGCTTGCCGCGGTTCTGCGGCGGCCTCGCCGGCTATTTCGCCTACGACACGGTGCGCTACATCGAGCAGCGGCTCGCGGCCTCGTCGCCGCCGGCGGGCGATGTACTTGCGGCAATCCCCGACATCCAGCTGCTGCTGACCGAGGAGCTTGCCGTCGTCGACAATCTTCAAGGCAAGATCTACCTCATCGTCTACGCCGATCCGGCGCAGCTTAATGCCTATCGTAACGCGTCCGATCGTCTACAGGCGTTGCTTCGAGCGCTGCGGGCTGCAGTCGACATACCGGTCGCGAGCGCCACGGCCAGGACGACGGCGGAAAGTGAGTTCGGTGCGGAAGAATTTCAGCGCGCGGTCGCACGGGCCCGCGAGTACATCGCGGCAGGCGACATCATGCAGGTCGTTCTCTCCCAACGCATGGCGATGGCGTTTAGCGCATCGCCGCTCTCGCTGTACCGGGCGCTACGCTCGCTCAATCCGTCGCCGTACATGTTCTACTACGATTTCGGCGATTTCCATGTGGTCGGTGCATCGCCCGAAATCCTTGTGCGCAAGGAGGGCGACACGGTGACCTTGCGCCCGATCGCGGGCACACGCCCGCGCGGCACGGGCCGCGAGGCTGACGAGGCGCTTGTCGCGGAAATGCTCGCCGATCCCAAAGAGATTGCCGAGCACGTGATGTTGCTTGATCTCGGTCGCAACGACGTCGGACGCGTGGCTGCGATCGGCAGCGTCAAGGTGACCGAGCAGATGGCAGTCGAGCGGTACTCGCACGTGATGCATATGGTATCGAATGTCGAGGGAAAGTTACGCCCCGGGTTGAGCGCCATCGACGTGCTGCGCGCATCATTTCCGGCAGGGACGGTGAGCGGGGCGCCGAAGGTGCGTGCCATGGAGATCATCGACGAGCTGGAGCCGTCGCGCCGCGGCATTTACGCCGGCGCGGTGGGCTACGTGTCGTTCCAGGGCGACATGGACCTGGCCATTGCGATCCGCACCGCGGTATTGAGGAACGGCATGCTCTATGCGCAGGTCGGTGCAGGCATCGTGCACGATTCGGTTCCCGAGAACGAGTGGCGGGAGACACTTTCCAAGGCGCGGGCCGTGCTGCGCGCGGCCGAGATGGCCCAGGCGGGCCTCGACACGGAAGACCGGGAGCGAGGCGGATCATGATTCTGATGATCGACAACTACGACAGCTTCACCTACAACCTGGTCCAGTATCTCGGCCAATTGGGCGCCGACGTTCGCGTATACCGTAACGACGCAATTACGCTCGATCAGATCGAGGCCTGGAAGCCGTCAAAGATCGTCCTTTCGCCCGGGCCATGTACGCCGTCCGAGGCGGGCATCTGCGTGCCGCTCATCGAGCGCTTCGCCGGCGCCACCCCGATCCTGGGCGTATGCCTTGGTCACCAGGCGATTGGCCAGGCCTTCGGCGGCCGCATCGTCCGCGCGGGGCGGATCATGCACGGTAAGCTGTCCGAGGTAACGCATCGCGGCCGCGGCGTGTTCGCCGGCCTGCAAAGCCCACTTACGGTTACACGCTATCATTCCCTGGTCATCGAGCGCGCCAGCCTGCCGTCTTGTCTTGAAGTCACCGGCGAAAGCGAAGATGGAGAGATCATGGGCGTGCGGCACAAGGATCTGGCAGTCGAGGGCGTGCAATTCCACCCCGAAGCAATTCTCACGCGACAAGGCCATGAGCTGCTCGCCAATTTTCTAAACCTCCATTGAAGAGGGCCGGTCATGCCCATTACGATGCAGCAGGCATTGCAGCGCACGATAGAGCACCGGGAGATTTTCCACGACGAGATGCTCGATTTGATGCGCAAGATCATGAGCGGTGAGGCGACTCCGGTAATGATCGCAGCGCTGACCGTTGGACTGCGCGTGAAAAAGGAGACCGTGGGCGAGATCGCCGCGGCGGCACAGGTGATGCGCGAATTCGCAACCAAGGTCGATGTGCCGGATCGCGAGAACCTGCTCGATGTCGTCGGCACCGGCGGCGACGCGGCGCACACTTTCAACATATCAACCGCGGCAATGTTCGTTGCGGCCGGTGCCGGGGCCCGCGTCGCCAAACACGGCAACCGCTCCGTGTCCTCGAAGTCCGGCAGCGCCGACGTGCTCGAAGCGCTTGGCGCCAACATCATGCTCACGCCGTCACAAGTTACCCGATGCATAGCCGAAACCGGGGTCGGGTTCATGTTCGCACCCAGCCATCACGGCGCGATGAAGCACGCAGCACCCGTGCGCAAAGAGCTGGGCGTGCGGACGATTTTCAACATCCTCGGACCGCTCACCAATCCAGCCGGTGCGGCAAACCAGCTGGTGGGCGTCTTCCATCCCGACCTGGTCGGGATTCACGCGCGCGTGCTGCAGCGGCTCGGTGGCAAGCACGTGCTAGTCGTTTACGGCAAGGATGGCATGGACGAGGTGTCGCTCGGGGCGGCGACCATGGTGGCCGAACTCAAGGACGGGGAGGTCCGCGAGTACGAAATCCATCCGGAGGATTTTGGGCTGCACATGAAGTCCAACCGCGGTCTCCGGGTTGACGGCGCGGCCGAGTCGAAGTCCATGTTGCTCGAAGCCCTCGACGATGTCGACGGTACCCCGCGCGAAATCGTCGTGTTCAACACGGGTGCGGCGCTCTACGCCGCTGGCATTGCCGATTCGATTGCCGAGGGCATCGCCCTGGGACGCGAATCGATCGCCTCGGGGGCGGCGAAGAAGAAGCTCGACGCCTTTGTCGCGGTGACGCAGAAGCTCGCAGCGTCGCGGTGAACCTGGCCCGAACATGACCCAGGGCACGCCGGCGCATGCGGATATACTGGCACGGATCCTCGCCACCAAGGCGAAGGAGCTTGCTGCCGCGCGCGGGATTCGATCACTCGCCACATTGCGTGCGCAGGCGCGGGACGCGCCGCCGGTGCGTGACTTTGTCGGCGCGTTGCGCGGGCGATTGGCAGTGGGCGCGCCCGGAGTAATCGCCGAAATCAAGAAAGCGAGTCCCAGCCGCGGCGTGTTGCGCCCGATCTTCGATCCGGCCGCGATCGCGACTCGCTACGAAGCCGGGGGCGCGACTTGCGTTTCGGTGCTGACCGATCGTGAGTATTTCCAGGGCGGCCCGGGCGATCTGGTTGTGGCAAGAGCGGCGTGCTCGCTGCCGGTGCTGCGCAAAGATTTCGTGCTCGACGAATACCAGATCGTCGAATCACGGGTACTCGGTGCCGATTGCATCCTACTAATCGTTGCGGCGATCGACGACGCCCGGCTCGCCACGCTCGAGGCTGCGGCGCGCGAGCTCGGGATGGCGGTGCTGGCGGAAATCCACGACGCCGTCGAGCTTGACCGAGCGCTGCGGTTGGCGACGCCGCTTATCGGCATCAACAACCGCAACCTGCGCACGTTCGAGGTTGATCTAGAGACCACGCTCGACCTACTGCCGCGAGTTCCGCGCGAGCGACTCGTGATCGCCGAAAGCGGCATACTCGCGCCCGCCGACGTTGCCCGGATGCGTGCAGCCGGCGTGCATGCCTTCCTCGTCGGCGAGGCCTTCATGCGCGCCGCCGATCCGGGAGCGGCGCTGCGCGCCCTGTTTGCCTGACGACAGCCTGCCGACGCAGTGGTTTGGTATCATGGCCGCCCGGTGGCGCTTAGCAACATGGGCACGCTTACCCGGTCGCCAGCACTTTAGGAAGTCCGCAAGCGAGCCCATGGGGCATTGCCTGTTTGTTCGTGGTTGCACCTGCTCAGCGCGAGCTTGGTTAAGCAAGGATTGCCAAGAGGTTTTCCGTGGCGGCGATCGTCGTCGAAAACGCCAGCAAACACTGGACGGGTGCCGGGGGTCAGGTCCGCGCCGTAGATGGACTTTCCTTCGCCCTTGACGAGGGAACCCTCAACGTCTTGCTGGGCCCATCGGGCTGTGGCAAATCGACGACGCTGCGACTGATCGCGGGACTCGAAGCTGCAGACCACGGGCGGGTTTTCATAGGCGGGCGTGAGGTCACGCACCTGCCGCCGGCGCAACGCAATATTGCGATGGTGTTCCAGTCCTATGCGCTGTTTCCGCATATGTCAGTCGCCGAGAACATCGTCTTTGGTCTGCGCGTGCGCAAGGTCGCTGCGGCCGAACGGGAGCGACGGCTGCAGCGCGTCGCCGGCCTCCTCGGCTTGTCCCTGCTCCTCGAGCGAAAGCCGTCGCAACTTTCCGGCGGCCAGCAGCAGCGCGTCGCGCTGGGTCGCGCGATCATCGCCGAAGCGCCGGTGTGTCTTATGGACGAGCCGCTGTCGAACCTTGATGCGCAGCTGCGCCAGGAGATGCGGCAGGAAATCCGCAATATTCAGCGGGCGCTCGGAATCACGATGGTATACGTTACCCATGACCAGGTGGAGGCGATGTCGATGGCCGATCGTGTAATTCTGTTGAACGCCGGGCGCATCGAGCAGAATGGCGCCCCCCCAGATCTGTACGACGCGCCGGCCAATGTCTTCGTCGCCCGCTTCATCGGCACACCACCAATGAATCTGCTTTCGCTTGAGTCAGGAAACGGCGGTGCAGTGATTGCGGGAACGACGGGACCGATTGTCGCGTCGGCGGAACGCGCGACCGACATGCTCGGCGTGCGGCCGGAGGACATCACCTTCGGACAGGATGCGGGTGTCGACGCACAAGTCGAGGGTTTGGAGTACCTTGGTGCCGACTCGTTGCTGACCTGCCGCCTCGGCGCGCAGGCGATTGCGCTACGCGTTTCCGGTCGGAGCGGATTATCCCGGGGTGACGTCACGCGCTTGTCATGGGCGCGCGGCGCGCAGCATTTCTTTGACGCAGCGTCCGGCAGGCGTAGCGAAGACGAAAGCCGTCACCTCGGTGCAACGATGTTTGCCTAGATTCGCGGGACATACAGGAGAAGGCGATGACGCGCATGGGATGCATTCGGTGGTTAACCGGCACCGTGGCAGCATTGCTCTCCGCAATCGGGCTCGCGCAGGCGCCGGTGGAGATTTCGTTCTACTATCCCGTGGCGGTCGGCGGCCCAATCACCAAAATCGTAGATGACCTGGCCGCGGATTTCGAAAAGGAAAATCCAGGGGTCAAGGTCAAGCCGATCTATTCCGGCTCGTACCAGGAGTCGATTACCAAGGCGCTGACCGCCGTCAAGGGTGGCGACGCGCCGACGACGGCTGTGCTCCTGTCCACCGACATGTACACGCTGATCGACGAAGACGCGATCGTGCCCTTTGACGGCTTCATCAGGACGCCCGACGAGAAGGCGTGGATCAAGGCTTTCTACCCGGCGTTCATGGAGAACAGCCAGACCGAAGGCAAGACCTGGGGCATCCCGTTCCAACGTTCGACGATCGTGCTCTACTGGAATAAGGAAATGTTCAAGGAGGCAGGCCTCGATCCGGGCAAGCCACCTGCAACCTGGACAGAGATGGTGGCGTATGCACAGAAGCTTACCAAGCGCGACGCCTCGGGCAAGGTTACGCAATGGGGCGTGCAGATTCCGTCGTCCGGCTTTCCGTACTGGCTCTTCCAGGGATTGACGACCGAGAACGATGTCATCCTGATGAATCCTGCGGGCACGGAGACTTATTTCGACAAGGCCGGTGTCATCGCGGCATTGCAATACTGGGTTGATCTGGTCGAAAAGTACAAAGTGCATCCCCAGGGCATCGTCGAGTGGGGTACGACGCCGAAGGATTTCTTCGAGCGCAAGGTGGCGATGATATGGACGACGACCGGCAACCTAACCAATGTGCGTAGCAATGCCAGGTTCGATTTCGGCGTTGCGATGCTGCCGGCGAACAAGCGCCGTGGCAGCCCGACCGGGGGAGGTAACTTCTATCTTTTCAAGCAGGCCAAACCCGAGCAGCAAGCGGCCGCGGTGAAGTTCATTCGCTGGATGACCTCGCCTGCGCGAGCCGCGCAATGGGGTATCGACACCGGCTACGTCGCCGTGCGCCCGGACGCGTGGGAGACGCCGACGATGAAGCAGTACGTTGCCGAGTTCCCCGCCGCCGCCGTCGCCCGGAACCAACTGCAGTATGCGGTCGCAGAGTTGTCGACGCACGACAATCAGCGCGTGACCAAGGCCCTCAATGACGGCCTGCAGGCTGCGCTGACGCGGGCCAAGTCGCCCGACCAGGCCATGAAGGACGCACAGCGCGAGGCGGATCACCTGTTGCGACCGTACAGGAAATAGTCGCCGGACGATCGGCTAATGCGCCCCGTGCCAGGCGGAGTCGTCTCTTCTCCCGTAACCGGGGAAAGCGGGAGCGAGCCGTGAGTCGGACCGTGCAGTGGGTCCACGGCTGGCTGTTGCTCCTACCCGCTGCCGCGTTGCTTGCGCTGTTTACGCACTATCCCACCCTTGCCACACTGTGGCAGAGCTTCCATTCGACACCGCGGGCGGGGCGGAGCAGTACGTATGTCGGCATCGACAACTATCGAGCGCTGCTCGACGATCCGATCTTCTGGCAGTCACTGTCGAACAACCTTTGGTACGCCGCCGTGACGATTCCGGTATCGATTGCGTTGGCGCTGCTGATGGCGTCGTGGGTCAACGGGAAAATTCCCGGACGCTCACTGTTGCGGCTCGCATACTTCACGCCGACGATCCTGCCGATGATCGCGGTGGCCAACATCTGGCTCTTCTTCTATACGCCGGAGTACGGACTGCTGGAGCAGTTCACCGGCACGCTGGGATTGCCGACGCATAACTGGCTTGGAAGCAAGAACACGGCCCTCGGCTGCCTGATGGTCGTTGCGGTATGGAAGGAAGCGGGCTTTTTCATGATTTTCTATCTGGCGGCGCTGCAGCAGATGTCCCCTAACCTGGCGGAAGCCGCAGCGATCGAAGGGGCATCGCGCTGGCATTTCTTCCGCCGGATAACGTTCCCATTGCTCATGCCGACGACGCTGTTCGTCCTTATCAATGCCGTCATCAACGCGTTCCGGCTGGTCGATCACGTCGTGGTGATGACTCGGGGCGGGCCGGACAATGCGACCGAGCTGCTGCTGTACTATATTTATGAAATCGGGTTCCGATTTTGGGATCCGGCCTACGCCGCCACGCTGACGATCGTTCTGTTGTCCATCCTGGCCCTGGCTGCGCTCGCCCAGTTCGGATTTATCGAGCGCAGAGTGCATTATCGATGAGCGCCTTCGTCTACCGCAGGGGCGGCTTGAGCCGAGGCCTCGAGACGGCCGGTGCCTGGTTGCTCGGCGCGCTGTGGATCCTGCCGCTGGCCTACGCCTTCTGGACCGCTTTCCATCCAAGCGAATTCTCCACCCGGTTCGTCCTCGACGCTCCGGTTACCCTGGAAAACTTTGACAGGGCGTGGCATGCAGCCCCGTTTGCGCGCTACTTTCTGAACACGATACTGTTGTGCGCGATGATCCTCGCCGCGCAGCTCGTGCTGTGCACGCTGGCGGCCTATGCCTTTGCCCGTTTCGAGTTTCCCGGACGCGCTCTGCTTCTCGCACTGGTCCTGCTTCAGCTCATGGTCATGCCCGACGTACTCATCGTGGAGAATTACCGCACGATGACTGCGCTGGGCCTACGCGACACCATCATCGCCATCGGGCTGCCCTACATGGCGAGCGCGTTCGGCATCTTCCTGCTCCGGCAGACTTTCAAGACCGTGCCCGCCGAACTCGACGAGGCGGCGCGGATCGAGGGCTGCACGCCGCTCCAGGTGCTGTGGAAAGTCTATGTGCCGCTGGCGCGGCCGGTATATATCGCCTATGCGTTGGTCAGTGTGAGCTATCACTGGAACAACTTTCTGTGGCCGCTGATCATTACGAACTCGGTTGAGTCGCGACCGCTGACGGTAGGCCTGCAGGTCTTCTCCGCCACCGACCAGGGAATCGACTGGTCGATAATCACGGCGGCGACCTTGCTGACGACGGCGCCGCTGCTCGTGGCATTCTTGCTGTACCAGAGGCAATTCGTGCAGTCTTTCATGAGGGCAGGAATCAAGTGAAGCTCATTACCTGGAACACGCAATGGTGTCGTGGCGTCGACCGGCGCGTCGATCCAGCACGTATCGTCAGGGAGATACGAGCGATCGCGGATTTCGATGTCCTCTGCCTGCAGGAAATCGCCAACAATTTTCCCGATCCGCGACTGGCCAGCAGCCGAGGTGAGAACCAGTTCGCCGAGCTCTCCCGTCTGCTGCCCGACTATCAGCCAGTGCCTGGGGTCGCGGTTGACGTCGAGGCGGCCGACGGCGGGAGGCGCCATTTCGGCAACATGATTTTCTCACGCTACCCCGTCGGCCAAGTGTTCCGGCACCTGTTGCCGTACCCCGTCGACCCGGGTGTCAACGGGATGCCGCGCATCGCCTTGGAAGCGGTCATCGCGGCGCCGTTTGGGGGGGTGCGCGTGATCACCACACATCTCGAGTACTACGGCAAGCTGAAGCGGACGGCGCAGGTGGAGGCGCTGCGGACGCTCTATGCCGAGGGCAGCGGCCATGCACGTCTCGGAACGATCGTCGATCGTGAAGGCGGGCCGTTCGAGACTCGATTGCGCCCTGCGGCCACGGTTATCACCGGCGACTTCAATTTCGAGCCGGATGACCTGCTGCATTTGCGCATGGGCGAGGCCTTTGCCGACGGTACACCGCGGCTCGTCGACGCGTGGGAAGTTGCGCATCCGGGCGAGCCGCATGCGGCGACCTTCAGGATCTACGAGAAGGACGAACCCAGCGAGCCCGAGCAGCACTGCGATTTCATCTTCGTGTCCGTCGACCTGGTGCCGCGCGTGAAGGCGTTGCGCGTTGATGGGAATACACAGGCATCGGATCATCAGCCGGTATACTTGGAACTCGCGTGATCACCGGTTAATGGATGCGGTTGCTTCCCTAAGGTGGCCAGAAGGAGAGCCATTCCTCGTGCGATCGTCGGCAGGGTAAGCGGGAATTTCGCGCAGCAGTTCGCAAGCACAGCGCGCTTTCTCGCCGAACCGTGGTTCATCGACGCGATCGATACCTCGGGGTCGTTGACCGTCCAAGGCTGGGCGTTCGTCGATGAGCTGCACCCCGGCGGCGGGTGACGATGCTGATGTCAACGACGGGCACGAAACGCCTTCTTGAGCAACAGTTTGCGCACACTCAGCGGCAATTGCTCAAACGCGGCCTTGGCATCGAGAAGATGTCGATTTTCCTCGAACAACTTCTTGCCTTCGGCGGTGAGGACGGCGACGTCATGCTCGAGCTTTGCCGCCCAAAGCCTGGCCTCTTCGAGCGTCGTCCTGAGCTGTACCGCTTCCCGGGTAAGTTTGGTCAGCTCCCTGCGGAACGCAAAGCCATCGAGATTGGCTGCCAGCAACGGCCGCAGCGCCTCAGCGCTGATCGCCAGATCGTTGTCAGGTGAGGGCGGCTTGAGCCCGAAGCGTTCGTAAATGGCGTCGATATCGCGGGCCATGGAGGCGAGTGTCGGGATGCGCGCAGGATCGCGCGGATCGATCTGGGATTTTACGCGAGCGCGCTCGACCGCGCCGGCTGGCGCGAACAGGCGCCGCAGCAGCTGCGCCGCTTCCTCCGCCGAGAAACCCTCGGGCAAGAGCCAGCCTCCGCCATGCTGGGAGACGCGCTCGCCGAGCGCGCCCTGCGCGGGCACGATGACCGGGATGCCCGCCGCCCAGACCTCGGAGAGGGTGTAGCTGAAACTTTCCGGCAGGCGGTTTGGAAATAGCGCAGCGTCTACGCCGTATGACGCCATGAGCCCATGTAACTCCGCGTCGACGTAGGGACCGTGCACGTAGCAGCGGCCCGGCACACGCCACCCGGGCGACAATTGCGAATCGAGGTAGCCGATGACCACCACGCCGATACCGGTCTCCAAGAGGGCGTTGCCGAGCGCATCGAGCAGGCCGCTGCCTTTGTGCGGGCCGATCGCGCCGACGACTGCCACGACGTGCTGCAACCGATGCGCGGCGAATTCGGCTCGGACGCTCACCGGATCGTTCCGCGGGGTGCCAATGCCCGGCTGGATCAGCTCCGGCTGCAGGCCGGGGAAGTGCCGCTGGGCAAGCCCACGGATATATGCCGAAGGCGCGATCACGCTCGCCGCGCGCGCCAGCGTGTCCGAGATTTCGGCAATCCAGGCAACATCAGGCTCATGCATGTATCCATCGAACGCGCGTGGATCGATGAAAGCCACATCATGCAGCGTCACGATCCAGGGCGTGACGCGTACGCTCTGAAGACGGGAGAGTCGATCACGACATCGCTTGCCAAGACTGTGCAAGTGGACGATGCCGATGGCGTTGGAGCGCGACCACTCCGCCAGTGGCGCCGCTGCGGCAGAGCCTTCGATCGCACGGGACAGGGGCAAGAATTGCTGCACCGACAGGTCCTCGATGACATCGATGCCTGCGCCGGTGTGCCACAGAAAATGGCGACGCTGCACGCCCTTGGCAACGTCACGAATGTAGCGATCAACGCCTCCACCTTCGGCCGCGCTAACGTGCAGCACGGAAGGACGCGGCAGGGAAGGCGCAGTCGCGCTCACACAACCTTCTCTATCCAGAGGCTTCCGCCGCCGTCATGCGCCCCGTCCGGGTCGCATGGTAGGCACCGTTGAACTCGATGCCCAGAACCTTCGGTTTGGCCGGCCAGCCCCAGCGCTTGCTGGCTGCGCAGCTCCGCGACGTCGACGATCGGCGAATAGAAATGCCCTGGCGGGAAAAGCGTCTTCGGCGCTCCGGCCACCCGGACCTGCCTGCGGAAAATGTTTCGAAACCGGCGCATCGAGCGCGTGGGTTATGCCGCGCCGGTCGAGGGCTTATCGCCGGCGAAATATGACGTCCCACACGCCATGTCCGAGCCCGAGACCGCGGCGCTCGAACTTGGTCAGCGGACGGTGCGCGGGCCGCAAGGCAAAGCCGCTGGCGGAATTTTCAAGCAGGGTTTCGGCCTGGCACGCGGCCAGGATCGCCGCGGCGTATTCTTCCCAGTCGGTCGCCGCGTGCAGATAGCCGCCCGGCGCCAAGCGCAGCGCCAGCGCACGCACGAACGGCGGTTGTAGCAGACGCCGCTTGTGATGCCGCTTCTTCGGCCAGGGATCGGGAAAGAAGACATGGATGCCTGCCAGCGACGCCTCAGGGATCATCTGCGCCACGACTTCGGCCGCATCGTGCTGAACAACACGGACGTTGGAGAGCCCGCGTTGATCGATCAGCCTGAGCAGACTGCCGACGCCCGGTGCGTGAACCTCGACGGCGAGGAAGTCGCACTCGGGCTTCGCCTGGGCGATCGCCGCCGTTGTCTCACCCATCCCGAAGCCGATTTCCAGAATGCGCGGCACCTTGCGCGGGAAGACGGCGTCGAAATCGACTGGCGCGGGCGTGAAGGGTACGCCGAAGCGCGGTAGCAGGGACTCGCGGGCTCGTTGCTGTGCCGGTGAGAATCGACCCTGACGCAACACGAAGCTGCGGATTGGCCGGCGAATTGTCCCGATGCGGGGTTGGGTCATTGCACGCGCTTCCAGCTCCCGTCGCTGAGCGGGCGCTCGATTTTCCCCGTGCCACTCGGGGTCGTGTACTCGATCGAAAGTGTATCCGCGTCCTTCCACTTTGTACCGGCATCAATCCATGCTGCGCCCGGTGTCCATATCAGCTCCTTGTGGATGCCCTCGCGGGTAACGCGCCAGATGGCGATTTCGTTGCTGCAACGCGTTTCGCACACATCGGCGGTCACCAGTCGCTGACGATCCGGCGCAAGCTGCGGTTCCGTGGGCAGCTCGGTGCGCCGGTTCGTCGTACGTTGCAGGAGGATGAAGGTCGTGTTCTCGCCGGCCGTGGTGTAGAGCAGTACGGCGTTGAGCCCGTCGAGGTAGTCCCAGAGACTATAGAATCGACCGTTGACGGGATCATCGCTGTCGGTGAAGGTCGCCGTGCCCGACGGATACAGTGATACGGAGAGCACCCCGCCGTCGCGCAGGGCGAGATTGGGCAAACGCTTGAGCTGCTTCGCTTCAACCAGCCGACCGCACTGCTGGGCATCGTTGGCTTGCGCACAGGTCTCCTCGAGCTCGGCGGTGGTCGGTGGTGCGGCGAGCGCAAACGTTGCGGCAAGGGTAATCACCGCGGCGAGCGCGCGCAGGGCTTGCATCATCGACCGGGTGTCAGCCGATCAGACCGGAGCTCGGCGAGCTCGGGGCCGCTGCGTAGAGCTTGCGCGACATGCGACCAGCACGGAAGGCCTCGCGCCCCGCTTCAACCGCTTTTTTCATTGCGCCGGCCATGAGCACCGGGTGCTCTGCCAGCGCAATCGCGGTGTTCATCAGCACGCCGGCACACCCCAGTTCCATCGCGACCGCGGCATCCGACGCCGTACCCACGCCCGCATCGACGAGCACGGGCACCTTGGCCTGCTCGATGATGAGCCTGAGGTTCCACGGATTGAGTATGCCCATCCCCGAGCCGATAAGCGAAGCGAGCGGCATGATCGCTACGCAACCGACGGCTTCCAAGTCACGGGCAACGATTGGATCGTCAGAGGTGTAGACCATGACTTCAAAACCGTCCTTTACCAGCGTCTCGGCGGCGCGAATTGTCTCGCGCACATTTGGGAACAGCGTCTGCGGATCACCAAGCACCTCGAGCTTGACCAGCGTCTGCCCATCGAGCAGCTCGCGCGCGAGTCTTAGCGTCCGCACCGCGTCCTCGGCGCTGTAGCAACCGGCAGTGTTTGGCAGCAGCGTGAAATGCGACGCTGGCAGGTGATCGAGCAGCGACGGCTCGTCCGGGTTCTGGCCGATATTGGTGCGGCGGATCGCGACGGTCACGATTTCCGCGCCCGAGGCATCGATCGCCGCGCGCGTTGCGGCGAAATCTTTGTACTTGCCTGTGCCGACGAGCAAACGCGAGCGATACGCGCGGCGGGAGATGACCAGCGCGTCGTCGTGCGCAAGCGCAAGGTTCTCGTTGGGCGCGTTCATGCAGGAAGCCTATCAGCCGCCACCGACGGCGCGGACCACTTCGATGCGATCGCCATCCGCCAGCTGCGTATCGCCATGACGACTCCTGGGCACGATCTCGCCATTGCGTTCGACCGCGACGCGCTTGCCTTCGAGCGCAAGCTCACGGATCAGATCGGCCACCGTTGCCTGGTCGGTACACCGACAACACGAGCCGTTGAGCACGATCGAGAGCACGGCGGATACCACCTATGGGTACGATTGATTTTACCACGCAACGGCGGTCAGCCGCGGGGTCGCTTCCCGGTAGCGCACTCGGCCAGATCGGGCTGCAGGGGCTAGCGCCGGTAGTGCTGCATTGCCTGGTGCAAAAAACGTATCTGCCGCGCAAAGCGGGTGCACGCCTCGCACAAGAGCAGATGCAGCCGGATGCGCAGATGCAGCGGGAAGGCAACCTCGCCGTCCTGCATCTGCGAGAGCGCCCGACTCGCCTCCTTGCATGTGATCAGTAGGCCCAATTTGCGCAGCACCTTCGCGGATTACCCGGCTCGGCTGGCCTGCCCAAACCAGTTTTGCTCCAGGCATTGGCGGAGCGCCACCCTGGCCCGGTACAGGATCACCCAAAGGTTGGTCGAAGTGATGGTGAGTTCCTTACAGATTTCGTCGCCGGTCAGCTCCATCACCTCGCGCATCATAAAGACTCGAGCGGTATTGGGAGGCAGTTTCTCCAGGCAAAATTGTACTATGTCAAAAAATTGCTGGCGCGAAAGCTGGGACTCCGGATCACCCCAATCGGCGGGCGGGTTCTCCCAGTGGCCCGTGTCGTCGAACAGCGCGTCAAAATCGTCAAGCTTGGATTCTTCTTCGAGGGTCGCGAACACAGGCTCGCGGGCTTTGCGGCGGATCGCGTCGACGATTTTGTGTTTCAGTATGCCAGTGAGCCAGGTCTTCAGGCTGGAGCGACCAGAGAAGCCTGTCGCGCCCTGGAGTGCCGCAAGCAACGTATCCTGCACGACATCCTCGGCAAGATCGTTATCGCGCAACTGCAGCATTGCGACGCGCAAGAGATAGCCACGATGCGTGTTGCAATTCGACGCGAAGTCAGGCTCGGTCATCTGCGCGGGGTCGGCGGATGGCAGATATCATAAGCGCAGAAAATGGCGAAGCCTAGTGCGGGCCGCCACGCTAGCGCCGTCAGCCCCAAGTGGGGCGAGTTCAACCGCGGTGCTGCAAGTGACTCGAACGGTGAGTGGTCATGACTCGACCATCGCCGAACGTGGCGGACTACGGCTGAGTCTTTGACCAGCCCGAATCCGGGTCAAAGCGCGTCATCCGCGAGGCGACTGCGGTCGTTGCCTTGCCCAGATTTCGCTCGTACACGACGCCGTCATGGTTGACGATCAGTGTCATCACGCCCGAAACGCCCCAGCGGGCCGGGTAGGCGACCAGGGCGAAGCCACCGATTATTCTGCCGCCGACAATGTAGTCGTAGGCGCCTCCCGAAGCATTCGGACCTTGGGCGGTGAGTATCCGGTACAAATACCCGTGGTAGGGTTCGTGCGCGGCGTTTTTGCTCTTGCCGTAGCCCTCCTCCTTTGCCTCCTCGACGATCGGGCCGAGGGGGCTGAGCGGTTGCCCCTCCTTTGTCGGCCAGTACAGGCCATCCCTTTTGCCAGGCGCGCTGAGGAGTTTCGTGGCGTATTCGTGCATACCGTCGCGGTTGCCCTCCGTCAGCGCGTATTCGCGCTGCGCGTCCACATAGGCGAGGCAAGCCTGGATTGCCGCGCGCTCGTTGCGTCCGATGCGACGGTTGAGGATTTCCTCCGCGCCGGCCTCGGTGTCGAATCTCCAGCCGCCGGCATCCTTCACCAGTGGAAACGGGAGGGGCCAATCGTTCTCGCCAACGATCAGAATCGCCTTGGAATCGTCTTCGGGTTCGATCTTCGAACGCTTGTCGTAGGCGGCGACGAAGCGCGCTCGTCCCTGCCGGTCGGCGATCGGATCGCCGGAATTGATCAGCGGGTCACTGCCGGGGCCGAGCACGGTACGAAGACGTCTGCGATCGTCAGCCCGCAATGCTGCCACCAATGCTTCGCTCGCGGCCTGCGCGGTCGGGTAGCGGTGCTGCGCCTGCTCTGGGGCCTTCGCCTGCGCCAGATCGGTGGCTATCGCTGCTGGCGCGAAGGCGATGACACAGGCGGTCAGCGCGCAGCCCAGGCCTATCGAGCGGCGGTATGCGGGGAGCCTCATGGAGATCTCATGCCTGTAACCGGGCGGGTTCATGGCTCAGCGCCGACCGGTGCCGCCTTGCGGGGCTCGGCCCGGCGCTGGCGCCGGGGCGCGCCCGACCGGCGCCTGGAAGCCCGGCGCCGGAGCCATTGGAATCGACTGCCGGCTCTGGATCCCGCGCTGCGCGTCGATCTGAGTTTGCTGACGTGAGTACATCGGGTCGAACGGGGGCGCGTGGACGGTCGCGGTTGGCGCACGCGGTACGCCATTCTGCGCCGCTGGGACACGATCGTAAGCACGGAAATCCTGTCTCGAGCGCACCGCACTGGGGTCGATGCTCGTGTAGCGATCGCGTGTCGCCGCATCGGGATAGGCGACGCCCCGACGCTGCGACGGCGAATGCTCCCAAGTCCCGTCCGGGCCCATACGGGGATCCCGCGCCTGGCTCCAGAAGCGGTTGTTGGAAGTGTTTATCGTGATGCGACGCCCGTGCCAATAGGGCTGCGCCCAGCCCCAGTGGTTGTACCAGATCGGCCACGGCGCGCCGAATATGATGCCGATCGTATTTACCGGACAGAACGGATAGCCGTAAACCGGCGGCGGGCACCAGAACAAGGGCGGATAGGCTGGCGCCCACCACGGGCCGTAGATGAGGAATGGATTGTAGACCGGCACATAGACGGAGTCCGGTTGCGCTGTGTCGATAGCGATGTCGCCGTCCTGCGGCATCACCGACAGTTCCGGTGTGGACTGCAGGTTACCGGCGGTCAGCGCCTTTTGCCGTAGTGATTGCACCGTGTCCATGACCCGTGCCTGGTCGGCGAGAAACGCATCGCCCAATCGCTGCATCCATTCGAGGCTGTCGTTCATCATCGCCAGTACCTGCGGATACGCCGCGAGGGACTGCAAGCTTGGATCCCAATTCTTCGCTGCCACTGCCTGGTCCAGCGCATCGTCCCGAAGATCGGGATTCTCTTGCACAAAGCGGGCGGCCGCCACCACCTCGAGCGGATACGTTGCGGCTATGAGGATCTGCATCAGCAGCTGATCCGGGTAGAGAGCAATTGGCGCCAGCAACTGATCGAGTTCGTCCTGGCTGTAAGACGGCGCGGCAGCGGACTGGGCGCCGACCGGGGTCACGGCAACCAGCAAAGCGGCGAGCGCTCCGATCAGCGCGCAGCGCACGCGTCGGGGTGCCAGGCTCGAAAGTTTAGGTGCAACGCCCATGGCTGGGGCGATTCTGCATAGCAAAAGCATGACATTGCAAGTATGCGCCGACGCACGTCCCCGGGGGCAAACAAATTGGTGGCTGCGGCTGGCTCAGCCGGTGGTCCGAGCGCCGGACCGGCCCATGCTTTGCGGCACCACGGGCAACTTCCAGGCGCGCGTCGTTTCGTAGGCGCGCGCTGCACGCAGCACGAGCGCATCGGCGTGCATCGGACCGACAATCTGCAGCGCGATGGGCAATCCCGACCGGGTCAAGCCGCAGGGTACGACGGCTGCCGGCTGCTGCGTCAGATTGAAGGGGTACGAAAACGGCGTCCAGCCGAAAAAACTCTCGACGCTAAGCTCCCACTGGTCGGGCGCCTTTGCTTCGAAGGGCGGCACCGCAACGCCCGGCGTGAGCAACAGGTCATAGCGCTGATGGAACTGGCGCATCAGAGAGCCGAGTTCACCGCGCCGCGCCACGAGTCGCTGCAATTCCAGGACTGATACCTTGCGTCCCTCTTCAGCTTGCCATCGCAGGGCCGGATCGGTGAGCGCCACCTGTTCCGGCCTCATATTGTGAATCAAGGTTAGCGAGCCGACGAACCAGAGTTTGGTCGTTATTTCCTCTGGGTTGGCAAAGCCTGGCGCGACCTCGTCCACCTGTGCACCGAGCGCGGCAAAAGAATCCGCAGCCGTGCGCACTGCGGCGGCCACCTCCGGATCGACATGCTTGACGTAGCCTAGGTCAGGGCTGAATGCGACACGCAAGCCACGCACCCCGGCGGAGAGATCTTGGCGATAATCGCGCGGATCGCAGGGCAGGGAAGTCCAGTCGCGCGCGTCGGGCCGGCTCATGACCGTGAGCAGCAGCGCGAGGTCTTCGACGCTGCGCGCGTGGGGTCCGATATGCGCTACCGTACCCATGGGCGAGAGCGGAAATGCAGGCACGCGGCCAAACGAAGGCTTGATTGCCGGGATGCCGCAGAACGATGAGGGGATGCGCACCGACCCCGCCCCGTCGGTACCGATGGCGACGGGCCCCATGCCGGACGCGACTGCCGCCGCCGCCCCTCCTGACGATCCGCCCGGCGTCATCTTCGTGTTCCACGGATTCCGTGTGACGCCGGTGAGCAGGCTGTCAGTGGTGCCCTTGATGCCGAACTCAGGCGTATTGGTCTTACCGAAGACGACCGCTCCGGCTTCGCGCAATCGCGCGCTGACCGGTGCATCGACGTCCCAAGATTGCCGCGGATCAATGGTGCGGGAGCCGCGTAATGTCGGCCAACCGCGCGTCAGCATCAAGTCTTTGATCGAGACCGGCACCCCGTCGAGGATGTCGGTCGGTGCACCAGCCTGCCAGCGCGCCTCGGACTCCCTGGCGCTTGCCAGGGCTTGCTCCGCATCGACGATGCAAAACGCGTTGAGCCTGTCGTCGAGTTCGTCGATACGTGCTAGCACAGCCTTCGTTGCCTCGACCGGTGAGGCCTGACCCGATCGATACAGATCCAAGAGTTCCGTGGCGGTATAGTCGGCGAGGCTCGTTGTCGACAATTGCACCGGCGTTCCTTCAACGCCGGATGCCCGAAGGCCGATGGGGGCGCCCGGCGCGTTAGCATTCATGTGAATTCTGGCACCTCGTATGGATTGGCGCGCGAAGCGATAGTCACAAACTGGGGCCGATTGATGCTTGGAATGACCACCGAGATCAGTGGTTCGGATGGAATCATTCAGGTGGTAATCCTGTTTAACTCGGCGTTGCCCCAATTGTCTCATGGTGCGCCGACGCGCCGAACCAACGGCGGACAAATTGGTCAACGTCAAACGGACCTCGGCGGCTGCGATTTCCGAGGAATCCTCGCGTGGCATCGACCTTCTTCGCCAGCATGTCAGGAGAGGGTTAACGTGATAGGATGGTGATTGCGGGACGCGGGACCAGATCTGAGGCAACGTTGATGCCAAGCTATCGATCCACGGTTATGCGGCGGCGCAGTCTGGCGCGCACCGCACGCTGGCGTTCCTGCGTCGCATGGTGCACCGCGGTGGCGCTGATTCTGCCCTCGGTCGCACTAATCCCTGCGCCCAGCGCAGGATTCGAGTCCGATGTCGCACGCCACGCCGAGCATCTTACCGCGGAGCGTGACCGCGCGGCATCAGAGGGTGGCGACCGCCTGTCCGACGTTCCGGGCAGTCCGACGCACCCCGTCAATCACGACTGTGCCCCCTGCCAGGTCATCAAGTACCTGGCGACTAGCTTCCTGCCCCAGGCCGGCCTTGCGCCGTTGCCTTCGGGGCCCATCGACGCTGCGCCGTCCGATCCCCTGCATCAGCCGCGGGAAGGCGCGCGCGTCGCCGTATCGCCCCCGATTCGCGCCCCGCCCGGCTTGTCCGCCTGACTTACGCTCTGGCGCCCTGACCGGGCGCCGGCATGCTTGTCGCGCGCGAGTGGCGCGTGCAGCGCTCCGCCGCGGCGCATGCGTTCAGGTGGCTCGACCACCTCGAAAGAGATCCGGAGCACGGCAATGAATCGAATGTTCTTGTCCCCTGACGCGGCCATGCGGCGGGCCTGTCGGGGAAAAGCGGATAGGACCGCTGCGCAACGCGCGCGGGGCAAACCCAACCGCGACGCATTGCGATTGCTTGCCGCAACGGCATTCGCGCTCGCCACCGCAGTCCCGCGATCAGCACTTGCCTGCGCCACCTGCGGCTGTTCCTTGTCAACTGACGCCGCCATGGGTTATTCGGACATAGCCGGCTGGCGTGCAACGTTCGAATTCGACTTCATCAATCAGGACCAGCTGCGCTCTGGCACGAGCAGCATTTCGAATTCGCAGGTGGCGGCGATCAACGACGCCGGCGGCAGCCAGGAGGTCGAAAAGCAGACCATCAACCGTTACTTCACCGCGGGCCTGAGCTACCGGCCAAACGGGGAGTGGAATTTCAACCTGTTGCTGCCATACATCGACCGCAGCCACTCCACATATGGCGCTTCGATGAACCCTCTCACGCCGGACAAGGTAAGCGGTGCAAGCGTTGATAGCCTGGGCGACATCCGATTCATCACCAGCTATCAGGGCTTCCTGCCTACGCACAGCCTCGGCTTTCAGCTCGGGCTGATTTTGCCCACCGGAGACTATGGCGGGCCTAATGCCGCTGGCACCGGCACAGTGGGACGCAATCCCGTTGCGTTCAATTCAGGCCCCAACTCGCGGAACCCGTCGCCAGGCAATCTCCTCGACACCAGCTTGCAGGCTGGAGCGGGCGCAACCGACCTCATCGTCGGTGCGTACTACTACCAAGCGGTGAGCCAGAACTTCGACGCTTTTATCAACGGCCAATTTCAGGCCGCACTGTGGCACAAGCTCGACCAGCCCGGCGAGGACTACCGCCCCGGCAACCTCGAGACCGTGAGCTTCGGCGTGCGCTACGAAGAGAACCCCACGATCGTGCCGCAGCTGCAATTCAACATCACCCACAAGAGCACGGACCAGGGCGTGCTTGCCGACACGATTTCCACCGGCGGCACCGTCGTGTACCTGAGCCCAGGCGTAAGCGTGAGCGTCATGCACAACCTGCAGGTCTACGGTTTCGTGCAGGTGCCGCTATACAGTAATCTCACGGGATACCAGCTCTTCCCACACTGGACAGCGACAATTGGGGCGAGCTATGCCTTCTGACCGGCGCAACTTTGGGATACCCGCTGCCGCTGCAGGTGATTGCAAAACGTACGCCGGGAGCGGGGTTGCAGGTAGGTTGATACCCAAGATCGGAATGGAGCAGGTCATGACAAGTTTCAACTCGACACATCGATCGCTTACCGGTGCGGCATCAAGGGTCGCCCGTTGGTTGCAAAACGCTAAGCGCGCTCTGCTGTTGCTGGGCTGGTGCAGTCTGGCGTTCGCGGCAACAGAGGGCCAGCTCGCGCCTGCGATACAGGTAAAGCTGCTCGACGGCACGACCTTCAATCTTGCCGATGACAAGGGCAAGGTTGTCATCGTGAACATGTGGGCGACGTGGTGCGCGCCTTGTCGCGAGGAGATGCCGGCATTGGACGCGTATTACCGTAAGCATCGCGACCAGGGCCTTGTGTTGATTGCCCTGAGCATGGATGATCCGAAGGATGAGGCGAAAGTGCGCGAGGTGACGCAATCGTATTCGTTTCCGGTCGGCCTGGAGCCCGACACGTACTTGAAAGGTTACGGGCGCATCTGGCGCCTTCCGCTGACTTTTGTCGTGGACCGTGGCGGTATCCTGCGCAAGGACCAGTGGTATGGCGACCCCGGTCTCGACATGCAACTGCTCGAACAGACCGTTACGCCATTGCTGCACACACCTTGAGGAGCCGCATCCAGAGAGCGACATGGCCTGTCGCTTCGGGGGAGAAGAATTTGCGGTAGTCATGGCGGCGGTGTCGAGCGCCCAGGCGAGCGCCGTGGTCGAGGGCTTGTTCGTGGATTTCGCCAGGACGGAGGTGCTCGCAGGCGGTCGGCCCCTGTCCGGACGCGCGTACTCTGCCGGTTTGGCAGAGTTCCCGACCGAAGGCCCCTCGTTGCAGCCTGTGCCTCGCGTCGCCGATGCCCACCTGTTTCGCGCCAAGATGTCCGTTTCGCCCACGGAACCTGGTAGCCGACCCCTATGCGTCTTCGGTCCAGCTAGAGTAACCTCCGTCCAAGCTCTAAGGGCGACTTGACGCGCGGTCGCCCTTGCAAGAACGGCGTGCCGCCTGCCGCGCTGATCGCTCCAGTTCAGGTCAGACTACAAGGCCCAAAATGCCAGGATTCAATGCGCCTTTGCCGCTATTGGCTGCCAAACTGCTTGGCGCGATCGCTTTCGCCGTCACCCTCCAGTCGGCCATTGCCCAAGGCGCGCCTGACGACGGCTTAACGGCCTATCGAACCGGGGATTATTTGAAAGCGGTCGCTCTGTGGCGGCCGCTCGCCGAGAAGGGAGACGCCATGGCCCAATATCGCCTCGGCAACATGTATGCCGATGGCAAGGGCGTCGCACGGGATGACGCGGCGGCGATGATGTGGTTCGAACGCTCCGCCAAGCAGGGCAATGCCGATGCGCAATACAATGTTGGGGCAAGTTATGCGGAGGGGCTAGGTGTGGCCAAAAGCGAGGAGGAGGCCGCCAGGTGGTTCGGCCGAGCGGCAGACCAGGGGATGCCCTATGCGCAGATCAACCTCGGGCTTTTGTATGCGGCGGGCCGAGGTGTTGCGCAGAGCAATGTGCAGGCAATGAAGTGGCTAGGGCTCGCGGTGATCGCGCTGCCCCCCGGCGCCGCACGGTCCGACGCCGCACGCGCCATGCAGGATGTTGCCGAAAAAATGACTCCCGAGGAGGCGCGGGAGGCCAGGGAGCAGACCAGGATGTGGAAGGCGAAGCCGGAAGGAAAGTGACTGGGCGATGCCGCGATCGGCGTGGCGAAGGGACCGGATGTACCGGCGCGCTCGAGTCAGGCGCCATACAAGCCTTCGCTGGACTGGCGGTCGGTATCCGCTGTTGGGCTACTGAAAACCGATGCTGCATCACCTCTCACTCGGTGTTTCCAGCCTCGAGCGCGCTGCCGCCTTTTACGACGCCGCGCTGGCTGCGTTGGGCTATGGGCGTGTCTGGAGCGACGCGACGGCCATCGGCTATGGACCGGCAGGCGGGGGCGACAAGTTGGCCATCAAGCTTGTCGGAACACCTGCTGTCGCGCCGGGACCGAGATTTCACGTCGCGTTCGCTGCGCCGTCGCGGGAGGCGGTCGTGCGCTTCCACGCCGCCGCAGTGAGGCACGGCGGACAAGATAACGGCGCGCCCGGTCTGCGTCCGGATTACGGGGAAAATTACTACGCCGCGTTTGTCATCGATCCGGATGGATATCCCATCGAGGCCGTCGCCGACCGCTAGCAACTTGCGTCGCCAAGCGGCTGCCCGTGCACGGGACGATCAGCCGGCGTGACGTCAATCAAGTCCCTTTGCAATTGCGCGTATTATTTCCCGTGACCGTACACGTTCGCGATCCAATGAACCGGCATCTCAACCATGGGTTGAGTCATGAGGCCGGCACTGCCGGCCCTCGCGACCCCGCAACGAGGAACGCGGTGCAGGCACTTGGCGCACTCGCGCTGGGCGCGGCCGCGATCGGCGCGTTGGCCATCGGGGCGGTTGCGATCGGTCGACTGGCAGTTGGCCGAGCCCGAATCCGACGCTTGGAAATTGACGAGCTTGTGGTACGACGGCTTCGGGTTATTGAGGCGCTCGAGGCACCACCGAAACCGGATTCTGAAAGCTAGGCCCGGGCGCCATCCGTGACACTGGGGATCCACGACTACGGGTTATTCGTTGCCACCGGGGTGTTCCTGAATCTCACGCCGGGCCAGGATACGCTCTATATCGTGGGCTCCAGCATCGCCTATGGACGACGCGTAGGTATCGCCTCCGCACTGGGCATTGGCGCCGGCTGCGTTGTGCACACACTGGCCGCGGCAGTCGGACTCTCGGCCATCCTTGCGACGTCGGCAACCGCCTTCATCGTGATAAAGCTGGCTGGTGCGGCGTACCTCATCTATCTTGGCATTCGCGCGTTTGTCGCACCGGCCGCCGTCCTTTCGCCCTTGGAACACTCTGCTTCGACGCCCACGGGACTGGCCTTTCGCCGTGGTGTTCTGACGAATGTACTCAATCCGAAGGTTGCCCTGTTTTTCCTCGCGCTTTTGCCCCAATTTATCGATTCCGATAGCCCGATGAAGGTCGCGGCATTTCTCGCCCTTGGCCTTACTTTCGTGGCGACCGGAACTGCGTGGTGTCTGTTCTTGGCTGTGAGTGCGTCACGCATTCGCGGCTACTTCGTCGAGCATCCACGCGCCCTAGGTCACATTTCTCGCGCGGGTGGCCTGCTCTTCATCTTCCTTGGATTGCGGTTGGCGGCGAGTGAGCGCTGAGCGATGGGGACGTGGCGATGAGGGCAGGTCAGCAACGCGAGGCGGTGGAAATGTCGCTGCGCCAAACCGGGTATATCGCGCACTTAGGACTAAGGCGCTTCACCCACAACCCACGGAGAATCCGGCATGAAAAAATGGACGATCGCAATTCTGCTTATCTTATGCGGCACTGTTTTCGCGCAAAGCCCCGGCCTGAAACCGGGGTTGTGGGAAGTGAAGCCGATCCGCCAGGTCGTCGACGGCCACGACATGACCGCCCAGATGGCATCTGCCAATGCCAAAATGCAGCAGGCGATGGCCAACATGACACCTGCTCAGCGCAAGCAGATGGAAGCCATGATGAGCGGACAAGGCATGCCCAACCAGAGTGCTGCCGCGAGCGGCGCGCGCATCTGCATCAGCCCGGCCATGGCCGCCCAGGACAAGCCGATGGTGGACCCGGAGGGCCGCTGCGAACCTGCCAAGGTGAGCCGCAACGGCAACAAAACCAGCTTCGAGTTTCATTGCGCCGCGAATGGGCGGACCGAAGTAGGCAAGGGCGAGACGACGGTTAGCGGCGACACGGTAACCACCCAGGTTGATATGACCACGACCGACGCTCAGGGCCGCCACGTCATGCAAACCGAGTCACAAATGAAGTATCTCGGCCCCGACTGCCAAGGTATCAAGCCTAATTACTAGCCGCCTCAAGAGCCGGCCTCCATCCTGCCGCCAAATGCGGTTTCGTCGCAGAGATCAACCTTTTGCGCTGCATTGCCTCGGGCTTTCCCAAATGAACGGCTGTGATGAGTAGAAAAACGCCATCGGATGAGAAACAGTGGTGTGAACTCGGGGGCAATGAATTCGGCCCCGACGCAAGGTGGCTTGTTCGCGCCATGGATATCGCCGATTACCAACACGTCGTGGCTCTTTGGCAGCGAAGCGAAGGTGTTGGCCTCGGCGAATCCGACACCAAGGAAGGCGTGGCGGCTTTTCTTCTGCGCAATCCGGGCCTCAGCGCGGTAGCGGAATCGTCGCATGGCGAAATCGTGGGGGCCGTCCTGGCGGCCACGATGGCAGACGAGGGTACCTGCATCATCTGGCGGTCGCCGCTACCCATCGCGGGCGCGGCATTGCCCGACGCCTCGTCGAGCATTCCTTTTCCGGTTTGGCGAACGAGAAAATAGCGAAATGCAATATCTTCGTTTTTCGCGAAAATCCCGGAGCAGTTGCGTTCTGGACACACAATGGTTGGAGCGCGCCAACGTGGCAGATAATGCAAAGGCCGGTAGATACTTAGGCGGTGGTGCCCGGAGCGCCGACGATGCCGCTTAACCTGCTGTCGGACCCGATCGCGCGTCGGAGGGGCCGCGCGCTGTCCGCCTCGCGTCGCCAGGCTTGTGCCTTCACGCCCCATGCCCCCACCGCGAGGCCGATTGAGTCGCGCTCACTGCGTCTTGAACCACTTCTCGCCGCGCACGCCGAAGAAATGTTTGCACCGATGTCGGCCGCAGCGATCTACGATTACATGCCCGGGCGGCCGCCGACTTCCATTTCGACTCTGCGGGAACGGTATGCGCAACTCGAGAAGGGGTGGTCGGCAGATGGCAGTGAGCGGTGGCTCAATTGGGTCGTCCGCCTGGATTCCGGGGAGTGCGTTGGGTTCGTGCAGGCAACGATTTATCCTCAACTCACAGCGGACTTTGCGTTTGCTTTCGCGCCCGCGCAGTGGGGACGCGGCGTAGCATTTGAAGCCTGCAGCGCGGTCTTGCCGTACATCGCTCGTGATTTCGCGGTGCGAGAACTGTTCGCGACGGTCGACCCCAGGAATTTCCGTTCGATTCGCCTGCTCCAACGGCTCGGGTTCCTCGGGGTACAATCGGTACGCTATCGGCACGGCGAAGTTGCACCAGATGATCGCGTGTTCATGCTTTCCTGCACTTAGTCTCCGACTCGGCCCGCAAGCCTCGCCGGCGCTTGCGCGCCACCCGTTGGGCCGCGGGTAGCGTTCGTCCGGTGGCCCCATTCTGGAGGCTGTGATCGTGGATCGTGTACGAATCGTCGGTCTCGTCGCGGTCCTCCTCTCGATTGTCGGTTGTTCGACGCCGGATGTTCGCCCGTCCGATGCGGTTTTCGATGAACTGATGCGCAAGTCGGGCCTCTGGATTCAGCTTGCCCAAATCGAACCGATGATGCAGGCCGGGGTCTCCCAGGCTCAGGCAAGAACGACTGCGTTAACCGAGGAAGATCTGGCACACCTGCAAGAGGCTATCGCCTCGGCATACGCTGCGCATGCCCTCAGGACCACGGTGAGGGACCAGCTTGTCGCAACGCTGCCTGCGCAGGACGCGGCAGCTGTTCTGCATTGGCTGTCATCGGACTTGGGCCAACAAATTACGGCGCTTGAAGCAGCCGCATCGAGTCCTGACGCAGCCATCAAGAGGTCGGATGCGGGAACGCGCCTGCTGGCGAGCCTGCCGCCTTCTCGCCGGGAAAAGTTGGAACGGCTCGCGAAAGCGACGTTTTCCGCCGACGCGGCGGCGGCAATCATCGTCGATACGATGATAGGAGTATCGCGGGGACTGGCGTTTGGTAGGACAGGCGTCCCAGCGGAAAGTGTCGAGGACCTAAAATCGAAGTTCCAATCCCAAAAGGACCAGTTTGTCAAAGTGCTCGAACCGCGGATTGTTGCGGATTTTGCGTCGATCTATCAGCCTCTGTCGGACCAGGAGCTGGATCAATATGTGGCATTTTGCGAGTCTCCCGCCGGACACGAATTTGCCCTGGCCAGCCTCGACGCGCTAGACAAAGCGCTCACTGAAGCGGCCACCCGACTCGGTCAGCGGCTTGCCGACGTCAGTGCCATGCTGGGAGGCGCTTTGCCGCCGGCAGTGCGTGTCGTCACCGCGAGAGCGGGCTAGTCCGACTTTCGTCGCCTTGGCATGGGCAGCGAAGCGAACACTTGTTGCATGAGCGGTGTCGAGCGTGCTGTTTTCACGCCGTCCAGCGCCGGGGTCGAGCGCATTTTAAGGAACTGTCACGAAGGAGTGCATCGTGAGTGAAGCAACGGCATACCCATACGCAACGTACCTCGATATTCATTTTCCTGCACTAAGCGTGATCGATGTTCCGGCGATGGTCGAGGCGTGCACCGACCGTTGGTACAACCAGACTCTCTGCAAGGTGAATGACTCCGTCATTCGGCTTGGGGTGTTGCAGGGCGAGTACCACTGGCACAAGCACGATAGCGACGATGAGTTCTTCTTCGTCCTCGAAGGAAACTTCGTCATTGATTTGGAGGGCCGGTCCATCGACCTTGGGCCGCAACAAGGCTTCGTGGTACCCAAAGGGGTCGTGCACCGTACGCGCGCCCCTGTGCGTTCGGTCGTCCTCATGGTCGAGACTGCGGCAATCATCCCCACCGGCGATATCTGAACCGATCGACTCCAACTGCCATGCCCTGCAATCCGAGCAGCGGCAGGCCAGTCCATGGGTTGATTTCATGTCACCTATGCCTCGATGGTGACGTTGCGGAAAACCTGGCCTCTCCTGCTTTCCGTGGCGTTGATCGCCCTATGCGGCGTTGCTGCCGTTCGCACGGTTGTCAATTCCGGACCAGCAGCCATCGCGCAAATGAACGTGGAGGAACGCGTGCTTCTCGCCAGGCTGGATACCCTGCGGAAGGGGATGTCGCTTGCCGAGGTGACCGCCATACTGGGAGAGCCGGATGAGTCGGGCCCGCTCGGCCTGCGCCCGAAGTGGCAAGTTGCAGGAAACCCCTTCAATGCAATCGTTGTATATTTTCTTCCTGATGGGGCTCATCGCGTACTTTGGCTTAGCGCCGGCCGCTTTCATTACGAGCGCGATCTGTGAAGCGGCGGTGCCGTGAGGCGGGGAGGGGTAGTGACGGAGAGTGGTAGCCTGCTGCAGCTTGTGCGCCCGACGGTGGCTTTTCTTCCAAGCTATGTCGCTGCGTTGAAGCGTGGATGGTCGCCGGACAACGTAAAGGGCGCTGCGGCCGCCACCGAAGAACTTGCGGAGATCGACAAAGACGCCCAAATATTCGTCGACCGGCTCACCGACAGGGAGGCCAAAGGTCCGCCCATCCTGTTGCCGGACGGCTCATCGGTGAGGCGCCTGCCGGGCTTTCGGCTCTGGATGTGGGACGGCGAATTTTCCGGATCGATTGGGCTACGATGGCAACCGGGCACCTCGTCCCTGCCCCCGCATGTACTTGGGCACATTGGGTACGGCGTGGTGCCCTGGAAAACAGGCCGGGGCTATGCGAAGTTGGCGCTGAAACTGATGCTGGAATACGCGCGGGACGAGGGATTGGCATACGTTGAAATCACCATGGACCCCGAAAACGTCGGATCGAGAAAAGTCGTCGAGACGAATGGAGGAGTTCTGGTTGAACACTTTCAATACCCGATTCAGTATGGGAGAAAAGATGGGATTCGATTCCGGGTCGACCTTTGATTCACATCGGGTGACGGAGGAACTCATCGCGAGAGTGTATAAGGCCCGAGCAAACCGTGCGGCCTGACCCGTCCAATCCAATGCCGCTGGCCTCCGGGACCACAATGCCCGAAACCACTGCCTCGACGGTAAAGAGGTGGTTGCCCTGGGTCGTCGCAACTGCGCTGTTCATGGAGCAACTCGATTCCACTATCGTAAATACCGCCATTCCTTCGATGGCAGCGAGTCTGGGGGTGGCGCCGCTCAGTCTCAAGGCGGTGGTAACAAGCTACATTCTCAGCCTGGCCGTCGGTATTCCGGTAAGCGGATGGATTGCCGATCGCTACGGCACGCGCCGCGTGTTTGCGCTGGCAGTCGCGATCTTTACGCTGGCCTCGGTACTATGCGGGTTGTCAGTCGATGTCCCGATGCTGGTGGCCATGCGCATTTTGCAGGGCCTTGGCGCCGCCATGATGACGCCGGTTGGCCGCCTGGCGATCGTTCGCACGTTTCCCAAATCAGAACTGTTGGTGGCATTGAACTTTGTCATCATACCGGCGCTGATCGGACCGCTTCTTGGGCCAACGGTCGGGGGGCTCATCGTACACTGGCTGTCGTGGCGCGAGATCTTCTTCGTCAACGTGCCAATGGGCATCGTGGCACTGTTGATCATTTATCGCCACATGCCGGATTATGTCGGCACGCCGCAGCCGCTCGATGTCGTCGGCCTCGTCTTGTTCGGCAGTGGTACCGCATTATTGTCCTGGCTGCTGGAGATCTTCGGCGAGCATAACATCGACGTGACATCGGCCGGTGTGCTCTTCCTTTTGTCAATAAGCCTGCTGGCGGCCTATGCATGGCATGCACGACAGGTAGCCTATCCGCTGCTTCGCCTTTCGCTGTTCCAGATGCGCACGTTTCGAGTTTCGGTTGTCGGTGGATTTGTCACCCGTCTTGGCATCGGCGGTATGCCGCTCCTGCTCCCGCTGCTCTATCAACTTGGCCTCGGGATGCCGCCATGGGAGTCCGGCCTGCTCATGATGCCAACGGCTGCCGCAGCAATGGGCATGAAATTTCTCAGCGCGACGCTCCTGCGACGTTATGGATTTCGCCAGGTGTTGATTCTGAACACGGTCATGGCGGGGTTGACCATCTGCCTATTCTCGCTCGTGACGCCGAGCACTTCATTGACGGTGATCGTGCTTCTGGGATTGGCGCAGGGCCTTTTCAACTCGCTGCAATTCTCGAGCATGAACGCGATGGGCTACGCGGACATCGGGCCTGCCGACTCGAGCATGGCGACATCCATCGCCAGTACCTTCCAGCAGTTGTCGATGAGTTTCGGATTGGCATGCGGCTCGCTCATTGCCGCCTGGTATCTGGGCGGTGTTCCCCAAACCGAACAGGTGGCCGTGACAAGTGCGTTGCATCGAACGTTTCTGATGGTCGGGGGCCTGACGATACTTTCATCGCTTTCTTTCTGGACCCTGCGCCCCGACGACGGGGTTAATGTCAGTCGAGGAAGCGGGCCGCCGCAGCGCAATGCTCGCTAGCGCAGAGGCGCGCCGCCGCGGCGCCGGGAGTCGCGCGGGTGTTCGCGGGGCTCGCGGAGATGCCTACGCCCTAAGCTGCGGGTCGCTCACCAGCAGTTGGCGACGCCGGGGCTGCCGGTAACGCCCTTGACGCCCTGATCGGTGTAGGTATAGCTCCCGCACGGATCGCCTGCCTGCACGCCGGCGGGGACCGCGTTTAGGGTGTAACTGGTCGCGGTCAAGTTGGTGAGCGAGAGGTTATAGTAGCCGTTCTGGCTGGTGCTGGGATAGACGCTCGTGCTGCTGCTGCCCAGCGTTGCCGTGGCATAGGTGCCTTGCTCGGTGAAATAGCGTTCCATTTGCCCGGCCGCGCCGGTGAGCGCTGATGTCGCGTCGGAGCGCCGACTTTGCTGCATCGCGCTGACATAGCTCGGAATCGCGATTGCGGCCAGGATCGCCACGATCAGACAGGTGATCATCAGCTCGATTAGCGTGAAACCGCGTTGTCGCACTTGGTTGTTCTCCGCTTCAGTCAAGGTAAATGACGCCAACCCGCCGCTTCAGGGGGTCTGCCGGATCCATCGTGAAACGCACGTCGCCGCCCACGCGCAGCTGGGAGACGCTCACAGGTTTGCCGTTTTTGAAGACTTTTACGCTCTTCGCGTCAAAGGTCAGGCGCTGGCCATAAACATGGAATGTGCTGGCGGCCTGGCTGACCTCGTCGACTTTGCCTTTGCGCAATCCAGAACTGTCGTCAGCGTCGGACCTGCCAGCGCCCTTCATGGCGGGCGCCGCTTTCGCACCCACTGCCTTCGTCCACGACTTCACAACAGCCGGGCCGACGTAAGCGTGTGTGGATGCCGGAGCTAGCGAGCCACGATTGGCCGGCGCGACCGAGCCACGATTGGCTGGCGCGACCGAGCCACGATTGGCCGGCGCCACCGAGCCGCCATTGGCCGGCGCCACCGAACCGCCGTTCGCCGGCGCAGCAGCCGCGCCTGCGTCCGGCGCCTTCGTGCTGGTCGTTACCGGAGACGGCATGTTCTGCGGCGTAATCGCAAACGTTGGGGCGCCAAGGGCGAGCAGGCTGATGAGGAGAAGAATGCGCTTCATGGAGTGCCTTTCACTGGATCTGACGCCAGGACAGGCGACCCTGGCTGCCGGTGCCGATCCCGGCAGTTTCGCCGATAATGTTCACATTGCCCGACGACGTGTTGACATATTTGTTCTCGTAGCCTGGCTTCATCGAGAGGTAACCTGCGGCCGCAGGGATGCTCGAGATGCTGCGTCCGCTCGCGTTGTCCGACGCGCCTGCGAAATCAAGCAAATCGGCCGCGGATATCTGTAGGTTCCCGATCGTGTCGAAGGTCGGCGTGTCGTAGCGATTACCCGTCAACACGTCGACTTCCATGACCCAGCCGCTGCCACCATAACCGCAGGGGTCGGTGTTGGGAATGAGCGTATTGAATACAACGCGACCGGTTCGTATGGCCGGGTCCGTGACGACACGTTCGCCGGACGTCGGCAGGTTCAGGTACCAGCCATTGTCGCTGGCGTTGTAGGTGGCCGTCGAGACCGTGTTGTCGCCGTTGACTGGCGTGTCAAGCGTTGGCGGTCCGACCGCGTGTGTGGAAATGCGATAGGTGTTGCCGTCCGAGCCGGTTGCGAGCCCGGCAACGCTCTGCTGGACCAGTGTCGTAAGACCATTGATTGGAAAGCCCTGGTCGCGAATGCCGTAGAAGGTTTGCATGTCGGTGGTCGCATTGTCACCGGTATCAATGTAGCGTCCGGTCCCGAAGACGACCAGGTAGCCGCCCTGTGAAAACTTCGTCACGTCGGGGCGAACGGTGATCGGCTGTCCGGCGTTGCTGAATAGCGGTGTGCCGCCAAGCGCCACATGCCAGGAAGCAGCGCTATTCGACGACAGGTCGAATTTCCAGAGATTGCCGTTCAGGTCTCCGGCGTAGACGACGTCGGCGATACCGTCGCCGTTGGTGTCGAGCGCAATCGGTCCGGACAGGCCGTCGGGGTTCGACGGCGTGCCGGCGTTGGTGTCGATCTTGGCGGTGACGGCCCCCGTCTCGGCATCGAGCACAAACAGCACCGCATGCCCCGTGCTGCTGACGTTACCATCGGCTTGCGTGTTGTTGTAGCCGTTGGCGACGATAACCGACCAGCGCCCGTTGTTGGTCTTGACCAGAAGTGGCTGGCCAAACACGTAACCGAGGTCCGCATCGTTGGCATCGGTAAACTCCCAGCGCACGATTGAAGAAGCCGCACCGGGCGCGAAAATATTCGGGTTGGTGATATCCAGCGCGTAGACACCCTGCCCGCCAGCGGCTAGCCCGCCAACGAGCATCGTGTGCCATGCGCCTGTATAGAAAACGTCGGCGACCGTGGGGGAGCCGTCCACGTAATAATTGTGCGCGACAGACGAGCCCGGTGCCGCGGACAGGTTTTGCGTGCTCAACGCGCTCAGGTTCTTGTAAACCGAGGACGGAATATACGCTAGGGTCTCGGCCCCGGTAGTGGCGCTGAACGCGTGCAGCATTCCGTCATTCGCGCCAACAAAGATCGTCGGTGTCCGGTTGGCGTTGGCGGTGGCAAAGCCGCTGTACGGCACCGCTTCGATGGTATCTGCGTAACCGGATGCAGGCGCGGCGACGTAGAAGGGTGCGGAGTGAACGATGTCCCCCAAGACGCTCGTTGGCCGACTCCGAAACGAGGGTGTGCAGTTGCTGCAATTCCCGGATTCGTTCGCCGTGTTGCCGCGGATCCACTGCAGCCGCTGCGCACCAAAACCGTCCGTGTTGCCGTTCTCATCGGCATTGAGAAGCGAGCTCTGGGCGATGTCCATTTCGGAGGCCAATGGCGTTCCGGGGTAGCTCGCCGGCCAGAGGAAGGAAATGCCACGGCTGCCGAGGCCTGCCGACGGCTTGTAAGTGAGAATCGTCCGGCCCGTGTCCCACTTCAGCGTGTTGAGCACCTGCCCCGCGTCCCAAATCTGGCCGCCGAGCGATCCATCCTGATTGACAGGGTATTTGAGCAGCTGTCCGGACCAATCGCCGCTGCTGAAACGTGCCTGATAGAGATCGGTGGAGGTACCCCATGATCCGGTATTGAGCGAGACCGCGGACGCCGCCGCGGTCTTCGACTCGATGTCAACCGCGATCGCCTGGAACGCGGAGGCGAGCGCACCGGCATTTTGTGCGAGATAGGCCTGGTTGGTACCGCCAAGGTTTGCGAATTGATTCAATACTGCAATGTAGCTCGGGTTAGCCACGGTGTCGCCCAGGCCGACGACGTAGGTCTGGATGTCGTGCGTGAATCCTCCCACAGTGACCGAGTGCAGGTTCTGTATGTACGGGAAGACATCGGTGGCCGCCGGCGAAAACGTCCACGTTTGCGAGACCGGATCGTAGATGTTCTGTTGATCGGAAAGCGGCCACATCCAATCCCAGCCGCCAATCCGCGCGGTTGGCCTGCCGTCGGTGGCGAGCAGCACGAAACTGCGCTGACAGGACAGGGAGATGGGCGAGGGGTATCCGCCGCTGCCGTTGAAGTATTGGGTGGCGGTAAGCATGCTTCCGGCGAGCGGGGTGAACACCGCAGCGTTCTTGATCTCCGGACTCCACGGGCTGCCTGTCTCCGGCGCAAGTGCGGCCAGCAGGTTGCTGAAATGCGTGGCGTTGCCCGATGGCATGACCGGCTCGACGATGGCGCCCATCCCCGTCACGTCGGCGTAGTAATCCCAGTTGCGATAGACGAAGAGCTGGCGCGGATAAGGCGGCGTCGACGGCAGAAAACCGGCATCGGTCGGCGTGAAGCCCCAGTCGCCCATGTAACCATACATACTGCCCCAATCCCACTCGCTGCCGGTGGCCGCGTTGTGGTTGGTGAACATGTTGTAGTTGGTCGTTCCGTTGTCACCAAACGCGTAAGCCTGCGGGCCGAACCACCATGCGTACAGTATGTCGTTGATGTCGGGATCGTCGCCGGTTCGGTCATAGGTGATGAAGTTGTAGCCGTTGGCCGGCTCGGGATTCGGAAGGCAGCGCAGGCCATTGTTCGACGCCGAAATGCCGCTGACGCAGTCGTTCGTATACACCATCGTCGTCGCGTCACCCATGTAATAGGCGTAGGTGGTGTAGACATTTGGCCAGCTTGTCTGGAAGGTTTCCAATCCCCAGTTAAACAGTCCGGCGTACTTGTTGATCTGGTTGGTGATGATTCCGCGCGCGATATTGCCGCGCGTGTTCGGATCGTCGCCCTCGATGAGCTTCCCGGCCATCGTCCCGTCCATCGACTCGGAGTTGTCGTAGACGACAAGGACATTGGGCAGCGTCTTGCGGGTAAGGAACAGCGGATACTGCGAGATTGACAGTAGCGACGCAGACGCAGATGTGGCCACTGCGCATAGTGCAACCATCAATAGGGCCAGCGTGTGGCGATGCGTGTTCATTAATTGCTCACGATATAGGTTGACTGCAGGATCACACGGGTTTCCGGGCGGATGCCCGTCGCGAGGACGGTGAGGCGATAGTAGTTGGTGCCGCCCCCGGCGCTTTGCGCGCATGGCGCGCCACAGCCTGTTCCCAGGCTCTGGCCGGCTCCGCTGGATGGGATATTGGATACGCGCTCGATCACGTAAAGTGGCTGCGCCGCGACATCGGGCAACGCGGGAGCGCCCGTATGGAGCCCATAGGTACGAGTAAGCGCCGCGTTGGTCCAGTCGATCGCCGTGGAGATATCGGCCGAGCTGGGCGGCGTCCATTGTGAAGGCGGCGTGCACAGCCCGCTGGCACAGGCCCCCGTGAAGACCGTCGCGCCGGTTATGTTCTTGGTGACATCCGACTCGGCATCGCGCAATCCGGCCTCGGCGGCTTGGAAGGCGATGTTCGTATCCTTGGTGCTCGAAACCATTTTTTCCTGCATCAGCGTACTGCTGAGCGCGCCAATGCCGATCACCGCCAGCACGAGGAGGAACATCAGCGCCGGGAACAGCGACATCCCGGACTGCCGCCGTGTCAGTGACTTGCCGGTCGCGCGTGGCATGATCAGGGCACCCTGTTGCGCAAGGTGATAACCGATGACAGCGCGGTGCGTATCTTCGTGTCGGTAGGCGTCGTCGTTACCCCGGCGAAGGTGTATGCCTGGGATGACGTCGCCACGTGGTCGCGTACGGTCGCGAGCAATAACTGCGCCTTGACACTAACGACGTTGCTCCAGTTGCTGACTGCATCCGCCGTTACGTAGCGGTTCGCGGCGCGCTGGCCAGCGAGGGCCTCGCCATACAGGAGCGAGAAGTTGTCGATGCCTTCGACCAACTCTTCTGGCTGGGGCTGCCCGTCGTAAGCGGGTACACTGTTGACCCACATCGAGTTGGTTCCAGGTCGTTTCACACTGGGCGCAACGTAATAGGTCTTCGTCACGAGGCGATATACCGATGCGTTTGAGGAAGACGTGTTGCCGAACACGTTGCCGAGGTCCTTCGTCGAATTGCCCGGAACTCCCGCGCCTACCTCGTGGGCAATCACGCCGGTGCCGGAGTTGAAGCTGGTCGCGTTGAAGATCGCCCAATTGACACAGTCGGCGAGCAGCAACACATCACCTGCCGCCAGCGGGCTGTTCGGGGCGACCGTCACGTTGTCCGTTGAAGTGAGCATGGTGGCGACCAAGGCCTCGCCCGGACCGTTGGTCTGTCGAATCGTCACGACGTCGGTGTTGGCGAGCGGTGACGGCGTTAGTGCGCTAATACTCGGATCGAGCGCCGGGGTCCACGCGCCGCCGCTGCCGTAGTAGCCGACGATAGAAACGTCGAATCGATACGGATACGCGTTCGAGTTGAGATCGTTCGGTGGGGCCGGGGACGGGACCGCGACCGGGGTAACCACGGCCCCATTGCAACCGCGAAAGCCCGCCATCCGCATGTCGTGGTCCAGCAGGTAGATCGCAAAGCGTCCGTTTTCCTGCAACCTCGAGACATCGTCATTGACCCGCGTGAGCTGCTTGCTGTTGACGTACAGTGTGCCAATCACGGTCACAAGGAGCAGGCTGACGGTGATCCACACCATCAGTTCGACGAGGCCCACCCCGCGTTCACGCGCCGCACTCATGGCCGAAACGTGCTGACGAAACGGTGTTGTTTCCCCTGCTCCGTCCACCACAGCTTGATGGTCAATACATCGCCGATACCATCGCATGCCGCATTGGTCGGGGTGCCGTCATCGGGCGTGCTGTCGACGCAAATCACTCCTGCGCCCGAAGGCAGCACCGACGCCGATTTCACTTCGGTCAGCCACTCGGCGAAATCGTTCATCGCCATTTGCGCTGGAGTGCAATCCGCGGTGACCGTGCAGCCGGAATCTGGTGCCTGTTGGGTCGTGAAGTTGTTGTACGCCCCGGTGGCGGCAGCAGGCAGATTCGCGCGCACGCGGTCGGCCATCTGATATGACAGGTAGACCGCTTCGCTGCGAAATAGTGAATCTTTCGTAGACGCAAGGCCCTTGATCTGAAGACCGGCAAAGCCAATAAAACCGATCGACACGACCAACATCGAGATCAAAGCCTCGATCAGTCCGGAACCGCGTTGCCCGAGCTTGTTCATGCTCCGTTGCAAGGCGTGGTATTGGCCGCGACGTCCGCTACGTCGACGATGCCATTAGGTTGGACGGTGATGTCGAAGCCGGGAACTGAGCCATCGTTGGGGCATACCTTGATATCAACGGCCGTGCCTTGGGTCAGGAACCCCATCGAGCTGAAGCCGAACGTCGTGGTCGTGCCGTCGCCGACCTGAACCGTCGCAGGCAGCGCCTCGTGGCTGCGCAACACGGGGTCGGAGTGGGCGTCGAAGACGCCGGTGCCATTGCTGTCAACCCACACGGTCCATCCGCCGCCGAAGGCGTTGCCAGTTGTCGGGGTGGTCGCACCGACCACGACCGGGAGGCCCCGACGAACTGCTTCGCTCCTCGCCAACGCAAGGGAGGCGACGAACTCGGTCTGGGTCGCATAGATGAAATTGTTGTTGAGCGTCGAGCTCATCGACGCCGCAGTGAGTGTGGTCAGGATCGCTAATACCGATAGGCTCGCCAGCAGCTCGACCAGAGTGAAGCCGCGCGTGCCCGCGGGCCCTCGCGCAGGGCTCTCGATGCAGCACATCGGAGAGGCGATTGCCGCAGCGTTCGATGAAAGTTTCATATTCGAATCCCTCGAAAGTTGTTCAGTTCAACTGTGCGTGCCACGTGTCTTCTCCGGGCTCTTGCCCTCGACGCGGTATTGCCGCCGGACAACAGGCTTCGTCGCGCAAGACCTAGTGCAAGTCCCATGCCTGTCTCGGACTCGCCCTTGCGCACCGGATATACGGTCAAACAAGACCGATTGCAGGTCGACCTCAAGAAACCGACCGCCACGCGCCGGACCGAACCCGGCTCAAGGTCTCCCGAAACGGCACTGGATGTGACCTAATGCGTCGTTTCGGGCGGCAGGAATCGCACCACGTTGTCGGCTACACAAGGCACCCTAATGCGGACGGTAGGCTTGGCGCCTCGCGAAAGCCGCGGTGGCAAGGATCGGCCGAAGTAGCACCACGGTATGTCGATAGCGCCTTTTCCCGGCACATCCTGGTAGGGCCTGAAGGAAGCGCATCGGGGTGGGATGACGCTCCCGGTGACAAGATCAGTCCATGTTCCAAAAAAAGCTTACGGGAACGACCGGTCTCGAGGGGTAGGAGGCGTAGCCCGATGTCGCAAGTGCCGCGAGTGATCTCCAAAGCAAACGTCAAAGATTGGTGACGGCCGGCTAGCATCAAATGCTGAACGATCGTCCGCTAGTTAAGGAATCGAAGTGGCGTTATCCTCGGTCATACGCCCGACGAACCCGACCGTCCGCTTCGCGTCAGGGGTCTTTCAGTCGCGGCACATCAACCGGTGCTATCGACGATCATGGCCTTGGCCGGCGCCCGAATCACGTCGATGAACGCTGCGAATGCAGGGGATACCTGGCGCCGACCCGCGAAGCGCCGCGAACCGGAAGGCACAATCCGACCCGCGCACCGCGGGCAGCTGTTCCAAAGGGTAGAATGCGCCGAGTTAGCTTCATGGCAGGAATGCGCACTTGCCGCAGACTCGTTTTGCAGTGTGGCGCCAATGTGCCAGGGGAATACGCTGTTCGCGCTTGCTGCACACCCGGCTCCAACCTTAGGAGGCTTCGATGAAGACGAACAAAGGCATCGTTTTGGCGGCAGTCATCGCTCTTGCGCCCTGCATAGCCGGCGCGCAGGCCTTGGTCACCGAGCGCGGCATTTCGCTCAACGCTGCGCTCGACGCGGCCAAGGCAGGTTTGGAGCGCTGCCGCGCCGACGGCTACAAGGTAACGGTGACGGTTCTAAATCGTCATGCCCGCACGGCAGTTGTGCTGAGCGACGACGGCGTGAATCCGCACACCATCGAGAACAGCATGCGCAAGGCGTATACCGCGTTCACAACACGCGCACCGTCGGTCGAAATGGGTAAGCGGCCCCAACCCGTGCTTTCCGGGTTTCTGCAGCTGGATAAGATTACGACCTTCGAAGGCGGGCTGCCGATCTTCGCCGGCAAGGAACTGGTCGGCTCGATCGGTATTTCCGGCGCTCCGGGCGGTGACAAGGACGCGGCGTGTGCGCAGGTTGGCATCGACAAGATTGCCAAAGACCTCGGGGGCTGAATACCGAGATCGCGGGCAATAATTGGGTTCTTCACCCACCGCCGCTGCGCCAATTGGCTCGCGGCGCCCGGCCTCCCGCACGCCTCATTGGCGGTTTGCCCTCCTGACCCGCCCGCACCCATCAGCGGTGGACGAGGATATCAATTCGTGGTGTTTGGCTTTTGCTCAGCATCACCATTGAGGGCGCGTAGTGCCCTGCAGGCGCTTTGGTAGCCCCTGTTGCCGGCCGCGCATTCTGAAGCCAAGCGCTTCTTTTCTTCCGAGTTATTTGGCGTGGGCGTCGACGCAGTAATCGCGCTTGGAGCCTGCCGCGCCTCCCCTGACTTCCCGGCGATCTCTCGCGGTGCGGGCTTGCCGTCGATGATCGCGCTTTCGGTCCCCGAGATGCAGGGTGTTCCACTGTAGGTAACGCTTTTGGTCTTTTCGTCGATGCATTTGTACAGTCCGGCGTGAGCAAGGGCAGGTAACCCAATCAGCAGGACGACAGCAACCAGCGAGGTGCCGAACGATTGTTTCAATGTTCTCGCCAATTCGGTGGACGTATCAATGTAGTAGGGTCAAATCACCGCGTAGCTGTCGCTGGCGGGCAGTGGCCGCCGCTGGGCGTCTCAAATCTGACGTCCCCCACGGCTAGGCGCCCGTTCGCCTGAGCCAATCGGCATATAAGCGATTCCCATGCCACGACAGCGCTGAATCGAACGGTGACCCAGTCACCTGCCGGATCGAGCGACACCAAAGCCGCTCAGGCAGGCATCTTGCTTGGGCCGGTCTGTACTGACGGCGACTCGGTCACACCTCAATGGAAACCTTTCAGGTCATACTCGAAGGCGGATGCTTGGAGGGGTTCGATCCAGCCGAAGTGCGTACTGCGGTTGCGGAGCTGCTGGGCGAAACCGAAGCCGCAGCGGGACGGCTTCTGGCTGGGCGTGAGGTCGTTGTGAAGTCCCGTGCGGACATCATTACCAGCACGCGCTATGTAGCGGCGTTGAGGACCATCGGCGTCGCCTCATGGGTGGTTCCAGAAAGGCTTGACTTAGACGTTGATCTGGCTGTGCGCCTGATGAGCACCGATCCCGAAATCGGGGTCGTAGGCCGTAGCCCCTCGAAGGGCCCAGACACGGCGCAACCACATAGGCCTGTCCTGCCGCCTCAACATGGCAGAGCGGCTTCCAAAGCCACGACCGTATTTGGATGGTTTGTAGTGGCCGGAACGGCGTTCGTGCTGATCGTCGGTGGAGTTGCGCTATTAACCTCGTCAGGCCGGGCGGGAAAAGATGTTTCAACGCCCACCCCGGCCCCTGCTCCAGCCCAACAGGTACCAACTGGTCGACCGCCGCCTTGATAGCGCAGCTGTAGCTGAACGGATGCGTACGCAGCGGCCTCGGCGCCGGTCGCAGGCGAAACACCAGCAAAGCGAACGAACACACGTTCCTAAGGAAAGTGTGTTCGTTCGGACAGGCCGACCGGGAAGGTGCGCGAGAAAAAACTCCTTGCGTAGTGTTCCTAGGTCGCGGCGAGACGCCTCGCCTGGAGCAGCGCGGAAGCATGAAGCGCGAACAATACGGGCACAAGGAACGCCGGGATTAGGACCAGAGGCATGCGCGCCATTGCGCCGGTCGTTACGCCCGCACCCGCTCCGACAACCAAGATGCTGCCAAGGGCCCCGGTGCCCTTGGCCACGACGAGATCCAGGATTCCAAGCAGATTCCAGATTACGAAGGTCCTGCTCGCGGCGAAACTTGGCTGACGCATGAGCACTGCGAGCAGCCACGGCGCAGTCACGCCAATTGCCATGTCGCCCAAACCGGCGGGCCAGGCAAAGAGGCCCGGCAGCACACCATACGCGTTGAGGGCGAGAAACCCGAGTCCGGCAAAGCGCCACGCCTGGATTGCCATCATGAGCCGAGGGTCGATCGCCAACGTGTATTCCCGGAACGCTCGCGATAGCAGGTACACGGCGAAGAACACCGCGAGGGACGTTAAGAAACCGAGCAGAATGGGCAGCGGTGGAGCACCCGGCGGTGTAACGAACCTTCAGCGTGCGCCAAGAATGGCGACGATAGCGAACCAGGCTACGACTAATGCTGCGACAAGAATCGTTGTTTGCGAAGGAACGGTGGATCGCGGCTGCGTGGGGTGCGAGAGCGTAAGGTTGGTCATGGATTCCGTACCATACTAAACTTGCAATATGCAAGCGACAATTCTTCATATCCACGATCGAAGTAAAGTGAACATGGAAAAGCCCGCCAACTTTAAGCGCTCCACCTGTGCGATTGCCAACACTCTCGACCTAGTCGGCGACAGATGGTCGTTGCTGGTCATTCGGGATTTGCTAAGCGGCAAGCGCACTTATAGCGAACTCCTCGAATCACCCGAGCGAATCCCAACGAACATCCTCGCGGACCGTCTGAAGCGGTTGGAGGGAGCTGGGATTATCGTCAGCGCCGTCTACCACGAGCATCCCGTTCGCTATGCGTATTCGCTAAGTGCAAAAGGGTTGGCTCTGGGTGACGTTCTGCTTGCGCTCGTGCGCTGGGGCAAGCAGTACATCCCCGGGACGAAGGTTCTTAAGACGCTTGCGCGGGCGTCGACACAGCTAAAAATGCCTCGCGGCCCGAGGAACAGTTCGTCGCGCGCATGACGAGCTCGGTCGTTGCGTCGAGCACGAAGTGGTTCGATAGAAAAAAATGCATCCACCGCGAGCGGCGGGCAGATAGACGCTGCAGGACGCGGATGCCTCATCCGAGGCCGGCTGCTCGCGCCATCAGAAACAACCCTACCCCGACGGCGACGGCCCCGGTGGCTCGCGCGACGCGCTCACCGGCCGGTGCGAGACGCTCGACGGCGATGGCTGCCGCCACGACAGCCATCGCGCGAAGGTCCATGACCCCGATGACCAGGAGGATCACCGTCAGACCGACGCAGCACTGGCTGCAGTGGAAGCCCAGGCGCAGGCCGTCTCGCCAGGCCGTGCCAGCGTCGGCCGGCAGCGTGTGGCCGCGCCAGGGTGCCTCCCGGCAACAGGCGAGGTGACGCACCTTCCACGTGGTGAACTGAAGGGAGCCGGCCATTAGTACGACCACACCGACCGCGATCGGTACGGCACGCGCCAACGCCGGCAGCTGCATTTCGACCGCCGCCAGCGCGACGCCCAGCGCAAAGGCGGCCATTCCGAACAGGGTCCACACGAAGTAGTACCCCACGCCCACCAGCGCAGTCAGCCGACCGAGCTGCGCCTCGCCTGTCCTGTCGAGTGCCTGGCGGTAAACCCACAGCGCTGGCACTAAGGACGGCAGCATCATCGCTACCATCATCACGACCCACATGCCAAGGAATGACGCCGCGGCGCCGGGCCACGTCTGTCCGGGCATCCGCATCCACACCATCGACATCGTCCAGCCGCCGGGCATCCGCATCTCGCCCATCGCCGACATGGACGCGCAGCAGAGGATCGTAACGGCCGCGGCGGCGACGAAGAGCAGTGCCGAGATGCCGAAAAAGGCTCGCTCAGAAGCTCGCCAGGAAACCATGCCGGTGCCGATCGTACGAGCGGGGGCACGCTCGGAGTCGTTGTCGGGGAACATCGCGTGAGTCATGCTGCGTGATCCTTATCCAGCGGCGCGTCGCAGGGCACAACTCGATGTCGTGAGATCAGCGGCAGCAACCGATCTAAGTGCTTCAATACTGATCGTTGCCGGCGTACCCACTCTATCGGGAATTTGGGGCCGGCCTCGTCGCGGCTGCTTCTCAGCAGCAGGCAGTTCACAGCACGCCTTCAGCCATTCCTCGTGCGAAACGACTTGATTCCGCATAGTTAAGCGCCTGGCTCGCATCCTCAGCGTTGGTCGTACTCGTCATGGCGGCGCCACCAGATGCCCGTCTCGTTGCGCCCCTTGGGGGCACGGTCGAGCCACTGGTACATACCCCAGAGGCCGTCCAGTCCGCGCGCATAGGTGGAATAGGCGTGGTAGGCGACGCCGTCCTCAAGCACGAATGCGCTCATGCCCGGCCTCTCGCGCGCGTACGTGGCCACGTCGGTTCCGGTCATGGCCGCGTTTTCGGCGACAGGCCCCTCGCCGCGTTTCGGCAGCGAGTCGTCAATCACACGTACCGTCCACGCCGGTTCGCGCCGGTAGTTGTATTCGACGGCTCCCTCGCGCTGTTGCTTCTCGGTGAGCGAGACGTTGAAGTCGAAGTTGAAGTCCCCGCTGAACGAGGACGCCCAGGGAAACGTCCACCCCATCCGCCGCTTATACGCCCGCAGCTTCGCGAGCGGCGCCCGCGACACCGCCAAAAGCGTGACGTCGTGGTTCGCCAAGTGGACGACGAAGCGGTCGAACCCGTCCGCGATCGTCGAGCAGGTCGCGCACCCCGCTGCGTAGTCGGGCCCGAACATAAAGTGGTAGATAAGGAGCTGTGAGCGGCCTCGGAAGAGGTCGACTAGCGAGGCGCTCCCCTCGTCGATCTCGAATCGATACTCCTTGTCGATCCGAACCCACGGCAGTTCCTGCCGCTGCCGCGCCAGCTCGTCGCTACGCCGCGTGAGCTCCTTCTCCGCCTTGAGCAGCTCGAGCCGGGCCGCAAGCCATTCTTCACGTGTTCCGGTCGTGTGCCGAGGCGGATTTCCGGCCGCGGGGCCCGCGCTGGCCTCTTTGGCCAAGTGGTGCCTTTTTGCTTCCACCCGTCCGCCCTTCGAAACGGCTTCATGTGTTGTCATGGCAACTCCTTGCTGTGCTGTTCGAGCACGTAGCTTAGCTTCGGCGACCGCGAACGGGGAGTAACAACTGTGACGGGTTTTGTTGGCGCCCGATCGCGGCATAAGATGCGACATGGATTCGCTCGTGACGGCTGCCGCGAGGGCCCTTAGGGAAGGCGACCCCTTGGGCGCGCTCAAGCGGATCGCGCTTCGGGATGACGCGCCCGCGCTTGCCCTGCGCGGGATCGCCATGGCTCAGCTCGGCGAGTTTGCGAAAGCCAAGGCGCTCTTACGACGCGCGGCGCGTTCGTTCGGCCCGAGAGAGCGCGTGGAGCGCGCACGATGCGTCACAGCCGAAGCCGAGGTGGCGCTCGCGTCGCGCGACCTCAGATGGTCGACGCGGGCGCTCGACGACGCCCGACGGACGTTCGACGCCTTGGGCGATCACGACAATGGACTTCATGCCGCGCTTCTTCAGATCCGCCGGCTGCTTTTGCTCGGGCGGGTGACCGAAGCGGGTGACTCGCTCGACAAGCTGGACCTTCTGGCTGCTTCGGCCATGCTGACCGCGAGGGGCGAGCTCGTCGCCTTCGAGATCGCGTTGCGCCGCGGGCACACCGCACCCGCTCGGGCGGCGCTTGCCCGCGCCCGCGCCGCGGCAGATCGTTCGGGCATCGACCCGCTTTATGTCGAAGTCGAGCGGGCCGAGCGTACGCTCGCGCTTCCGGCGGCGCGGCTCATCGCGGGGGGCGAGGAACGACCGCTCGTGCTGGCGGAAGTGGAGACGGTGCTCGCTTCGCAGCACCTGATCGTGGACGCGTGTCGGCGGGTTGCACGCTCGGGGCGCCGTGAAGTGCGCCTTACGCGACGCCCAGTGCTGTTTGCGCTCCTGCGCTCGCTGGGCGAAGCATGGCCCGGCGAGGCGACCCGCGAGCTTCTTTGCGAGCGCGCGTTCCGTGCCCGGCGTCCGAACGAGTCGCATCGCGCGCGCCTTCGCGTCGAGCTCAGCCGTCTGCGCAGGGAGCTCCGCTCGCTGGCCGACGTGCGGGCGACGCCGGCTGGCTTCGCGCTCCTGCCCCGGTCGGGCGAAGTGCTGGTCCTGGCGCCGCCGATCGAGAGCCCGGATGCCGCAGTGCTCGCACTCATGGCCGATGGCGAGGCGTGGTCCACGTCCGCGCTCGCTCTGGCGCTCGGTTCGAGCCAACGAACGGTGCAGCGTGCCCTCGGTGCCCTTGAGGCATCGGCCAAGGTGCGCACGCTCGGTCGCGGCCGAGCGCGCCGCTGGCTCTCCGCACCGATCGGCGGATTCGCGACGACGTTGTTACTCCCCGCGGCGGCTGCCATGGGCTAAGCTGATCGTGACACTCGGCCAAGGAGAAAGCAATGGAGCGAACGAGAGGCGGGGACGCAACGATTGGTGCGCAGGCAGCCGAGATTGTCCGCGAATACGGACCGTTCTCGGATGCTCCGCACGTGCACGGCGTGACGTTCGACGGCACCCGCGTCTGGTTCGCCGCAGGCGGTGCGCTCCGCGCGTTCGATCCGTCCAGTGGGCGGGCCCTGCGCACCATCGACGTCGCAGCCGACGCCGGCACCGCGTTCGACGGCCGGTACATCTATCAACTCGCCGAAGATCGCATTCAAAAAATCGACCCCGCGACGGGTGCGGTGGTCGCGACCCTTCCGGCGCCCGGCAAGGGTCACGACTCGGGCCTGACGTGGGCCGAGGGCACGCTCTGGGTCGGACAGTACCGCGACCGGAAGATCCACCAGATCGACCCCCAAACGGGCGCGATCTTGCGGACGATCGAGTCGAACCGCTTCGTCACGGGAGTGACGTGGGTCGACGGCGAACTCTGGCATGGCACATGGGAGGGCGACCAGAGCGACATCCGCCGCGTCGACCCCGAGAGCGGCAAGGTTCTGGCCCGGCTCACCATGCCCGAAGGCGTGGCGGTGACGGGCCTCGAGTCCGATGGTGCCGACCTGTTTTACGCGGGCGGTGGTCCGAGCGGCAAAGTACGCGCCGTGCGCCGCCCCAAGCGCATGCGTTAACGTTCCGGCGGTACCGACCACGGCAGCGGGTAGCTCTGCTTTGACTCGAACCCGGCAATCTCTTCCGTCGCACAGGGGTCACACTGACACATCAGGCCTCTCCTTACTATCATGGCTACCACTCAAAGCCACGCTGCGCTGCTAGACGCGTATAGGCGCTGACGTACCGAAAACGCGACGTTCGCCATGGAATATCTCAACTGCCGGGCAGGTTGTGAATCTCTTCAAAGAAATAGTCTTGCCACGACTTCGGCTTGTTTTTGAGTGCTCCGATCCGATACATGAAATCGGCGAATTTCATCGTACCAGTGGGCGTGAGTGTGAATTGCACCAACGGATCATCCAGGATAGCCACGATCTCGCTGACCGATTCCTTGCTGTTTGTCATCTCAATGTACGTCCTGGCGGCACCGACTTTGTCGTGATTGATAATGGCGACTGCCTCCCTGATCGCGGCGAGGAACGCCTGGTAGGTCTTGGGATTCGCGTCATGAAACTTGCTAGTCGTATAGACCATCGTAAAGGTATGCGGGCCGCCCATGATGTCGTTGGACGATGCAAGCGTATGAATGCCGGGAACCTTGAGCTCGGCGTACTGAAACGGCGGCAGGCTGAAGTTGGTGTCGACCTCGCCCATGCCCGAACGCAGCGCGGCGCTCGCGTCCGGGGAGTTCATGCCGACGGTGAGTGGATCGAAGCGGGCGAATTCGGTTTCACCGAATGCCTTGGCAGCGGCCACCTGCAGGAGGCGCGCCTGGATGGAAACTTTGACCGCGCCCACAGCGATTTTGTCTTTTTTGGTCAAATCCCTCAACGTGTTCAGATTGGGGTTGCGGGTATTGAGCAATAGCGGCATCGTCGCTTCGGCACACACACCCTTCACCTGGATGCTCGAGCGAGTCTTGTCCCATAGGGTGAGCATGGGTGGCGGTCCGCCGACGCCGAAGGAGAGGGCCCCCGAGATCAATGCATCGTTCATGACGCTGCCGCCGCCAATTTGCGAATAAACGACCTTGATCTCGTCCAGGCCCTCTGCCAGCGCATGCTTCTCTAGCAGCTTGTCGTGCTCCATGATCATTATCGGCAGGTGCGGAATCGCGAAGCCGCGGGCGATTTGCACTTCTTTCACCTCGGCCAATGCCGCCCTGGGCAGCCCGAGCGTGGCAACGACGCACAGCATAGCGAAGGCGGCAATAGCGGCAATGGGCCGTCGAAAACGCTTCGTCTGTCCTCGGGGCCTCTGCCGTCGACTGGCGGCGGGGCTCGCTACCGGTGGGGCCGGTTCGGTCATAATTAATGCCTACCCTCGCTCAATGCGGGCATGGGCTTGACCGCGCTAGGAACTCTAGCACCGTGCCCTATCGGTACTGCGATCTCCGCCCATTCCTGGTCTCACGCTTCATTCATCAGCGTCATCTTTCCTATTCACTGAACGGCGCGTGCTCGATGGCATCACAAATATTGGCGGGCTTGAAGCCCGGGACATTGCGCTCGCCAATATCCCGCATGAACGTCCGCGCAGCGCCTGCCGGATGTTGCCTCACGACATCGGCACATGTCGCCACGAACTCTGATTTGAATCCAAGCCGTGGAAACGCGTGAAGCACAGCATCGCGGTCGGAGGCGGTAACGTCTTCCAGTCCGGCACCAACTACGTCAGCACCCGCACCCGCGCCGACCAACGCAATCTCGGGCTTCCTGTATTGCGAAATGGCGAGAGGATGCATGGCAATGCCATCCCAGACGATTGCTGCTTTGGTTACCGACAGACCTTGCTGCCGCAGGAAGTTTCCGGCCGCAACGGCTCCTTCGATTTCAAATGGTCGATTACCCATGAACCGCTTGGTCAGACCAAGGTCGTGCAGCACGCATGCCAGATAGAGTAGTTCCTCGTCAAACTTCAACTTTGCCGCTCGCCCGATCAAGGCACCGAATAGATAAGTTCGCACCGCATGGTTGTAGAGGTATGGCGGCGACGCGCTCAGTGCGAGTTCGTTCGCGGCCTTGGCGATCATCGTATCGACCATGGGGATCCCGGCTACCTTGCGCGGCGCAGCATTGCCGGCGACGCGTGCATTAACCGTTCCTCCGTTGACTAGCAACGACCCGAAGGCTACCGCACCGAGTCCTAACGCAAGTCGTCTCCTCATTCGATGTCCTTTCAGGAAGAGCTAGCTTGTCGCTTGCAGTTCTTTGCGAGAGCGACGACAAGCTGGGCCAGTTTCGAGGGTTCTGCTTTCATGGGGATTCTCTTCGACCATGAGCCCCGGCTTAGCGCGAGGTCAGGCACAGCGGCACACGTCTGGATGCGAGTCGTCCATCGGCGGGCGGGACGCCATACGGTAGTATCCTCAGTTGCGCTACTGCTTCCGAGCGGGCATAGACGACAAACGCCTTGTCACGTTGCCCTCTGAAGATTTGAGTTAGACGGTTCATCCGCCCCTCCGAGTTCTGAATGTCGGCGTGCCCGGATAGAGGCGACGCGCAGCTTTCCGGCGCAATCAGTCCGGCTGGATCCCAGTGGCCTTGATGACGCCCGACCAGAGTTCGGTCTGCGCCTTGATGAATGCGGCGAACTGGTCGGGCGTACCCGGCGTTACAACCACTCCGAGTTCACTCAACTTGTTCGCGATCGCGGGATTCGCCAGCGCTTTGTTCGTCTCGGCGTTGAGCTGTCGGATGATCTCCGTGGGCGTTTTCACTGGCGCGACCAGGCCCCACCAGACGGACGCCTCGTACCCCGCGAGACCGGCCTCAGTGGCCGTCGGCACATCGGGCAGCAAAGGGAATCGCTTGTCACTCGCGACGGCAAGCGCGCGCAGGCGGCCGGCGCGGATATGCGCGATCACTTCGACCGGATTGATGGGCATGAACGAAATGCGCTCGCCCAGAAGATCGGTGATGGCCGGCGCGCCCCCCTTGTACGGGATATGCAGGACGTCAATTTTCGCCGTCGACTTGAGGAGCTCGCCTGCCAAGTGCCCTGAGCTGCCATTACCCGCAGAGGCGTAGGTGAGCTTCCCGGGTTCGGCTTTCGCCATCGCGATCAACTCCTTCAGCGATTTGACCGGCGACGAGACGGGCACGACGATTACCAGCGGCGCGTAACCGATCTTGGCGATCGGCGCAAAATCGCGACGACCGTCGAACGTCAGACTCGGGAACAGCGCCATGTTGGTCGCGATGCCGTTCGAGGCCATCAGCAACGTGTAGCCATCGGGCGTTGCCTTCGCGACCATCTCCATGCCGATGTTCGCGCTCGCACCCGGGCGGTTGTCGACGATCGCGGCTTGTTTCAGCGCTTCCGCGAGCGGCTGTCCAATGGTCCTCGCGACGATATCGACGGCACCGCCGGCCGGATACGGAACGATGATCTTGATAAGCCGGTCGGGATATGCCTGCGCGTGTGCGGTCAATGGAGCGAGCAGCGCCAGCAGCACCATGCCAAGTACATCGATGACCCGTGCCACACGCTCTTCGAACAAGAGTCCCTCCAGATGTTGGGTTCCCGACGACCGAGTCTCAGATCGGTGCTCATGCCGCAAATCCTTTTGGCGGCTCGACTGCGATGGTCTTTGCCGAAGGGCTTCGGTTGTGTGCACCTTATCGAAATCACGACCCGAAGCCAAACAACCTGCGCGGCGTGTCCCACAGAAGCCTGCGACGATCGGTTGTATCCGGAAACAGCGTAAGCGCGAGGTGTAGCAGCACGCCGTAGTCGACGTGCACCGGTGCGCGAAGGTAGGGCCAGTCCGAGGCCCACAGGCAATGGTCGAGTGTGAAAGCCTTGACCAGCGCCGCGACATAGGGCCACGTATCCTCGTGAGGTGCCGGTTTGCGCGAGAACTTCACGAAACCCGAGAGCTTCACGAAGGCGCGCCTCGTTGCGCCTAGATCAAGCAACGCTCTGAACCCGGGTTCGTCGAGTCCAGCATCCGCAGTGGGACGGCCACAATGATCTATAAGGATGCGTGGGCCGAGGTTGGTGAGGAGCGGCATTATGTGTATGAGTTGGTCGTGCTCGACCTGGATATCGACGAACATATCGAGCGCGACGAGCTTCTGCAGGAGCGACTCCGCGTCGCGGTAGTAGTCGACGCCGTAGTGTGTGACGTTCCATGCCACGCCAACGACGCCGGCGCGCTTGAGCGCCTGCAGGGCGTCCAAGGTCGCGTCGTTTGCAACCACGGCGATGCCCTTGTAACGTCCCGCACCGCGCGCAATCGTATCGAGCATGCAGGCATTGTCGAAGCCATAGCCCGAGTTGGGGCCGACCAGCAGCGCGTAGCGCGTGCCGTACGCGTCCATAGCTTGTGCCAGTTGCGTCGGCGTGCCGATTTCCTGGGCCGTCGGTGCGTAATGCGTGTTCGCGCTATATGGGAAGCGAGCCGGGTCGAACACATGCATGTGGCAGTCGATCTTCGGCTCTTCGAAGATGGCGACGTCCACGACGAGACCCCTAAAATGTGGCGGCGATGGCCTGCCGCAGTTCCGGCGTGATCTCCGGCATGACGCCGAACCACGCGTTGAACGCCGGCCGCGCCTGGTTGAGCAGCAAACCGATGCCGTTAACGATGATGTTTCCGCGCAAGCGCGCCGCAGTAAGCAGCGGCGTCTCGGGCGGAAGATAGATGAGGTCGCCGACCAACGCGTTCTTAGGAAGGCGATCGAGCGAGATCTCGAGCGGCGGTTTGCCGGCCATGCCAAGACTCGTTGCGTTGGCGAGAAGCGCGATGTCGTCGAGTGCATCCGCGCGCTGGTCCCATGGCAGCGCCCTCACCACCGGACCGACGGCATCGGCGATTTCCTCCGCTTTGTCGCGCGTGCGATTGGCCACGCGAATCTCCCTTGCACCTTGCGCCGCGAGGCTCGCCACCACCGCCCGCGCTGCACCGCCCGCGCCAAGTACGACGATCGGCCCGCTGTCGGGACGCCACTGCGGGTCGGCGTCACGCAGGCTCTGGATGAACCCGTTGCCATCGTTGTTGAATCCGGTGAGCGTTCCATCCTTTTCGACGATGACCGTGTTCACCGCGCCGATTTTGCGCGCCAGGTCGTCGACGCGGTCGAGCAGCGGAAAGATCGCCTGCTTGTGCGGCGTGGTGACGTTGCAGCCCCTCATGCCGAGCGCCGCGATGCCGCGTACTGCCGTCTCGAGCCTATCCGGTGGTACAGAAAAAAGCACATAGCGCCCCGGAATGCCATAGTGCGCGAGCCAATGGTTATGGATGACTGGCGAGCGCGAGTGCGCCACCGGCCAACCCAGAAGTCCCGCAATACCGAAGCTGTTTGGATCTCCCATCGCTTGGTCTTCCCATTCGATTGACGTAAATTTGCAGCGCTCCGGCAGTATGCAATTACCGCCTACTTGCCCATGGTACCTCTGCCTGGTGCACCGCCTCCAGACCGCAGCGGAGTGCAGCGATCAAGGCTGGCGGATATTTGATGACTCGCCGTTACTTGCCGGCCGACAGCGACGGCAACGTTGCGATCACTGCCTGCTTGCCGTTCACCACCTTCGTCATGAAGCTTTCGCGATCGAGATCGCCGTTCTTATCGAAGGTCACGTCCATGAGGATGCCGGGGTACTCCTTCGCGGACAGCCTGACGCCGTGCATGGCATCGGCGAAAGCCTTCGGATCGAACTTGCCGACCCTCTCGGTGACCGCCTTCACGATGTACATCCCCGTATAGCCCTTTAGGCCGTTGTGGTCGGGCTTATAGTTGTATTCCTTCTCGAATTTGGACGCGAACGCTCGGATGCCGGGATCGGGCGCGTCCGCGGTGAGGCCGACGTGCGCGACCGCGCCGTTCGCGGCGTCGCCCGCGAGCTCGATCACCTTCTGGCTCGTGAGCACGGTCTCACCGACGATCGGCTTGTCGTAGCCCTGCTTGCGGAGCTCGCGCAGCGTCCGCGCAGCCTCCTCCTCGTTGGTATAGACGAACAGCGCGTCTGCGTTGGCCTGCTTGGCCTTGAGCACGGCGCCGGAGAAATCGACCTGCCCCGGGTCGGTCGAGATGTCGGCGAGTACCTTAATGCCGTGCGGCTCGAGGGCCTTCATGAATATGTCGCGGCCGCCCTTACCGAAATCGTTGTTGGTATAGATGATGGCCACCGTCTTCGCCTTCAGATTGTCCAAGTAGCGGGCAACCTTGGGCATGGCCGTGGACTGCGTAAGCGACGTACGGAAGATGTAGGGATTGCCCTGCTGGGTGATCGCCGCGGCCTCGCCACCGGTGAAGTTGGGGATCTCGGCGCGCCGCGTTTCCACCATGCTGACCATGATCGAGCCCGAGAACACCGGCCCCATGACGACGTAGGCGCCGTCGTCGATGGCCCTGACCGCCAGTGCCTTGGCAACCTGCGGCTGCGACTGCGTGTCGCTGGCCGTGTACTCGACCTTGTGGCCCAGGATGCCGCCTGCGGCGTTGATCTCCTTTACCGCGAGCTTCGCGCCGTCGTTGAAGTTGGTGCCTGACGTGGCGCCGGTACCAGAAAGTTCAACCAGTCCGATTATCTTGACCGATTGGGTCTGGGCGAGCAGCGGTTGCGCCAGTGCCAGGCTGAGGCCAAGGACGGAAATACGTGCAAAAGAGCGCATGGATTGACGATCCTCCGGTATCTGAATAGCTTATGGGTGTAACCGTCACGAGCCAGCCCGAATTCTCTCGCTATTTGCGCGCAAGCAGGTGTAAGAATGCGGTCTCATGCTATCGAAAATGTTTATCGAAGCTCAGGAGGGCGGTGCCGGTTTAGGTAGAACTACCGGCGTGCTGGCTCCATGCCATGGTGGCGCTTCGTCGCATCGGCTTCGGGTGAAGCAAGGAAGGAGAGCAACGCCCGGGCGGCCGTGGAACAGTTCGATGCGGTGCATACTGCCCCTGAGAACACGGTTGCCACCTGGATCTCTGGTGGAAGCAGGCCAATGACGTCGATTCCTGGCAGGTGCATGAATTCGCTCAACTGCTGGAAGCCCAGCTCGACATCGCCGCGTGCCAGGAGCGTGCCCACAGGAATGCCCGGTGAAGCTTGGACAATGCGCGGCGCAATCGCGTTGGCGATGCCCCAGCGCTCGAACAAGCCGACAAGGTGCGCTCCACTCGGACCCGTCGAATACCCGATGCTGCGGGCGCGCAGGACGGCGTCGCGAAGTGCCGACTCGGTAGAGACGTTAGGTCGCGTCGCACCCGCGGCTACCGCTACCGCCACGGCGGAACGAGCGAGGTCAGTTCGACTCCCCGGGTCGACGCGACCATCGGCTGCCAACTGCTCGATCGCATCGGCTGCCAGCACGACGATGTCGAACGCTTCGCCGGCGTCGACCCGGCGAGCCGCATCAACGCCACCCACCGAAACGATAGTGACGGGTTGTCCTAACTGCTGCTCGTAAGCGTCGCCCAACTTAGCCAACACGTGGCGCATCGCCATCGAGGAGATGCCTGTGATGCAGTCAACCTTGCCCGAATCGACGGCCATGTCCCGCGCGGCTCGATCAATCGATGTATCTTAATCCGACCTTTTGCAGCGGCTCGCGCATGTTGTACATGTCCAGTCCCAGCGCTCCGGCGGCCAGCTTTGCGCGCTTTTCGCCTTCATTCGCTTCGCGCGCTGCCGCAGCCTCCAGCGTTTTCTGCGCGAGGGTCGCCGGAACCACCACCACACCGTCTTGGTCGGCCACAATGACATCACCTGGTGTGACCAAGGCACCGGCACATACGACGGGGATGTTCACAGAGCCTAGTGTGGCCTTCACCGTACCCTTGGCGGAGATCGCCTTGCTCCAGACCGGGAACTTCATCTCGGTGAGCACGCGCACGTCGCGCACTCCAGCGTCAATGACCAGCCCTTGCGCCCCGCGCGCCTTGAAGCTTGTCGCGAGTAGGTCGCCGAAATAGCCGTCGGTGCAGTCGGCGCTAACCGCGGCAACGACAATGTCGCCTGGTCGGATCTGCTCGGCCACGACGTGCAACATCCAGTTGTCGCCAGGGTGCAGCAGTACCGTCACGGCCGTCCCAGATGTCTGCGCGCCGGCATAAATCGGACGCATGTATGGTTTGAGCAGGCCCGTACGTCCCATCGCCTCGTGGACGGTCGCACTCCCGAATGTGCCAAGTCTGGCCGCGACGTCGCTGTCGGCGCGGTGGATGTTGCGATAGACAACTCCGAGTTCGTACATGGTCAACGTCCTTTCGCTTCCAGCGCGGCGTCGAGGCGGGGATAGAGGCGCCGCGCGTTGGCTTCGTAGATCTTATGCCGCTGCTGTGGACCGATGGGCGCAGCTTCGATGTAGCGCCTGGTGTCATCGAAATAATGCCCGGTTTCCGGGTCGATGCCGCGTACGGCGCCGATCATTTCGCTCGCGAACAGGATGTTGTCCGAGGGAATTACGCGGGTGAGCAGGTCGATTCCAGGCTGGTGGTACACGCAGGTGTCGAAGAAGATGTTGTGCAGTAGGTGGTCCTTGAGCAGCGGCTTCTTGAGCTCCTGCGCCAAGCCGCGGAAGCGGCCCCAGTGGTAGGGCACCGCGCCGCCGCCGTGCGGAATAATGAAGTGTAGTGTTGGAAAATCATTGAATAGATCCGACGTGAGGCACTGCATGAAAGCGGTCGTGTCGGCGTTGAGGTAGTGCGCTCCGGTGGTGTGGAAGCACGGGTTGCAGCTCGTGCTTACGTGGATCATCGCCGGGATGTCGTATTCGACCATCTTCTCGTAGATCGGGTACCAGTGGCGATCGGACAGTGGGGGGGAGCTCCAGTGCCCTCCGGACGGGTCTGGATTGAGGTTGATCGCCACATTCCCGAACTCCTCGACACACCTCACGAGTTCGGGAATGCACGTCGCCGGATCCACGCCTGGACTCTGCGGCAACATCGCAGCCGGGATGAAGTGATCCGGGAACAGATCGCTCACCCGGTAGCACAGCTCGTTGCAGACCGCAGCCCACGTGCTCGAGACATGGAGATCGCCGATGTGATGCGCCATGAAGCTTGCGCGCGGGCTAAATATCGTCAGGTCGAGTCCGCGCTCGCGCATGAGGCGCAGCTGGTTGCCCTCGATTGATTCGCGCAGCTCGTCGTCGCTGATATGCAGCTCGGACGCCTTCGGCATCTCCGCAGGATTCGTGATGCCGGCGATCTGGCGATTGCGCCACGTCTCGAGCGCCTTGGGCGCGGTGGTGTAGTGGCCGTGGATGTCGATGATCATCGAGTCACTCCCGCTCGAACGACGTTTCGTAAGCGCATGCCAGGTGCCTCGATCGTGGTTCAGCGGTGCACCGCCGTGTCCGACGGCTGGTCCCAGCCCAGATTTCCGGCCCCTTTGCCTGCTACCGAGTACAGTGCGCCCGGCGCATTGCGCGTGAGTTGGAAGGCTTCGAGCGTTTCGCCGCGCATCGCGGCATAAATGTGCAGGTTCGACATGCCGGTCACCGCACCGAGCTTCTCCAAAACGAAGAAGATGGCGCCGTAGTGCATTAGGCCTCGCCAGTCGCGTCGACGGATCAAGTCGCTTTCTTCTGCGGTGAGGCCGGCCGCCTCGAAGCTGGCCTCGGGATCGCGGAGAAACGACTCGCGATGCCTCGGCTCGACCATCCGGTGCAAATAGTCGTTGATGCGATACGCCTTGACGCTGCGCTCAAGCGTGAACGGGTAAGTGCCCTGGAGTTTTTCGATGCCGCTCAACTGACCGGCCGCATGGCCTCGCTGGCGCTCGACGACGGCCGGGTCGGGCGCGTCGTCCAGCCCCTCGTAGATCGCCGTCGCGATGCCGGCCATCGAGGGCAGGTAGTAGCTGCGGTATTTGCACACCACGTTCGCCGACAGCGCGCCGCGCATGGTCAGCCACATGATGACTTCGGCCCCCTCGCACCCGCCCAGCTCGGCGTACTCGGCGATGGTCATCGCGGCCAGCCGCTCCGGGTCACGCTCGAAGAGATCGAGGAACCGACTGTCCCAGGTCGGGTTGTTGAAGCCGGCACGCTCGCCGTGCACCTGGTGCGACAGGCCGCCGGTCGCAGCGATCGCGACCCGCAGATCGTCGGGATAGCTTTCGATCGCGCGCCGCAGCGCTTGTCCGAGTCTGTAGAAGCGTCGTGCGCTCGGGACAGGGAATTGCAGCACTCCCATCTGCAGCGGGATGATGCTCACGGGCCATTCCGGCAGGTGCGGACAAAGCATCGACAACGGCGAGAAACAACCATGGTCCAGCGCCCGGTTCTGGAAAAAAGACATGTCGAACTCGTCTGCCATCAGCGAGTGGCCGATGTGCGCGGCGAGCTGCGGATGCCCCTTTACGGGTGGCAGATCGCGCGCACCCGCACCTTCGTCGGCTACCTGCCACTCGGGGCCCACACCCAGCACGAACGCCGAGTAATGGTCGAAGAAGAACGACGTGACGTGATCGTTGTAGATCCACAGCAGGATGTCTGGACGCTTGTCGGCAAGCCAGGCGGACAGCGGCGCGAAGTTCTCGAAGATCGGCGCCCAGGATGGGTCGTCGCGCTTGTTGCGGTCGTACGCAAAGCCGATGGTCGGCGTGTGCGACGCGGCGATGCCGCCGATGATGCGTGCCATGTCTTTGTTCCCTTACAGTTGATCGAAGCTAGGTACCGCCACACATTCGCACTCACGTCCGGGAACGAGCGGGTAACCCTGCAGCGCCCGCAGCCGGAGCCGATTCGGGCTCGAGCGCCTACCGAACGCTTCTGACGATTGCATGTCGGCTCAAGCGAAGCCACGCGGAAGCCCTTCGGCAGCCGCGTGCGCATCCCCGTTGCGGCAACCCACGATATGCCAGTTTGAACCACACGTCCACGGCCCGCGTTGCCTTCGCCTTGATCTGCTATATGGATTACTTATGGGCGCTGCGAAGAAAGCACACAGTTGATCACGGCCCTATGAATGTTGGCGCCGTCCACGCCGCCGATTCCTCGGTTACGACTAAGCCTCGTTGCACTAGCCAAGAAAACGGGTCGAACAAGTGCTGATCGACGTCGCGAGCTATCTATATTCACGCCAGCTTCACCGAGTACAACGAACAACGCGCCCCGACCAGCTGGGTTACCACTTGGGCACGGTCCTAGAGGCCCGCGGATCTTAAATATGGCAGACCGGACCTCTTTATGTACAGAGTGCAGCCTCCGACGGATCGGGGATGATGCTTCGAACCAGCGGGGAGGCGCAGCCAGCACGACGTAGAGTACGTTCCGGCTTCGTCGGCGAACTCGCCCTCGAGGACAAAAAGCTCGGCACCTTGCTTAAAGGAGATGACTCCCAAATCTGCTTGAGGTCCCCAACGTTCGATGCGCATCAGATCCGAAAAACCGTCCTGTTCATAGAGCGTCCGGTAAGTTACCGCCGGAATCGAGCTCAGCTCCCAAGCGAGCTTGCGGGTATCGACGACTACGTGACGCCGCTGCCGGCCTGGAAACTGTCTTAGCTTGACGAATAGGAGACAGCCAGGTTCCGAAAAAGGGGTATGGCGAAAGCCCTCCGGATTGAGCAGATATGTGCCGGCGGGCCAGTCCCCGTGTTCGTCGGAGAACACGCCCTCGAGCACGAGGATCTCCTCCCCTTCAGGATGATCATGCTCCGGAAACTTCGAGTGTGGTTGGTAGCGCACGAGGGAGGTAACTTGGCCCGACTCCGGAGGACCCACCAAGTGGACTCGCTTCCGCCAGACCGACCCGCTCGGGCTCGGCGCCCACTCCATCCGAGTTGTGTCGGCCACGGCCCGTACCGAGAGATTCCCGTTGATTGCCTCACCCATGACGTCCTCTCCTCGCGGAGATCGGGTCTACGATCGTGGCAAGGGCGAAACCTCAACCGCCGCCAAGACAGAACGAAGCTACCGGCGCCGGGGGACCGCGCATTATCGGGTCCACAGCAGCATGGGAGCAATGATAGCGCGTGCCGGCAATGGCGACGTTTAAACGGCGCCGTGCCCGTCGGCTGAACCTGCTGACCATGGGTGGTGCTCGGAAAGCGCCAACGCAAAGCCCCGCCGTGATCGCGGGGCTTCGCAAAATCGCCACATCGCTGTGGCTTCGTTTCGTTGCGTCACCGCAACGTATGCCGATATTTCGTTACCGGCGTTGGGGTCGATCTGTAGTGAATGTCATCGATAGAATACCTCCCCGTCGTCGATTCCTACAACATCGGCAATTCCTCGTGGACCAGGAACTCGTGGAGCACCCGGCTGCATGGTGCTATTCATGCGATACCGGATACAGCCGACGATGTTGGACCTACGAGAGCCGATCTACGAATCACACCACTTGCATTTCCAGCGTACGCTCACCCCGAAGGAGTTGCAAGCGGATCAATCGACGAGCCGTGTTCAGTCTGAGCATGATTAACCTTGGACGACACGGCCAACAGCCGCGCCGTACTCACGTTGTTCGGTACAAGTCTCGGGTTGCTCACGTGCGGCGAGCCACGCGTGCTGACGGAGCGGCGGCGCGCCCGCCAGTACGACAGCTAGTGGCTTGGCCGTTCGGCTTATACAACGGCCTAGACCCACGCCACTGCAGGCGCGCGCACGTCCGACTGCACGTTTGTTACATGCCCACCGGATCGTCGTGCCAGAGTTCTCGTTTGTTCGTGACGAGATCAGTTTGTCAACTACCACATCGGCGAGTACGCTCCTGCCGTCAGGATCGTCAGTTCAGTTCCACTGTTAGTCGCCCTTGTCCAGCGTCGGGGTGGCCGCTTCCTGCGCCGCAGGCCCCGAATCAAATGAAAGGAAATCTCATGCTGAAGTTCCCCGTCTTCCTTTTGCTTGCCGCCCTCATTGGGTTTTGCCTTCATGCGTTCGCACAGCCGCGGCAGGAGGTTCGATCTGCGGTGACTCCCATCGGAAGTTCTTCCTCGAACGGCGTCTCGTTCGCGTGGTTTTACGATCCGGCTGATCGGACGGTATACCTGTGTCGCGCAGGCTCTGGCGGCGGCGATGCAGTCGATTGCAAACCGAGAACGACGTTGCCCTAGAATGGATTCATCTCACTATGATTGTTACGAGGCCAACCTGGCGTACGGGTTGAGCGAGCGCCTGCTTAGAGCGGTACGACGCGTCATCGGGTCCACAGCATGGGGCAATGATAACGCGTAATGTGCCGAGTCTCAGGCGCGCCAGTTATCTCCCACTCGGAGTAGTGGCGTTGCAGCTCCGCACCTGTAGCCTGTCCTGGTCGCGGACCCACTTTCACGAGCGGGTCGCAGAAACGGCAGGGATAAAGTTCAAGGGCTGGCGGGCTAGAGACAACCCGGATCGGATGCCTTGCCGACGATGCTGTCGCCGGAAGGAAGCTGACACTCGAGGTCGAGCGACACGTTGAGCTGCTGAATTCGATTTACAAGCCAGCCTGTAGAGTCGAGCGAAAAATGGAACACTCGACATTCGAGCCGGTGGAACAGAACCGTCTTATCGAAGGGTGCGGACGCTGCAAAGACCCGGACGACTGGTCCGGTGGCAGGATCGACTACGAGCCGCGTAACCACCCCCAGCTTTTCGTCGTGAAGGTCGAAGCCGAGGAAGAACTGGCGCTCCCCGGCGACACAGACAGTGGGCAGCAGGGTCTGGTGTCCGAAAATAGGGCCGGAGAGGATCATGGACCCGAGTGGAGCACCATTCGCATGATCGCCAATGCCGGTCAAAGGTGATGTGGAACAAGCCGCGAGGGTCGCTATGCCGAGAATGGGGAGCACATTGGCCGCCATTCGGAATCGCGCCGTTGTGTTGAGGCCTTTAGGGCGCATCTTTGTGCACTCTGGACCGAGCAGCGCCTGGCTGCCACCTCACCAATAATGCGAACTACGCGTGTTTGCGGAGCAAGGTCTCGCGTGCACGTCGACTGACGATTAGCGCGAGGTACTCAGTGATCTTCGCGTCGGCCTTCAACCGGACGAATTCGCTTTCGTAGATGACCTTGACACCAGCAATTGGTTGGTCGACCTCTTGGGCAAGTTCCTCGATCGCACGGCGGTGAAGCGTTTCGTCATCCCCGTTCTCGTAGAGGCTCCGCATTTCCCTGCCGTCCCATATTTGTGTGTTACCACGTTTTTCGCGCGTGTCTCAAAGGAAATCGACTACCGCGGCCCGCCGGGCCGTCTTGACGGTAGTCGAACCCCAGGGCCAGATCGGATACCGAAATTTCTCACCGGTTCGCGCAATCGCTTAGCGCAAGAAGAGCACCGCTAGAATAATAATCAGTATAAGTGCACCACCGCCAATGTACATTTTCAACACCTTTTGGTTGCCCGCGCTCCCGGTATTAGGAACGCAGAATGCATTTAAGCACTCCTTTGAGATGCAGTCTGTTCGCTGGCGCACGTCTCCTATGGTCTCCTCTGATGCGAAGAAGCGTTATTCTGGCATTACGGTCAACCAACGCGCGCGGAAATGTTGCCGACGCAGTTAGCGTTACACAGTATTTCGAATACTGCCTCGGCGAGACTTAAGGATCTCGTAACAAGGCCCGGGACTAAACCGCCATCGCCGGGCCCAATACTTCCTGCGCGTGACGCGCGGGTTATCAGCTGCTGACGAGCACCTCGACTCGGCGGTCGCGCTGCAGCTGTGGATCAGCGAAAGCACCAATCTGGATCTTGGAGGAAGGCACGCCGGCTTGGATCAGCGCGGTGCGGACCGCATTGACACGGCGATTACCCAGGTCCGTGTTGTTCGGGTCAACCGAGCCGTCGATGCCGACGTGTTGGCTCGGGTGCTGGCTCACGTAGTTCGCGATATCGGATACTTTGATCGAGTCTGAAGCTTGGAGGCTCGAGTTGTTGGAATCGAACCAGAAGTCCCGGTACGGGGTCCAGTTGCCATATGGGCCACCCAAAACTTGCGGACCCCCCGGGCCTTGCGCACCGGTCTGACCGATCGCACCTTGTGGGCCGGCAGCGCCTGTTTGGCCGATCGCGCCTGGAACACCCGCCATGTCGTTGTTGCCTTGCGGGCCCGTAAGTCCGGTTGGGCCTTGCGCGCCGGTGGCTCCCCTCGCGCCGGCCGGTCCGGTCGGACCAACCTGGGTCGGGCCTTGTGCGCCCGTGTCTCCGGCTGCGCCCTGAATGCCTGCGGGGCCGGCAAGTCCGGTCGCACCGGCAGGGCCTGGCAGACTGGTGCCCTGCGCTCCCGTGGCGCCTGTCATTCCTTGTGCGCCTGTTGCGCCGGCAGCACCTGCGGGGCCGGCCTGACCCACCACCCAGTTGCCTTCACGGCCAGTTGCTCCAACCGGTCCTTGCGGGCCCGCTGGGCCGGCTTGGCCGGTGGCGCCGGCAGGTCCTGCCATTGCTACGGCAGGTGCGCCGGTGGCTCCGGTCATGCCTTGTGCGCCAGTGGCGCCGACGGGGCCATTCGAACCAGCGGGACCAACGTAGCTCCGGGGCTGGGTCGAACTGCACCCAGCCGCGAACAGAGCAATCATCGCGAGCGAAAGCGTGGTTCTCATCATTGCGGGTTTCATAAGAAGAATTCCTTGTATGTGAAACGACAAATGCGCACCTGATCGAACCGGCTGCGTTGCAATCCTGTGTGCGCGTTACGAAGCGTAATTACACGCTACGCCGATTGCGCTGCCGATTCCGTTCGGTGACGCACTTAGCACGGGAATCTTTTGAGGGGTTGAACCTCATGACCGAGTAGCAGCGTACGATCAGTTCGCATACACGCGGCACTGGTAGCCGGGGGGTTACTGCAGATCGTCCGGTGGCGAATTTTTCCCGCAACGGCCACAGGGATCCGGCGTCCTGACCGACGATAGAGAGTCGAAATAGTCAGAGCAAGGTGATTCAGGTCTCAGTTGCCGTGGCGGCCAAAGCCCGTGGTACAGCGATAGCAGGAAAGTTTTGGCGGTGCCGCACGTCGGATAGCAAACGGCCGAATTCTTTTTTTACTACTCTGTAGCATTCGCAAGCGCCGGCCTCTAATCCTGACCGCTCAAGCACTGCAACGTGACCGCGGCGGAAACGAACGAAGCCAGCGCGCTGCAATTTCGCGGCTGCCTCCGTAATGCTTTCACGGCGCACGCCGAGGGCGCCGGCAATCAATTCCTGCGTCACAATCAGCTCTTGCGATGGCAATCGATCGAGTGTCAGTAACAGCCATCGGCACAGTTGCTGCAATATCGAATGGTGTCGATTACAGGCTGCGGTCTGAGCCATCTGGGTAATCAGCGCTTGCGTGTACCGTAGCAGAAGATGCATCGTCGGACCGAAACGCGCAAACTCAATCTTAAGCAGCTCTGCCTTGAGCCGGAAGCCGTGCCCGGCAGTCTGCACGACAGCGGAGCTTGGTGTGGACTCGCCTCCCATGAACAGGGAAATACCGAGTACGCCTTCATTGCCAACTCCAGCGATTTCGGCCGATAAGCCAGACTCGATGATATAGAGCAGTGAGACAATAGCAGTCGTTGGAAAATAAACGTGCTGCAACCGGACGCCGGGTTCGTAGAGGGATTCCCCAAGCAGCATCGGGACCAGTTCCAGATGGGGAGCTAGACGCTCAAATTCCGCGGCGGGCAACGCGGCGAGAAGATGGTTTTGATTGGGGTTATGTGGTAACGACATGGCGAGCTATCGGTAAAGTGCTCTACGTTTTTGCGGTAAGCTCCACGCCGATTCCGCGGTAACCGATGAAGCGGCAGGACTGGTTAAACATCGGTTCCCCGCTTACCTGAAATTTCTGCCGCGAGCCATCGACATTGACGCGAGTGAATACGAAATCGAGGAATGGCTGCCGATTTGCAATCTTTGTCCGGAGCACCTCTCGCTCCGCCTCGTTCCAGCCGGTCACCTTGTCATCACTACTTTGACCTACAAAGGCTTGGACCCGGATTCCTAGCATTTCCAGGACTGGGCCGGAAACCTTGGTGAAGCCGCCGGTCTCGTCCTGTTCCCAGTACCAATCGGAGGCCAGCTCGGTCAGGCTGCGATAGCGTGCTTCGCTTTCGCGCAATTCGGCTGTCCGTTCCTGGACCAGCAATTCCAGCGACTTATTGTAATCGTCTAGTTTCTTGTACAAGAGCCGAACTTCCAGCATGTTGTGGATGCGCGTCTTAACTTCGACCAGATCAAACGGCTTGCTGATGAAATCCTTTGCACCGACCTGCAATGCGCGAAGCTTGTGACCCGGTTGGGCGGTGAGCACGATGACCGGCAGATAGCTGTCAGCATCGTTTGTCTTTAGGACCTCCATCACTTGGAATCCGTCCATGCCAGGCATTTGCAGGTCAAGCAGAATCAGATCGTAGCGGTTCTTGCGATGCAGCGCAGAGACCTCATGTGGATTCATTGTTGAGGCAACGCGGGTGTGACCGGCCTCATTCAGCAGTTGCTCAAGCAGACGGACATTAGCCTCTTGATCGTCGACGATCAGGATGCTGGCGTTAAGAATGTCGGGTGCAACGATCATGCTTATTTCTCCGCTTTTGCAAATGTAAGAGCCACGTCCAGCGTTTCCATGAATTCGTTAACCTTAATGGGTTTGGTGAGATAACGAAAAAATCCCGCCTCCAAACCCTTCTCGATATCACGGGGCATTGCATTAGCACTGAGCGCCACTACGGGGATGTGCGCCGTCTTCGGATCTTCAGCCAGGATTCTCATCGCCTTGATGCCGCTGATGCCAGGCAGATTAATGTCCATCAAGATCACATCTGGCAGAGAGGCGCGCGCAGCCTCGATGCCGCGGCTGCCATCACTCGCACTCAAGAGCCGAATATCTGGCCGGCGCGCGATGAGATCCTCGACGAGCATCAGGTTGGCCGGGTTGTCCTCGACATAGAGCAGTGTGCGCAACGCCGCGTAACTCCCAACGTGTGCTTGAGCGACCGTCGCGAGTTTGGCTGCCCCAACGGCAAGTTGAGGTTCAGCCGACAGGTTGAGCTCGATCCAGAACCCGCTGCCCTTTCCGACCGTACTTTCTGCGCCTATGGCGCCTCCCATCAGGTCGATGAGCCGCTTGCACACGACTAGGCCGATACCTGTGCCTTCCTCGACGTTAGCCTCTTGTCCGAGACGATTGAACGGTTGGAAGAGCTGCGCGAGCTTCTCCGACGACAATCCCGCGCCGGTGTCCATGACACAAATGCGAATCCGGCCCGGTGTGTTCTCCTTGCAATCCACGACGACACTTCCACCCACCACGTTGTACTTGATTGCGTTGGAAAGAAGATTGATTAGAACCTGCTTCACGCGCGTTCGGTCAGCTTTGACAAAGTACGGGATTTCGAGCTGAGGAAAGGTTACGCTTATGTCGCGCTTTTGCGCCTGCGGACCTATCATCGCCTCGCATTCACGGAGGACATCTGCGAGCGCGCTCGGTTCCAGCGAGAGCGATAGCTTCCCGGATTCGATCAGCGCGAGATCGAGGATTTCATTGATCAGTTCCAGCAGGTACCACCCCGCCTGGAGAATCTGATCGATGCTTCGCTTCTGGGAGGGCGTTGGCAGCGGCGAACCGGTCTCCATAAGCTGGGCGAAGCCGAGAATCGCGCTGAGTGGCGTTCTCAGTTCATGGCTCATGCTGGAAAGGAAGTCTGATTTGGCAAGGCTAGCTTTTTCCGCAACGGCCCTGGCGTTTTGCAGCTCCAATTCGACCTGTTTTCGTACGGAATTGTCGGTGCCGATCAACAGGTACCCGATAAGAACGCCATAGTCATCGCGCAGTGCTGTGATCGACACGATTGCGGGCAGGCGGCTTTTATCCTTGCAGATATAGGTTAGTTCGTAGATGTCTTCGATTCCGCGCGAGGCTTTGAAAGCCAGTGCCTCGAAGCCGGGCGTAATCGTGGTGGCTAGTTCGAGGCTCAATGCTTGGGCGCGCGCAGTAACTTCCTGCGGATCATGCATATCGCTCGGGCTGATCTTGTTAACGACTTCGCCGGCCAGATAGCCCAGCATGCGCTCAGCGCCGACATTGAATAATTGAATGATGCCCTTTTCGTCGGTGGCAATAATCGAGAAATTGGGGCTGGTTAGGATCGCGTTCTGCAAGGCGCCTGTTTTGAGCAACGCTTCCTGTCGCCGCGCTTCGAAGGTCCCGTCTTCATTGCCAGCATCGTTTGTAACGACGGAATCGATTCCCTTTTCGGACATGGTTGGCCTTGGTTCAAAGCGTCCAGTGATTGAGCGCCGAACTCAAAAGGCACGCGGTGAGAAGCAACCCTACTTGAAGCGACTCTACTTCGCGCCGTCAGGAAAGCACGTTGCCTTAGTCCGGGCTAAGGAGAAATTGTCCCGTTCTTCCTGACGGGCATCTGTGCGCTAGTACACATAGGGGAACCATAGCGCGGGGTGCGGGCCCTAATTCGTGTCCTTTTTCCTGATCGCCTGCCTCTTTTGACCCAGTCGCGAGGGGCCTCGCCGGTGAGGGGCATCTTGTGCTGCATGGGCATGCTGAACGCGAGCCGTCGGCGAAAGTGTCTAAGCGTTTACTGCACGCCATCGCTCGGGATACGCCTGCCCTCGGTACCTTGGACCGATGACGAATTGAGCCTTGTCAGAGGACTGCGTTTCGCAAGGACATGGGCGCTTGGATTAGGTCATGTTGATCGTCCGGCAAATTGTGAGGTGCAAAACTGGGTCGTTCAGGTGACGCTGCTCTGGCGCATTGTACTTGCGCTCTCGGGCTCTACTATTTAATGGCTGCGCGGTCGTTTCACTTTCCACGCTTCACGTTGGAAATGCTACCTGCCGCACCAGAATCATTTTGAATTTCGAGATTCTGGTAAATGAACGTAGCATCTTCCCCCGTCCATTCAACTATACGAAACCGCGCGTAACGGATTCCGGTGAAGTTTTGTTGAATGAAAACCAATTCGTTTCCATTCGCAGAACAGTCCACAAATACTCCTGGCTCCGTGTCGAAATTAGGAACTATTTCCCCCACTGTCCATGTGACGTCCTGTCCCTGATCGTTATAGCATTGCAAGACAGCATTTGCGTTTCCGTTGAAAGCAAGGAGAACGAGAAGTAGTAGTTTTTTCATGAAGCATCCCTTTGGCAAGTGATTAGCCGTAAGAGCGGGCTCGGTGAGCTCACACCATCGCTAAGCTGATTGTTCCTTGCCACACCAGACCTGTCCGTACGTTATCGTACACAATGCTCAGAATTGAAAGTAAGGATCCGGCGCTCTACGAGCCATCCGCGTGCGCCGCTAACGCCGCTAACAACTGCATTGAGTCGCTGTGTGCGCTAACGCGCAGACTAAACGACTACGCCGCAGTATTTTTCGATCGGTAGGCACGCGAATGCAACCACGCGCCGTGCTAGTTATGCGCGGTTGGGTTCATGTCTCTTCAAGAAACGGATTTGCCTGCGCAAGATTCCAGTCGACAGTGAAACCGCGTCTGATCATCGGGACGATATTCCCGCCCCGGTGTGTGTGCAACTTCCTCGAGTGCACCTAGCTTGGAACGAAACCTCCCGTTCGACGGTGATCTCAACCCGCCAGTAAACGTCACCAATCCAGTGGGCGCCAAAGTGGAACGATCGGCTCAGGCAGCGCAAGACGACCGACAGGATTGCGGAAAAGGCGGGGCGCAGGTGGGCCGGTCGGCTGACGTGGTCCACAACGCAGTCGCGACGGACGCGGTATTCAACGAGGCAATCACTATCTGTGCGGTAACGCACAGCGCTCCATCGCCAACCAAGGCAGCATGATCGTAGCCTTTGCTTAACGCTTAAGCGAGAAAATCATGACGCACGCTAGAAATCTTGAGGATTACAAGAAGGTCCAGCAGGAAATAACATTCGCCGAGACCACCAGCGCGAAAGGCTCCGATGCCGTGTCAGCCGCCACGAGCGCATGCCGGGGGGAATACGAGCGCGATTATCGCCCGGGCGCTGATGGGCCGGTAGACGGCCCCGAGTCCCGGCGTGATTTCCGAGCGCTCGGTATACGCCGCCCCACATTGACGTTGCATCGCCCAACTGGCCCGCGGGTTAGTACGAAGTAACGCACCCAACAGGACCCTGCTTTCTCCGGGCTAATGCAGTCAATGGATTGAAGCTTCATGACCCAAACCGAGGTAGACAATGAGCTACATCGATGGCAACCTTCTTGACGGAGAACATGTCGTTTATCGCACCCGCCTTCACTGGCTGCTTTTCGCCGTCCCCGTTCTCTTCACTGTTGCCGTGTTGTTGCCACTCGCCTGGCTAATGGCCAACGGAACGTGGAAGATTTTCGCCTGGATCCCCCTTTCATTTGGCTTAATCGTCTTGGTTGCCACCTTCATCAAACGACAAAGCTCCGACTTCGCTGTTACCAACAAGCGCGTAATGATGAAGGTGGGAGTATTCGCTAC
>DASZFQ010000089.1:0-2277 GCA_035939595.1 Casimicrobiaceae bacterium
CCGCCATGTCCGCCCAACCCATGTGGGCGCTGAATATATAGCTGGCGGCAAGCACGCCGAGCGCCTGGCCGTAGTTCGGATCGATGGCGGTCGCCTTCTCCAGCAGGGCCTGCGCGACCACGTTGTCCTGGCGCGTCACCCGCCAGTAATGCGACAGCGCCCGCATCACCAGATCCCAGGCGTCCAAGCTGTCCGGCGGCTTGCGCTGGGCGCGAAAGTTTTCCGCCGCATAAAGCTGCGGCTCGATCGCGGCGACGATCGCCTCGGTGATCTCGTCCTGAACGGCGAACACGTCGGCGAGGCTGCGGTCGTAGCGCTCCGCCCAGATGTGGCTGCCGGTCGCCACGTCGTTGAGCTGCGCGCTGATGCGCACGCGGTCGCCGCCCTTGCGCACGCTGCCCTCGACCACGTAGCCGACGCCGAGCTCCTCGGCGATCTGCTTCATGTGGACGGCCTTGCCCTTGTAGATGAACGACGAGTTGCGCGCGATGACGAAGAACCAGCGCAGCTTGGACAGCGCGGTGATGATGTCTTCGCTGATGCCGTCGGAAAAATACTCCTGCTCCGGATCACCGCTCATGTTGACGAAGGGGAGCACGGCGATGGCGGGCCGGTCCGGCGGCGGCAAGGCCGGGCGCGCGTGCTCGTGGGCTTCATCCGGCGGCGCACCGGCGGCATGTGAGGGTTCGACGCCGCCTGGCTGCGCGCGCACGGCGCCGACGAAGCGCAGGCCCTTGCGCGGGATGGTGCGGATCAGCTTCTGGTCCTCGCCGCTGTCGCCGACCGCCTTGCGTGCGGCGTTGATGCGGCTGGTCAGCGTCGAATCCGACACAATCCGGCCGCCCCAGATTGAAGCGATGAGATCATCCTTGCTGACGACGCGGTCGCGGTTCTGCACCAGGTAAACCAGCAGGTCGAACACCTGCGGCTCGACGGCAACGGCCGCGGAACCGCGGCGCAGCTCCCGTCGGTCGGTATCAAGTGTATGATCGGCAAAGAGAAATTGCACGTGGATCGTCCCGGCCGGATCGCAGCTGGTCTCGGGGAATAATCAAGCCCATCTCAAGGACAAATCAAGCGCTCGGCAAAGTCTTTCGGTCCCGCTCAGGGCATCCTGCGCGCATCTCGATCGCGGTTCGCCGCGACCGCAACTGGAGGAGACCATGAGCCAAGCCCACGCGTTGCGACATGACACACGCGCGCCTCAGAGCGCGACTGCTGCAGCTCCCGATCTCACGGCGCTGAAGAACCGGCAGCAAGCGGCCTGGTCCTCGGGCGACTATGCGGTCGTCGGGACGACCCTGCAGATCGTTGGCGAGCAGCTCTGCGAGGCCCTCGACGTTCGGGCGGGGCAGAAAGTCCTCGACGTGGCCGCCGGCAACGGGAACGTCAGCCTGGCCGCTGCGCACCGCTGGTGCGACGTCGTTTCGACCGACTATGTGCCAAGCTTGCTGGAGCGCGGTCGCGCGCGGGCGTCGGCCGAAGGACTGACCATCGAATTCAGGGAGGCCGATGCCGAGGCGTTGCCGTTCGCCGACGGCACTTTCGACGTTGTCGTCTCGGCCTTCGGCGTGATGTTCACGCCCAATCAGGACCAAGCTGCCGGCGAACTCCTGCGTGTCTGCAAACCCGGCGGCAAGATCGGTCTTGCGAACTGGACACCGGACGGCTTTGTCGGACAAATGTTCAAGACCCTGGGAAAATACATTACGCCTCCGGCCGGCGTAAAATCGCCTGCACTGTGGGGAACGCGCGGGCGTCTCCTCGAAATGTTCGGTCCCGCTGCCATCGCGATCGAGACCGAGCCGCGCCACTTTACCCTGCGCTATCGCTCTGCGGAGCACTTCCTGGATGTGTTCAAGACCTACTATGGCCCGATGCTCAAGGCGTTCGCAGCGCTCGACGAGGCCAAGCAACACGGTCTGACGGACGACCTGCACGCCCTCATCTCCCGTATGAACAAAGCCAACGACGGGACTATGGTCGTGCCGAGCGAGTATCTGGAGGTTGTCGTTACGAAGCGATGAGGCGTTCCGCGAACCCGCGCAAGGTCGCGGGCGCTGCAATTCTGCGCAGCCGTGGCAGGAGTGGAGAAGGTTCTCCACTCCTTGGCCGGCAACGATCAAAATGTCAGGTCCTGGCACTGCTGCAACATGCCGAGAGAGCGCAAGGACTTGCGCTCGCGGCGGAGAAGCAGACATGCGGCAGGCCTGCCGATGCCATTGGCCAAACGGTTCTGCGTAAGCAGCGCGGTCATAGCCCCGGTACGTCGATCGT
>DASZFQ010000090.1:0-2524 GCA_035939595.1 Casimicrobiaceae bacterium
CGCCTGCGGTGCGACCGCGAGCATCGGCGATATGGTTGGATGGGCGGCGGAAAAAGTGCCTGGCTTTGGCGCCGAGATCGTGCCCCCCGAGCAAGCCGACATCCTGCAGGACCCCACCCTCAAGGACGGCATGTGGGGTGCTTACGATGTTTCGCGCCTCAGCGGCGAGACCGGCTGGAAGCCGCGGCCGATGCGCCAGGCACTGCATGCCTACATGGAGTGGCTGGCGGCCGAGCGCGCCTCCAGCCCCTCACAGGAACCAAGATGACTCCCAGTGAGCCGTATCCCCGCGACCTCATCGGTTACGCTGCCCGCGCGCCCCACCCCCACTGGCCCGGCGAGGCCCGCATTGCCGTCTCCCTGGTGCTGAACTACGAAGAGGGCGGCGAGGCTTGCGTGCTGCACGGTGACGCGCACTCGGAGTCGGTGCTCACCGACCTCGGTGCGGTCGCGGCTCTGCCCGGCGCACGCAATCTGAATGTTGAATCCAATTTCGAGTACGGCAGTCGCGTGGGATTCTGGGAAATCATGCGACTACTGAAGACCATGGGCGCACCGGCCACGGTGTACGCGGTTGGCATGGCACTGGAGCGCAACCCTGAGGTCGCTGCCGAGATCGCACGCAGTGGTTTCGAGGTCGCCTGCCACGGGCAGCGCTGGATCGACTATCAGTTCGTTCCGCAGGAAGTGGAGCGCGCGCACATGCTGCGCAACATCGACACCATTACCCGCCTGATCGGCCGCAGACCGGTGGGCTGGTACACCGGGCGCCCAAGCCCGAACACGCGGCGCTTGGTCGTGGAGACAGGCGGCTTCCTCTACGACAGTGACGCCTACAACGATGATCTCCCCTACTGGACCGAGGTTTCAGGCTGCCGACACCTTATAGTCCCCTATAGCTTTGACACCAATGACAGCCGCTTGCAGCGCGGCGGCGATTTCAGCACCGGCGATGACTTCTTCACCTACTGCCGGGATGCGTTCGACTGGCTCTACCGCATGGGAGCCGAAGGGCGCCCGCGCATGATGAGCATCGGTCTGCACGGCCGGATCATCGGGCGCCCCGGCCGGATCGGCGCGTTGAGGCGGCTGCTCGAGCACATGCAGCGTCACGATGGCGTCTGGCTGTGCAATCGGGGAGCCATCGCACAGCACTGGATCGCGCATCACGCGAATCGCTGAATTCGGCAAGTCGCTACAGGCTCCGGATCATGCCCCGCGAGCGGCCCGCAGGGCCGCCCAGAGGCCGCCTTGGGGCCGAATCAAGCCACGACGCCGGCACTGGCTACTGCCTATGCCGTAGCGCATCCCGTGCGCTACCCTGCAGGTAGCATGCGCCTCCTACTCGTCACACCCCCGATGGTCCAACTGAATACTCCGTATCCCGCGACGGCGTATCTGATGGGCTTTCTGCGCCTGCACGCGGCCGACCTCGGGCTCGAGCTGACACAAGCCGACGCCTCGCTCACGTTATTCCTGCGGCTGTTCTCAGCGCCGCTCCTCGCGCGCACGGCCAGCGTGCTCCGCCAGCGCGCGAAGACGGCCGCAAAGCATGCCCCGGTGCCGCCGTCGATCGCTCACTTTCTTAAGCATGCCAAGCGTTACGTCGACACTGTGGGGCCGGCAATTCGGTTCCTGCAACGCCGTGATCCGAGCTTGGCATTTCGCATCGTCGGGCGTGCGTTTCTTCCCGAAGGGCCACGCTTCGAGCATTTGAGCCCGCCAGCGACGGGCGAAGCTGCAGCGTTCGACGAGCAGCTGCTGTCCGCGTTCGGCACACTGGGCACGACGGAGCAGGCTCGTTACCTCGCGAGCCTGTACATCGACGACCTCGCCGACGTTTGGCGGATCGGCATCGACCCGCGCTTCGAGCTCGCGCGCTATGGCGAGCGGCTCGCCGCAAGCGCCACGTCGTTCGAACCGCTGCACGAGGCGCTGACGGGCGAGCCCACACTCGTCGACACAACGCTCGACGAGCTCACGCGCGAGTTAATTGCGCAGCCACCTGACGTCGTGGCCGTCACCGCGCCGTTTCCCGGCAATGTCTACGGCGCATTTCGCATGGCGCGCACGATCCGCGCGGCGGTACCGAAGGCAACGCTGATTCTCGGCGGCGGCTGGGTCAACACGGAGCTCCGTTCGCTGCGCGATCCGCGCGTATTCGACTACTTCGACTACGTGACTCTCGATGACGGCGAGCGGCCGCTGCTAAATCTGCTGATGCGGCTGCGGGGCCGCCAGGCAGCGCTGGTGCGCACCTATATGCGCAAAGGCTCGGATGTCGTGCTCGAGAATGATCTAACCCAGCATGACTTTCCACAACGCGCCACGGGCATCCCGACGTACGACGGCTTGCCGCTCGGCGAATACGTGTCCATCATGGAAATGCTGAACCCAATGCATCGCTTCTGGTCGGACGGCCGCTGGAACAAGATTACGCTGGCGCACGGCTGCTATTGGAAGAAATGCTCATTCTGCGACGTCTCGCTCGACTACATCGGCCATTACGATCGACCGGGCGAGG
>DASZFQ010000091.1:0-1606 GCA_035939595.1 Casimicrobiaceae bacterium
AAGGAGGGCCCCGATGCGGACAGAGTGTAGCACGGAATGCTTTGATTTTGGAACCGTCGAAGGCCGGGCTGTGGAAGCGGCGTTTGACGCCGGGTTGGTGACCTCGGATGCGGGCGCGTTGCTTCTCAAGGCGACCGATGAGGCGATCGGATTGATGGGGCGCTTTGCGGGGTGCTTTCACGACGAGCGGCGGCCGGAGCTGATCGAACACGAGGTGGCGACGCTGGTCGGGCAGCGGGTGTTCGCAATCGCACTTGGCTACGAAGACCTCAACGATCACGACGAGCTTCGCCACGATCCGCTGATGGCGGTGCTGGCGGGCAAGCTCACAGCGGGGCGGGAAGACTGCGCCCCGGTGGCCGGCAAATCGACGCTCAACCGTTTGGAGCTGAGCAAGCTCGCGCCCACGCGCTACCACAAGATCAGCCACAATCCGGCGGCGATCAAGCATCTGCTGGTCGACGTGTTCATCGGGGCCCATGAGCGTGCGCCCAAACAGATCATCCTCGACCTGGATGCGACCGATGATCCCCTGCACGGTGATCAGGAGGGGCGGTTCTTCCATGGGTACTACGACTGCTACTGCTATCTGCCGCTTTACGTGTTCTGCGGCCGCCATCTGCTGCTCGCCAAGCTGCGGCGCGCCGATATCGACGCTTCAGCCGGCGTGGTCGAGGAGGTGGCGCGGCTGGTCGCGCGCATCCGCGCCCGTTGGCCGAATACGTGCATCTGGCTGCGCGCCGACGCGGACTTCGTGCGCGACGAGCTGATGGTCTGGTGCGAGGACAACGATGTGGAGTTCGTGCTCGGGGTGGGCAAGAACGAGCGGCTCCTTGCTGCGATCGCGCCGGAACTCGAACGCGCCGCCGCCGCGAGCGCGCGCGGTCGGCCACGGCGTTACTTCAAGAGCTTCATGTGGAGCACACGCCACACCTGGAGCCGCCCACGCCGGGTCGTCGCCAAGGTCGAGTGGAGCAAGGCAGAAGCCAACCCGCGCTTCGTGGTGACTTCGCTCACCCGGCGCCAATGCAAAGCAAAGCATCTCTATGAGAAGGTCTACAGCGCCCGCGGCGACATGGAGAACCGGATCAAGGAATGCCAGCTCGATCTCTTCGCCGATCGTACTTCGGCCGCCACCATGCGCGCCAACCAGCTGCGCCTGTGGTTTTATTCGATGGCCTATGTCCTGCTCTGCGCGCTGCGCCGCATCGGCCTGCACGACACCGATCTCGCCGAGGCGACCTGCGGCACCATCCGTCTCAAGCTGCTCAAGATCGGCGCCCTCGTGCGCATCAGCGTGCGCCGCATCCGCATCGCCATGGCGTCGGCATGCCCGAGCGCGCCAATCTGGGGCGTGGCAGCCGGCCGGCTCGCCCTTGCGGCTCGCGCCCGCGCCGGGCCGGCCTGACACGCGCTGCCGCACGCGTTACAGCCGCGGCATCGTCATCGATCCACGAGGAAAAACCCTCGCTGCCCCCCGCAGCCAAGCAAAGCCCCAACTCGGATCGCGTCCGCCAGACGCAATCATCCCGCATGTCTCGCAAAAAGTTCACCAACCCTCACGCAACGCGCCCCACCTGTGCGAACATTGTGTGAGAAATCCGGG
>DASZFQ010000092.1:0-85075 GCA_035939595.1 Casimicrobiaceae bacterium
GCTGGCAGTTCACACGGCCCTTGGCGTCTCGCTGCGAGTCCCGCTCTGCACCTCGCTCTGCCCACCGCGTACTTCGCCGACCTCGGACTCCCGTGTCTCCATGTTTCCCCTACCGCTTAACCTGCCGAACCGCCGTGTACGTACCCGTATGCACGGTGGTGTGGGAGGGGTCGCGCCGTAAGGCGTGCCCCTATCCCAATCCGTCGCTCGCGGTGGCTAGCGCCGCTCCAGCCACCACAGCATCGTCGCCGCGACGATGACGAAGGCAAACACGGGGAAGGCCGCCGAAAACAGCGGCGGCCAGTCGTTGATGACGCCGAGGTACGAGAACAACCGGCCGAGGAGGAAGAAACACAGGCCGATAATCGTCCCGGCGAAGATGCGAAATCCCGCGCCCCCCGCGCGGCGCTGAAAATAGGCGAACGGCAGCGCGAGCACCATCATCACGACCACCGCCGCGGGATAGAAAAGCTTGTTCCAGAGCGCTATCTCGAAGCGCGACGTTTTCTGCTGATTGTTGCCGAGTACGCGGATGTTGTCGTAGAGCGTCGGCAGCTCCAGCTTTTCCGGTTCGACCTGGTACACGGTCAGAATCGACGGCTTGAGCACCGTTTCCCAATCGAGTTGATCGGCGCGCGCGAGCGTGGCGCCGCTGGCGCTGAAAGCGGTGGTGCGCGCGTTGTAGAGGCGCCACAGCCCGTCGTCGACAAAGGTGCCGGAGTCGGCAACGCGCAGCGACTTGAGTTGCAGATCGCGGTCGAACTCGTAGATGCGCACGCCGAGCAAGGTCATATCCGGCAACACGCTGGTGATGTTGACAAACGTCCGGTCCTGCTTGAACCAGAACCCCGACTCGAACTGCTGCGCGACGATGCGATTAGCCTTGCCTTGCGCCTGCACCCGGACCTGCTGCGCGAGGCGCTCCGCGGGAGGGGCCAGGAACTCGCCGGCTAGGAACGTGGCGATCGCCAGCGGGACCCCGACGCGGACGATGGCCAGCGTGATCTGCGTCAGCGATGCGCCCGAGCTGCGCATGACCGTGTATTCGGAGTTCGCCACCAGACCCGAGATCGCCGACAGCGTTCCGATCAGCGCCGCGGTGGGGACGAGCTCGTAGATGTGGCCAGGGATCGAAAGGCCGACGAACAACAGCGCCCTGCCGAGGGGATAGCCGTCCTTGCCGACGTTGGAAAGCTCGTGGATCAGGTCGAAGAATGCGAACAGCATCAACAGACCGATAAAGATGAGGATCGTCGCGAACAGGACCTCGCGTCCGATGTAGCGGGAAAGAGTCTTCATCCGGGGATCCGCCGCCGGCGCATCAGGCCGGATATCGACAGCCGGTTCCAAAACAGGACGATGACGATGGCGATCGCCACGCTGTGCGTTAGGATCAGTCCTCCGGCCAGCGACAGCCTGCCTTGCGCGATGACGCTCTGCACGAAGTTAAGGCAGTTGTTGTAGACCATGTACATGAACGCCGCCGAGATCAGGTTGAACGACCGACCCATGCGCGGATTGACGTAGGACAACGGAATGGCCAGGAGCACGAGCACCACCGCGCTTATCGGCACCGACAGTCGCCAGAACAACTCGGCGCGCTCGACCGCGCCGCCGCTCGCGATCAGCGCCTCGATTGGCAGCGCCTTGACCGAGAGCGGCCCGGCGCGAACCTCGGCCGGCTCGATGCGCCGGCCCAGTCGCTCGAACCCGATGGTGCGAAAGGTCGCGGTTCCAAGCTGGCCCTCGTAACGCCGGCCGTCTTCGAGGACGATGAAGCGGTCGCCGTTCGGTGCATCCTCCAGGTGGCCGGACCGGGCGACCGTCGTCACGTCCTTGCCGTTGTCCACCGAGTGCAGAAAGATGTTATGGATCGTGTTATCGAAGCTGTTGATGCTCTCGATGAACACGACCAGGCGCGCCTGTCGGAATTCCTTGAACAGTCCAGGCGTGAGCAGGGCGACCTCTTCGCGCGATTCCACTTGGCGCTCGTATTCCAGCCGTCGCCGCTCCGCCCAAGGCGAAAGCCACAACGAGAGCACGAAGATGGCGATCAGGAACGGGGTGGCGAACAGGAGGATCGGCTTGAGCCAGGCGGTCAGGCCCTGACCGGAAGTAAACCAGACGACCATCTCGCTATCGCGGTACCAACGCGACAGGGTGAGCAATACGGTGACGAACAAAGCGACCGAAAACAGGATGTTGAAGTAGAACACCGCGTTGAACCCGAGAAGCGCCAGAATGGCCTCCGGGGCGATCGTTCCGCCGGCCGCGCGGGCGAGCAGCCGCAGCACCAGGTTGGTGAAGAGAATGCCCAGAAGAATGAGGAAAAGGCCGACCGCGGTCGCGGTCAGCTCTCGCACCAAGCTACGGCGGAAGACCATGACGACGGAAATATTTTGACTTTTTCGGCCTGATTTGCCGATAATGCCGCTGATATCCCCTAAACGCCAAGCTAAAGGCAACTTATCGTTCGTGGGAGCGGCGATGGAATTTACCATAAAAAGCGGTAGCCCGGAGAAGCAACGCAGTGCTTGCGTGGTGGTCGGGGTTTTCGATAACCGCAAGCCGAGCCTGTCTGCGGAGCTCATCGACCGCGCCTCGGGAGGATACGTAAGCGAGATCATTCGTCGCGGCGACATGGAAGGAAAACTGGGCAGCACGCTGCTGCTGCACAACGTTCGCGGCACCCTGGCCGACCGCGTCCTCTTGGTCGGCCTGGGCAAGGAACGCGACTTCCGCGAGCGCGAGTTCCGCCGCGCCATGCGTGCCGCGGTGCGCTTGCTCAACGAAACCGGCTCCTACGAAGCGGTGGTCTATCTCACCGAGGAAAAGGTCAAGCGGCGCGAGGTTGCCTGGCGCGTCGAACATGCGGTGGTCGTGGCGATGGAGGCCGTTTACCGCTTCGACGAAATGAAAAGCCAGCCGGCCGAAGTGCGCCGGCCGCTGCGCAAGCTCACCCTGTCGGTCCCGCAGCGCAGCGACCTCGCCACCGGGGAGGCGGCGGCGGCGCGCGGGCTGGCGATCGCGCACGGCATGGACCTCACGCGCGATCTCGGTAATCTGCCCGGCAACGTCTGTACGCCGACCTACCTGGCCGAGCGTGCCCAGGCCTTGGCCAAAGAGCTGGAGTTCAATTGCCAGATTCTCGACCGGCCGCAGCTCGAGGAGCTCAAGATGGGCTCCCTGCTGTCGGTCACCAATGGCAGCGACCAGCCGCCGAAGTTCATCGTGCTCGAGTACAACGGTGCGGGGAAGAAACAGAAACCGCTGGTGCTCGTCGGCAAGGGCATCACGTTCGACAGCGGCGGTATCTCGCTCAAGCCCGGCCTCGACATGGACCAAATGAAGTTCGACATGTGCGGCGCGGCGAGTGTGCTCGGCGCCATGCGCGCGGTGGCCGAGCTCAAGGCCAAGATCAACCTGGTCGGGCTCATTGCCGCCTGCGAAAACATGCCCAGCGGGCGGGCCACCAAACCGGGCGACATCGTCCGCAGCATGTCCGGGCAGACGATCGAGATTCTCAATACCGATGCCGAGGGCCGACTGATCCTGTGCGACGCCCTTACCTATGCCGAGCGCTACGAGCCCGCGGCGGTGGTCGACATCGCGACCCTCACCGGGGCCATGGTCATTGCCTTGGGCCACGTCGCCTGCGGCGTGTTCAGCAATAACGACAGCCTGGCGCGAGCGCTGATCAATGCCGGCGAGGAGGCGTTTGACCGCTGCTGGCAAATGCCGGTGTGGGAGGAGTACCACGAAGGGCTCAACAGCAACTTCGCCGACTTTGCCAACATAGGCACCCGCGCCGGCGGCAGCATCACTGCCGCCTGCTTCCTGTCGAAATTTGCGCGCAAGTACGACTGGGCGCATCTCGACATCGCCGGCATCGCATGGAAAGAGGGCAAAGACAAGGGCGCGACCGGGCGGCCGGTCCCACTGCTCGCGACTTGGCTGTTGGCGCAGGAGGCCGTGGCGTAACATCCGACGCGATCATGACCGCCATCGATTTCTACACCCATGTTGCCGATCGCCTCGAGGTGGCGGGGAAATTGGTGGGCAAGGCTTTTGCCCAGCACGGCAGCGTGCGCGTACTGACCCCCGACGCGGCGACGACGGAGCAGCTCGATCGCTGGCTGTGGCTGCATCCGGCGATCGGGTTCCTGCCGCACTGCCGCCTCGGCAGCGCGCTGGCCGATGCAACGCCGATCTGGGTCGATCACGTGGAGGAGCACCCGGGTCCTGCCGCGGTATTGATCAATCTCGGGCTCGCCCCGCCGCCGTTCTTTTCCCGCTTTGAGCGCTTAGCCGAGATCGTTGGCGCCGATGCCGCCGATGCCGCGGCCGGCCGCGAGCGCTATCGCTTCTACCGCGAGCGCGGCTACGCGCTGCGCACGCACAACCTCGGGGAACGGTAGGCGACCATGCCGACCGCGCGCGAACTGCTCGAGCAGGCCGATGCGCTAATGCGACGCAACCGTGTCGATACCGGCATCCCGGTCCTTACCGACAGCGTTCCGGAGGTTGCGCTGGCACCCATGCGCAGCGACCCCGCGGCGCGGGCGCAGGCCGCGGATGCCCGCCCGCCGCGGGACAATGGGCAAGATTACCGCCGCGAGCCCGAAGGCCTCCCGACCGGTGCAGTGGAAAGCGCGCCGCGGGCTCCGCCGCCGGGCCAGCCGGCCATGCGCGGACCGGATGCGCTCGCCACCACGGAGCACAGCGGACACGAAATCGAGCCGCCACTGCTCACCGACACGGTCGTGGACATGGCAGAGGCCATCGAGCCCCTGCCGCGCGCCGCAACGGAGAGCGATCTGTCGCTATGGCTCGGTCCGGATACTATCGATCCGGCACTGCACAGCATTACCGGCCCCGCCCCGGACACCGTCGGGGTCGTCCCGCCGGTGACGTTGCGGGTCCCCGATCTGCAACCCGAACCGGCGCAGTTCAGCGACGATCGCGATCCCACCGTGACGCGGACGCTCCGTGCTGCGGGCTCGGAGCCAACTCCGCCGCCGAAAGGCTCCGTCCCACCGGTATCGCCGGAGATTGCCGCCGTGCGCGAGCCCGTCGCGGCGGTGCTCGGCAGCGACGACGAGCGATGGCGGGCGCTCGCCGAACAGATGTCGATGCAGGTGCTGCAGCGACTGGATCTGTTTGTCGATAGCGGCCTCAAGGCGCAGCTCGCTGCGCATTTGCGGCCGATCGTCGTGCGCGCCGGCGCCGAGCTGGTCGAAGCCATCAACGACCATGTCGGGCAGTTGGTTCGCACCTATGTCGCGGAAGCGATCGAGCGCGAGATCGCGCAGTGGCGACAACAGAACAAATAGCAGGCACTGAACCTCTTCCCGCCGCTCCGCCGTCCGGCGCCACCAGGCGGCCGGACCGATCGCCGGGACCCGCGCTCGCGGCACCGCCAGGCTGCACTGCGCGCGGGCTGTGCTAGACTGCGCCCCATGAGCTCGCGCATCACGTCCGTCGTCCGAACCGCTGTGACCGACCGCAACGGCTGCGTGGCGGTGGCGTTTGGCCGCTATGGTTACGCCGGGCCCAGCGCCCAGGGGCCGATCCGCCGCTAGCAGCAGACCATCGCGTTGCAAGCACTGTCGGGCGGCCCAGGGGCCGCCCGATCTTTTTGGGAGATTCGACCATGATCATTGTCATGCAACCGGACGCCAGCGAGGCGGCGATCGAGGCCGTCGAGGCCAAGATACGCGCCCATGGCCTTCAGGTGCACATCTCGCGTGGCACCGAACGCACGCTTATTGGGGCGGTCGGCGATGAGCGCAAGCTCGATCCGGAGATGTTTGACCCGATGCTCGGCGTCGAGAAATCGATGCACATCGTCAAACAATACAAGATCGTTGCCCGCGAATGGCACCACGCCAACACGGTCATTGATGTCCGCGGTGTGCCGCTAGGGGGGCCAACGGTGCAGGTCATCGCCGGTCCATGCTCGGTGGAAACGCAACCGCAGATGGAAGCCGCCGCATCCGGCGTCAAAGCGGGCGGCGCGCGATTGATGCGCGGCGGCGCTTTCAAGCCACGGACGAGCCCCTATGCCTTCCAGGGCAAGGGTGTGGAGGGTCTCGAATTATTGCGCACCGCAGCTGACGCCCACGGTTTGCCGATCGTCACGGAACTGATGGACCCGCGAATGCTCGAGGCGTTCCTGCAATACGACGTCGACGTGATTCAGATCGGCACCCGCAACATGCAGAACTTCGACCTGCTGAAGGAAGTAGGGCGTACGACCAAGCCCGTGATCCTGAAGCGCGGCATGTCTGCGACGATCAGCGAATGGCTGATGGCCGCCGAGTACATCGCTGCCGGTGGCAATCACAACATCATTTTTTGCGAACGCGGCATTCGCACCTTCGAGACCGCGTATCGCAACGTACTCGACGTGACGGCGGTGCCGGTGCTCAAGCGCGAGACGCATTTGCCGGTTATCGTCGACCCGTCTCATGCCGGCGGCAAGGCATGGCTGGTGCCGGCGCTTTCTTGCGCGGCTGTGGCCGCAGGTGCGGATGGCTTGCTAATCGAAGTGCATCCGAATCCGTGCGAAGCGTGGTGCGACGCCGACCAGGCCCTGACGCCGGGCGAATTCGCGACACTGATGGGGCAACTCGGTGCAGTGGCGCGCGCGATCGGGCGCGACCTGTAGACGTTGCAGCGGCGCTCCCACCGGCGTCCGAGCGTCCTGCGCGAGTGGGCCCCGGACGGATGGCGTCGATCCGCTATAATTTGCGGTTTGCAGTGATCGGCAGGCCGATGGAACTCGCGAAGAGCTTCGAACCGCGCGCAATCGAAGCCAAGTGGTACCCCTTCTGGGAGGCGAACGGGCTGTTCAAGCCTTCGCTGCGCGGCGATCTACCCGCATACTGCATCCAGCTCCCGCCTCCAAATGTCACCGGGACGCTGCACATGGGGCACGCGTTCCAGCAGACCCTGATGGACGTGCTCATCCGTTGGCATCGTATGCGCGGCGATAACACGCTCTGGCAGGTTGGCACCGACCATGCGGGTATTGCCACCCAGATCGTGGTCGAGAACCAGCTCAAGGCGGAGGGTAGCTCGCGTCGCGACCTGGGGCGCGAGCGGTTCATCGAAAGGGTCTGGGCGTGGCGGCGCACGTCGGGCTCGACGATCACTAACCAGATGCGCCGGCTCGGTGCATCGGCCGACTGGTCGCGCGAGCGTTTCACCATGGACGAGGGCCTGTCTCAAGCGGTGCTCGAGACATTCGTGCGCCTCTATGAGGACGGGCTCATCTACCGGGGCAAGCGGCTGGTCAACTGGGATCCGGCGCTGGGTACGGCCGTGTCCGATCTCGAAGTCGAGAGCGAGGAAGAGAACGGCACCCTGTGGGAGATTCGTTACCCGCTCGCCGATCGATCCGGCTTCATTACCGTTGCCACGACGCGACCCGAGACGATGCTCGGCGACGTCGCGGTTGCGGTCAATCCCGACGACGAGCGCTACGCGCGCCTAGTCGGCACGCGGGCCGAACTGCCACTGACGGGACGCCGGATTCCAATCATCGCCGACGCGTCCGTCGACAAGGCTTTTGGCACCGGGGCGGTCAAGATTACGCCGGCACACGACTTCAACGACTTCGACGTCGCCCAGCGTCACGGCCTCGCGCCGCTGGAAATCTTCACCCTCGACGCCAAGCTCAACGCCAACGCACCGGAGCGCTATCGCGGGCTCGACCGCTATGCGGGCCGCAAGGCGGTGCTCTCCGACCTCCGCGTGGCGGGCCTCGTCGCCGCGGAGAAGCCGCACAAGATGGTCGTGCCACGCTGCGGACGCACCGACGAAGTCGTCGAGCCGATGCTCACCGACCAGTGGTTCGTGGCGATGACCAAGCCGGCACCGGCGAATCACCCGTTCTTTGCGGGCAAGTCGCTGCAGGAACTCTGTCTTGCCGCGGTCAATGCGAGCGTGCCCGACCTCGATCATCCGCCCGGCGACGTGCGCGTGCGCTTCGTGCCCGAGCACTGGAGCTCGACTTACAACAATTGGCTCAACAACGTCCGCGACTGGTGCATCTCGCGCCAGCTCTGGTGGGGACATCGCATCCCCGCATGGTACGACGCGGACGGCAACGTGATCGTTGCGCGCAACGCTGCCGAAGCGGCAAAAAAAATGCAAAAGCCGGAGAGCACGCTCAAGCAGGAAGAGGATGTGCTCGACACCTGGTTTTCCTCGGCCCTGTGGTGCCATTCGACGCTCGGCTGGCCGGAGCAGACCCCGGAGCTGCGCATGTTCCTGCCCTCCTCTGTGGTTGTCACCGGCTTCGACATCATCTTCTTCTGGGTCGTGCGCATGATCATGATGACGACCTACTTCACCGGCAAACTGCCGTTTCGCGACGTCTACATCAATGCCATCGTGCGCGACGAGGACGGGCAGAAGATGTCGAAGTCCAAGGGCAATATCCTCGATCCGCTCGACCTGATCGACGGCACCAACCTCGAGACGCTGGTCGCCAAACAGACCTCGGGCCTGGTGCTGGAGAAGCAGCGCGAGGCGATCGAGAAGCGCACGCGCAGGCAGTTCCCTCAGGGCATTCCCGCGTATGGCGCCGATGCCGTACGCTTTACCTTCGCGAGCCTGGCGACCTTCGGTCGGACGCTCGATTTCGACCTCAAGCGCTGCGAGGGCTATCGCAACTTTTGCAACAAGCTGTGGAACGCCACGCGCTTCGTGCGCATGAATGTCGAGGGTAAGGACGTCGGGCCCGATGATGGCAAGACCACCGCGACCTCGCTCGCCGACCGCTGGATCGTCAGCCGGCTGCAGGAAGCCAAAGCGCAGGTCGCAACCCATCTGGAAGCGTATCGCTTCGACCTTGCCGCCCGGGCCGTGTACGAATTCGTCTGGGACGAATACTGCGATTGGTACCTGGAGCTTGCCAAGGTCGAGCTCGCCGACGGCGACCAGGCTCAGCAACGCGCCACGCGCGGCACCCTCGTGCGCGTGTTGGAGGCCGTGCTGCGCCTGGCGCACCCATTCATTCCGTTCATTACCGAGGAACTGTGGCAGAGCATCGGCCCGCTGGCCGGAAAAAAAGGCCTGTCGATCTCGGTTGCGCCGTACCCGAGGTCGCAAGCCGAGCTGCGGGACGCGGCGGCCGAGGCCGAGATGGCAAGCCTGCAGGCGCGCGTGCTGGCGGTACGTGCCCTGCGCGGCACCATGAACGTCTCGCCAGCGTTGCGCGTGGCGCTGTGGGTGGAGCCGGGCAACGACGAAGAGCGCGTGAGCCTGATGGCAACGACGCCTTACATGCTGCCGCTCGCCAAGCTCTCCGAAGTCCGGATCACTGACGCCTTGCCGACGAACGACGCGCCTGTCGTCCTCGCCGGCGCGTCGAAGCTGATGCTCCATATTGAAGTCGATCGCGCCGCGGAACGCGAGCGTCTGGCAAAGGAGAAAGCGCGCGTCGAGGCCGAGATTGCCCAGGTGCAGGGTAAGCTCGGCAACGAATCGTTCATAGCGCGCGCCCCGGCGCCGGTCGTTGCCGAAGCACGCGCGCGACTTGCCGATCGGCAGTCGACGCTGGAGAAACTCGAGCAGCAGCTCAAACGGCTTGCCGCGTAGGTGTTAGCCCAACCGGGCGCAATACCCGGTGATCTCCTCGCGGTCGTGGTAGAGCTGCCTGAAGGAGAGGGTGTAGTCCGAGCTTCGCCGCTCGAGCGCATCGCGCATGAGCGCGGTGCAGCGTTCGATCTCCGCATAGCGCTTTTTCATCGGCAGCTTGAGATTGAAGATCGTGCGCCGGCAGGCGCCGTCCGCAATCCACCCCGCGACCAAGGCTGCGATGCGCGACGGCTGCAGCACGATATCGCAAACCATCCAGTCGACGGGCCGGCGCGGCCGCCAGGAGAGCCCGTCGACGCGCAAATGCTCAACTTGCGCAACCTGTGCCACCTCGCCCTTCAGCGGCCCGTTGTCGATGGCGGTGACGTGCAGGCCACGCTTGGCCAGCTCCCAGGTCCAACCCCCGGGTGCGGCGCCCAGGTCGACCGCGCGCATGCCCGGCCGCAGCAGGCGCACGCGCTCGTCGGCGGTGAGGAATGTGAGCAGCGCTTCGCTCAGCTTGAGTGCCGAACGCGACGGCGCCGAGCGCCGTTGAGCCAGGCGGGGGATACCCATCGGCCACGGACTGCCGGTGGCGCTGTCGCTCACGCCCACCCATGCGCTCTCGGCGTCGACGAACAGCGCGTGCAGGCGCCGCGCGGCGGCGTCGAGGAGCAGGTTGGCTGCACGTGCTTGGTCCAGCAACAAGGGCGAGAGCCGGCGACACAGGCCGGACTGCTGCTTGCCCTCGTTGCTGTCGGGAGTCTCGAGCCACATGGCCGCAAACGGTGGCCCGTGGCTGCGCGCAAGTGTGAGCAAGGGGGTGAGGCGATCGCGCGCGGGAAACCGGTGCGGACCGTCGCCGACGAAGATCGACCGCGCAAACCAAGCCGGCGCAGCGCGCAACGCCGACTGCCACCGCGCCGCATCGAATGCCCCGCAGCTGGCGACGACGAACGCGTTGCCGGCGAGGGGCTCGCAGCGGACCACCGTCCTGGCGCGCGTGGCGATGCGAACGAGGTCGCAGGCGCACTCCGCCTCGAAACCCGGACGGCAGTGCGCGACGATGCTTCGCGGCACGGCGAAGCGTGCCGCTGCGCTCAGGCGCTTTCGGGCTCGGTGACCCGACGCTTCATCAGCAGGGCGGGAACGGGGGCGGGCTTCTTGTGCCAGTGCCGCCCGGGAGCGCCGGCGTTCGCGGTGAGCGCGGCCGCCGGTTCGCGGCGCGATGCGGCATGTGCCCGGGGCGCCTGGTCCGGATTGCGATCGGGGGTCTCCCGCTCCGTCACCCGCGGCGGCGCGCGGCGCGGCGTCCGCTCCTGCGCAGGCTGCGGCGGACGCGCGGCGGGCGCGACGCGGGGGCCGCGGCGCGCCGCGACAAAGCTCTCCGGTGGAGCAACCGGAATACTGCGTTTGAGCAGCCGCTCGATTTCCGCAAGCAGCCTCTCCTCATCGGGTGCACAGAACGAGACCGCCTCGCCACTGGCGCCCGCCCGTCCGGTGCGACCGATGCGGTGGATGTAATCCTCGGGGACGTAGGGCATCTCGTAGTTGACCACCAGCGGCAAGTCGTCGATATCGAGGCCCCGCGCCGCGACGTCGGTGGCGACCATGACCTGGACTTTGGCGGCCTTGAACTCATCGAGCGCCTCCAGCCGCGCGATCTGGCTCTTGTCACCGTGGATCGCGGTGGTCTTCAGGCCGTCTTTCTCCAGCTGGCGGGCCAGGCGCGAGGCGCCGTGCTTGGTCCTGACGAAGCAGAGCACCTGCCATAGGTTGCGCGAGGTCACCAAGTGCTCGAGCAGCGCACGTTTCTGGTCTGCAGGCACCTTGTATACAGTCTGGGCAACGGTGTCGGCCGTGGTGTTGCGTCGCGCAACCTCGATCAGCTGCGGCTCATTTAGCAGCGCATCGGCGAGTTTTTTGATCTCATTGGAGAACGTCGCCGAGAAGAGCAGATTCTGCCGCCTTGCCGTAGCCGGCAGAAGCGCCATGATGCGCTTGATGTCCGGGATGAAGCCCATGTCGAGCATCCGGTCAGCTTCGTCCAGGACGAAGATTTCGACCTGGCCCAGGTACAGCGACTTCTGTTCGATGTGATCGAGCAGACGCCCGGGCGTGGCGACCAGGATTTCGATGCCGCCGCGCACAATCGGTAACTGTTGCTTGATGTCGACTCCGCCATAGACAACCGTCGACCGTAACCCGGTGTACTTGCCGTAAGTCCGGATCGATTCCTCGACCTGGATCGCCAGTTCGCGCGTGGGGGTGAGGATCAGGGCGCGCACCGGGTGACGCGCCGGCGACGGGCTGGGATTGGCGGTCGGGGCGAGCTTGTGCAGGATCGGCAAAGCAAATCCGGCGGTCTTGCCGGTACCGGTTTGGGCACCGCCCATCACGTCCTTGCCGGCGAGAATCAGGGGAATCGCCTGCACCTGGATCGGCGTGGGCGTGGTGTAACCGGCGTCGGCCACGGCGCGGAGCAACTCCGGCCGCAGGCCGAGCTCGGCAAAGCTCGGGGTACTACCCATCAGAACGGACTCCTGGACGCGGCCCGCCCGCTTTGCGCGAGCTCCGGTCCAGGCGGCGACGCAACAGATAATGAAAAGGCAGCCGAAACATCGCTGCCCAACGGTTCGGCGGGGACCGGAACGGCCGCCGAATGGTTAGCATTGTAACCTAAATACCGGATTTTGCAAATTTTTTTGCTTCGAGGCGCAGCGGACTGGTAAAATAGACTGTTTCATTTTCCGCGACGCAACATGGTTTTTATGGCCACCCCCCGGCCCCTGCGCAACATTGCCATCATTGCCCATGTCGACCATGGCAAGACGACCTTGGTCGACAAGTTGCTCGTCCAGTCCGGGACCTTTGCCGCCCACCAGCAGCTAGCCGAGCGCATGATGGACAGCAACGCGATCGAGCGCGAACGCGGCATCACCATCTTCGCCAAGAACTGTGCCGTCGAGTACCACGGCACGCACATCAACATCGTCGATACGCCGGGTCACGCCGACTTCGGCGGCGAAGTCGAGCGTGTGCTGTCCATGGTCGACGGCGTGCTGCTGCTCGTCGATGCCGTCGAAGGCCCCATGCCGCAAACGCGCTTCGTCACCCGCAAAGCGCTGGCCCAGGGACTGCTGCCGATCGTCGTCGTCAACAAGGTCGACCGCCCGGGCGCGCGTCCGGAATGGGTCGTCAACCAGACTTTCGAACTGTTCGACAAACTCGGCGCGACCGAAGAGCAGCTCGACTTTCCGGTGATCTTTGCCTCGGCTCTGCATGGCTACGCGTCGACGGACCCCAAGGCGGCCGGGACCGACATGCGCCCGCTGTTTGACGCCATCGTTGCGCGCGTGCCGGCGCCCGTCGGCGACGTCGACGCGCCACTGCAGCTGCAGATCAGCGCCCTCGACTACTCGAGCTACGTCGGTCGCCTGGGCATCGGCCGCATCCGCCGTGGGCGCATCATCCCCGGCCAGGAGGTGATGGTCTTGCAGGGCGCGCAACAGGGTGTCCGCGGCAAAATCGGCCAGGTGCTTGGCTTCGCGGGCCTCGAGCGTGTTTCGGTCGACGCCGCGAGCGCGGGCGATATCGTGCTCGTTACCGGCATCGACGACGTGCACATCGGCACGACGCTGTGCGCGGTCGACGCGCCGGAGGCGCTGCCGATGATCCACGTCGACGAACCGACGCTGTCCATGCAGTTCCAGGTCAACACCTCGCCGCTGGCCGGTCGCGACGGAAAGTATGTGACCAGCCGCAACCTGCGGGAGCGCCTTGCGCGCGAGCTCATGACCAATGTGGCGCTGCGGGTCGAGGACACTGCCGATACCGACGTGTTCACGGTCTACGGCCGTGGCGAGCTGCACCTGACCATCCTGCTCGAGAACATGCGCCGCGAGGGTTATGAACTCGCGGTGTCGCGGCCGCGGGTGGTGTACCGCGACAGCGGGGGCGAGCGAAGCGAGCCCTTCGAGCAGCTCACCGTCGATGTCGACGACGGCCATCAGGGGGCGGTGATGGAAGCGCTCGGACTGCGCCGCGGCGAGTTGCTGGACATGGCTTCCGACAGCCGCGGCCGGACCCGGCTCGATTACCGCATTCCGGCGCGCGGCCTGATCGGCTTTCAGGGCGAGTTCATGAATTTGACCCGTGGCACGGGGCTGTTCTCGCACGTCTTCGACGGTTACGCGGCGTACAAGGGCGACATTCCCGAGCGGCGTAACGGCGTGCTCGTGTCGGCCGCCGATGGCGAGGCCGTCGCCTACGCGCTGTGGAAGCTGCAGGAGCGCGGCCGCATGTTCGTGAGTCCCGGCGACCGGGTCTATGAGGGCATGGTGATCGGCATCCACAGCCGTGACAACGACCTTATCGTCAACCCGATCAAGACCAAGCAGCTCACCAATATCCGCGCCGCCGGCAAGGACGAAGCGATCCTGCTCACCCCGCCGATCCCGCTGACGCTCGAATACGCCGTCGAGTTCATCGCCGACGACGAGTTGGCGGAAATCACCCCCGGTTCGATCCGCATTCGGAAGCGCCATCTGGTCGCGCACGAACGTAAAAAGGCGAGCCGCGAAGCAGCCTAGACACGGCAGGCGGAGCTTCCCAGCGCCGCTGTTCTCTTTCGCCGCAAAGCCATGTCGAGCGCAAACCTTCTGACGCCTGAGCAGGCGTCGGCGTTCGCCTCCCTGGCGCTGGCGAACATCGCGCGCGAATACCCGAACAAGCTCGATCACGTCATTACCGGCCCGGAAGACGTTGCGGCGCCGAGGGCGCTTCACCCCGCATTCTTTGGCAGCTTCGACTGGCACTCGTGCGTGCATGCGCATTGGTTGCTCGTTCGCCTCCTCGGAATGGAGCAAGAAATCTCCGCAACGGCGCAGATCCGGACCGCGCTCGATGCGCATCTCGCCGCGGCGAACATAGAAGCCGAAGTTGCGTATCTGAGCAGACCGGCTAGCCGCGCCTTCGAACGCGGCTACGGCTGGGCATGGCTGCTGAAGCTCGCAGAGGAGCTCGCCGGCTGCCGCGACACCCACGCGCGGCGCTGGGCGCGCGATGTCGCGCCGCTCGCCGCGGCCATCGTCGATCGCTATCTGGGCTGGTTGCGCGTCGCAACCTATCCCATTCGTCACGGTGTGCATGCGAACACGGCTTTTGCCCTGGCGTTCGCGTGCGATTACGCCACGGCCTGCGAGGTGGGAATATTGCGCGAGGCGGTGGCGACCAAGGCGCGGGCGTGGTACTTGGAGGACGCCGACGCGCCCGCGGCATGGGAGCCCTCGGGCGCAGATTTTCTCTCCCCATCGCTTACCGAAGCCGCCTTGATGCGGCGGATTCTCGAGCCGGATGAATTTGGCGCCTGGCTTGCCCGCTTTCTGCCGCATATCGAACGCAGGCGGCCGAGCGCGCTGTTCACGCCGGTCATCGTCAGCGACCGCAGTGACCCCTATCTGGTGCATCTCGACGGCCTCAATCTGGCGCGCGCGTGGTGCTGGCGCGACATCGCGGCGGCGCTTCCTGCGACCGACCCACGGCAGGCGATCGCCCGTGCCGCGGCCAGCGTGCACCTGCAGGCGGGACTGCCCGCGCTCGCCAGCGGCGACTATGTCGGCACACATTGGCTCGCGACCTTTGCCGTCCTCGCACTGACGACGTAAACTCGGTCGCGTGGAATCCCCCTGGTTCGTCGCGGTTCTTGGCGCCGCGCTCGCATTGCTTGGCGCCCTGCTTGTCCTTCTGCTAGCCAAAGTGGCGACGCTGACGCGCAGCGGTGAACAGCAGGACGCGGTGCGATCGAGGCTGGAGACGGTAGGCATGCAGATCGAGCGCCTGGAGCGCGAGCTTCGCGCCGAACTCGCCCAGTCAAGAAGCGAATCGGCCCAGACGGCCAAGACCGCGCGTGAGGAGCTCGCGGGCAACCTGGGCGAGTTCGCGCGCACGCTGCATCAGCAGGTCTCGACGCTTACGCAGAGCAACGAACAGCGACTGGAGTCGGTTCGCGCGACCGTGGAGCAACGCCTCGATCTTCTGCGCGGCGACAATGCGCAGAAATTGGAGCAGATGCGGGCGACCGTCGATGAAAAGCTGCATGCGGCGCTGGAGCATCGCCTCGGCGAGTCATTCAAACTGGTCTCGGACCGTCTGGAGCAAGTGCATAAGGGGCTGGGCGAGATGCAAACGCTTGCCACCGGCGTAGGTGACCTCAAGAGGGTTCTGACCAACGTCAAATCGCGCGGAGGCTGGGGCGAAGTGCAGCTGGGCGCACTGCTCGCCGAGGTGCTCGCGCCGGGTCAGTACGCCAAGAACGTTGCGACCCGTCCGGGGTCGTCAGAGCGCGTGGAGTATGCGATCAAGTTTCCGGGTCGTGGCGAAGACGGAACACCGTGCTGGCTGCCGGTCGACGCCAAGTTTCCGCTCGAAGACTTTCAGCGCCTTCAGGATGCGATTGATCGCGCCGACGTGGCGGCCGTGGAGGCAAGCCGCAGAGCGCTGGAGGAATTTTTTAAAACCGAAGCGAGAAAGATCCGCGACAAGTACATCGAGCCGCCGCACACAACCGATTTCGCGATCCTCTTCGTACCGACCGAGGGACTCTACGCCGAAGCGCTCGCCCGGCCCGGGCTGGCGGATGCGCTGCAACGGGATTGTCGCGTGATGCTGGCCGGCCCTTCGAACCTGCATGCGTTCCTCAACAGCCTGCAGCTGGGCTTCCGCACGCTCGCGATCGAACAGCGATCGACCGAGGTGTGGCGCGTCCTCGGCGCAGTCAAGACCGAGTTCGGGAAGTTTGGCGAGCTGCTGGCCAAGACCAAGGATCGGCTCGATGCGGTGGGCAAGACGCTTGACGAGGCAGGGAAGAAAAGTTCGACCATCGCGCGCAAGCTGCGCGACGTCGAGGCGATGCCCGAAGCGGAAGCGGACCGCCTGCTGGCAGGCGGCGAGGGCATAGTCTACGACTCGGAGGTCGAAATCGAGCCCCCCTTAGCCGATGACTTGCCGCGCTGACGACCCGATCACCGCGGCTTGACGAGCCATCTCCTCCGTGTTCGAGGCCATCCGCCGCTGGAGGCAGAAACGGATCCTCGCGACGTCGGCGATTCCCGAGCCGATGTGGCGCGAGGCGCTGGAAGCTTTGCCGTTTCTGGCCATCTACACCGAGGCGGAACTCGCGCGCCTGCGCCAGCACGTCGTGCTGTTCCTGTCGGCGAAGAGCATTGTCGCCGCCCGCGGCTTCGCGGTGACGCCACTGATGCGCGTGATGATCGCGATGCAGGCCTGCGTGCTGACGCTCAACCTCGGCTCGCACTACTACGATGGCTGGGAAAACGTCGTCGTCTACCCGGATGAATTCGTTACCGGACTCGAATACGAGGACGAGGCGGGAGTGGTGCACCGGCGCGACGAGCCGCTCGCAGGCGAAGCCGTCCCCGGAGGCCCGGTCATCCTTTCGTGGCCTGACGTCGAGGCCAGCGCCGACTGGTCAGGCGCCGGCATGAATCTGGTGATTCACGAGTTTGCGCACAAGATCGACATGAGCAACGGCGAGGCGAACGGTTGTCCGCCGTTGCACCCGGATATGCCCCGCCGAGCATGGCGCAAGACGATGACGACCGCCTACGAGCATTTTCGGAATCGCGTGGAAGAGGGCGAAGAGACCGAAATCGATCCGTATGCGGCGGAGAGCCCGGCCGAGTTCTTTGCCGTGCTGTCGGAGATCTTTTTCGCCGAGCCGACGTTGTTGCAGACGGAATACCCGGCCCTCTACCGGCTGTTTACCCAATTCTATCGCCAGGACCCCGGCAGTCGCACCGAGCTGCTGCTCGAGCCGTGACAAGACCTCGGGGGCGCTTCAGGGGTTGCAAAAGAAGCAGACTGCGATATCCTAGCCGAGGCCGCCTGCTTCGGCGGCCGATTCGCAGGCCACGCCCAAGGAGAGGGGAAAACCATGAACATTCGTAGCGCTCTGTTTGCGGCCTCGCTGCTCTTTGCCAGCAGCGCGTTCGCGTTTCACTGTCCGGCGGAGATGAAGAAAATCGACGACGCGCTGGCAAAGAATCCGTCACTCAGCGCAGCGCAATTAGCGGAGGTGAAACAGTATCGCGCCGATGGCGAAGCGCTGCACAAGGCCGGCAAGCACCAGGAATCGCTTGACACCCTGGCGAAGGCGGAAAAGATTCTCGGCATCCCCACCAACTGACGCAGGTCCGCGCTGCCGGCGCGGATAACGGCTTCGGGCGACCGACCCGCGGCGGGCCGCTTCAGTCCGCTCGCCCGCGCGCGACGAGCGTAGCCAAGTCCACGCCGGCCGGCAACGCGCCGAGCGCGCCGGCGTAAGCGACGTCGAGCCGCGAGGCGCAGTAGGCGTCGGCAATCGCTGCCGGAGCGTGTCGTACCAACACCGCAGCCGCAAGCGCGGCCGCGATGCTGCCAGCGATGCGCCTTCCGTCGCGCTCGGCGAGGTTCGGGTCGCGCAGGGCGGTTTCGAGTGCGGCCGCGTGGCGATCGAGGCGAACGTCGGCGCCGCGGGCGATGGCGAGCTCGGACAACACGGCTTCGACTGCCGTCGTTTCCCGCCGCGCCGCCCGCAGCACGTCCAGACACATCACGTTGCCCGCTCCCTCCCAGATGGAATTGAGCGGTGCCTCGCGGTACATCCGGGGCAGCACGGATTCCTCGACGTAGCCGTTGCCCCCGAGCACCTCCAGCGCTTCGGCAACCACCGCCGGCGCACGCTTGCACAGCCAATACTTCACCGCCGGCGTGGCGAGGCGTGCAAACGACGCTTCGCTCTCCGGAGCGTCGGCTTCAAAGGCGCGCGCGAGCCGCAACACAAGCGTGGTCGCCGCTTCCGATTCGAGCATCAGGTCGGCGAGCACACTCTGCATCAGCGGCTGCGCGGCGAGCGTTCGGCCGAAGGCGCGGCGGTAGGTCGCATGATGCAGCGCCTGGGCCACCGCGCCACGGATGAGGCCGGCGCTGCCGATCGCGCAGTCGAGTCGCGTCCGCTGCACCATCTCGATGATGACCGGCACCCCGCGGCCTTCTTCACCGAGCAGCCACGCGCAGGCGCCCTCGAACTCGACTTCGGCGGAGGCGTTGGAGCGGTTGCCAAGCTTGTCCTTGAGGCGCTGGATGCGCACCGCGTTGCGCACCCCGTCCGGCAGCAATCTTGGCAGAAAAAAACAAGACAGTCCGGCCGCGGCTTGCGCGAGCACCAGATGCGCATCGCACATCGGCGCGGAAAAGAACCACTTGTGCCCGGTCAATCGGTACATGCCGTCGCCGGCGCGTTCGGCGCGCGTCAGGTTTGCGCGCACGTCCGAGCCACCTTGGCGCTCGGTCATGCCCATGCCGAACAGCGCCGAGGTCTTGCCGGCGACGGGCAGTGGCCGCGGATCGTAGTCAAGGCCGAGGCTGCGCGGCAGCCAGGTCTCGGACAGGGCCGCGAATGCTCCGGCATGGCGCCGAAGCAACGGCACCGCGGCGAAGGTCATCGTCAACGGGCACTGCGTTCCGTTTTCGACCTCGGCGTGCAGCAGGTAGCCCGCGGCACGCGCGACCTGAGCTCCCGGGCGCGATTCCAGCCACGGTGCGCAGTGCTCGCCCTCGCGCATGGCAAGCGTCATGAGATCGTGCCATGCTGGGTCGAATGCGACCTCGTCCAGGCGGTTGCCGAAGCGGTCGTGGGTATGCAGCTCGGGCGGGAAACGGTTGGCGCGGGCCGCCAAGGCGAAGGTCTCTTTCCGCCCGAGTCGCTCGCCCCAGGCGGACAGCCGTTCGCGCGCCCAGGCGGCGCCTTCGCGCACCACCGCTGCCTGCAGCGCCGCATCGGTGGCGAAGAGGTTGCGACCCTCGAACGGCGGCGCCTGATTGGCTTCAGCGGTGCTCACGCGACGATTCCAGGGCAGGCTCAACCCCTGAGGGCGGATTTGGGCCGGAACACCTTGCACACGTTGTCGTGCGTTTCGACGTACGGTCCCCCGATCAGATCGAGGCAGTACGGAACGGCGGCAAAGATGCCGTCGAGCGTTTCCTTGATCGCCTTGGGCTGGCCGGGAAGGTTGAGAATCAATGCCCGACCGCGAACCACACCCGCTTGGCGCGACAGGATCGCCGTCGGCACATAGCGCAAACTCACCTGACGCATCTGCTCGCCGAATCCGGGCATTACCTTGTCCGCGACGGCCAGCGTGGCGTCCGGAGTTACGTCGCGCGGCGCCGGCCCCGTGCCGCCGGTGGTGAGCACCAGATTGCAGCCGACCGTGTCGACCAGGTCGATGAGCGTAAGCTCGATCCGGGCTCGTTCGTCGGGGATGAGCCGCGTCTCCATGCGCCAAGGCGTGCGCAGGGCGGCCGTGAACCATTCGACGAGGCCGGGAATGCCCTTGTCTTCGTATATGCCTGTCGAGGCGCGGTCGCTGACCGAGACCAGGCCGATCAACAGCGATTGCGGCGCGTTCATGGCCTGTCGCCGAAATCCCTGCCGCGATAGCGCAGCGGCATCAGTTACCCGGTCGAAAAAGCGCGTCGAGCGCTCGGAACAGCTCGCGATATGCGCGCGGCGGCTGGGCGTGGGCGCGCTGCGCGTGCACGCCTTCGACCAGCGCGGCAAACCGCGCCCGATCCGCATGCGGCTGCTCGGCGCAGAGTGTTTCCAGCGAGGCCGGTTCGGACAGCAGCCGCTCACGCCACCGCTCGAGCGTATGCAGGCGCGCCTTTTCGGCGTTGGGGGCGTCTGCCCACTGGGCCAAACGGTCCCGAATCGGCGCGGCGTCGACCTCGCGCATCAGCCGGCCGATGTACTGCAGCTGCCGCCGCCTCGCCTCGCGCTGGTTGATCCGCTGCGCGGCATCGAGCGCCTCCTTCAGCCGCTCCGGCAGGGGCAGCTCGGCGCGCCGCGCCGGGCCGATGTGCAGGAGCGCTTCGCCCAGAGCCTGCAGTGCCGTCATCTCCTGCTTGCGCCGGGTTTTGGACTGGCGTGCGGCCACCGGTACGGCCGGCAGGGGTGTTTCGTCGGGTCGACGCATCGCAGACGGTTGAGGGCAGGGGCGTTTGCTATGATAGCCGATCGCCTTCGCGGCGACCGCCCAGAGTCCGTCGATGACCGATACCGCCGCCGCCACCCTGCTTGCTGCCCCCACGACCCGCTTTCCTCTGTCCGCCGACGCCTTGGCCGCCGTTGCCAACCAGGTGCTCGCGGCGGCTCAGGCGCGCGGCGCGAGCGCGGCGGAGACAGACGTCTCGCAGGCATTCGGCCTTTCGGTCACCGTGCGCAAGGGCGAGGTGGAAACTATCGCCTACAATCGCGACAAGGGCATCGGCGTGACGGTCTACGTTGGCGCCCGACGCGGACACGCGAGCACCGCCGATTTCTCCACCGCGGCCATCGACGACACCGTTAGCAAGGCGCTGACGATCGCGCGCTACACGGCGGAGGATCCCTGCGCCGGTCTGGCCGATCCGGCCTTGCTCGCCCGCAGCTGGCCCGACTTGGATCTCTATCATCCCTGGGACCTTGCGGTCGAGGAAGCGATCGCCTTGGGCAGGGAATGCGAGGCCGCGGCGCTCGCGGTCGACCGCCGGCTCACCAATTCCGAGGGCGCGACCGTCTCGGTGCACGAAGGCGAATTTGCCTACGCCAACACGAACGGCTTCTGCGCCGGTTACGCGAGCTCTCGCCACGGCATCTATTGCGCCGTAATCGCCGACGACGGCGCAACCATGCAACGCGACGACTGGTACACCGCGGCGCGGTCGCCGCACGACCTCGAGGCGGCGGCGGTGGTCGGCCGCCTCGCCGGTGAACGCACGGTTCGACGGCTGGGCGCGCGCCAGCTCGGCACCCGCGAATGCGCGGTGGTGTTCGAGGCGCCTGTCGCCACCGGCCTGATCGGCCACTACGTCAACGCCACCAGCGGCGGCAGCCTCTATCGCAAATCCTCCTTTCTTCTCGACAGCCTCGGCCAGTGCGTATTTGCACCGCAGATCAGCATTCGCGAGGAGCCGCATCTCCCCCGCGGCCAGGCGTCCACGCCGTTCGACGATGAAGGTGTCGCGACCCGGGCGCGCGACATCGTCCGCGAGGGTGTCGTCCAGGGCTATTTTCTGGGCAGCTATTCGGCGCGCAAACTCGGGCTCGTCTCGACCGGCAACGCGGGAGGAAACCACAACCTGGTCGTTGCGCACGGCAGCGACGATCTGCCGGCACTGCTGCGGCGAATGGGGCGCGGGATTCTCGTCACCGAGTTGCTCGGCCAGGGCGTCAACCCGGTCACCGGCGACTATTCGCGCGGCGCGGCGGGTTACTGGGTGGAGGACGGTGCCATAGCCTACCCGGTCGAGGAAATAACGATCGCGGGCAACCTGCGCCGCATGTATCGCGACATCGTCGCTGTCGGCAACGACGTGGATCGCCGCGGCTCACGCCACTGCGGCTCGATTCTCATAGGGGCCATGACGGTGGCGGGAAATTAGGCGTCGGGGCGGCGTCATGGTCCCCAAGCGGCCGCTGCGGGAACGATTCCGCGCTTGGCAACGCTCGCTGCAGGACCCGCTTCGCGGTGGCGGCGCGGCAGCGAAGTGGGTTGCCTCGCTGCCCACGGGCGATCCGCTGCAGCTGCAGCACGAGGCGCTCGACCTCATCGCGTCGTTTCCCGGTGGCCGCCGGCGCATCGGGCCCCCGCAGGCGGAGGCATTGCTGCGTATCGACGCGCGCTGCGAGCCGATCGTTGCCCAGCTCACCGCCCAGTACTCGTCCAATTACCAGCGGTCGAGCAGCGTCGAGACCCGCTTGTGGCACGGCGTGTTCGATCTGGTCAAGGCTTTCACCGCAGCCTACCAGGCAACGCTCAAAGCCGGATACGCCGCAGGCGAGCAGAAACGATGGAAGATGGTGCTGCCGCGCGTGCTCGTCAGGTTGGCGCATTACAAAGCCATCGACGGCAAATACCGGCTGTTTCGCTACGGTCATTGGATTCCCGCACAATGGCGCGAGCTGCACGAGCTCTACGAATTCGCGCGTATGCGCGGGTGGCAACGCGAACCCCTGGCATTTGGCTCCGGCGCATTCAGCCAGCCGCAACGCTCGCTCGAGCAGGAGTACATCCAGTCATTGCTGCTCATGCGCTTGGACAGCGGCAACTTCACACCCGATCAGGTCGAGTGGGTGGCGCGCTCGCTCGAGGAGTGGACGCCCTCACTGACGCTGACGCCGCCGCCGGGTACGGGAGCGAACTTCTATGTCGATTTGTCGGGCACGCAAGGTCTCAAGCGCCAGGACAAGCCGCGTCCCGGAGGCCGCCTGATGTTCCTCGACGCCACCCCGGTCTATGCCCGGGTGGTCGAGCGCATGCGCCTGCTGCCGGAACAGGACACCGATCCTCACCTGCCGGGGGCCTTGCCGCCGCGCGAGCAGAAGCTGCTGCTGATGCGCCTTGCCGCCTTGTACGGGCCGGATGCGCTCGCTTTCTCGCCGCGCGCGCCGCGCAAGGCGAGCGACATGGAGGTGCGCGTGGTGGTCGGCCTGCAGCCGCTCACGCGTGCCGTCGCCGAGGTCGAGCACCTGGCACCGGAAGCGAAGACTTCCGGGGCGATGCACAGCTACGACGAAATCACCCAATTGGTGAGTCCCAACGCCAACCCGGAGTCGATCGCGCGACGCATTCGCGGCTCGCAATGGAAGATGGTCAATCGCAGCGAAAGCGGCGTGCGCATGATCGCGCCGGCGAAGGATGCGCCGACCCGGCTGGGCGAGATCATCGCCATCAAGGACAACGACCGCTGGGAGCTTGCGGTGGTGCGGCGCATGCAGCGCGAACAGGTCGAGGAAGTGGTCTGCGGCCTCGAAATCATCGCCCGGAGGATGGTGCGCGTGCTGTTGCGAAGCTGGGTCGCCCCGCTCGATGCCCAGCGCGCCGGCGTCGACCGGCCGTTCTTCGGCATCTACCTTCCCGGACACGCGGATAATCGCCAGGCGGCGCAACGTAGCCTGATTGGACCCGATGATCGCTTCCTGCCCGGCGGCATGGTCGAACTCGATACCGGCAATGCACGCTATCTCATCCGCTTCACGCAAACGCTGGAGCGGCAGGCCGGCTGGGCCTGGTCCCTGTTCAACGCCGTACGCAAGCTGGCGTAACCGCGTGCTGGTGACAAGCTAAGCTAAAATCGCCCGCCAACCGGCCCCGGGCCCGGGGCGGGCGGCGCAACGATTGCACCGGATGTTCAGCCAACGGAGGAGGGTATCCATGGAACGTCGTTTGTTCCTGGCGCGCGCGGCTGGCGGCCTTGCCGCCGGCGCGGTCGCAGCCCCCGCGATCGCGCAGGGCGCGCAGCCCGACGTCACATGGCGGCTGGTGTCGAGCTTCCCCAGAAATCTGGACATCCTCTTCGGCGCTGCGGATCTCATCGCCCAACGCTGCGCGGCCGCATCCAGCGGCCGGTTTCGGATCCAGGTGTTTGCCGCCGGCGAAATCGTTCCCGCGCTGGAGGTGCTCGACGCGGTTCAGAATGCGACGGTGCAGTGCGCGCATACCGCGCCGTATTACTTCTTCGCCAAGGATCCGACCTTTGCTTTTGCCTGCGCCGCCCCGTTTGGCTTGAATGCACGGCAGCAGAACGCATGGATGTACCACGGTGGCGGGCTCGAGCTGATGCGCGAGTTCATGCGCGGCTACAACGTCTACAACATTCCGGCCGGCAACACCGGGGCGCAGATGGGAGGATTCTTTCGCAAGGAAGTCAGAACCGTGGCCGACTTGAAGGGACTCCGGATGCGCATCGGAGACGCCGGCGGCGTCGTGATGCAAAGGCTCGGCGTGATGCCGCAGCAGCTTGCCGGCGGCGATATCTATGCCGCGTTGGCCGACGGCTCCATCGATGCAGCGGAGTGGATTGGCCCGTATGACGACGAGAGGCTCGGGTTGTACAAGATCGCCAAGCATTACTACTACCCCGGCTGGTGGGGAGGCGGCCCGGAGATCGACCTCTTCGTCAACAGCAAGGCCTGGGCGGTCCTGCCAAGCGCCTACCAGGCGATTCTCGAGGCGGCATGCGCCGAGGCGAATGTCGACACGATGGCGAAGTACGACGCGCGCAACCCGGCGGCACTGCGCCGGCTGGTCGCCGCGGGCGTGCAACTGCACGCGTTCCCGCGCGAGATCATGCTCGCCTCGTACAAGGCTGCGGTCGAGGTCTACGACGCGTTGGCGGCCAAGAACGCGAAGTTCAGCAAGGTCTACGAGCCGTGGAAGAAGTTCCGCGACGAGGAGATCCTCTGGTTCCGCGTTGCCGAAGAGGCCTTCGACCAGTTCATGGTCATTGTCGGCATGCAGAGCGCTGCCGCGGCGAAGAAGTAGCAGCCAGGCGATCCGCCAGGCGCGAGTCGCGCCGGCAGCATCGCGCCGCGTCATGGCGAGGGCCTGGCGGCGGCGATCGCCCGCGGTCGCCCACTGCGGCAATGGTAAAATGATCGTTTTGCCACCCTCTGCGCCATGCCCCACCGTCTTCTGTGCCTTGCCCAAACCGACCCCGAACTGGCGGCGGCGATCGCCGGCGAGAACCTCCGCCAGGAGCAGCATATCGAGCTCATCGCGTCAGAGAACTATGCCAGTATCGCCGTGATGGAGGCGCAGGGCTCGCAGCTCACCAACAAGTACGCCGAGGGATATCCGCATAAACGCTATTACGGCGGCTGCGAGTTCGTGGACATCGCCGAAGAGCTTGCGATCGACCGCGCCAAGAAGCTGTTCGACGCCGAATTCGCCAACGTTCAGCCCCATTCCGGCGCGCAGGCGAATCAGGCTGTATTCTTCGCTGTGCTCAAGCCGGGCGACACCATCCTGGGGATGTCGCTCCCGCACGGCGGACACCTGACGCATGGCTCGCCGGTCAACCTGTCGGGCAAATGGTTCCGTGTCGTGGCCTACGGCCTTGTTCCGGAGACCGAGCAGATTGATTACGATGCCGCCGAGCGGCTGGCGCTTGAGCACAAGCCGAAGCTCATCATCGCCGGGGCCTCGGCGTACTCACGGGTGATCGACTGGGCGCGCTTTCGCGCCATCGCCGACGCAGTCGGCGCCTATCTGATGGCCGACATGGCGCACTACGCCGGACTGATTGCGGCCGGGCTCTATCCGAGCCCCGTCGGCGTGGCGCATTTTGTGACCAGCACGACGCACAAGACCCTGCGCGGCCCACGCGGCGGACTCATTCTCGCCGGCGCCGAGCACGCCAAGCTGATCAACTCCGCGGTCTTTCCCGGCCTTCAGGGCGGACCGCTCATGCACGTGATCGCGGCCAAGGCGGTCGCCTTCAAGGAGGCACTCACGCGCGAGTTCAAGGTATATCAGGAGCGCGTGCTGGAGAACGCGCGGGTGCTGGCCACCGTGCTCCAGGATCGCGGCCTGCGCATCGTCTCCGGGGGCACCGATTCGCACATGTTCCTGGTCGATCTGCGTCCGAAGCACATCACCGGCAAGGACGCCGAAGCGGCGCTCGGTCGGGCGCAGATCACGGTAAACAAGAATGCCATTCCCAACGACCCGGAGAAGCCGGCGGTGACCAGCGGCATTCGCCTCGGCAGCCCGGCCATTACCACCCGCGGGTTCACTGAATTCGAATGCGAAACGCTGGGGCATCTCATCGCTGACGTCCTCGAGGCGCCGACCGACGCCGCCACTATCGCCCGCACCTCCAGCGCCGCGAAGGCGCTGACGGCGAGGTTTCCCGTTTATGCACCAAGTCCGTAGCAATGAAGTGTCCTTTCTGCGGCAGTCCCGACACCCAGGTGGTCGATTCGCGCGTGTCCGAGGGCGGTGACTCGATCCGCCGCCGCCGCCGCTGTGTCGCCTGCCACAAGCGCTTCACGACCTACGAGAACGCCGAGCTGCGCCTGCCGCAAATCGTCAAACAGAATGGCACCCGCGCGGACTTCGACGTGCACCGGATTCGCAACGGCTTTCAGCGCGCGCTGCATAAGCGGCCCGTGCCCACTGAGTACGTCGACCAGGCCGTCGAGCGCATCGTGCAGCAGGTACTTGGCCTGGGCGAACGCGAAATTCCGTCCCGGCAGGTAGGCGAGATGGTCATGCAGGAGCTCTACAAGCTCGACAAGGTTGGCTACATCCGCTTTGCATCGGTCTATCGCAGCTTCCAGGATGCTGCTGATTTCCGCGATGCATTGAAGGAAGTCGAGCCGGCGTCGCCGCGGCGCAAGCCGCGTTGAACGGCATCGCGTGGCGGCAGGCATGACGGCGTTCAACGACCGCGATCGCGAGCGCATGCTGCGGGCGCTCGAGCTCGCCGCGCGGGGTCTGTTTACGACGATGCCCAATCCACGCGTCGGCTGCGTCATCGTGCGCGACGAGCACACCATCGGCGAGGGGTGGCATGAGCGGCCGGGCGAGGCTCACGCCGAAGTCATGGCGCTCACCGCAGCGCGCGCGCGCGGCGAAGCGACGCGCGGGGCAACCGCCTACGTCACCCTGGAACCGTGCAACCACCACGGCCGGACGCCGCCGTGTACCGACGCGTTGCTCGCGGCTGGCATCGGTCGCGTCGTAGCTGCGATGCGCGACCCGAACCCGGCTGCGGCGCAAGGTGGCGAGCGCCTGCTTGCCGCCGGCGTCGCGGTGGAGTTCGGCCTGTGCGAAAGCGAGGCGCGCGAGCTCAACATCGGCTGGATACAGCGGCTGGTCACCGGGCGGCCCTGGGTGCGGGTCAAAGTTGCGGCGAGCCTGGACGGAAAAACCGCGCTCGACAACGGCGCGAGCCAATGGATCACCGGTGCGGCGGCGCGTGCCGATGCGCATCGCTGGCGGGCCCGTTCCTGCGCCATCCTCACCGGCATCGGGACGGTGCTTCAGGACGATCCGCGGCTGACCGCGCGCGGTGTGGAAACCTCGAGGCAGCCGCTGCGCGTCGTGGTCGATCGCCACGGCGAGCTGCCCGCTACGGCACGGGTGCTCGAGGAGGGCGCCGTGCTTGTCGTTTCGACGGCAGAGCGAAACGGGGCATGGCCGGAGAACGTGCGCCACGTGCGACTTCCAGGCCCTGACGGCCGGGTTGACCTCGATGCGATGCTCTCCCTCCTCGCCGCAGAGGGCGTCAACGAGCTGCATGTGGAGGCCGGCGCCAAGCTCAACGGTGCGCTGCTCGCCGCCGGGTTCGTCGACGAGTTGCTGCTCTATCTGGCGCCAAGCCTGCTCGGCGACCCTTCGCGCGGCATGTTCGCCTTGCCTAGTGCGCTGTCCAAGCTCGAACAACGGGTACGGCTCGACCTGCGCGAGAGCACCCGTGTCGGCGCCGATTGGCGGCTGCTCGCGCGCGTGGCGCGGGGCACGGGCTGATGTTTACCGGTATCGTGCAGGCGGTCGGTCAACTCGCGCGGACGATGCCGCACGGTGACGGCCTGCGCCTGGTCATCGAGGTCGGCACCTTGGGGCTCGACGATGTCAAACCGGGCGACAGCATAGCCGTGGCCGGCTGCTGCCTGACCGTCGTTGCCGCGCAAGGCAACACGCTTTGTTTCGACGTGTCGGCAGAAACGCTGCGCTGCACCGTGGGGCTGGACGACGGCACGCGGGTCAACCTGGAAAAGGCATTGCGACTGTCCGACCGGCTCGGCGGCCATCTGCTCAGCGGCCACGTCGACGGTGTCGGCGTGGTCGCGCGCATGGATGCGGTCGGCGTCACCGGGGGCAGCCACTTGCTCGAGGTCGACGCGCCGGAGGAGCTCGCACGCTTCATCGCGCCCAAGGGGTCGATCGCCGTCGACGGCGTGAGCTTGACGGTTAACCGCGTGCTGGGGCGGCGCTTTGCGACCAATCTGATCCCGCATACACTGGCGGCAACAACGCTCGGTGGACTCGCCTGCGGGATGCGGGTCAATCTGGAAGTCGACCTGCTGGCGCGATACGTCGAGCGGCTTGCCAGCAGTAAACTCTAGGTAACATTCATAGGGGAACGGTAACACGGGTCTTCTCCGTGCGGCCTCCCGTGCCCTAGAGAAAGCTAAACTCAAGCAACGCAAAGAAGAGTTGGGCTCCTGATTCCCCAAAGACGCCCGCAGAAATCCCAGCAAAGACCGGCTTTTCGCATCCAAGTAGGGAGACGGCTCAGGGCAAGGAGCGCACGCGCGTCCACGACGATCTACTCGTGCATCGACTTCGCTTGTTCACTGATCCTCTGCCCGCCGTCCGCCCGTCTCACGCCTCTCTGCCCCCATCCTTGGACTCGGGAACCTACCGCGATCTGTCGCGCGACGGGGGTCCAAGCGACGATCTGAGAAATGGCGGTAAATGCATTTGCAGCGCCAAGGCGACGAGCATTCTAGAAGCGGCAATCGGGGTGCCTCGTCGCTCAGAAAGCGTTTGTGGCACAGCTCCTCGGCGGTCGGGCACGCCGCGAAGCCGGCGACAATGCTAACCGCATGCCACGGATTTTTGTAAGGCGTCACCATTCCGCAAAGTCCCTAGCCCCGTTTGATACAAAAGGTTGGAGGATACTACTCTCCGCATCACGCGGTAAATGGCGTCCAGCCAAGCGCTCGCTCCTGCCCCCACCCGCCGCTCCTGCGTCTGCCGCCCCGGGCCGCGATGCTGAAGCGTCTGTACGACCTGACCGAGGTCGACATCGCAATGACAGTTTTGCCAACACTTCGCTGGAAGCTAAGCTGGGCGCTGGGTTTCGGATGTTCGAATCCCGCCTTAGCGAGGTTCGCATCCGGCGACGTTCAAAGAGACCGGCGGGTTCCCGGTTTCTCGACGGTGCCAATGCGTGGTCCCGGAAGGTCAAAGGCCGTGAATCGACGGCAAGAACGCAGGTTGTGGATGTGGGACACGACAATGGTTCCGATGGTAGCAACAATGCCCGTGTAGAAGCCCGCCTGGGTTTGAGATAATCTTTGGCGGCAGAGCCGGTCGACCAAGTCGCGTGATCCTAGAGGTCAATTCCGCTGGTAACTGTGGCCAAGCAGAACTTTGCGCGTCTCCAACGACACGCCGGCAGTACGCAAACTCCGTCCGAACGTGTGTTTGAGATCGTGCACCCGAACCGCCAGTCCAGCAGCCTTGCGTGCTTTCTGCCAAGCCGTGTTGTTCATGTAGCGGATTGGCTGGCGCGGTTTGCCTTTGCTGGCGACGAACACGAACACCCGATGCAGTCCTCGTTGGGCTTCGACCACTCGCTTCGCCACATCGTTGAGCACCACGACACGGTCCTCGCGGTTTTGACGCCCGAGCGCTCGGAGCGACCCCCGAATTGGGCCGGGATCACGAACACCGAGGTCTCGAGTTTCATTCCGCCTTCGCCCTCACGTAGCGACCTGGCGCGGGCTCGATACGGCGATACTTGCGGTTCCCGGTCCGCCTGGGCGCCGCGATCTTGTGACCGAGGCGCGCCTCGCTCCACTAAAGAAGAGGGTCTTCGGGATCGTCAACTATGAGAATTTCACGATCATCTTGCGGATCTTCTCGACGTCGTCGAGTGTCTTGACGGTGAGTCGCTCGAAATTGATGAAGAACACGTTTTGCTCGGAGTCGTAACTGAAGCGTTGCTCAAGCGGTATCGGAGCAGAAGATCAGCGCGTGAGGTGGCCTTCGCCAAAGCCCCCCGATTCGTTAGGAAAACGTTCTCGCCGGCGGCCCCGATCTTGATCGAGGCTTCGCGACATAAAAAGGAGCATCGACCGGTTTGGGCGGCCTGCCTCCAACAGTCTACGCGGCGCGATTGGCCTCAATCGCAACGCCGGAAGCGATCGGAACGAATACTTTTTAGCCTTGGACTCTAAACCGCACTGCCACTACAGGGATCACGTCTGGTCGCACCGAGGCGTCGCAGATCATCTCGGACAAAGTACCAGAAATACCCCGTGAATCTCAATCAAGGGAGGAAACCATGTTGCGTCAAATCACCCGGCTCTGTGTTCGCTACGCCGAGCGATATGTACCGGACCCATATCTTTATGCGGTTATCCTGACGTTCGTCACGGTGGTCGCGGCGATGATCTGGACACCGAGCGATGTCTTCAAGGTAATCGATTCCTGGTACAACGGCATTTGGAGCATTCTGGCCTTTGCGCTGCAGATGGCCCTTATCCTGGTGACGGGGGTAGCGCTGGCGGATGCGCCCCTCATCAAGAATTTGCTTAAGAAGCTGGCCGCGTTGCCGACGAATCAGGCTGGTGCGGCCATCACGGTATTCCTCGCCGCCGCGATCGGCGCGTGGCTCAATTGGGGTTTTGGCCTTGTGGTCGGTGCCTTGGTGGCACGCGAGATCGGCAAGCGCCTGCGCAATGTCGATTTCGGCTTCCTGGTCGCAGCGGCTTATATGGGGTTCATGGTTTGGGCGTCGGGGCTGTCGAGTTCGATCGCCTTGGCGACGGCTACTCATGGTAGCGCTTTGAACATCGTCGAGAAAGTGACGGGCAAGATCGCCGGGTTCGATGAAACGATTTTCACCTACTATAACCTGGTTCCGGTCGTCCTCCTCGTCATTCTTATCCCCGTTGCTCTTTACTTCATGGGCCCGGAAGATAAGGAGATGAAGAAGGTCGATCCGGCGGTGCTTATACAACAAGACGAGGTTCACGAGCCCGAAAAGCGCGCGCGGAGCTTCGCGACCTTGCTTGAGGATTCGTGGATCATCACGGTTCTGCTCGTCCTGATGGGTGTTGCCTATGAATGGCATACGATCCGAACGGCAGGGTTCTCGCTCGACATTAATGGATTCATCTTCGGTGCCCTGATGCTGGGGCTAATATTCCATTGGCGCCCGATCCGATATGTCCGCTCCTTCAATGCGGGGGCGAGGACCGTTGGTCCGATCCTGCTCCAGTTTCCGCTTTATGGTGGCGTCATGGGAATCATGACGGAAACAGGATTGGCCGCAGTTATTGCGCAAAGCTTTGTCTCCTTTTCGAGCGCGCACACGCTGCCATTCTGGTCGTTCATTTCGTCGAACATCATCAGCTTTTTCGTGCCCTCCGGCGGGGGTCACTGGGCGGTGCAGGGCCCCTTCATGGTTCCGGCCGCGGTCAAACTCCATGTCGATCCTGCCATAACAGCAATGGGAACGGCGATGGGTGAACAGACCGCGAATATGATCCAGCCGTTCTGGGCCTTGCCAATCCTAGCGATCGCGCGCCTCGGCATCAAGGACATCATGGGCTACTGCGTGATCGCGCTCATCATCGGTCTTGTGCTGTACGGCGGATCCTTGCTGATCTTCGCCTGATCAAAAACCGTCTCGGGCCGAGCGCTCCTCAGTCCCGACTTAAGGGTAGGAGTATGAACGTTGGCGACCCGAGAAACGTATATGTACGCCGCCGCACAGACGAGCGCTGTCGGTGGATGCTCGAATACAACCAACGGGGTGGATGGCGCCCGGCGCACCTCCGTGAACTGAAGCCCGCGTTCCAATCGATCATGTACCGGGCTTGTGGATTGCGGGTGGGGATACATTGCTATCAACGGGTACAACCAAATAGAGGCAGGCCATGGGTAAGAAAGACGAATATTTCACGACGATGGAATCCGAAATCAAGAAATGGGACGCGGAAGTCGATAACCTGAACGCCAAAAGCAAGCAAATGAGCAGCGACGTACGCGTCAGCTATGACACGCAGATCAAAGCGTTGCGCGCGGACCGGGATTTCGCCTACTCGAAATTGCAGGAAATGCGCACGGCCAATGAATCGGCGTGGGAACAAATGCAGTCCGGTGTGGATGCAGCCTGGACCTCGATGAGGAATGCCCTTGACAAGGCTGCATCGCAGTACAAGTAGTGGCTTCCTGGAAATAGTTATGACTGGGGGTTCTTGCTCGTATCCGTAGCGATGGGCGGCGAATGGGGGCTCGGCTCGTCGTTGACAATGGAGTCGATACCTCCACGGTCGCGCGGCGTCGTTTTGGCGGCGTAATGACCGTCGCCGACCGCGTTCTCGACCCGGTTCTGGTACCCGCGCCCGCATAGGGAAGGCGCAGGCAACGATTACGCGCACGCACCTATTAGCACAAGGTGCAGCTTCGCTGCCTAAAGGTGCAGCCTTGTTGACACGAGCTGCTAGGGCCGGCGCGGTGCTGAGCGTCCGCTTTGAGGCGAATTGCGAGGTGGCGGCGATGGACTGGTTGTGGCCGACCGCGTTCTGATCGTCGACGGTATCAGTTGCTCTAATTCAGGTGTCCATCTAACGTGGTTACCTTCAGTTCGACCCACATCGGAGAGTCGCTTTGCCGTAAAGCGGACTTCACACGGTCGCGGCAACGTTCCACGAGGTCATCCGAAGGTTGAGAACCACCCGCTGGTCCCATCCGGAACATACCTACGAATTCGACCAGCGCATCGCCTGGTTGGCGAGCGGTGCAGAGCCGCTAGACACCGCAATCGACGCGTCGACTCAGCGCTCCACGGTCTAGTAATTTCACCAACCGCCCTTGCACCTGGAGCGTACCTTCACGCTGCAATCGGGCGAACAGACGACTCACTGTTTCCAACTTGAGTCCGAGGTAACTCCCGATCTCTTCACGCGTCATTCGCAACACGAACTCGCACGACGAATAGCCGAGTGCGCGATACCGCTGCGACAAGTCAAGCAGGAACGCCGCAAGACGTTGTTCGCCCTGCATTGTCCCCAGCGCGAGCATCAATACGCGCATGCGCGCGCTCTCTTGCGACAGAAGCTTGTTCAAGTTTTGCCGGAACACATCGCTGAGTCGCGCAAGATTCTCGATTGTATCGAACGATATCGGACAAATTTCTAGATCTTCTAATGCGGTCGCCTGACAGTCGTGGATGTTGGTGCCGATGCCGTCAATACCGATGATTTCTCCAGCCATGTGGAAACCAGCGACCCGGTCTTGCCCGTCTACGCTGAGCAATACGGTCTTGCACGAGCCGCTGTGTATTGCGTAGAGCGCTTTGAAATGATCTCCAGCTCGAAAAAGCACGTCACTCTTCCGGAACAGACGTCGCTTGGCCAAGGCCTGCACAACACGCGACATCTCAATCGCGCCTAACCCTGCGTATAAGGGGAGATCCATTAAACGCCATGCCGAATCCACTGCGCGCACTTCGTGGTGGATCGCGGGGCTAATGAGCGGCGCATAGGCTTTAGTGAAAATTGCGACCTGCGCCCGTGCGGCGGCCGACTCTTGCTGACTCTGTGCCAACGCCCGCTTGAGATCATTCACTCGCGCGAGCGCCTGCCGCAATCGCCGGGGTGCGGGTCCGACGGCGAACCCTAGCGTGTCGCTGCGCGGGGATGACACGGACGCATTGGGCGCGAGACGAACATGCGGACTGTCGATAACTTGTGCAGTCTTCATCGGATTTCCCCCAAGGAGTTATTGGACCAGCAAATCCCGTTCGCAGCGTAGGCGGGCAAGCAAATGGCGTCCGTGCGGTACCGCACATAAACCTCGGCGTCAGTACATGGGCGGCGCCTTCGGCCATCTGGTCCAGCCGGCGAATGCCCCCTTTGAAGTTCGAAATGCTACGATCGGCTGTGGCCGAGACTGTGCAAAAACGCTCGCGCATATTCCGAGTTGAGCGACGATGGCGGACCTAGCCTTGGAGGGTCAGCGCAGAGCCTTTTCGCTGTCCTGTAACCCGTAAGAGGCGGTTACGCCTTTGGGTGGCGCATGAGGCTGAGGGCGCCAATTTTTTGGGGCGAAATACGAGCCTGTAAGGCTCAAGCGCTCATCGCTCGCATCATTGCGCCGATGCCCAAGATGCGCATCACGCGCTTCAGGTTATAGGCTAGGACGTGCACTCTGATTTCGGTGCGCATGCGCCCGAGCGTCTTCGTCACACCCTCGAGGGACAGCGGCCTGTAGCTAAGCTAAATGCAGCAAATAATCCGCGGGTCGGTGGTTCAACGAGGTCATCATCAAGCACACCGCGAATGTGAGCTACCGGTAGGCGCCTGGACCAGGCGGCAATGTATTCCTCGATCTGGGATTTCCACCTGGGCAGCCGGGCGCAGAATAGACGCTCGGCCCTGCCAGGCCGTCGGCGCGCTTGTGTACGCTGCCCATGGGAGGTACCGTATCTCCGGATGTGCGCGACACCGTTTATTGCCTTGACTCCTTAACTATCGTCTGCATCGGCCGTAGAAGCGGTGCAGGCGGCCAGTAGCCCCAACGTCAGTCGACGCATCGCAACCGATCAGCGGCCTCCCGGGCCCTCGACAGCTTCGCTACGACGGGTAAGTATTCAATCACAGCAGCTTGAGTATTGGGGTTTCCGGCGCGGGGGTCAACCGTCGTTCTTAACCATCGGCCATGTCTCATTGGCGTGCTTCAGCAGCGCAGGATTGCTGCGGCAGCGGGTGATGAATTCGCGCACCTCCGGCGCATGCCAGGCGTCGCGATAGGCCCGCCACGCATCCTCGAGCGAATCGCAGCGCAGGTCGGCGGCGGCGAAAGGGAGCGCATTGAGCAGCTTGACCTTGCCGTTGGGCACGACCAGGAGCATCGCCTGCGGTCGCTCGAGCCGCGTTTCCATCTCCGCAAGAATGTCCCAAGGATAGATCGAAAGGGCCATTCCGGGGCCGATCGACGCTGCGCGTTCTCTCAGCGCGGTAACCGCGGCGCGCCACTCCTCGCTGCTGCATGCAATGCGCTGCCAGGCGCCAGCGGCGCGGCCGATGCGCATGAGCGGGCCGGTCACGAATGCGCCGCAGCCGAGCGTCGCCGCCAGATCGAACGCGGCGACGATCTCGTGCAGGTTAGAGCGGGTGGGAACGAAAACCAATTGCGGTACACGACCGCGCGCGACCAATCGCTCGATGGCGGCGACCGCCGCGGCGAAGCTCGATCCCGGTCGCACGCGTTCATGCGTCGCCGCCGTCGCTCCGTCGACCGAAATCTGGATGCACTCGACGCCGAGCGCCGAGAGCCGATCGGCCGCGGAATCGTCGATGTGACTGCCGTCGGTCTCGATCTTGAGCGCGATGCCGGCCGCGCCGAGCAGCTCCAGCAGATCCCAGCAATGCGGTACACCTAGCGGCTCGCCACCACCGAAGGCAACGTAGGCAACGCCGAACGCCGCGATGCGCCGCGCAAGCGCGATCGCTTCGTCACGGGGAAGCTCATCGCTCCATGCCTTATCGGGACCGGATTCCTCGCAGCAGGTGATGCAGCGCGCAGCGCAGCGGTTGGTCAGCTGCCAGGCAAGAAAAAGGGGCGCCCGGTAGTCTTCGACCGAGCGCCCCGGCATTGCAGGAAGTTTTCGGTATCTCAGGTGAAGCGGATGTACGGCTGAGCCATCACCTGCTCGGAAACGTCCTCGAGCTTGGGCGTTTCCCACGCCGGCTTTTGCGCCGGCTGCGCCGTATCGGTCTTGCGTTCGTCGCCGGCCTTCGCGGCTTCGATCGTCAGGTTCATCTCGCTCATTTTCCCTCCGTCAAGTCACACCCGGGCAACGGGTAACAACCGCCACGTATTGGCTTGCGCGTGACGCGATGGATCGGCGATCGCGCGCCGTACTGCAGCAACCACTGTATCACTCCGCCAGGCATTGCGGTAGGCCTCCCAGGCCTCCAGCAAGGTGTCGCGACGTAGGTCCGCGCAGATCTGTGGCAGCGCGGCGGCAACCTTGACCCAGCCGTTGGGTAGCACGAGCAGGGTTGCCGGCGGCGTTTGGAGGCTGCCGCGCAGGCCTTCCTCGAGATCGAACGGAACATGGCATAACTCCAATTGACCCTCCAGGAGCCGGCCCATGCGTCGCAACAGGCGGCGAAACGCCCGGTATTGCTCCTCGGTGGGCTCGAGCTTGTCCCACAGCCGCGCGGCAGTGCCGATGCGCATAAGCCGCCCGGTATTGACGCGGAAGGCACCAAGCGCCCGTGCCCGCTCGATGACCGGCCCAGCCTCGTGAATGTTGAGCCGGGTCGGCGCAAAGGTGATCTCGAGTGGCAGCCCGGCCGCGCGAGCGGCACAGCAGGCCGCATGGGCTTTGGCGAGCGACGCGCCTGGCCGCTGGTGCTCGTAGACCTGCTGCGTGTCGCCGTCGAGGCTGATCTGCACCGAGCGGATGGGCAGGCGGGTGAGCCGAGCGGCGAGTTCGGCATCGAAGCGCTGCCCGTTGGTCTCGATCTTGAGTTGAACGCCTGCCCGCCCGAGTGCCTCGGCCAAGGCAACGAAGTGAGGCACCACCAAAGGTTCACCGCCGCACAGCATCACGTAGGGCACTGCATTGCGGGCAATCTCCTCGGCCAGCCGCAGCGCCTCGGTGGCGTCGAGCTCGTCCGGCAGTCGCTTGCCAGGCGCCGACTCGGTACAGCAATGCAGGCAGCACAGGTCGCAGTCACGCGTGATCTGCCAGGACACGAACAGCGGCGCGCGCAGGTGATCGATCCGATTCATAAGCGAAAGGGGCGCCACGCCGAGACCTGGACGCCGACGGTGAAAAGGCAGACGGCGACAAGATAGCAGCCGACAATGCTGCGCACGGCGGGAACGAAGGCGCGCGGCGTTTCGTAGGTGTGCAGCGCCGAGTGGGCGCTCGCCAGGAGCAGCGGTAGCGCCAGCAAGGCAGCCACGCAAGTAGCCGGGAAGATACCGCTCGCGACACCAACCGGCACCACCAAAAGCCCGGCCGCCGCAAGGGCGAGGTAGAGCCAAACCGCGCGCCGGCGGCCGAGGCGTACGACGAGATTGCGTTTTCCGACCAATCGATCCTGGTGGTAGTCCGGGATTGCGTTGACCACCGCCAGCGCCATGATCAGGCAGCCTGGTACCAGCGACGCGAAGAGCGCCTCCCACGACAGCGACTGCGTATGCAGGTAGAGACTGCCCAGCACCATCCAGGGCCCGTACGACAGGGCGATCACCAGTTCACCCAGGCCGCGATAGGCCCAGCGTATGGGGGGCGCCACATAGAAGATCGCCGCGGTGCCACCCAGGAGTGCGAAGGCGAGGATCGGCCAGCCGCGACGCTCGGTCAGGTAGATGCCGACCGCCAGCGCGCCGCCGAAGGCAACGATGCCCAGCCAGAGCACCGCATCGGACATCGGTGGCAGTTCGGCCGGGTTGAAGACGCGGTCGGTGCCCATGCGTGAGTCGAAGTACTCGTTGAACGCCTCGACGCCGATGACAGCCAGCACAACACCGGCGAGGCCGCTCCAGAAGATCGGCGCGGCGAACGCACCCGCGCGGGCGTAGGCCCAAGCCGCGCCGAGCAGGTACGGGAGCAGCCCGGCATAGAGAAAAAACCGATAGCGAACTAACCGGCAAACGGCGAACAGACGGTGCAGCACCGGGCGCGCCGGAGCGCCCCGGTCCGCAGACAGCATGCTCAAAGATAGACCCATTGATGCAGCGTTCGCGTCCGGCCGGGGTCGACGGCGAGGTCGGTGACAAACTGTGCCACACGCGGGTCGTGCCAGGCGCGGCGGAAATTTGCCCAGATCTCCGGCAGCGTCTGGCGACGAAAATCCCCGCACACGAAGGGCAGGGCGTTGATGAGCTTGACCAGCCCATTGGGAAGCACGATCAGCAGCGCGGCTGGGTGCTGCAGGCGGTAGCGCAGTTCCTCGAGCAAGCCAGCCTCGTGAAAGTAGACGCGCATGCGGCCGCGGTACTCCTCGGCCTTCTCGCGCAGGACAGCGAAGAACGCGTCGTATTGCGGGTCCGCGAGCTCCAGGTGGCGCCAAGCCTTGACGGCGTTGCCGGTGTACATCGTGCGACCCGTGTAGAAACTGTATGCACCCAGCTTGTAGGCGAGGTCGACGATCGGGCCAATTTCATGCACGTTGAAGCGGGCCGGAGAGAAGTTGATCTCCACCGGCACACCCGCCGAGCATAGGTTGCGCAGGCCGTCGAGCGTGCGGTCGAAGTTCCCACGCACGCGCATGCGCTCGAACGTCTGCGCGGATGCCCCGTCGAGACTCACTTGGACCGCCTTGACGCCCAGCTCCTTCAGTCTTGCGCAGTTTTCGGCAGACAGATAGTGCCCGTTTGTCTCGATCTTAAGCTGAGCGCCCCCTGCGCAGACGTGCTCCACCATCCTGAAGAACTGTGGATGCAGCATGGGCTCGCCGCCCGAAAAGGACAGGTAGGGGACTTGGTGGTCCAGCAGCTGGTCGAGGACCGAGAATAGCTGCACCGTGTCGAGTTCATCGGCGAAAGCCTTGCCCGGCCCGCTCTCCTCGATGCAGTGCAGGCAGGCAAGGTTGCACTCGTTGGTGATCTGCCAGGCAACGTAAAGCGGGGCGGCGAGGTCCTCCGCCTCGGCGCCGCCATCTGGCATCGCAGGGATCGCGACCGCGGCGGTCGCATCCGTCGCCGGTTGGGTCACGCTATCAGCCCTCGACGAGGCCCCGCTGCCGCAGGTCGGCGATGAAGGCAACGACTTCGCGCCCGATCGCGCCGTCGCCGTCATCGAAGCGTGCCTTCAGTCGCGCCGTGATCGCATCCTCATCGCCACCGGCCTGGATCTCGCGCACGACGGCCGTGGCGGTGGGGTTGAGCGTGAAGACCTTCTCGGAGCGCGTTTCGAACAGCACAGCGCCGAACTTCTCCTCGCGGAACTTAACGTATTTCGCCAATTGCACGGTTGTCGCACCTCAGGGCCGCCATGCGCCCGCCACGTAGGGGTTTGATATTAGCATCGATCGGCAGCTCAACCGGCATGAGCGCGGAACCGGGATCGATGCAACGTCATTTCCATCCGGCACTCGCCATCTTGCGGCGCACGAAAGCGATCTGCGTGGCGAGCGGCAACGATTTCGGGCAGACATCATGGCAGGCAAGCAACGACATACAACCGAAAACGCCGTTATCGTCGCCAATTAGCTCATAGAAGTCCTCATCGTCACGCGCGTCGCGGGGATCGAGCCGAAATCGCGCGATCTTGTTCAAGCCAACTGCGCCGACGAAATCCTCGCGCATTCGCGCGGTGCCGCAACCCGCAACGCAACAGCCACATTCGATGCAGCGGTCGAGTTCATAGATTTTCTGCGCGAGCTCCGGCTCCATGCGTTCCTCGAGCCGCGAAAGGTCGACCTCTTTTTCCTTCCTATGCACCCAGGTCTGCAGGCGCTCGCTCATCGCTCGCATCCATTTGCCGGTATTGACGGAGAGGTCGGCGATCAACTCGAACACGGGTAGAGGCGCCAGCGATATCTCGGGCCCGAGATCTTTTGTCAGAGTGCGGCAGGCAAGCGCTGGGCGGCCGTTGATCACCATCGCACAGCTGCCGCAGATTCCGGCGCGGCATACAAAATCGAAATGCAGCGATGCATCCTGCTTTTCGCGGATTTCGTTGAGCGCGATGAACAGCGTCATCCCGTCCGCCTCCTCCAGGTCGTACGTCTGCATGTGCGGGACACTCGCAGCCTCTTGCGGGTTGTACCGCAAGATTCCGATCTTGAGCTTGCGGTGCTGAGCCGCCGTCGCGGACACCTGCATCGGAATCACCGCAACGTCGGTCATGTCCGCCTCGCGTTTTGACGAATCGCGGCCTGCCGTTCCCGTGGCTCGTCGATGCGTTCGTTGCGACCGCGAAACCGAGTTGGCAACAACGTTTCATACGGCATCAACGCCTCCTGGACTGCCCAACGCCCCGATTCCGAGAGCGTTGAGCGGATTGCCTCAACTTCCGCAGCACGCCTTGCGGTGTCCGGATGGTCCAAATAATCCTTCGCACCATAGCCGCGCCAGCCCGGCGGCAGTTCCATTTGCATGACGTCGAGCGGCTCCCACGTGAGCGAGGGCAGCGTGTCGTCCGCGTTCTTCCACGTCGCCAGCGTGCGCTTCAGCCACTCGGCGTCGTTGCGGCGCGGATAGTCCTGTCGAAAATGCGCTCCACGGCTCTCGGTGCGGGTCAGCGCGCCGTGGGCGACACATAGCGCCAGCTTGAGCATCTTCTGCACCCGGTATGCGGAGACGAGCTCCGGATTCGCGCCGCGCGCGCGGTAGCGCAGCCCGATGTTCCGGCTTCGCAGCAGCAACTCCTGGAGTTCTTCGACTGCGGAGGCAAGATCGTCGCCGGTGCGAAAGATGCCGACTCTCTCGGTCATGATCTCCTGCATCCGAGTGCGAAGCGCATTCGCTTCCTCATTGCCGGTACCGGCGATGAGCGCATCGACCTTGGCTTGCTCGCGCTGCAGGAATTCGTGGATCAGTCCGGTTGAGAGCTCGACGTCGTTATCGGGACTGTCGCAGAAATCGGCTATGAACTCGCCCACGATCATGCCTGCGACCACGGTTTCGGCTACCGAATTTCCGCCGAGCCGGTTGAAGCCATGCATGTCCCAGCATGCAGCTTCCCCGGCCGCAAACAATCCCTTGAGCGTCGGGCTCTCGCCGGTGTAATTGACGCGGACGCCGCCCATCGTATAGTGCTGTGCGGGACGCACCGGTATCCAGTCCTTAATCGGATCGATGCCGAGAAAGTATCGACAGATCTCTTTGACTTCGCGTAGGTTGCTGTTGATATGCGCGGCCCCGAGCAGCGTGATGTCCAACCACAGATGTTCGCCGAAGCGCGACTTCACGCCTTTCCCGCGATGAATGTGCTCTTCCATGCGGCGCGCCACGACGTCGCGTGACGCCAGCTCCTTCTTTTCCGGCTCGTAGTCGGGCATGAAGCGCTTGCCGTCGACATCGCGCAACAGTCCACCGTCGCCACGACAGCCTTCGGTGACCAGAATGCCGGCAGGAAAAATGGCGGTCGGGTGAAACTGGATGGCTTCCATGTTGCTCACGGCCGCGACGCCGGTTTCCAGAGCCAGGGCGGTGCCGATGCCCTCGCAGATCACCGCGTTGGTCGTCGACCGGTAAAGGCGGCCGGAGCCGCCGCTGGCAATCGCCGTGGCCTTGGCGACGTAGGCCGTCAGTTCACCGCTGACGAGGTTGCGCGCGATCGCGCCTTGGCAGCGGGCCCCGTCATGGATCAGTGCCAGTGCTTCCATGCGCTCGTGTACGGGTATCGAATGCGCGATCGCCTGGTCGCTGACCGCGTACAGCATGGCGTGACCGGTGCCGTCGGAGACGTAGCAGGCTCGCCATTTCTTGGTGCCGCCGAAATCGCGCTGGGTCAGGAGGCCGTGCGCCTCGTCGCGCTCGGTAATGACGACTTTCTCGCCATTGATGATGACCTCGCGGTTGCCCTTCTGGACCCGACTCCACGGCACACCCCATGCGGCGAGTTCGCGGATCGCCTTGGGCGCCGTATTGACGAACATGCGCACCACCTTCTGGTCAGCACCCCAGTCACTGCCGCGCACCGTGTCCTCAAAATGCACGTCCTCGTTATCGCCCTGCGCCTTGACCACATTGCCCAGGCTCGCCTGCATGCCGCCCTGCGCCGCACAAGAGTGTGAGCGCTTGGGCGGCACCAGGGACAGGATGACGACGTCGTGGCCGCGGCGCTTGGCGCCGATACCCATGCGAAGCCCGGCAAGGCCGCCGCCAATGACCAGTACATCGGTATAGATCACTCTCACCGGACGCTCTTGCGCGCATCGATACCCTCGCTGGGGTCAACGGGCTGGGGCAACGCTTGCAAGTGGGACGGAACATAACGCTCGCCGTAGTGGCCTTGGTGTTCGATGCCGATCTTGATATAGGCCGCAAGCGTGGCAAAGCCCAGCACGAGGAAAAACACGGTGATCGCCCACTTGAGCATCTTGAGCCGATGCCGCGTCGCGTTGGCATCGCTACCTGTGAACCAGCCCCATTTCACGGCTAGGCGATAGAGACCAATGCCGCCATGCAGCTCGACCGCCAGCAGCAACAGAATATACAACGGCCACAGATGCTCGCTCCAGACACGATCCGAGGACTCGAAAGGCCCGATGCGGTCGGGCCGGGTCAGCATGATGTACAGATGCACGGAAGCAAGAAAGAACAAGGCGAAACCGGTGAACACCTGCCAGAACCACAGGGTCGTGTCTTCGTGATGGATCATCCGCATGTGGCCGCGGAAGGTCTTGAACTGGCGGTAGTCGATGGGAAACTTGCGCACGGCAAGCAAGGCGTGCGTGACGACAAGCGCGATGACCACCGTTGCCGCCATCGAAACAATCCAGGGATACGACGCGCCAAAGAAAAAATAACCCTCGAAGAACTTGGTGATTGCCCACATTGCGTCCTTGCCGACAAGAATCGAGGAAACAAAGAACATGTGGCCCCACATGAACAGCACCAGAACAAGACCCGTGGCGCTTTGGGTCAAGTCCAGCCTGGCTGGCCAGCGGCTTTTGCGCGCGCGGTCGGCAAGTCCCACGCCGGCGATCAGCGGGCTGGTGTGCTCCATCTTGCGACTCCTTTGGCCCCGATTTGAGGCGGTGGTCCCTTGAAACCCGCACTCCGCGGGGAGCAGTGGTACCCAGGCGCGCCGGGCGTCGCAGTGCGCGACGACATCAAGTTATCCCGCGCCGCGTTAGAAAGTCTTGATCTGCGTCAAAGGTAGCCTTCGGCAATACGATCAGAATTTGCGAGAGCAAGGACGCCTTTCTTCGAAACAAACCCCCGCCGGCCGTCGCCGGCTGCGGTCCCGAAAGCGCGTCAGGAGAGTCATGATGTTCCAGATTCGCATTCACGGCCGTGGCGGGCAGGGCGTGGTATCCGGCGCCGAAATGTTGTCGGTTGCCGCGTTTCTGGAGGGGCGTTACGCGCAGGCGTTCCCCAGTTTCGGCTCGGAGCGCATGGGAGCGCCGGTCATGGCGTTCTGCCGCATCGACGACAAGGAGATCCGGCTGCGCGAGCCGGTGCTCGAGCCCGACGCATTGATCATCCAGGACCAGACACTCCTGCACCAGGTTGATCTCTTCAATGGCCTGCCCGCACGAGGGTACATCCTTCTCAATTCGACGAAAAGCTTCGATGAACTGGGGCTCGGCGGATTCGCGCGCGGCGTCCAACGATATCGGTTGCGCACGCTTCCAGCCACCGAGCTCGCACTGAAGTATGTCGGCCGCCCGGTGCCGAATGCCGCGCTTCTGGGAGGGTTCGCCGCGATCACCGGCGTGATCACGCTGGCATCGGTCCTTGCGGCGATCCGCCAGAAATTCCCCGCTTCGGTCGCCGAGAAGAATGTGGCCGCAGCAACGGACGCGTTCGCCATTGCGAGCAAAGCGGAGGAGACGATCGATGCTTAAGCAAACGGAAGGTTCGCGCGCGGTCGCCGAGGCCGTCGCGCTCTGCCGGCCGCAAGTGATCTGCGCCTATCCAATCACCCCCCAGACACACATCGTCGAGGGCCTCGGTGAGATGGTCAAGGCCGGGGAACTCGTCAACTGCGAGTTCATCAATGTCGAATCCGAGTTCGCGGCAATGTCGGTGGCGATAGGCGCCTCGGCAGCCGGGGCGCGCTCCTACACTGCCACGAGCAGCCAGGGACTGCTGTTCATGGCGGAAGCCGTGTACAACGCCGCTGGACTCGGACTGCCGATCGTAATGACGGTCGGCAACCGCGCGATAGGCGCACCCATCAACATCTGGAACGACCATTCGGACAGCATGTCGATGCGCGATGCCGGCTGGATCCAGCTATACGCGGAAACGAATCAGGAAGCGCTGGACTTGCACATCCAGGCGTTCCGCCTCGCCGAAGAGCTTTCATGCCCGGTCATGGTCTGCATGGACGGCTTCATCCTGACCCACGCGTATGAACGCGTCGACGTGCCGACGCAGGACCAGGTCGATGCATTCCTTCCGCCATACGAGCCCCGACAGATTCTCGATCCGGCGGACCCGGTGAGCATCGGTGCCTTGGTCGGGCCGGAAGCATTCACCGAAGTGCGTTACCTCGCGCACCACAAACAATTGCGCGCGCTGGGACTGATTCCGCAACTCGCCACGGCATTCAATAAGGAATTCGGGCGCAACTCGGGTGGACTCATTCGATGCTACCGCACCGATGATGCGGAGACGATCGTCGTTGCACTCGGCTCGTTGAACGGCACCGTGCAGGAAGTCGTCGACGAGATGCGTGCGCGAGGCTCACTGATCGGCTCGGTCTCGATCTGCTCGTTTCGTCCGTTTCCTCTCAACGCCTCACGTGAGGCGTTGAAACACGCGAGGCGTGTCGTCGTGCTGGAAAAATGCCTCGCTGTCGGCTTGGGCGGCATCGTCTCCGATGGAGTGCGCAAGTCCCTGTCGGGCATAGTGCTCAACGGCTACACCGTTATCGCCGGGCTTGGCGGGCGCGCAATTACTCGCGGTTCGCTGATGCGACTGTTTGAGGATGCCGAACGTGACGAGCTCGAGCAAGTGACCTTTCTCGACCTGAACGCCGACTTGATCAGCTACGAGCTGGAACGCGAGAGCAAATCGCGGCGCACCGGCCCCACCGCTGAAGCGATCCTGCGCCGGATCGGAACAGTCGCGTCTGGCATCGGTTGAACTCGGGAGAATCCTCGTGGAAGAGACGATGATCAAGTTCTATCAAACCGGCACGTTCACTGTCGGTAATCGACTGCTCAAGGAGAACCAGCGCGCGGTGCAGGCGGACATGCACCGCACCAACTCGCTCAATTCCGGGCACCGTGCCTGTCAAGGCTGCGGCGAAGCCCTGGGCGCGCGTTACGCCATCGATGCGGCGATGCAGGCAACCGGAAATCAGCTGATAGCGGTCAACGCTACCGGTTGCCTGGAAGTGTTCTCGACGCCGTATCCGGAGACTTCGTGGCAAATCCCGTGGATTCACTCGCTGTTCGGCAACGCGGCCGCGGTGGCGTCCGGCGTCGCCGCCGCGCAGCGTGTGCTAGGGCACACTTCGGCGCGCGTTATCGCGCAGGGCGGTGATGGCGGCACGACCGACATCGGTTTCGGCTGCTTGTCGGGCATGTTCGAACGCAACGACGACGTGCTCTATATCTGTTACGACAACGAGGCGTACATGAACACCGGCGTGCAACGCTCGAGCGCGACGCCGCCACTGGCGCGCACCGCCACGACCCCGGCAGTGGGGCCTTCCCCGGGGAATGTCTTCGGTACCGGCAAAAACGTGCCGCGCATCGCGATGGCGCACCGCATTCCCTACGTCGCGACCGCGAGCGTTTCCAATCTTCGCGACCTCGAGCGCAAGGTCAAGTACGCGATGGGGATTCACGGTGCGCGCTACATCCACATCTTCGTGCCGTGCCCCCTCGGCTGGGGTTCGGCATCGGAGGACACGATCAAGATCGCGCGTCTGGCAGTCGAGACGGGTCTTTTCCCACTGTTCGAAGCGCAGGACGGCGAAGTCATGGCGAGTACCCCGATCCGGCACAAGGTGCCCGTGGCCGAATACCTCAAGTTGCAGAAACGTTATGCCCATCTGTTCCGCAATCCGCCGGACCTCGGACGCATTGCACTGATTCAGAAGATGGCCGATCGCAATATCGACGAGTACGGCTTGCTGCAATAGGAGATCGTCAATGGACAAGCCGTTCGCGATCACCCTGAATATCGGCTCGAGTCTCGCCAACAAGACCGGCGCGTGGCGCACCAACCGGCCGGTGTACCTGGATCGCCTTCCACCCTGCAACCACGCGTGCCCGGCCGGGGAAAATATCCAGGGCTGGCTTTATCACGCCGAGTCCGGCGACTACGAAGCCGCGTGGCGAGCGCTGACGGAAGACAATCCATTGCCGGCGATCATGGGGCGCGTCTGCTATCACCCTTGCGAGTCCTCGTGCAACCGCGGCAAAGTCGATGAGCCGGTGGGCATCAACTCGATCGAGCGCTTTCTCGGCGACGAAGCCCTGAAGTGCGGCTGGAAGTTTTCTGCACCCAAAGCCGAGAGCGGCAAGCGCGTGCTCATCGTCGGCGCCGGACCATCGGGATTGTCGGCAGCGTATCACCTACGGCGCTTCGGCCACGGCGTCAAGATCGTCGAAGCGGGTCCGCTTGCCGGCGGGATGATGCGTTTTGGGATTCCTAAATATCGCTTGCCGCGTGACGTGCTCGATGGCGAGGTACAACGCATCCTCGACATGGGTGTCGAGTTGGAACTTAACTCGAAGGTCACGAACATCGTCGACACGATGAGCGCGGGCCGCTTCGACGCAGCGTTTCTCGCTGTAGGCGCGCATATCGCCAAGCGCGCATACATTCCCGCGGGCGAAGCCGCGCACATGCTCGATGCGATATCAGTACTGCGGAGTATGGAGGGCGAAGAGAAGCCAATGCTGGGCCTTCGCGTGGTGGTGTATGGCGGCGGCAACACCGCGCTCGACGTTGCGCGCACGGCCAAGCGGCTGGGCGCGTCCGAAGCAATCATCGTCTACCGGCGCACCCGCGAAAAGATGCCTGCGCACGACTTTGAAATCGAAGAGGCGTTGCAGGAAGGCGTGCTGATCAAGTGGCTGTCGACGATCAAGAACATGGCCGACGCGGGCACACTTACGGTCGAAAAGATGGTGCTCGACGCCACGGGCTTCCCCCAGCCAACCGGGCAATTCGAGACGCTGGAGGCCGACTCACTGGTGCTGGCGCTGGGCCAGGACGTGGATCTCTCGCTGCTCGACGGCGTGCCAGGACTCGACATCAAAGACGGCACTGTTCAAGTGGGCCGCAACATGATGACGGGCTATGCAGGAATTTTCGCCGGTGGCGACATGGTGCCGTCGGAACGCACGGTCACTGTCGGGGTCGGTCACGGCAAGAAGGCGGCACGTCATATCGACGCCTGGCTCTCTGGCAACACCTACGCACCCGCGCCCAAGCACGAGCTCGCTACGTTCGACATGCTCAACCCCTGGTATTTCAGCGATGCGCCCAAGACGATGCGTCCATTGCTCGAGCTCGCCCGCCGGACCTCCACTTTCGAAGAGGTCGTGGGCGGTCTCACCGAAGAGAACGCCTTGTTCGAAGCGCGCCGCTGCATGTCATGCGGCAACTGTTTCGAGTGCGACAACTGTTATGGAGTGTGCCCCGACAACGCGGTGATCAAACTGGGACCGGGCAAGCGGTTCGAGTTCAATTTCGATTATTGCAAGGGCTGCGGCATCTGCGTTTCCGAATGTCCATGTGGCGCGATCAAGATGGTTCCCGAGACAAGCTGAAAAGCGGCGCGCGCAACTGGCGGGCTCGACGGCCCGCAAGGCGAGCGAGAGCTGCGAGGAGGTGAGCGATGTTGCAGAAAAGTCATGAAGAGGTAATGGCGAACGCGTCTTCCGCACTGCCGAAAGGCATAGCGCTCCTGCAGGATCCGGCGCTCAACAAGGGAACTGCGTTCACCGAAACCGAGCGCGATACCTTGCACCTGCGCGGCCTGCTGCCACCGTACGTCTCTTCGCAGGAACAGCAGTTGGGGCGCGTGCTCGAGAATTTCCGCCGTAAGCCGACGGATCTCGAGAAATACATCAATTTGAGAGCGCTACACGACCGCAACGAGACGCTTTTCTTCCGCCTGCTAATGGATCATCCGGATGAAATGATGCCCATCGTCTATACGCCGACGGTCGGGCTGGCGTGCCAGCAATACACGCACATTTTTCAGCGTCCGCACGGCATTTTCGTCAGTGCGGCCGACCGCGGTCGCGTCGCGGAGGTGCTCGCCAACTGGCCGCGACGCGAGGTGGCGATTATCGTCGTCAGCGACGGCGAGCGCATCCTGGGTCTCGGGGACCTGGGCGCAAACGGGATGGGCATTCCCGTCGGCAAGCTCGCGCTCTACACCGCATGTGCGGGCGTGTCTCCGAACGCCTGCCTGCCGGTGCTTCTCGACGTCGGCACCAACAACCCCGAACTGCTCGACGATCCGCTCTATATCGGTCTGCATCAGTCGCGCCTGCGCGGCGAGGAATACGACGCCCTGGTCGAAGAGTTCGTGGTCGCTGCCTGCAAGCTTTTTCCCGGTGTAGTGATTCAGTTCGAAGACTTCGCAACCCACAATGCGTTCCGGTTGCTGCGGAAATATCGCGATCGGATCCCGACGTTCAACGACGACATCCAGGGAACCGCGGCAGTCGTGCTGGCAGGAATGCTGTCCGCGTTACGGGTCACCGGCGGCGGGCTCGGCGAGCAGACATTGCTGTTCCAGGGCGCGGGCGAAGCGGCGACGGGCATCGCCGATCTGATGGTCGAAGCGATGGTCGCGAAAGGGGTGGACGAGGCGCAGGCGCGGCGGCGATGCTGGCTTTTCGACTCGCGCGGTCTGGTCGTCAAGCAACGAACCGATCTCGCCGCGCACAAGCAACCCTACGCGCAAGATCATCCTGCGGTGGGCAGTCTGCTCGACGCGGTGAAGACATTGCGCCCGACCGCCATCATCGGCGTTGCGGCAGTAGGAGGTGCCTTTACGGAAGACGTCGTGCGCACGATGGCCTCGCTCAACAAGCGGCCGATCGTGTTTGCACTCTCGAATCCAACTTCCAAGGCGGAATGCACGGCCACGCAGGCGTATCGCTGGTCGGACGGGCGCGCGCTGTTCGCCTGCGGCTCGCCGTTCGACCCGGTGACCTTGGACGGCCAAAGCTACGTACCGCGGCAGGGCAACAATTCGTACATCTTTCCCGGCGTTGGCCTGGGCGTCATCGTGTGCGGCGCCAGCCGCGTCACGGGTGAAATGTTCATGGCGGCGGCGCATACGCTCGCCGAGCAGGTCACGGAAGACGACCTGCGGCAGGGAAGCCTTTATCCTCCGCTCAAGAACATCCGTGACGTCTCGGCGCACATTGCGGCCGCGGTCGCCGCCGTTGCCTACCGTCGAGAACTGACGCGCGGGCCGAAGCCCGCCGACCTCCTCGAGTTCGCAAAGTCGCAGATGTACGAACCCCGCTATGCCGCGTACCTGGCGGGCTGAAGACAGCCCAATGGCCGCGGGACCCGGACAGAATAACGCGCAAGAAAGGTAAGGCACGATGAGGGAGACTGTTCTGGCAATGCTCCGGCACCATCCGTTTGTGGCGGAGTTCGAGCCCAGGCACGTCGAAAAGCTGGCGACCATGGCGAACGAGATACGCTTCGACCGGGATCAGATTCTCTTCCGCGAGGGCGATGAGTGCTCGGAGTTCTACCTAATCGTGACCGGACTTGTGGCGCTTGAGATCGCCGCGCCGGGGCACACGTTTCGCGTGCAGACGCTGTTCGCCGGCGATGAGCTGGGCTGGTCCGCATTGTTGATGGGCAGAGGCAAGCACTTCCAGGCACGGACACTGGAGCGCGTGGATGCGTTGGCGTTCGAAGGCACGGAGCTTTTGGCGGCATGCAGGGAGGACACGCTCTTCGGCTTTACCTTGATGCAGCGGCTGCTGGGAGTCGTGGCCGAACGGCTGCAGGCGACGCGACTGCAACTGCTGGACATGTACTCTCCGGTCGCGGCACGGGCGGGAGCGTGATCGATAAGCGGAGAACTGGCCAACGATTCTTCGTGCGTCATCGCCGCCAGTCTTATCGGTCACCTCGGGAATCATGGTCTATCCTCGATCGCCGCGGGCCATACTCGGCCGCTGGCGGCTGCTTCGGGTTGCCTCGACGCGAGGGACTGCGCCGTGCACGCGTTTGCGCAGGAACTGGAGAAACCGCCCTTCGGACTGCGTCGATGCCATTTGCGTTGGGGATTGTCGCGTGAATCGTTCAACAGTTGCTGTGTCGGATAGAAATGGACGTGCTCGGGTCCCCCGACCGCTCTATCCCTAGCGCCGCCACAAAGGAGGAACACCATGCAATTGACTGCTCCGCAAAAGAAGGTTGTCATCGCGGCATTTCTGGGCTGGACGCTTGACGCGTTCGATTTCTTCATTCTCGTTTTCACGCTGCCCGCGATCGCAAAGGAATTCGGCGTCAGCGTGCCCGATGTCGCGTACGCGATCTTTCTGACGCTCGCAATGCGCTTCATTGGCGCGTTCATCTTCGGCCGGCTCGGTGACAGGTTCGGCCGCAGGCCGATCCTCATGCTCGACATCATCTGCTTCTCGGTGCTGGGCGCTGCCGCCGCACTCGCGCCGACGCTGGCGATTTTCCTGCTCCTGCGCGCCCTGTTCGGCGTCGCGATGGGCGGCGAATGGGGGCTGGGTTCGTCGTTGACGATGGAGTCGATCCCGCCGCAGGCGCGCGGTTTCGTTTCGGGCATCCTGCAGGGCGGCTATCCGACCGGGTTCCTGCTCGCCTCCATCGTATTCGGTATCTTTTACGACGAGACCTTCTTCGGCATCACGCTCGGCTGGCGCGCAATGTTCCTGTTCAGCTTGCTGCCCGCGCTGGTGGTGATCTACATCCGCTCGCACGTCCCGGAATCGCCGGCGTTTACCGAGGCGCAGACGAAGCCCAAGCCCGGATTCATCGCCACGCTTAGCACCAACTGGCGGGTGTCGCTGTTCGCGATCGTGCTGATGATGTTCTTCAACCTGTTTAGCCACGGCACGCAGGACCTGTACCCGGTGTTCCTACAAAAGCAGCACCAGTTCGATCATCACACGGTGAGCCTGGTACTGATCGTCGCCAATCTGGGGGCGATCGCTGGTGGCCTCTTCTTTGGGTACATTTCGGAGAAGATCGGGCGGGTCAACGCGATCACCATCGCGTCGCTCCTGGCACTGCCGGTAATCCCGCTGTGGGCGTACAGCTCGACCCCGGTGATGCTCGCGCTCGGTGCGTTCGTGATGCAGGTCGCGGTGCAAGGTGCATGGGGAGTGATCCCGGCGCATCTGAACGAGATCGTTCCCGGCGCGGTCCGCGCGACACTGCCCGGGTTCGTCTACCAGATCGGCAACTTCCTCGCCTCGTACAACGGACCGTTCCAGGCCAAGCTCGCCGAGGCGCCCGGCAACAGCTACAGCTATGCGCTGGCGCTTGTCGCCGGGCTCGTCGCGATCGCCGTCGCGATTACCATCCGGTTCAGCCCAGAAAGGCGCGGCGGCGTGATGACCGTCGCCGACCCGGTGCCGGTGCCCGCGCCCGCGTAAGCAACGCGCGGCGCGCAGAAGACCTCCGGCGGGATGCGCCACGGTCTCGCCGGAAGGGGACTCGGAATGCGACGTCTTAAGTAGTGGCATCCCGAATGATTCGGAGTCCTGACATCGGAAAAGCAGACGCGCCGCGGCAGGAAATTTCGTGAACCCGATCGCGATCACACTGTTGCTCGCGCTTGCGCTTGCGGCGTTCGGCGCGCTCGCGTGGCGCAAGCTCGCCATCGTCGTGAAGCTGGCGCCGGAAATGCGCTGGGACCATCCGCTGGCGCGCTTTCATTCCGTGCTGGTCAACGGCTTCCTGCAGTCGCGCATGGTCGCGCGCGAATGGAAGCCGGGTGTGATGCACGCTGCGATATTCCTCGGGTTCATGACGCTGCTCGTGCGCAAAGTGCAGCTTCTCTTGATTGGTTACGACGAGACCTTCGTCTATCCGGGGCTGGCGGGGGGAATGTTCGCGAGCTTCAAGGATCTCGTCGAGCTCGTGGTGCTTTCCGCGGTCGGCTACGCGCTCTGGAGGCGGCTGGTGCAGAAACCCGCCCGGCTCGAGCGCAATCGCGAGGCGCTGGTGATCCTGTCCCTGATCGCGGCGATCATGATCACCGATTTCCTGTTCGACGGCTTCCGCTTCGCGCTCAGCGTGCCTGCCGATCCGGGGATCGCGCACGAGCGGTCGTTCGCCTTTGCGGGCGACGCGATCGCACGGATGTTTTCGGGATTATCTCCAGATCAGCTTGCCGCCGGATACCAGGGGTCGTACTGGACGCAAATGCTGATGGTGCTCAGTTTTCTGGTGATCCTGCCCGTGGGAGAGCATTTCCACATCGTTACCGCACTGCCCGCACTCTTCTTCCGGCGCGGCGGCCCGGCGAACCGCGTGCCGGTGCTGGACTTGGAAGCGATTACGAGCGGGAGCGACGCGAGCGAGATGAGGATCGGGGTGCGCACCGCGCGCGATTTGAGCTGGAAGGACGGACTCGACGCGTTCACATGCACCGAATGCGGGCGGTGCAAGGACGCGTGTCCGACCTTTCTGACCGGCAAGCCGCTGTCCCTGAAATGGGTCTTCGACAGTCTCAAGCTGCATCTCCTGGCACAGCGCGATGCGATCGTCGCCGGCGACAACGCCGCGCTGCCACCTCTGGTTGGCGAAGTCATCGCGCCGGAGACCCTCTGGGCATGCACGACGTGCGGCTATTGCGAGGCGGCGTGTCCGATCGAGCTCGAGCATCTGCCGCGCTTCTACCGCATGCGCCAGCATCAGGTTCTGATGGAAGGCGCTTTTCCGCACGAGCTCAAGGCCGCATTCAACGCCTACGACGTGCAGAGCAATCCCTGGGGGTTTCCGGCCGACACGCGCGGTAACTGGGCGAACGGGCTCGGCGTCCCCGTCGTGCAAACGCCCGAAGACGTGCGGGCTCTGGATTACCTGTTTTACGTCGGCTCGGCGGAGTCGTTCGATCCGCGTGCGCAAAAGATCGCCGTCGCGTTCGTCAAGATCCTCAAGTACGCCGGCATACGGTTCGGGATTCTCGGCGCGCGCGAGACGTCCACCGGAGAGTGCGTACGCCGCGCGGGCAATGAAGTGCTGTTTCAGCAGCTCGCGCGGGCGCTGGCCGACACGCTGAACGGACTCGGCGTGACTCGCATCGTGACCTGCGATCCGCACGCCTTCAATACGCTCAAGAACGAGTATCCCGACTTCGGCGGGAACTACGAAGTCGTGCATCACACACAGCTCATCGCGAGGCTCATCGCCGAGGGGCGAGTCCGCGTCAACCGGGCCTTCGAGCGCGTCATCTATCATGAGCCGTGCTACCTCGCCCGGCACAACGGTGAATATGAGGCACCGCGCGCGATTATCGCGCACTTGACCCGGGACAAGCCTCTCGAGTTCGAGCTCCGCCGCGAAAGGTCGATGTGCTGCGGAGCCGGTGGCGCGAGAATGTGGATGGAAGAAAACCTCGGCCGTCGCATCAATGTCACTCGCGTCGAGCAGGCGTTGCCGCAGCAGCCGCAGGTGATCGCCACGGCCTGCCCTTACTGTGCGACGATGATGAGCGATGGCGCGAGGGCACTCGGGCGCGAGCCGGAAATCGCGACGCGCGACATCGCCGAGCTGGTCGCCGACGCGCTTACAGCAAATCGATCACCCAGCCTGGAAACAGCGCCCGCAGAATCGCCGCCAGCAGGCAGATGAGACTCGCGCGCAGGTGCAGGGACAACGTGCCCGCACTGGCCTGTTCGAGTATCTGCGGATCATAGGTCAAAAATAAAAACCCGCTCAGCCGAACGAATACCCTATGCTTGTGTTATAATTCACGATTCACGGAGAGGGTAGCGTCAACCCTTCCGCCTCCGCCAGGTTGGCTCTGCAACCCTTGGCATTTCTCCAGGCATCACCCAGCTTGCGCGATGCCGATTCAAAGCGGGTCGAGAACCTGCGGCACGTCTCTTTTGACTCCTGCGCGACCCCGCGCAATTGCCGAAATCCAAGCGAATGAAGTCCTATATGGGATTACCCATATAGCGTTGATAGCTATTCCTAAGAGGTCACATCATGTCCAGTCACAACCAACATAGTTCTACGCAGAAAACCGGCGATGGTCGGCAAGCTAATCTCGAGACGGCACTGCGTATCGCCACCGTCATCGCAGAAGCCAATGAGCGCATGTTTAAAGTACAAAGTGAAGCCGCCAACGCGGCGTTTGCCGAGAATTCGAAGCACCTTAAAGCGTTGCTGAACACTGTCAACACGAAGGACTCCGGCGCACTGCTTTCGGATTGGACCAATCTTTATCAAGCGAATATGCGCAGGGGCCTGGACGTCACTCGCAGTTGTTTCGAGATTGTGCCGCAAACCCAGGCCGAGATAGCCAAACTGGTGGGCGAACCCTTCACGTCTGCCAACAAGGAAACGCAGCGATATCTCGACCAGTTCACGAAGGCGATTGGCGACGGTCGCGACGCGGCTACAGCTTCGGTGAAGGATTTCCTCGCCAAGGCCATCGCGAGCGCCAACGCAACAGGGAAGAAGGAAAAAGTTGCCTAAAGTTACGTAGGACAGCCGATTCGTTGATTTTTTTATTCGAAATCTAGAAAAAGCTGGTTGCGACGGACCCGGCAGGTTGCCTGTTCGGGTCCTTTTTTTCGCTGACGATCGCGACGCTTCGATTGCTCGCTACTCGTCGCGATCGCCTTGACGTCGAATGCAAATTGGTTTGACCCGTGCTGTCCGACAATGTCCACTGTCGTCAGGCGTGCGCTTGCCGCGCTTACAGCTGACCGATCACCCAGCCGGGAAACACCGCCAGCAGGATCGCCGCCAGCAGGCAGATGAAACTCGCGCCTAGCGCGAGGCGCTTGGGCGCTCCCTGAACGGCGGTGGGCTCCTCCGCGCTCATGAAGAGGTATTGGATGACGCGCAGATAGAAGTAGATACCGAGGTAACTGCCGATCAAGCCCAGGACCGCGTAGAGAGTGAATCCGGCGGCGATCACGTTCTTGAAGATGAGGAACTTGGCGATGAACCCCGGGAACGGCGGAATGCCCGCCAGCGAAAGCATGGCGATGCCGATCATCAGCGCCGCGAACGGGTCGCGGCGGAACAGCCCCTTGAGGTTATCCAGGCGGTCGCGCGCCGCATCGTTCGGGCCTTGCGGAAGTGCTGCGAAAGCCAGCACGTTCATCAGCCCGTAGACCAGCACGTAGAAAGCAACGGCCTGGAACCGGCCCGGTCCTTCGCCAAGGAAGGCATAGAAGAGGTACCCCGCGTGAGCGATGGACGAATAGCCGATCATGCGGCGGAAGCTCTGTTGCCGCATCGCCGCCAAGTTGCCCCAGACGATCGAAAGCAGCGGCAGGATGGCGAGGATGTCGGCCATCGGCCGCGACAAAGGCGCGTTGTCGAACAGGCGCACGGCGGCCAGGAGCACGCCAGCCTTGATGATCGCGGCCATGTACGCGGTCACCGGGACCGCCGCAGCTTCGTAGGCGTCCGGCGCCCAGGCGTGGAAGGGTACGATCGCGGCCTTGAGGAAGAAACCGACGACTACCAGCACGACGGCCACGCCGGCCATGGTGTTGGTCGAACTCAATGCGTCAGCGAACACGGACAGCGCCAGCGAGCCACTGCTACCGTACAGAAGCGACACACCCATCAACAGCGTCGCGGTCGCGGTGCCGCCCAGAACCAGGTACTTCAGCGCCGCCTCGGCGCTTTCCGGCCGTCGGAAGGCGAGAAGGACCAATGCGTACACCGGAAGCGACATCAACTCGAGTCCCAGAAATAGGGTCAGGAAGCTGTCGGCGGAAAGCAGCAGGCAGATGCCGTACAGCGAGGACAGAAGCAGAATGGGAAATGCACGCTGCCCAAATTCGTCGTGGGCTATGAGCAGCACCAGAACCGCGAGCGCGAGGACGATCGCCTTGCCGAGCGCGGCGACCGGATCCACGGAATATTGCCCCGGAAACGGTGCGGAGGCATGGCCGATGAAGGACAGCCAGACCGCCGCGGCAGTGGCCGCGGTCACTGCGAGCAGCGCCACAGCGAATGCGCCACGTGACCGGCTCGGTGCGATCTCGAGGCCGATCAGCACGACGATCCCGGCGAGCAGGAAATGCTCCGGCAGCATTGCGGTGAAAATCGCTTGCCAGCTCATCGTGCGCTTTCTATTCTTGTCGCCGCGTTCGCAGCGGGAAGCGGGGCGAGCGGCGTCGTGACCGGACGGGACGCCATCCGGGCACCGGTCCGCTCACTGCCTACCAACTGCTGGTATTGCCGCGCCGCCAGCTCCGTCTTGCGCAGCGGCTCATCGGGAAACAATCCCAGCGCGAACACCGCGACGACGACCGACGCGAGAATGGCCTTCTCCCGCAGGTTTAGATCGACCAGCGGCAGATGCGGCGCCTTCGCCGCGCCGAACAGAAAGCGCTGCGCGAACCACAGCATGTAGAGCGCGCCGAGCACGACGCCGGCGACCGCGCTCGCGCTCACGATCAGCGGGTAGGCAGCACCATGCACATACTGTGGCCACGCTGCCCTGAACGCGCCTAGCAACACCAGGAATTCGCCGGTGAATCCGCTCGTCGTCGGCAGCCCGATCGCCGCCAGCGTGAGCACCGCGAAGAATACCGAGTACACAGGCAGCAGCTTGGCCAGTCCGCCGTACGCGGCCAGCTCGCGGGTGTGGCAGCGCTCGTAGATCATCCCGATCATCAGGAAGAGACCGCCGGCGACCAGCCCGTGGCTCACCATCTGTATCATGGCGCCCTGGATGCCGAGTAGATCGAGGCTGACGAGCCCGAGCATCACGTAACCCAGATGGCTGATCGAAGAGTAGGCAATGATCTTCTTGATGTCGGTCTGCACCAGTGCCAGGCAGGCGCCGTAGATGATGCTCACGACCGCAAGCGTCCCGAATACCGGCGCGAGCAGTCGCGTCGCATCCGGGTACAGTGGAAAGGCCAGCTTCATGAAGCCGTAGGTCCCCATCTTCAGCAGGACGCCGGCAAGCATTACCGAGCCGGCGGTCGGCGCTTCGACGTGCGCGTCCGGAAGCCAGGTGTGCAGCGGCACGATGGGTACCTTGATCGCGAACGACAGCGCGAAGGCGACGAGGAGCACCGTTTGCACAGGCAGCGGCAACTCAGAGCGATACAGATCGGCGAAGGCGAATGAGGTCACGCCCGACGTCGCGTTGAGCGAATACACAAGATAGATCAACGCGGCAAGCATCAGGATGCTGCCGAATGCGGTGTAGAGCACGAACTTGAGCGTGGCGTAGATGCGGCGCTCTCCGCCCCAGATGCCGATGATGAAGAACAGCGGTATCACCATCGCCTCCCAGAACAGATAGAACAGGAACAGGTCCTGCGCGACAAAGGTGCCCAGCATCGCGAACTGCAGCGCAAACACCATTGCGTAGAAGAGCTTCACGTCCTTGCTGATGGCGGTGAACGCTCCGGCGACCACCAGAGGGCCCAGGAAGGCGGTCAGCAGGACGAGCAGGACGTTGTAGCCGTCGAGACCGATCTGGTAGTAAACGCCCCAGGCGGCGATCCAGGGAAGCCGCGTCTCGAATTGCAAGCCTTCCACAGCCGGATCGAATCGCGCGTAGAGCCACGCCGTGAGGGCGAATTGCAGCAACATCACCGCAAGCGACAGCCGACGCACGAGATCCTCCTGGCGCGGGGACAGCGCGATCAGCGCCCCAATGCCGGCGAGCGGCAGGTACAGAACGACGTTGAGGAGTGCGGCGTCAACCATGTCGCCAGGTCCACGCGAGCGAGGCGATGATGCCGAAGAGCACGAGCAGCGCGTACAGGTGCAGGTTCCCGTTCTGCACGCGACTGAAAGCCCCGGCGGTGCGCCGGGCGAGCGCCGCAAGCCCGTGCAACGAACCGTCGAAAAGCTCCTGGTCGCCGAGCTTCAGGAAAACGCGATCCGAAATCCAGTACAACGGGCGAGCGAGCAGCGAGTCGTACGCCTCGTCGACGTAGTACTTGCCGGAGAGCACGCGGTACAATTTCGGGAAGCGGCGGCGGAGCCGTTCGGCGCGCTCGGCGTCCCCGCCGAACAGGTAAGCGGCGGCGGCGAGTCCGGCAAAGGCGACAACGATCGAGACGATGACGAGCGGCGTCTCGAAACGCTCCAACTCGGGCACCACGTCCGGCAGCGGCAACAACGGCGCGAGGAATTGCGGCAGTGGCAGAAAGCCCCCTATCGCGGACAGGATAGCCAGCGCGATCAGCACGCCGGTCATCGACGCAGACGACTCGTGCACGTGGTGCTCGGTTTCCGCAGGCATCCGGGAACGGCCGAAAAAAGTCAGCCACAGTAGCCGGAACATGTAGACGGCCGTTAGCAGCGCGGTTGTCGCGGCCACCGCAAAGAGCAGCGGCGAGCCGCCGCGGCTGCTGGCGAAGGCGAACCGGAGAATCTCGTCCTTGGAAAAGAAGCCGGCGAGCGGAGGGATGCCGGCGATGGCGGCAGTCGCGACCGCGAAGGTCGCGAAGGTTACGGGAATCCGGCGCGCCAGCCCGCCCATTTTCCGGATGTCCTGCTCGCCCCCGAGAGCGTGGATCACGCTGCCCGCGCCGAGGAAGAGGCAGGCCTTGAAAAAGGCATGCGTGTAGAGATGAAAGATCGCCACGCTGTACGCTCCGACGCCCAGCGCCACAAACATGAAACCAAGCTGCGAAATCGTCGAGTACGCCAGCACCTTCTTGATGTCGGTCTGCACGACGGCGATCGTGGCGGCAAAGAAGGCGGTGAGCGCTCCAATAGCGGCGATCACCGCGCTGGCCTCAGGGGCGTGCAGATAGATGCCGGCCACGCGCGCGACCAGATACACGCCGGCGGTCACCATCGTGGCCGCGTGAATCAACGCCGACACCGGAGTCGGGCCCGCCATGGCGTCCGGCAACCAGACATAAAGTGGAATCTGCGCCGACTTGCCCGCGGCGCCGATGAACAACAGGATGCCGACCAAGCTCGCCGACACCGTGGGCAGCGGGTCCGCCGTGAACGCGGCGTTGACGCGGTCCATGTCCAGCGTGCCGAGCACCGTATAGAGCAGGAACATGCCGAGCAGGAAGCCCGCATCGCCGATGCGATTGGTGATAAAGGCTTTCTTGCCGGCGCGGGCCTTGTCCGGGTCCTCGAACCAGAATCCGATCAGCAGGTAGGATGCGAGCCCCACGCCTTCCCAACCAACGAAAAGGACGAGCAAGGACCGGCCCAGAACGAGCAGCAGCATGAAGAACAGAAAGAGGTTCATGTAGGAAAAGTACCGGGCATAGCCCGCGTCGTCCTTCATGTAGCCGATCGAGTAGACGTGAATGAGTGAGCCCACTCCGGTCACGATCAGCACCATTACTGCGCTCAGGCGATCGAAATAAAAGGAGACCTCGAACGAGCTGCCGCCCACGACGGCCCAGGTGTAGGCGGTGTCGATCCAAGGCGCTCCGCCTCCCGCCTTCAAGTCCAGGAAACATTTCGCCGTCACGAGAAAGGCCAGGATCGGCAGGCCGCAGCCGATCGTCGAGACAAACCGCGTGCCGAGCCGCTTGCCCGCGAGGCCGTTCAGCAGGAACCCCGCCAACGGAAGAACGACGATCACCGTAAGCAGGTGGCTCACCGGTTATCCTTTGAAATCGGTGTACGCGTTCAGGTCGAGCACGCCTTTGCGGCGCACGAGCAGGAGTACGATGGGAATGGCGATGGCGATTTCGGCCGCCGCGACGACGAAGATCAGAAAGACGAGCACCGCTCCGACCGCGGACGCGGTCTGCTGCGCGAAGGTCACCAAGCTCAGGCTCACCCCATTGAGCATCAGCTCCATGCACATCAGCATGACGAGCACGTTGCGACGTACGATGACGCCCAGCAGCCCCAGCGCGAATAGCGCCGTGGAGGTTGCAATGAGCATCTGCACGTTATCCACGATGCCTTCGTCCCACTTCGAGCACGGCCAGCGCCGCCACGACCGCGGCAACCAGCAGCACCGAAACGAGCTCGAATTGCAACCAGTACTCGTTCAGGAATTCGGCCGAAAAATGCTTTATGCCGAAGAGTGCGCCGGCCGTCGCGCCGGTGGGCTCGGGCAGCGAGTCCCAGAAGCCGTGCGCAAGGATCGCGAGCAACATCAGCGCAGCGACGATTCCAGGCAGGAGTAGCCGGGAGAAGCGCCACGTGAAGGAGCGGTCGCGCACGTCGAGGAGCATGATCGCATAGACCATAAACACCATCACCGCGCCGACGTAGATGAGCACTTGGAACACTGCGATCACGTGCACACCCAGCAGCGCGTAGATACCAGCCAGTGAGAGCATGGTCACCGTGAGCGCCAGCGCGACGCGCATCGGATGGCGCAGCACGAGCATCGTGACGGCGGCGACGAGCGCCGTGGCGGCGAAGAGCCAGAGCAGCAAGGTCTCGATCACGCCGGTCCCTTCGCCTTTTCGGCAGCGCCTTTGGCGGTATTTTCGGTGCCGGCCTTCGCCGGATACGGCTTCGCGACGTCGCGTTGCGGGTTCCAGTTGAGCAGCTCGGGGAGCGATAGCCACAGGTGCTGACGATCGTACGTCGGCAGGTTGGGCACTTCCTTGACCATGCGGATCGCGTCCTCCGGGCAGGCCTCGATGCACAAACCGCAGAAGATGCAGCGTGAATAGTCGATCTCGAAACGCGCCGGGTACTTCGGATGCACCGGGTCGTCAGGATCGAAGGCCGCCTCGATCTCGATGACCTTCGCGGGGCACACCGTCGCGCACATATTGCAGGCGATGCACTGCGGCCGCCCGTCGGGCCGCTGCGTCAGCACGTGCTTGCCGCGGTTGCCGGCGGCGTAGTCGGCCCGAGTTTCCTCCGGGTAGTAAGTCGTGAGTGCGCCTTTGCGAAACGTCATCCAGTGCCACATGTTCGTGAGGAAAACACCGCCGGTGATGGATAGACCACGTAGGATCTCTGGCAGGTACGCCCGCTCCCACCATGACATGGTTGGACGATTCCAGTATTGCTTGCGCACGTAGGGCTTCATGTTCGCGTGACGGGCGCGTGGCGGGCTAGGCGTGCAGCGCCCAGACGACGACGGCGGTTACCGTCAGATTGGCGAGCGCCAAGGGGAGCATAAACTTCCAGGCGAAGCGCAGCAGCTGGTCCCAGCGAAAGCGCGGCAGCGTCCAGCGCACGAGGATCTGGAAGCTGGATACGATGAGCACCTTGGCCAGAAACACGACGAGCTGCATCAAGACGATCGCGGCGTGGCCGATCGGCACGACGTGATTTCCCGGCAGTACGAAACCGCTGTCGGTCATGAATGGCAGGTTGTAACCTCCGAGGAAGAGCGTGGTGAAAAGCGCGCCGATGATAGCGATCTCGATGAATTCGGCGAACATGAATAGCCCCATCTTCATCGCGCTGTACTCCGTGTAATAGCCGGCGATGAGTTCCGACTCCGCCTCGGGCAGGTCGAAAGGAATGCGCTTGTTCTCGGCGATCGCCGCGGTCAGAAACAGGATCGCCGCGAAAGGCTGGAGAAAGACTCCCCACGCGGGCAGGAAGCCCAGCAGCACGCCCGACTGCTGCTGCGCCATTGCGTTCAAGTCAACGGTGCCGTAAATGAGGATAAGCCCCAGCACGGTGAGACCCATAATCAGCTCGTAAGAGATCATCTGCGAGCCGGCACGCAGGGCGCCCAGCAGAGAGAACTTGTTGTACGAAGACCAGCCGGCGAGCATCGTGCCGATAATCGTCAGTCCGCCGAACGCGAAGACGACCAGGAGGCCGGCATCGACGCGCGCGATCTGCATCGGATAGGTTCTGTCGCCGAACCAGGCGGAGAGCGACGGCACGCCCTGCAGTAGCTTGGCCGGTACGAGCGCGCCGCCGAAGGGAATGACCGCGAACACGAGCAGCACCGGCGTGAACACCACCCAGGGTGCGAGGGCGTAGGCGAAGCGGTCGTAGGAATCGGGCCTCCAGTCCTCTTTCAGCATCATCTTGATGCCATCGGCGAGGCCGTGAAACAGGCCCAACCACACGAGCTTGATCTGCGTGAACGGAATGCGCACGTACGCACGATTGGCGCCGATGCGATCGGACATGATGGCGGCCTGCTTGCGCTCGACCCAGGTCAGAACGGTGCCGAACACGAGTAGCACCGCAACCACGTAGCCGATGAAGACGAGGTAGACGACCAAATCCTGCATCATGCGCATGCGGGTTCTGTGGCCACGATCGCGGCGAACAGCATCTCGGCATCGGCGACCGACGCCGGCTTCGCAAAACAGGGCTCGAACGCGCTTACCACGCCCCGAAAGTTGGTGTAGTGGCCGCGACGCTCGGTCTGAATGCTGATCGGAATGAACACATCGGCGTGTGCGGTCTCCGGCTGCAGATATGCATTGAGGAAGATGATCTTTGCCTGGGCCGGCAGGCGAGCGAAGTCGAAGCCTTCACCCCAGACCAGGACCAGATCCGTATCGTCGGCAAATGTGCGAGCACCGTCGTCCTGCTGCGGGAACAACGACCGCGCCATCGTGGTATTCGGATTCTTGTCCGCCCGAATGAGCAGATCGTCGTCGAGCCGCTCGCCCGGCTGCGGCGCCCAGTCCTGTTTGAAGAAAGCGTCGACGCGTTCGCCCAGTGCCTGCTTGAACGCGACGAGTTCTTCATTGGAGCCCCAGCTCGACACCAGCGCGACGGGGTGCTTGGCACCTTCGATCAACCGTCGGGCGGCTTCGATAGCCGAAGGCAGATCGACGGGCTTCCCTTTCTGCATCGCCTGCGTCGCGCGCGGGCGTTCGAAGATCCGCGCGAGGTCACGCCCTTTGTTGCAGATCCAGGGGCCATTGACCGGCGTGTTCTCGAGAGGGGTGACGCGCTCGATCCTGACGTTCTGGCGCGGGTCGAGCGTGTTCAGTTTCCATTCGGGCTTTCGATGCCAGATCTGGACCGTGCAGCCCCGCGCGCAGCCCGGGCAGACTGAGGGAGTCGGCTTGAGATACCAGACCCGCGCCTTGTACAGGAACGGACGCGAGAGCAGCGCGCCCACCGGGCAGAGGTCGATGACGTTGTCGGAATACGGGTCGGCGTCGAGCGGGCGGTCCTCGGCAGCGCGCACCAGCGACGCATCGCCGCGTTGAACGATTCCGAGTGCGTTCGACTTCGATATCTCGCGCGTGAAGCGCACGCAACGCGAGCACAGGATGCAGCGCTCGTTGTCGAGCACGATGCGCTCGGAGAGTGCGTGGAACTTAGTCGAATGCACCTTCGCGTCACGCGATAGGGATGGCGAGCCGTTGTACTTGTAGTGGTAGTCCTGCAGCGTGCACTCGCCGGCCTTGTCGCAGATGCCGCAATCGACCGGGTGGTTGAGCGTCATGAGCTGCATGATCGTCTTGCGGTACGCCTTCACGGCTTCGGAGTCGGTGAGCACGCGCAACCCCTCCGCGACCGGCATGTTGCAGGCGATTTCTACCCAGCTGCGACCCTCGACCTGGACCGCGCAGATGCGGCAGTTGCCTGCCACCGACAGCTCCGGGTGCCAGCAGAAATACGGGATGTAGAACCCGTGCGCCAGTGCCGCCTGCATGACCGTCTGGTCACCCTCGGTCTGGACCGATTGCCCGTTTATGAAGATCTCGGGCATTCCAGGGTCCCGTTGCATTGCGAGCGCTGGTGTTCGATGAAATACTCGAACTCGTCGCGAAACTTGTTCAGGATGCCGTTCGTGGCGTAGCCTGCGGCATCTCCCATGCCGCAGATCGTCGTGCCGTCGTTCCAGGCAGAGATCTGGTACAGGCGCTCGATGTCCTCGGCGCGGCCTTCGCCGGCAACGATGCGATCGATGATGCGGTGCAGCCACCCCATGCCCTCGCGACAAGGCGTGCACTGCCCGCAGGACTCGTGATGGTAGAAGCGCAGGAGCACTTGCAGCAGGCGCACCATGCACGTGCCTTCGGCAATGACGATCATGCCGCCCGAGCCCATCGAAGAGCCCGCCGCTACGAGCGCCTGATTGTCGAGCGTGAGCGGCTCGATTTCCGTCGCCGTCAGCACCTTGGTCGAGACGCCACCCGGGATAATCCCCTTGAGTGGCCGGCCGCCAAGGACGCCGCCGCAATCCTCGTAGATGAACTTGGTCCATGGATAGCCGATCTCGATCTCGTAGACGCCCGGGCGCTCGATGTGCCCGGAGATCGAAATGAGGCGCGTCCCGGGCTCCTTGGCGGTGCCCACTTTTCGGAACGCTTCGCCGCCATGCCCGATGATCCAGGCGATGTTGGAGAGCGTCTCGACGTTGTTGATGACGGTAGGCTTTTTATACAGGCCGTGTACCGTCAAGCGCGGCGGCCGGTTGCGTGGGTATCCCCGCTTGCCCTCGATCGAAGTGATCAGCGCGGACGCCTCGCCGCAGACGTAGGATCCCGCACCGCGATAGATCACCAGGTCGCACGCAAAGTCGGTGCCAAGAATGGCTTCACCGAAGTAGCCGGCCTCGTATGCCTCTTCCACTGCAGCGGCGAGACGGCGATAGGGCAGGTCGAACTCGCCCCGGATATAAACGAACGCGTTGCGCACCTGCAGCGCGTACGACGCGATCAGCATCGATTCAAGCAGCAGGTGCGGTGCGTATTCGAGAATCCAGCGGTCCTTGAAAGTCCCCGGCTCTCCCTCGTCCGCGTTGGCGCAAAGATAATGAGGCTGGCCGTCGTTGAGATTCACGACTCCCCATTTCCGCCCCATGGGAAAGCCGGCGCCGCCACGACCTTGGATACCGGATGCCGTGATTTGGCGCGTTATTTCCTCCGGCCGCATCCCGTGCAGAGCCGTGTCCAGCGTGGCGTAGCCGCCGCGCGCCCGGTACTCGTCCAGCGTGTGGGACGTTTCGGTGATGGGAAAGGTCATCAGTAGCTTGGTATTCGGCATGCTACCGGCCTAGGCAAGCTTGTCGAGCGCCGCGTCGATGGCTTCCGGGCTCATCTTCACGTGATAGGTTTCGTTGATCATCACTACGGGCGCACTGCCGCAGGACGCGATGCACTCGACCGTCGAAAGCGTGAATCGTCCGTCGGCGGTGGTCTGCCCCGGGGCGATGCCGAGTTTTTTCGTCAGATGGCCGATGAGCCGCTCTGAGCCCAGAAGCGAGCAGGACAGATTGCGGCAGGCTTGAATGTGCCAGCGTCCGATGGCTTTGCGCCGGAACTGGGTGTAGTAGCTCAGCACTTCCTCGATCTGGATGCGCGGGACACCGAGATACTCGACCAGCGCGTCGATATCGCTGTCGGCGACGTAGCCACGGTCTTCCTGGATGCGGCGCAAGCACGGCATAACGAAAGAAGATTCAAAGCCTGCCGGATAGCGTGCGCGCAGCTTCTCGAACTCGGGGATCAGGTGTTTCATCGATCGCTCATCTGTCGCACTCCCCGCCGATCATGTTGACCGACCCGAAAGTCGGAATGATGTCCGCGAGTTGGTAACCTTCGAGCAGACGCTGCACGCCACCCATGTGAACGAAGCTCGGTGAGCGCACGTGGAACTTGTACGGCGTTCCCCCGCCCGTGCTCACCAGGTAGAAGCCGAGCTCGCCGTTGGGCGCTTCGTGCGCCGTGTAGACCTCGCCTGCTGGCACATCCGGCCCGTCCATGATTAGCTTGAAGTGGTTGATCAGCGATTCGATTTCCGTGTAGACGAGCCGCTTCTCCGGCAGCGTGCAGCGGCGGTCATCGACGTTGATCCGGCCGTCGGGAATCATGTCCATGAGCTGCCGGATCATGTGCGCGGACTCGTCCATCTCCCGCATGCGCACGTAGTAACGGTCGTAGTTGTCGCCCTTGATGCCGACCGGGACCTCGAAATCGAGCTCGCCATACGCGAGGTACGGGGCGTCCTTGCGCAGGTCGCGCGCCGCGCCGGTCGAGCGCAGAATCGGCCCGGTGAAGCCCCAGTTGATCGCGTCGGCGGTCGAAATTACGCCGATGTTGCGGGTGCGGTCGATGAAGATGCGGTTGCGGTCCATGAGGCCGTGAATGCGCCCCACGAAGACCTCGTACTGGTCGAGGATCTCTCCCAGCCGCTTGAGCCAGCCAGCGGGCAGGTCGCGGGCCAGCCCGCCGATGCGGCCATAGGTGTACGTGACGCGCGCGCCGGTCAGGTCCGCGAGGTGCTCGTAAATGTAATCGCGGATCATCACCAGGTAGAGGAAAGCCGTCATCGCCCCGAGCTCCATCAGCGACGCCGCCACGCAGGTGAGGTGGTCCGCGATGCGCGAATATTCGGACAGCAGCGTGCGGAGGTACCGGCAACGCGGTGTGATTTCGACTTCCAGCAGCATCTCGACGGCCTCGCAATACGCGAAATCGTTGATCAGGCCGGAGCAGTAGTTGAGCCGGTCGACGTAGGGAATCAGGTTGTGCCAGGTATGGTCCTCGCACTCTTTCTCGAACCCGCGGTGCAGGTACCCGCAGTGCACGTCGACGCGCTGTACCTTTTCGCCGTCCAGCGCGGCGATCACCTGGATCGTGCCGTGGGTAGCCGGATGCGAGGGGCCGATGTTGACGATGACCGCGTCGTCGCGCTCGCCGCGCTCGAAGGCGGGGCGGACAGGGTTGGGCACCCTGGCGTTCACGGCTGGTCTCGTCATGTCCGGTAGGGCACGAGCGGCTGCTCTTGCAACTTTGGGTAGTCCTTGCGCAGAGGATGGCCGACGAAACCCTCGTAGAGCAGGATTGGACGCAGGTCGGGGTTGCCGCGAAAGACAATGCCATACATGTCGTGGCATTCGCGCTCCATGAAGTTCGCCGAGCCGTACAACGGGACCAGCGAGTCCACAATGGGCTCCGCTTCCGGAACGCGGGTCTTCAGCCGGACGCGGATCTTGTGCATGGTGGAGTAGAAGTGATAGACGACGTCGAAGCGCGGAGTCCGGTCCGGCCAGTCGACTGCAGTCACATCGAGGAAAAGATCGAATCGGAACTCCGACTTGAGACGACGCACGATGCCGGGCAGATCGGCGGGGGCGACCACAACCACGAGCATGCCGTAGGACAAGTTCGCTTCACCGCCCGCGGGGACGACTTGCTGCTGCATGAGCTCGAGGATCGCAGCGGCCATGATCAGAAGTTTTCGGTGATGATCGGATGCCGCGATCCTGCGATTCTGTCCTGCAACATCATGATGGCGTCGATAACGGTTTCCGGCCGCGGTGGACACCCGGGAACATAGATGTCAACCGGGATGATCTTGTCGATTCCCGCTACGGCGGCATAGTTTTGATAGAAGCCACCGCTGGTGGCGCACGCCCCGAAAGCCATCACCCATTTGGGCTCGCACATCTGTTCGTAGACCCTGAGAAGGACAGGCGCCTGTTTGTGCGTGAGAGTACCGACAACCATCAGCAAGTCCGACTGCCGTGGCGAAAAGCGCGGCAGCGCGGCGCCGAAGCGGTCGGTATCGTAGGGTGAGGAGCTTACGGCCATGAACTCCATCGCGCAGCAGGCCGTGACGAACGGGTAAGGAAACAGCGAGAACTTGCGCGCCCAGCCGACGAACTCGTCCTTCTTGGTCGAAAAGTATTCGAACGCGGGCATCGGCGCATGCGCCGGCCGGATCGGGATCGTCGCTTTGGCCATCGCTATTCCGTCACCGATTCCAGCAGCCTTGCCTGGTAGACGTACAGCAGGATCAGCACCAGCAGGAAGGCGAAGAAGAAGAAGGTGAGCAGCATGAAGCCCGTGAGCGGCTGCGCGCCGAGTGCCCAGATGAAGAGGAACACGGTCTCCAGATCGAAGAGCATAAACGCGATGGCGACGCCGTAGTACTTGATCGGCACCGCTTTCGTGTTCTGTGTGTCGACTGGCGTTGCACCGCACTCGAATGGCTCCATCTTCAGCGCCGAGGCGACCGGCTTGGGACCGAGATAACGGTTCATCACCAGAGTGACGAATACGAAGCCGAGGATGGCCAGCAGGTAGAGCAGGAATGCGACGTAGGGATTCACTGCCGACCAAGGCGCGACGCTGCTGCAATCGGCGAAATCGCTTGCCCACCCGACGCCAACCGCGCGGGGGAAGCGCTGCTTCGCTCCCCAGCCCGGCTTTCCTTGCGCGGCGGGTCGATTCGTTTCATGGCCTCGGGATATCCGTGGGCAAGGCGGGCAACGCTCCCTGTGCAGCCGTTAGGCACGTTGCGTCCGGCTTCCTTTTCGAGAAGCCATACAGTAAGCGCGCCCTGTGCGCGCCCGTTTGATTTGGATCAACGGTCGTCGCGGGAGCTGTCGATCGTTTCTCGAGACAACGGGATCACGAGCCGTCATGCGAGTTTGGAACCCGCGCAAGCCGGGTGCCGGTGCCCGGACCGGCGGTGTCCACGCGCCCCGGGCAGGTCAGGCGAACCGCCCGTCGAACCGGCGCCAGGGCCCGCCCGCCCACTTGCCACAGCCACCGACCATCTGGCTCAAAGGCTATTCGGCGCCTCGTACTTTTAGTACGTTGGCAATGACTTAGATCAAACCCGGCCCGCAGGCCGCAGAGTACGTTACAGGAACCTTACGCAGCGTGTTCGATCGGGCCGCGTACGGGAGGTGCCGCGTTCGTTGCCGCCAGGATCATGCCTTGGAGCTGCACGCTGTGGCCAAGATCGCCGAGGCCGGCACGCGACCCACGGGGCGTGCGGGCTGTCTGGAGGGACAACCATGGGCGGGCCACTGGCGTACGCTGGCTTTAGCAACCCCGCGACCGACCCAGGGGCACGGGCGGTCACGGGCATTGCAGCTTTGCAAGGTCCGCGATCGTGATTGACCACATCGCATTTCGCGATCGCGAGGCGCCCGTACTGCCACCGAGATTGCGCAACCCGGCAGGCCCTCTCCAACAGCCCCGCCCCCTGGTACGGGCCGCGCGGACGGGACGGAGGGAAACCGTGCAGGTTCGCGTACCGCCATTCCCACCCCGCGTTGGGAATTGATCGTCTCTATCGCTGGCGACCCCGTGCACGCCGCTCGTCGCATCCATGCTAGGCCGGCGCTTCGTCCGCCGTACGCTGAGCTCTACCGCGAGGCTGCAGCATTTATCCCGGCGGAGCGCCTGATCACCGATCCCTTGCGCTTGCTGACCTGGGGGACGGATGCGAGTTTCTATCGTCTGGTCCCCGCGATCGCGGCTGTGGTCGAGAGCGAAGAAGAACTGATACGCCTGCTGGCGGCCTGCGCACGATTGGGCGCGCCGGTAACGTTCCGAGCTGCCGGAACCAGCCTTTCGGGGCAGGCGATCACCGACTCGGTGCTCGTGCTGCTCGGCGACAATTGGCGGCGCTGCGAGATTGGCGAAGATGGCGGGACGGTCACCCTGCAGCCCGGGGTGATTGGTGCGGCGGCCAACCGTCGGCTCTCGAGCTTCGGCCGCAAGATCGGGCCAGACCCTGCGTCGATCGACACGGCAAAGATCGGCGGCATCGCCGCCAACAATGCCAGCGGGATGTGCTGCGGGACGGCACAAAACAGCTATCGCACGCTCGCCGGAATGCGTGTGGTGCTTGCCGACGGCACGGTGCTCGATACGCGCGAGGCGGGGAGTAAAGCGGCATTCCTGGAACGAAAGCAGCAGCTTGTGCAAGAGCTCGACGCGCTGGCTCAGGCTGTCCGCGCCAACGAAAGCCTGGCCGCACGCATCAGGCACAAGTTCCGACTGAAGAACACGACCGGCTACAGCCTGAACGCGCTGGTGGACTTCGAGGATCCGATCGATATCCTGGCGCACCTGATGATCGGCTCCGAGGGCACGCTGGGATTCATCAGCGAAATCACGTACCGCACGGTCCCCGAATATGTCGACAAGGCAAGTGCGTTGATCCTCTTCGGCGACCTTGCGACCGCGTGCCGGGCGGTTACCGCGCTCAAGAGCGCGCCGGTTGCGGCGGTCGAGCTCGCCGATCGTGCGGCCCTGCGCTCGGTGGAAACCGAGCCAGGCTTGCCGCAAGGCATCCGCGCACTGGGCCCGGGCGGGGCGGCACTGCTGGTGGAGACCCGCGCTGCGGACGGCACCGCGCTTGTCGACCAAGTGCGCGCAATACACGCCAGCCTGGCGGGGATTCAAACCGCCGAGCCGATTCGTTTTTCCACGGATCCGCAGGAATGTGCGCGATTGTGGAACGTACGCAAAGGCATGTTTCCCTCGGTGGGGGCGATGCGCGAGGTCGGCACCACCGTCATCATCGAAGACGTGGCATTTCCCGTCGAGCGATTGGCCGATGCAACGCTCGACTTGCAGCGGCTGCTTGCGGCACACGGCTATCCAGACGCCATTATTTTCGGGCACGCGCTCGAAGGTAACCTGCACTTCGTGTTTACGCAGGATTTCAACGATGCCGCCGAGATCGAGCGCTATCGGGGCTTTATGGACGCATTGTGTCCGCTGGTCGTCGAAGAATATGACGGGTCGCTCAAGGCCGAGCACGGCACGGGGCGCAATATCGCGCCCTTCGTCGAACTGGAATGGGGTGCCGAAGCGTATGCCCTGATGGGACAGATCAAGCGACTGTTCGATCCGGAGGGCTTGCTCAACCCCGGCGTCATTCTCAACGAAGACCGCGAGGTGCACCTAAAAAACCTCAAGCCTCTGCCTGCCTGCGATGTGATCGTCGACCGCTGCATCGAGTGCGGCTTTTGCGAACCTAAATGCCCCTCACAGGGGCTCACGCTGTCGCCTCGGCAGCGCATCGTCGGCTGGCGCGAGATCACGCGGCTCGAAGCGAAGGGGCAGAGTGCCGAGCTCTCCCTGTTGCGCACGCTGTACGATTATCATGGGATCGACACCTGCGCCGCATGTGGGTTGTGTGCGACCGCCTGCCCGGTCGGCATCGAAACTGGGCTGCTGATCAAGGCGCTGCGGGGACGGCGGGCGACTCCGTTGACCGAACGGGTTGCCGACGTTATCGCCGACCACTACGGCGCGGCTACGGGTGGCGTGCGCGCCGGACTGGCCGCGGCCGACCTGATGCACCGCATGATCGGCACGAAGGCAATGCAAGCCTCGCTTGGAGGCTTGCGCAGCTTCTCGGGTGGCGCGCTGCCAAAATGGTCACCGGCATTGCCGCGTCCGATCCATTTTCAACCTCCTGCACACGTGCCTTCCTCGGCGGTCGATCGCGTCATCTACTTCCCGAGCTGCGCGGCCAGGAACATGGGAGCGCAACGCGGTGACGACAGCGAAGGATTGCCTGAGACCGCCGAGCGCCTGTTTCGCACAGCGGGATTCGACGTGCTGTACCCACAGGGGCTTGCCAATCTATGCTGTGGTCAGCCGTTCGAGAGCAAGGGTCTCGCGGCAGTGGCCGACCGCAAGAGCGCGGAGCTGGAGAATGCGTTGCGCGAAGCCAGCGACAACGGACGCCGGCCGATCGTCTTCGACACGAGCCCCTGCGCCTATCGCATGAAGCGCTATCTCAATGGACGACTCGCGGTGCAGGACGGCATCGAGTTCATTCACGATACCGTGTTGCCGCGCATCGCCATCGAGCCCACGGATACCCCGGTCGCGATTCACCCGGTATGCAGCGTGCGCAAGATGGGCACAGTCGACAAGCTGGCGGCTATCGCCTCCCGCTGCAGCAGCAACGTCGTGCTGGTGGAAGAGGTTCTCTGCTGTGGTTTTGCCGGTGAAAAGGGATTTGACAGGCCCGAGCTGAATGAATTTGCGCTCCGGCACTTGCGATCGGCGCTGCCGGCTGCATGCACGGTCGGCTATTCGTCAAGCCGCACGTGCGAGATCGGCTTGTCCGAGCAAGCGGGCTTTCCGTATCGCTCGATCATCAACCTGGTTGACGCCCGCAGCCGAGCGCGGCCAGTGCCGCCAGCATTCGAATCAGTCGCCGTGACGCCTTGAGGAGGCAAAATGCAAGTCTGGACGCAGGTCTATAACCCGCTCGGCACATTGTGGCTGTCTGCGCTCGTCGCGGCGTTGCCGATTGTGTTCTTCTTTGTCACGCTTGCCGTCCTGCGGTGGGAGGGCTATCTCGCGGGCCTGGGGACCATCGTGGTGACGGTCATCATAGCGCTCACGGTCTACGGAATGCCGGCGGGGCTCGCCCTGCGAGCCACCGCCAACGGCATGGCTTTCGGCCTGTGGCCGATCTCCTGGATCATCCTCAATGCGGTGTTCTTGTACAAGCTGTCCGTCAAGTCCGGGCAGTTCGAGATCATCCGCTCCTCGGTTGTGTCGATTACCAAGGACCAACGGCTGCAAGTCATTCTCATCGGGTTTGCCTTCGGCGCCTTCTTGGAAGGCTCGGCGGGTTTTGGCGCGCCGGTCGCGATTACGGCTGCGATTCTTGCCGCGCTGGGACTAAATCCACTCTACGCGGCCGGCCTGTGCCTGATCGCCAACACGGCGCCGGTTGCCTTTGGCGCCCTCGGCATCCCCATTCTCGTCGCCGGCAAGACGGCCGGGATTGATCCGATGCTGGTCGGCAAGATGGCCGGACGGCAGTTGCCGCTTCTGTCGGTGTTCGTGCCTATCTTTCTCGTCTGGCTCATGGATGGCCTAAAGGGAGTGCGCGAGACATGGCCGGCCGTGCTCGTGGCGGGCGGGACGTTTGCGGTAACGCAATTTTTCACCTCCAACTTCATCGGGCCGGAACTGCCGGACATCACGTCCGCACTGCTGTGCCTGGTGGCGACCACCGCCTTCCTCAAGTTCTGGCAACCACGTGAGGCGTTTATGTTTCGTCCCGTCGCCGGCGGGGGTACGCCAAGACACGTGCCTATTCCGGCGCAAGGAGCGGGCCACTCGAGGTATACGGCGGGGCATATTATCAAAGCGTGGTCGCCATTCATTATCCTGACTGTAATCGTGGTGATCTGGAGCCTGCCGGCGTTCAAGGCGATGTTTGCTCCCGGCGGCGCGCTCAGCAGCACCGTGCTCAGCTACAAGGTCTCAGGCCTGCATGAGCTCGTGATAAGGGCGACGCCGGTCGTGGCCAAGGACACGCCTTACGCGGCGATTTACAACCTGGATCTTATCTCGGCCACCGGCACCGGGATCTTGTTGTCCGCGGTCTTGTCGATCTTTGTCCTGGGCATGTCGATTCGCGACGGGTTGGTCGTGTTCAAGGACACGCTGATCGATCTGGTCAAGCCCATATTCACAATCGCGTGCGTCCTCGGCTTCGCCTTCATAGCCAACTACTCGGGAATTTCATCGACCCTGGCGCTGGCGTTGGCCTCAACGGGTCACCTGTTCCCGTTCTTTGCGCCAGTGCTTGGCTGGCTGGGCGTATTCCTGACGGGGTCGGACACGTCAAGCAACGCGTTGTTTGCCAGTCTGCAAAGCATCACGGCCCACCAGATCGGTGTCAGCGACGTCCTCATGGTGGCGGCGAACAGCACCGGCGGGGTTACTGGCAAGATGATTTCGCCCCAGTCGATCGCCGTTGCGTGCGCTGCCGTCGGCCTGGTCGGCCACGAATCGGAGCTGCTGCGCTTTACGGTAAAGTGGAGCTTGCTGTTCCTGCTCATCATCTGCGTCGTAACCTACGTGCAGGCGTATTTCCTGACCGGCATGCTCCCCTAGCGCAATTCGCCGCGTCTGCAGCCGGCTTGACCCGCGGGTTGCCACCCGGTGCAGGAGGGACATTGAACGAGCGACCTTTCCCGACCCTCTCGATCATCGATCCGCGCACGGTTTGACAGGCGCTCGCCAGGCGTAGTTCATTGTGGCAACCGATCAACGCGACAGTGAGGAATTGCAGCGATGAAAGCAGCGCTTTTCGTTCCCTGTTATGTCGATGCGTTCTTCCCGGAAGTCGGCATCGCAACCCTTGAGCTGCTTGAGCGCTTGGGCGTCGAAGTCGCCTATCCTCTGGAACAAACGTGTTGTGGACAACCGATGGGCAACAGCGGCTGCGAGAAGGAAGGAGCTGCCACCGAAGCCCTATTCGTTAAAAATTTTGCCGGCTTTGAGTATATCGTCACGCCTTCCGGCAGCTGCACCCACCACGTACGTGAAAATTTGACTGCGGTCCGCCAAACCAGGGACACGATCAGGGTGCGCAAGGCGACGTACGAGCTGGTGGAGTTCGTACATGATGTATTGAAGGTACGGGAATTCCCGTGGGCGGAATTTCCGCACGCAGTCGGTCTGCACAACGGTTGCGCATCGTTGCGGGCACTGCATACCGCCAAGATGTCCGAGATCAACGAGCCGTTCTTCTCCAAGCCGCTCGACCTGCTATCCAAGGTGAAGGGCATCCGGTTCGTTACACCGCAGCGCCCCGACGAGTGCTGTGGCTTCGGCGGAACATTCTCGGTGTTCGAGGAACCAGTCTCGGCGAAGATGGGTTACGACAAAGTGATCGCTCATCAGAAGGCCGGCGCGGAGTACATCGTCTCCGCCGACATGTCGTGCCTCATGCATCAGCGCGGGTGTGCCGAGCGGATGGGGCTGCCGATCAGGTTTATTCACATTGCGCAAATCCTGAACGGGGCACGGGCATGAAACGCATTGACCACGCAGAAGCCTCGTCGAAGTTCATCAGGGCGAAGGACCATCTCGACTTTCACGACCAGAGGCTCTGGGACCTGCGCCAGAAGCGCGACCGGGAGAGCGAGCTTCTCCCCGAGTGGGAGGAGCTGCGCGCGCTCGCATCTGCGATCAAGGAGCATACGCTGACGCACCTCTCAGACTACCTGGAGGAGTTCGAGCGCAAGGCGATTGCAAACGGCGCCCGCGTCCATTGGGCCAAGGACGCTGCCGAGCACAACCAGGTCGTCTTTGACATCATGAGCGCACATGGCGCGAAAACCTTGGTCAAAGCCAAGTCGATGCTCACCGACGAATGCGAGATGCGGCCCTTTCTCGAAAATCGCGGCATCGAGGTCATGGAAACCGACCTCGGCGAGCGCATCCAGCAGCTCGACAACGAACCCCCCAGCCACATCGTTGTCCCGGCCGTGCACAAGCTCAGAACCGATGTGGCCCGAGTTTTTGCGGAGACGATCGGCACCGACCCCAAGAACAGCGACGTGCACTACCTCGCGGAAAGCCAGCGCCAGCACACGCGGCCGTACTTCCTCAAGGCCGACGCCGGCATGACCGGCGCCAATTTCGCCGTCGCCGAAACCGGCACAGTAGTCGTCTGCACCAACGAGGGCAACGCCGACCTGAGCGTGAACCTGCCGCCGCTCTATATCGCCTCGATCGGCGTCGAGAAGATCATTCCCAAAATCGAGCATCTCGGCGTGTTCGTGCGGATGCTGTCGCGGAGCGCCCTCGGCTCACCGATCACGCAACTCACCTCGCATTTCCGGGCGCCGCGCGACGGCACTGAAATGCACATCGTCTTGGTCGATAACGGGCGCTCGGAGCGGCTGGGCATGCCGGATTTCTGGTATTCGCTCAAGTGCATCCGCTGCGGCGCCTGCATGAACACTTGTCCGGTGTACCGGCGCAGCGGCGGCCTCTCCTACGGCGCAACCTATTCGGGACCGATCGGCGTGATCATCGATCCCACCTTCAATCTGCGCAAATACAGCTCGCTGCCGTTCGCCTCGACGCTCAACGGCAGCTGCACCAGCGTCTGCCCGGTCAAGATCAACATCCACGAGCAGATCTACAAGTGGCGACAGGTAATCGCCGAGCACGGCCAGCTGCCGTTCGTAAAGCAGGAAGCGATGCAGGTGGCGGGGAAGGTCCTGGCGAACCCGAAGGTCTATCGCGCAGCGGTTGAAACCGCCGGCGCCGGCATCGAGCATCTGCCGCGGTTCATGATGTACAACCGGCTCAATGCTTGGGGCCGCCAGCGCGAAGTCCCCGCGGCACCTCCATTCACTTTTCGCCAGTGGTACCTGAAGAATCGGGGCAAGCAATGAGCAGCCGCGACGATATTCTGGGGCGGATCCGGAAAAACCAGCCACCCCCCCAACCACTGCCCCCGGTACCGGCCTTCGGCGCGCCGACGGGCTCGGAGCTCGAGAGGTTCAAGGCGGCGCTGGTCCGGATGGGGGGCAAGCTCGCCGCAGCACCCGGCGACGGCGATCTCGACGCACTCATCCGGCAGCTCTTTCCGGATGCCAAGATCGTGTGCTCGGCGACGCCGGAGGTCCTGGGCAACCTGCCCCTCGACCGCGTAAAAAGCCCAGGGGAGCTCAACGCTGTCGACGTGGGGATCGTGCGCGCCGTGTACGGGGTCGCCGAGACCGGTTCGGTTTGGCTGACGGAAAAGGAGTTCAGGGTCAATACGCTGGGCTTTCTGGCCCAGCACCTGGTGGTCCTGCTCGATCCGGATCGTATCGTCGGCAACCTGCACCGGGCGTACCGCGAACGCGCGCAGTTCGATGCCCGATACGGCGTGTTCATGACCGGGCCGTCGGCGACCGCCGATATCGAGGGCGTGTTGATCCACGGCGCCCAGGGAATCCGCACCCTGACCGTGGTTCTGAGACCCGCCTGACGCCGGCTGTTCGCGGGTGTGGTCCGCGGGTCGGCGCACGTTGCTTTCCGGGCGGGTCGACCGCCTCGAGACCCGAAGCCACCGCCGCACTCCGGTGTGTCTTTTCTGCAACAGCGGTCTAACCGCGGTCGACGTCGTCCGAAAGACTCTTGATCAAAGTCAATATATCGAGCGGAAAGTAGCGGCCATACTGTAACCATTCGTGAATTTTTGCTGCACCGCGGCATGAAAGCGAAAGCCTCGGAACGGTAGTCGCATTACAGCAGGGAGGAACGGTCATGCGACTCAGGAACTCCGTTGCGACATACGGGCTTGGCGTCCTATTCTTCCTGGGCGTTGCAGCATTCGCGCAACAGCCGTCACCAACGTATGGCACGGCCGCGAAGCCGGACGCGAAGCCGGACGCTCCGGCCGCAAAACCGATCTGCGCCAACTGCCACGAAGACAAGCATATCTCGATTCTGCTTACAGCGCACGGGGCGAGGAATGATGCCGAGGGCAGCATGTGCCAGGCCTGCCACGGTGATGCCAGCGAGCATCTGAAGGATCCGGTCAAGGCCAAGCCGGTCAACCTGATCGTCCATGGCACGGCCCAGCAGAAGATGGCCGTTTGCCTGACCTGCCACCAAACGAGCCGGCACCTGGCGTTCTGGGAATCGGGCAAGCATGCGTTAAACGACGTTGCCTGCAGCAACTGCCACAGCATCCACGGCAAGGACCGCGGCCCGACGATCTCGCCGTACGAGACGACCTTCCGCCCGAACGAGTCGGTCCTCTGCGGCACCTGCCATCAGGACATCCGCGCGCAGATTCTGAAGCCCTCTCACCACCCGATCATCGAAGGCAAAATCAAGTGCTCGGATTGCCACAACGTGCACGGCGCGGTCAGCCCGGTGATGCTGAAGAACCCGTCGATCAACGATCAGTGCTACAGCTGCCACACCGACAAGCGTGGGCCGTTCGTGTTCGAGCACCCGCCGGTGGAGGAGAACTGCACCACCTGTCACAGCCCGCACGGGTCGGCGCATTACAAGCTCTTGAACGAACATACGCCGGAACTCTGCCAGGATTGCCACGACACCGCCAGGCACCCTGGCACGGTCTACGGCGCAGGCGCGGGCTGGACCCTGCCGAACGGCGCTCCGAACCCGGGTGTCAACACGCGCTTCATCGCCCGGGCGTGCGTCAACTGCCACAGCAATCTCCATGGCTCGAATGCGCCCGGCGCCAAGGGCCAGTTCTTCCTGCGCTAGTGCGAGGAGCGAGCGATGACCAAACGGCTGCTTTCCTCCCTGATTGCCAGTGTGTTCCTTGCGGCGTCGGCGTTCGGAGAAGACACGAACTGGAATGTCGAAGGCGGAGCGACGCTGGGTTGGTTCCACGATTCGATCAACAGCTCGGACCAGGTCAAGGCAGAGGAATACAAGGACCTGAGCAACGGCGTGTTGTCCGATGTGTTCGTGCGCGGCCGTAGCGGCCAGACGTGGTTCGACGGCTACGGGGAGAACTTCGGTCGTACGGACCAGTACATGATGCTGCGGGGAGGCATCTACGACGTTTTCAAGATGCAGATCTACTCCGACAAGATCCCGCACAACTTCCTGGCCAACGGGTTTAGCCCGTACTCCGGGACCGGGTCGAACAACCTCACCGGCACCTTTCCGGACCCCAACTTCGTTACGTGGAACAGGATCAACATCGGCTATGAGCGGACCGATAACGGCGGCTACTTCGAGTGGCAGGGCCTGGCACCTTGGTATTTCCGCATCGACGCCAACCAGGTGAGGTTCGACGGCACCAAGATCGGCTCCGGGGCGCTCGGCACGAGTCCGGGCAACGGGTTCATCGACCTGGCCATCCCGGTCCAATACAACACGACCAACACCAGCGGCGAGATCGGCTATAACACGGGGGCTATGAATCTGTCGGTGAACTATCTGTACAGCAGGTTTGATAACAACTACGAAACGCTCAGCTGGACCAACCCGTTCTTTGGCAACAACGTCGACTCGACCTACCTGCCGCCGGACAACCACTTTGACCGCTTGATTGCCCAGGCGACATTCCGCGAGCTGCCGTGGCAGTCAACGCTTTCGGCGCGCTACACGTGGTCGGAGATGGAAAGCACCGCCGCGCTGGCGCAGACGGCGCTCAACGGCTCGCCGCCGAACTTCTATGGCCCGACGGATGTTAACGTCAACAACTTCAACGGCAAGATAGACAATAATCTATTTACCCTGGCCCTGGCATCCCATCCGGCCGCGACGGTCGACACGCGCATCTACTACAACTATTACAATCGCAAGAACGACTCGACGCAGGTTATATACGGCGCAAACTCGATCGTGAATTGCGGCGGAGTGTGCCAGAGCCTGCAATACGCGTTCACTAAGAACCAGGTCGGATTCGACGCCTACTGGCGCTTCCTGCCTTCGAACCGGCTCGGGGTCGGCTACGACTACCAGAGCACGACCCAGAACTCACTCGACTACAACAACATCGACTACAACCGGTTCTTCGTCGAGTGGAAGAACACTGCGCTGGATAATTTCACCGCACGCGTGAAGTACTCGTACCTTCAACGACGTTCCGATTACCTCCTCGGTAATGCAGGCGTAGACGCAAACGACCCCCTCTTCCTCGAGCGGTTCACCTCCCGTTTCGATGAATCAAACCTCAACCAGAACCAATTGAAGCTTTGGGCCGACTGGAGCCCGTTGCCGATGCTCGATTTCGACCTCGAGGCGACCTGGCAGGACAACCAGTTCAAGGACATCACGCTCGGGCGTACTTCGAACAAGCGGGAAGAAGTTTACCTCAGCGCCGCCTGGGGCGACACGGAGCACTTTCGGCTGACTGCGTTTGGCGACTACGAGCACGTCTCCTACGGTTCGAATCACCGGAACATCGGTTCGGGCACCTGCTTGCCGGCGCCACCCAACGCGGGCAACGACTGCTTTGACCCGAGCACCCCGCCGAATTCGATCGCCTACAACTGGTCGGAAGCCAATTCGGGTAACAACTGGGTGATCGGGGTCGGTGCCGACTGGCCGGTCATGGAGCGATTCATGGTGAAGGGTTCGCTTCTGTATTACGAGACCGACGGGTCCGCCAATACCGTCAGCCAGAACAACTACGGCAATCCACTGCCGCTCAACGCCCTGGACAACAGCAAGCACACCTCGCTCAACCTGAAGGGCATCTACCAGTACGACAAGAACTGGTCGTTCACCGTAGGCTACGCGTACGAGCGGTGGCGCTACAGCGACGCGAGCTACAACGGGTATCAATACACGATTCCGTATCCTGGCGTGACCAACAATACGTCGCAGAGCTACCTTAACGGCTATCTGGCATTCACCAACTACAACGAAAACATCGTCTATCTGCTTGCGTCTTACAAGTTCGACACGTTCAAGTAGCTACGACGTAATCAACCGCCGCTGCGGTGCGAGCCGTTACCCTCTCCAGCAGGTGCGTCGGTCGGGGCCCGCTAGTATTTGCCATGCTGCTTGTAGATGTAGTTGGTAAGCTCGACCGATTGCATCGACAACCGGCGCTGAATCTGATGTACGGCGCGAATAATCGCGCACATGACGCGATAGACAATTTCGGGGTGATGCGGCAGTAGCGCTTCGAGCTTCTCGCGTTCGAGTCCGAACACGAGCGTCGGACCGATCGCGGCGAGGGATGCGTAATGGGAAGTCTGGTCGATGAACCCCAGTTCCCCGACGAGGTCGCCGGCGCTCAGGGCAAACAAAGTAAGCGCCTCGGGAGTTCCAGCATTCTTGACCACGCCTAGGCCGCCTTTAACGATGACGTAAAGTTGGCTGTCGGAAGTCCCTTCCCTAACGAGGATCTCGCCAGGTCGCAGATCGCGAAATACGAGGCTGTCCGCGAGCGTGCGCGCCTGTTCAGCTGAGAGCGCGGCGCCAAGACACGACTTGTGCAGGGCTTCTACTAGGGCTTGATCGGTCATGACGATTTTCCCAGAGTTATGTGTCCGCCAGGATAACCCCTGCCGGCGGAAACTTGCGGCGGGAGCCTGCAGTACACGTTATCATCCAATTCCCGTCGAGGCTGAAGGAGGTTCTATGAAACTGATTGGGATGGCAGTAGTAGCATCGATCGCACTGGGCGCGGCAGGTGCGGCGAGCGCGCAGGAAGAACTCGCCAAGAGCAGCGGCTGTCTGAACTGTCATGCGGTAGACAGCAAGAAAATCGGCCCGGCATTCAAGGACGTCGCCGCCAAGTACAAGGGCAAGGCCGATGCCGAAGCGACGTTGGTGGCCAAGATCAGCGGCGGCAAGGGACATCCCCAAGTCAAGGCCACACCCGAGGATGTGAAGACCCTGGTTAAGTGGGTGCTGTCGCAGTAAAGCATGGCGTTGCCGCTTGTGGGGAGAGGCCGGCGCAAGCCCACCTCTCCCTGCCAATCGGGGCAACAATCCTCTCGTAGCCCCGCAACGGGCAATCCGCGATTGGATTATTCTCGCCGGACTCATCGAGCTGTTCATCTATGAACAGCCGCCATGCCATTGCGACGACATTCCTCAAGGGGTCCTCGATGGCGTCTCAGACGGGCCTGCGCAAGGTCCAGCGTATAGTAGGTCTTATAGCTCGAGGTTGATTAGGATTAACATCGCGCGCCGCAAGACCCCTGTGAGTCGTTTTTAACTGCGACATTTTGTCGCAGGCGCAAACCGGATTGCTCGTCGCTTTGACCTTCAGGGGCGCACCACGGTCCCGTGCTCGAAATCTCATGAATGCTCACCTCACCGTAAACGTACAAGAATCGGGGCCATCCTGCCCGAGATCGATCAAGGGTGCGCCTTCACTCGTCCACGCTCGCGCAGGCGAACTCGAGTTGCCCCCGAAACTGTCTATCGCGGTGGCGCCGCCGCCGCTCCGGGCCAATGTACGACAGCTAATGATTCTGCGTACGATAGCGCTCAGCGGGCAGGCGGCGGCGATCGCCACCGCCTGGTACCTGGGCGTATCGTTGCCTGTGGCGTTGATGGGGCTTGTCGTCGGCGCCCTGATCGTCCTGAACGGCTTGACTTGGATGCGTCTGCGCCGGCCGCATGAAGCAAGCCACGCCGAAATTGCGGTCTATCTAGGATTCGATCTTGCGGCGCTCACTTTGTTGCTGTTCCTTTCGGGCGGTGCAACCAACCCGTTCAGTCTTCTGTTCGTTCTGCATGTTGTGCTGATGTCCCTGCTTCTTCCGCCCCTTGCGGCGGCGACCGGGACCGTGCTGGTCGTCACGTGCTATGTGGCGCTCACTCGCATCCACGCCCCGCTCGAGATGCGGTCAGGCGAAGCCGTTCCGGCGTATCTCCTCACTTTCGGGTGGTGGCTAAGTTTCACGTTGACCGCTGCTGTCGTCGCAGGGTTCGTGGTGCGCATCGTCGCGACACTCCGCAGTCATGATCGGCTGCTGAGCGAAACGGCGCAGAGAGCGCTACGCGACGAAGCGGTGCTTCGGGTCGGCGCGCTTGCGGCCGGCGCCGCGCACGAGCTGGCGACGCCGCTTACTACCATGGCGGTTGTTGCCGGGGAGATCGCGCGCAACGCGGACTCGCCGTCTTTACAGCGCGACGCCGGCATATTGACTTCACAGATCAAGATGTGCCGCGACACGGTTGCGAATCTGATGGCGGCTGCCGGTCATGCGCGTGCGGTAGGCGGCGGACGTGAACGCCTCGACCAATTTCTCGAAACGATCGCTGTCCGATGCCGGACAATGCACCCGGGGGCGAACATCGTTTGTGATTGGGACGGCGTGCTACCAGCTACGGAAGTTTTTGCGGATCAGACGCTGATGCAGGCGTTGTTGGCATTGCTAGACAATGCCACCGATGCTTCGCCGCGAGACGTCCAATTCACTGCTTGCCTGGAGGCGAATTCATTGCGCGTTTCCATTGCTGACCGCGGCAGCGGCCTGCCTGCCGCTGATCATGCCAAGCTAGGGCGGGCGTTCTTCACCACCAAGCCACCGGGCAAGGGTACGGGACTTGGCGTTGTTCTCGCCTCGCGCGCCATCGAACGGCTGGGCGGAACGCTGTGCTGGGAGAACCGGCCCGCGGGCGGGACGGAAGTGAAAATCATGTTGCCATTGGCTTCGTTAAGCCTCGAGGGACATCGATGACGGCCCGCCGCACCTACGAGGGCGACGACAAGCCCAGCCTCCTATTGGTGGACGACGACGCGACGCTTTGCGACACGCTGGGACGAGCCATTGCGAAGCGCGGATTCGACGTCGAGACCGCCCTTACTGCGGCTGCCGCAACCAAGCTGGCGACCGAGGACCCACCCGAGTACGCCGTGGTCGATTTGAGGCTTCCGGATAAGCCCGGGCTTAAGCTGGTATCGACCTTGATCGGCCTCGACCCCCATACGCGGATTGTGATCCTCACCGGCTATGGGAACATTGCGACGGCGATAGAGGCAATCAAGCTAGGCGCAACGTACTACCTCTGCAAGCCGGTGGACGCAGACGATATCATTGCGGCGTTTTACCACGATGCCGCCAACGTCGAGGTGCCGCCGAAAGAGAAACCGATGTCGATCAGGCGCCTGGAGTGGGAGCACATCTGGCGCGTGCTGCGTCAGCAAAAGGGCAACATTTCACAGGCCGCGCGAGCGCTGTCCATGCATCGCCGTACGCTTCAGCGCAAACTGGCCAAGCGTCCGGTCAAGAGCTGAATCCTTCTCATTCGTCGGGTGCCGAATGGGCAACACCCTTATGACAATCGATGCAGGTCGCTGCCTTCGCCAGGAATTGTTGATGCATCGGTTGCACGAAGTCCTTCTGCTTGGCCACGACCTCCGGGCTAAACTTGTGGCAATGCTGACAATTCTCTGAATTGTTATCTTTGAATTCCGCCCATACCACCTGGGCTAGGCGCAAGCGCTCTTTCTTGAACTTTTCCTCGGTTGAAATGACGCCGCGCATTTCTTCGATGGCGTCGTGCATGCCGGCCTTGGTCTTGTACCAAAGGAGGTCGGGATAATGGTCCGGGATGTGGCAGTCGTGGCAGCCAGCCCGGATGCCGGTGCGGTTGGCGTAATGCACACTTTGCTTGTACTCCTGGGCAACCCATTGCATCGAGTGACAAGCTCCGCTGCAAAACTGGTTGCTGCCAGTCGCGGCTACCATGACCTGCGTTCCGATCACAGCGCCCACACCAATTAACAAACCTACGACCACTAGCGCTAAGACAGACCATCTTGCGCTCGGTGTGGAAAGTCGTCGCCATAGGCTGGGTCTACCGTGTTCCAGTGCCACTGTTCCCCCTTTCGGCGCAACATTCACAGAGTAAACCACATACTACACTGACCTGAAAGCAATCGTATCCCACGCGCCAACATGAGGCAGCGCGCTGCACAAGCCACTTGCGCAGGTCAAACGGGTCGCTTAAGCCGTCGCGGTGGCATTCAGCGAGTCGCCGCGGTCACTATCCGTGTTTCAGCTTGCGGCCGTCTGAAGCCAACTCGCCCGACGCCTCCGCGCGACTGAACGCTCAATGCCAGAGGTCGTGATTAAGCAGTGTTGTGGCCGCGCTAGGTCAGCCGTGCTGACCGACCAACCGCTTTAGCGCCGGTAAGTCAATCAGCTTGACAGCGCGGCCCTGCACTTGGATCAGTCCTTCTTGCTGCAGGCGCGAGAACTGGCGGCTGACCGTCTCCAGTTTCAGCCCGAGATAACTGGCAGTTTCTTCACGCGTCATACGCAGTACGAATTCGCAGGATGAGTAGCCGAGGGCTCGATAACGCTTGGCGAGGTCGAGCAAGAAGAGCACCAGCCGCTCTTCCGCTCGCATGCTTCCCAACAACAGCATCATATCTTGGCCACTGCAGATATCGTTTGCGATGAAGCGGTACAGATTGCGTCGTAAAGCGGTAAGGTTGTGGGCCAGATCGTCGAGCTGATCGAAGGGAAGAACGCATACTTCACCGTCCTCGAGCGCGGTTGCCTGACATGCATATCTGTCACTGCTAATGCCATCGAGCCCCACCATTTCGCCCGCCATATGGTAGCCCGTGATTTGCTCGCGACCGTCCTCCGTGAGCATCAACGTCTTGAAGGTTCCTATTCGAATCGCGTACAGCGCGGTGAAGGTATCGCCATGCCGGTACAAGCTTTCGCCCTTTTTTACCCGGCTCCGCTTGAAGGCAAGCTGATCCAGCTGCTGCAACGCGTCCGTCTCAAGGCCGATCGGCAAACACAACCCACGCAGGCTACAACAGGCACAATGCGTCTTGAGCTCGCAAAACGCAATGGTATTGGATGATGACCGAGCAGACGCCGTTTGGCGTTTGGCAGCGATCGGCACGCACGCCCCTACGTGGTCAATTGCCACGACCCAGTTTATACCCAACAACAGGCTATCGCCGCACCGCGAGCGCGGGTTACATGCGACAAAATGTCGCACGGCGTAGCCAATTCGTAACCACTGACCAACGAATATCCAGTTGGCGGCTTTCGCGAGATGGTCAGGCGCCAGATGGGTATGCGCTCGACATGATCCGTCCTGAATAGTCCACAGCGCGGAGCGAGGCTGAACATGCAGAACAAAAATAAGCGCAAGAAGGCACTATTTTGACTGCACGTAGGCGGCAACCGCCACGATCTCCGCCGGCGTGAGATCCTTGACGATGCCGTGCATCACGGGCGCAGCCCG
>DASZFQ010000093.1:0-3048 GCA_035939595.1 Casimicrobiaceae bacterium
CGGTTCATACCGATCGTCGTCCCGTACGCGCTCCTGTTCGCGGCGGTGTTCGTCCACATGCTCGGTCGCCGATTCGGCCGCGCCGGTCCCGCCGTCGGTGCAGTCATCCTCGTCCTGCCGTACCCTCAGCTCGTTGCGATACACCCGCCGGCGTTGCTACTCCTGCGCGAGAATGACGGTATGACAAGCCAGATTGCGGCGATCGCCAAGCAATTGCCCGAGGCATTGGTCGTATCTGTCGGCGCCGACGAGAACGTTGCTGCCGCACTTTTCCTGGCCTACGATAAGGCCGTGGCCCCTATCGACGTCAACCGCGATGTAGAGCAGCTCACCCGATGGATCGAAGCGAAGGCTGAGCTCGGGAGGCCGGCGTGGCTGCTGCACGGCGCAGCGCTTTGGCGTACAGGACTGAGAGTCTCACAGCGGAACGAATGGTGGCTGACGCGGCAATTTCTCGTGCCAACTACCCGGCCGCCCGCCACCACGGTCGCGAAGCAGGATTTGCAACTCATTCTGAGCCGGGTCGACGGCCTCGACCCGTCGTTCGCGACCCGGATGTTCGGCGGCGAGCGGGTGTGGGGCGCGCGCGAGGGGGGCTTCGCGGATGCCGAGGTGGCACCGTTCGGAACCTTCCGCCGCGTCGACGTTAGTGCGTGGATCGAGGTGCCGGCCGAGGTGCTGCGCAATGCGGTGGCGCTCAAACTCGACCTCTTCTGCTCTGCGCAAGAGGGCGCTCAGTGTCCGTTGCACGTGACCATAGGCACGGAAGTGGCCTGGACGGGCGGCGTCGGTTCCGGCGTTTCGACCTTGCGCGTTCCTATTCCTAAGCCTCTTCATGGCGATCTGGCACGCATCGGCTTCACGAGCGAACACGCCGACCCGATGAACATGAGCAAGCACGACCCCCGCGTCGGCATCGGACTGATCGGTATACGCCCATTGCAGGCAGGTGAGCCAGCGGCGAGCGAGCCTGGGATGCAAGGCTTCCGGTCCCGTCTCGCGCTGGTCGGCCTGCCCCCGGGGGCTTTGCTAATGCCTGCTAATGGCGAAACGAACTTAGTGCTGGACGTTGAGAATGCGGGCGCCGCATACTGGCCCACGGTCCGCGAGCTAGGCGGCCCCGCCGGCGCCGTTCAGATCGCCCTGCGGTGGCACCGCCGCGACCAGAAGGAACCGTTCGTCGGCGACAATCGCTGGCCATTGACGGTGTCGATGCTTGCGGGTGATCGGATGCGCCTGAGCGTGCCATTGAGACCGATCGGACTTGACGCGAAGCCGCTGCCGCCGGGCGAATACGATGTGCGCATCGGCATGGTGCGCGAAACGGTTGCACTGTTCGCCGACAACGGCGATGCGGTCCTGTCGATTCCCGTCGTGGTCACACCATGACCGACACCGCGCCTCGCCGTCGCCGCTCCACGGCAACACCAGCGCTCGAACATGACGCGCTCTACGACGCGCGCTACTTTGACCAGGAACTGCATCGTAACCATTGGTTCCGCAACAACGCAGCGAAGCGCGACCTTCGCTGGCGCGAGGTACTGCGGATGCTGGAACCGACCGCGACTGATCGTATCCTCGAACTCGGCTGCGCAGTGGGCGAACACACGCTGCGGCTCGCCTCACTATGCCAGGAGGTCGTCGGAGTCGATCGCGCCCCCGCCGCCATCGAGCGGGCTAAAGCACGGGCGGTGGCACAAGACATTCGCAACGCACGTTTTCTGCAGCTCGATGCCGCGGATCTCGCGCCCTTGGCTAGCGGCTCAGTCGACAAGGTGGCGGCGATCGACTTTGTCGAGCATGTCGACGACCCCACGCTCGCGGCCGTGCTGCGCGAAGTGCGACGGGTGCTGCGGCCTGCCGGCCGGCTCGCCATCTTCACGCCGTGCGCAACGCATTATGTCGAGCGCCTGAAGGCCCGCAACCTGGTGTTGCGCCAGTTGCCCGGGCACATCGCCGTGCGCGGTTTGGAAGCGTACCGGCGACTGCTGCCGGAGGGCGGGTTGGAAATCGCGTCAGTGCATTTCTCGCCTTCCACTTATCCTGGCGCAGGACTCTTGGATCGCTGGCTGTGGAAGGTACCGGTGATCGGGCCGCTGTTTCGCTTCCGCTTATGCATCGTCGCTCGCCCGGGCGCAACGTCATGAAGCTCGTCATCCAGATCCCCTGCTACAACGAGGAGGCGCAGCTGATGCGGACGGTGCGCGAGCTGCCGCAGGCGATTCCCGGCATCGACCGCATCGAGATCGTGGCGGTCGACGACGGCAGCGCCGATCGCACCGCGGAAGTCGCGCGCGAACTGGGCGCCCACGTAGTATGTGTGCCTTGCAATCGCGGCCTCGCGCACGCGTTCATGAGGGGACTGGAGGCGAGCCTGGCGCTGGGCGCCGACATTATCGTCAACACCGATGCCGACAACCAGTATCGCGGTGCAGACGTGGCCGCGATTGTCGCACCCATCCTCGCCGGGAACGCAGACCTCGTCATCGGCGCTCGCCCGATCGGCGAGATCGCTGATTTCTCTGCGGTGAAAAAGATCTTGCAGCGCCTCGGCTCATGGACCGTAGGCCGGCTTTCGGCAACGCGTGTGGCCGATGCGACGAGCGGATTCCGGGCAATGAGTCGCGAGGCTGCGCTGCAGCTCAACGTCTTTTCCCGCTATACCTACACGCTCGAGACCATCATTCAGGCGGCGCACCATGGGCTGCGCGTGGTTTCCGTCCCGGTCCGCGTCAACGAGAGCACGCGCGCCTCGCGGCTCGTGCGCGGCAACCTCGACTACATGTGGCGCACCGCCAGCGCTCTTGTGCGCGTGTTCGTGGTGTATCGGCCGTTCCGGTCCTTCATGGTGCCTGCACTCGCGCTGTTCACGGTCGCGACGATCATCGCGCTCCGGTTCCTGTACTACTTCCTCGAGGGCGGAGGCAGCACGGGCCACGTACAGAGTCTCATTCTCGCTGCGATCCTGTACGGACTGAGCGGCGTGCTGATGGCGGTGGCATTCTTGGGTGACCTGCTCGTGATAAATCGCCGTCTACTCGAGGAACT
>DASZFQ010000094.1:0-1796 GCA_035939595.1 Casimicrobiaceae bacterium
AGATGGTTTCAGGTGGATGAACGACCATTGGCACAGGTATATCTTGCGCGGGTCCTTTGGCTGCAAGGGTTTCCCGTTCAGGCTATGGATGCTGTGCAGAACTTGGTCGAGCAGCAGCGCACAGTCAATCTGGCGAGACCGTTTCGCCTAGTGCTCGCCCGGGCAGCGTGCCCAATCGCATTGTGGGTCGGCGATTTAGATCTGGCCGCTCATTATCTTGAGCTTCTGAGTGACTCCTCGACAAGACATGGGCTGACGGTCTGGCAGACCTTCAGTCGTGGGTATGAGGGCGTGCTCTTCCTTCGGCGAGGCCAACTATCGCATGGAATAGCGCTGGTTTGCGCCGCGTTGGATCAGTTCGATCGTGCGTTCAGCGGATATCCGGTACTTACGTTCCTTAGCGAATTAGCAGAAGCCTTTCGTCGGGCCGGGCAGATTTCCGATGGTCTTGCTGCGATCATCAAAGCCCGCGCCCGCGTCGAGCAGACTGCGGAAAGATGGATACTCCCAGAGTTACTTCGCATCCAAGGAGAACTCCTCTTCCTGAAAGGAGGGAACGAGGCAGTGGCAGGAGCTTACGATCATATGCGTCAGGCACTCGATTGCGCGCGCCAGCAAGGGGCGCTTTCCTGGGAGTTGCGCGCCGCCACCAGCGCTGCGCGACTACTGCGCGAACAGGATCGTCGGGGTGATGCAGTATCCATTCTTGAGCCAGTCTATGGAAGGTTTACCGAAGGATTCGACACGGCAGATCTGAAATCAGCAAAAGCACTGCTCGACTCTATGCGATAAGAGAGGCACCGGTGCCAGGCTTGGCCGCGGCTTTTCCTCACGCCCGTGTCTGGCGCACACTGTCTTTCCAGGTGCGATGGGGCTCTAGTCGGAAGGCGTTGTAGTGCCACGCGCCCAAGTCGACATAGAGGCCCGGAACTACAAGGGATGGCGTCGAACCCGTTCTCCCGGCGCTTTGGCGGTTGTCCGGCGGGATTACTCGGCCGCTTGCCGGTGCCCCAGGCCCAGCGTCTGCCAGACGTCCCGCAGGGCCGCGACCAGCCGGGCCATGTCTTCGTCCGAATGCAGGGGAGTCGGCGTCAGCCGCAGGCGCTCCGTGCCGCGCGGCACCGTCGGGTAGTTGATGGGCTGCACGTAGATCGAATGGCGCTCCATCAGCAAGTCGCTCACCTGCTTGCAGAGTGCCGCATCACCCACCGACACCGGCACGATATGCGTGACCGACGGCATGACGGGGAGGCCCGCGGCGCCGAGGCGTCGCTTCAGGGTGGCCGCGCGCTCCTGGTGGCGCACGCGCAGCTCGGGATGGGTCGTCACATAGCGGATGCTGGCTAAGGCCGCGCCGGCGATGGCCGGCGGCAGCGAGGTCGAGAAGATGAAGCCCGAGCCGCAGGAGCGGACGAAGTCGACCGTGGCCGCGGTCGAGGCGATGTAGCCGCCGACCACGCCGAACGCCTTGGCGAGCGTGCCCTGCACGATATCGACCTTGTGGAGCGCGCCGTCGCGCTCGGCCACGCCCGCGCCGCGTGCGCCATACATGCCAACGGCGTGTACCTCGTCGAGGTAGGTGAGGCCTTTGTAGCGATGGGCGAGGTCGCAGATCTCGCCGATCGGCGAGACGTCGCCGTCCATCGAGTAGACCGATTCGAAGGCGACGATCTTCGGTGTCTTGGGATCGGCGGCGGCGAGCAGCTGCTCGAGATGGCCGAGGTCGTTGTGGCGGAAGATCTTGCGCACCGCGCCCGAGTGCCGGATGCCGGCGATCATCGAGGCATGGTTGAAGG
>DASZFQ010000095.1:0-1976 GCA_035939595.1 Casimicrobiaceae bacterium
TTTGGCCGACCGCAGTCTGCGCGGCGTAACCCTAGCTCGGGCTTCTATCGGATCGGGCAAGATCGTGGTTGGAATGATCGAGGCTTGTTTTGCCCGTTCCAACAGAATGGAGTGGCAACCGTCGGGAGTCTGGAAAGATGCTGGTATGTCCAGATAGCGGTTCGGACCCACGAGCAGGCAACTCGCGCCAGCCTGCACTGTGTACAAGGCTATCGCATTGGCGAGAAAAGTTTTGCCACTGCCGAAGCCACCAGAAACGGCGACGTTCTGCGTCTGGGACAAACGGAAGGCGAGATCCTGAGCCCGCGACAGGGTGCTCGGACGCCTTTGGCGCGAAGAAACCGCCGGATCAGTGGTGTCCATACCCGCCTCCGCCGACCTATGAAGGCTAGCACGGCTCTACCGTAGGCTCCAGGATAGGTTTCTGTGCTGGCGCGCGCTCGCTGGCTTCCCGAGGTGCGCGACAACGAGGCAATGACGCGGTACGGTCGGCGACCTCTCGCAGCGAGAGACGAGCTCGGCGGCAAGCCGCTGCTGATCGTCGGCTCCGACAGATCGGCGGCCGGCTCGCGTGGCTCGCCATGGCGTTCGACATGCGCGTGATCGGCATCCGCCGCGACCCGCGCGCCGGTCCCGGACACGCGGATGCGGTGCACGCAATGTCCGACCTCAGCGCGCGCTGCCGCAGGTCGATTTCGTTGCCCTCACCTGCCCGCTGACGTCGGAAACGCAGAACCTGATCGACGCCGATGCGCTCCGCCATGAAGCCGCCCGCGTATCTTCTCAATGCGGCGCGCGGTCGAGTGGTCGACGAGCCGGTGCTCGTCGACGCGCTCGCGCTACGGCAGATCAGGGTGCCGCGCTCGACGTCACGGTCGAGGAGCCGCTGCCCGCGGCCTCGCCGCTGTGGCCATGGAGAACGTGCTCATCACGCCGCATACGGCAGTCCGCTAGGAGGACGATGTGCTCCCGATCATGCAGGAGAATCTCGCGCGGCCCGGGCGCGGCGAGACCGAGCTGCTGAACCAGGTGGTCCGCCATGCTACAGCGCGCGCAGGACGTGTGGCATCTTCTTCACGATGAAGCGCCAGGTCTGCTCGACGTCCTCGTCGGTAAACACGGCATCGCCGTAGAGCCATAGGCGCCACCAGCTGTCCGCGCCGAAGATCGAGCTGCCGTCGCCCGTGGGAGATCATGATTTTGTCCAGGCCGTTATGGCCGGCATGTGCCAGGCCGAAATAGTGGCCAAGCTCGTGGCCCAGCACGACGCGGCTGAAGACGGGCGGATAGGTGTCGCGCCACGTGCAACCGCAGCCCGTGTCGGCGTCAGGACGATCGTCCAATCCATCGCCATCGGTATCGAGACCAAAGTCACTCATGTGCCGAGCAATATCCGTAATGCAGGCGTCGGTCGTGTTGGTTCCGCCGCAAGTGGGGAAGTCGCTCGACCCGCGCTTGATTATGCGGCCACTAGTGAGGCCATTTTTCCCGTCAACATAACCAAAGATGGCGATGCAAAGCGGAGTTCCATCTTGATCCGGTTGCCGTTGCGCGGCGTGGTGACGGCGAACCACAAGGCGTCGTTTCCATCGTTACCCGCAAAGAAGAAGAAATCGCTCACGTTTTGGCAGGGATGTGTCGGGAATGCTCGGAAGCTCGGAAAATTGAATGATGGAGTCCAGGTGACGTCGATGCACTGTTTCTTGAATTTGCGGAAGGCCGCGCGCATCGCCTTCGCGGTGGCGTAAGGGGTCATGGCAAAGGCGCGTATTCGCATGGTCGTTCCGCCGCTGTTGAGGAATGAGCGGATAGCAAACCTGCTTATCGGCGGAAACAGGACGTTACCTCCGGCGGCGTTCACACGCACCACCCGCGTGCGTTCGCGGGCGATGCGGAAGCTGTTGAAGCTCAACAGGCCAGCTAACGCGAACAGATCAATAACGCCGGCATTGTGAAGCGTCACGAAAGGGAAGGTG
>DASZFQ010000096.1:0-3749 GCA_035939595.1 Casimicrobiaceae bacterium
TAGAGCGCTGTCGTCTCGAGCTTGGCGTGCCCGAGCGGACACGCGTCATAATGCACCTTCTATGAACTCATTGAAAATCAAAGGCCCGCTGATCGGGATTTGGTGTTAGCGGACGATTCGATCGCTTGCGATCAGTAAACCCGACCAGGTCTGCGGTCCTGATCACCCACGGAGCCCCGGGACAGACCTGGCGACCGTTGATGTCGCCGCGGCGGAGCATGCGCAGCGCCGTCATATTGCACACCCCGATGATTTTGGCTGCTGCCTCGAGCGTGATCTCGCCGCGCTCGGCCCATTCGCCGTCGCGGTAGCCGGCGATCTCGTGGTGATTGCGGAAGCCGCGCACGCGCTCCTGTGTCCACGCATTGCCATATCCAGTGGCGACGCCGATGCGGTTGAGAAGGCGTGCAATCTGACGGTCCGGCATCAGTCGGGCCAGTTCACGCATGAGCGCGATCGTATCGTCCGGAATGCGTGGATTGTGCCGGCCGGCTGCATTCAGCCGCTGCTTCACCTGCAGCTCAGTGTGATCGCCGCCTTGCCAGTGCAGGACTGCATGGATGATCGCGCCGTCGCGGCGCACGATGACCTCCGAGAGTGCAGCGCGCAGAATTCGCTTGCGCGTCGCGGCCGTCGCAGCGGGGTGCGACCAGGCGCGTTCGAGATCGGCGCCGAGCGCCAGGAGCTGCTGCCGTTCCGGCTCGCCAAGCGGGGGCGGACGCCGCGCGATCATTGCCGCGATGTCGCCCTCGATCCGGGCAATGGCTTGCAAAGCCTCGTTCCATCGGCGCTCCAACTCGCCGGCGACGAGCCGATTGGCTGGATCAACAGCATCGTACTGGCGGCGGGCGTGAGCGGCCTCATAGCGGGCCTGCTGCAAGGAAAGTTCCAGTTGCCGCTCGGCCGTCGTGGTCTCGCTCGACTGGGCTTCGATGGCACTGACCGCGGCTTCCAGACCGAGTGGCCTCAGGACGCGCAGCACCTCGTTGGCGATCGCCGCGTCGATGCTCAAGCCACTCACCGAGATGCATCGCTTTGCACCATGGTTCACGCGCGCGCCATAGCAGTTATAACGACCGAGCTTGCCGCCGTAGTGCACATGGAGTTTGCGGCCGCAATGGCCGCAGCGCAGAAGCCCAGGCAGCAACAACTCGCCTTTACGGGCCGCCCCGCGAGCGAGCGCGCTGCTCATGCCGGTCGCATTGTTGGCGATTGCTTTGAGGTTGCGTTCGAACTCGTCCCAGGTGATGTAGGCGGCGTGATGATCCTTGATCAGAACGTCCCATTCGTCGATCGGCCGGCGCACGCCACGGCGAACGCGCTTGCGACCTTCCACCACGCTGATCCGGCTCGTCGTGCGTCCGAATGCATAAGCGCCGGCATAGATGGGATTGGTGAGGATGTTGTGCACGATGTTGTAGGCTGGCAAGCGCCACACGACGCCGTGCACCTCACCCCGGCGCGATTTGGCGGGCAATTCGATCCCTTCGTCCCTGAGCCAGACATGCACCTGCCGCGCACTCTGGAACTCGGCGAATTTCGTGAAGACGAGTTGAATGGCCTGTTGCACGCGCTTGTCCGGATTCGTTTCGATCCGGTCGCACCCGACCTTCACATAGCCCGCGGCCACACCGAGAACCAAGTCACCACGACGCGCCATTTGACGCAACGCTTCCTGCGAGCGCTGGCGGAACAGCGACAATTCAAGTTCGCTCATCGTTCCCTTCATGCCGAGCAATAATCGATCGTTGGGATGGCGAGGATCGTAGATTCCATCCTCGTCGACGAGGATGGTGCCGACCAATCCACAGAACTCGATCAAGGTGTGCCAGTCGCGGCCGTTGCGGGCGAGACGTGAAGCCTCGATCGCGAGCACGGCGCCAACTCGGCGGTCACAGATTGCGGCCAACAGCCGCTCGAAGCCTGGACGGGCGATGCCTCCGCCCGATCGTCCGAGATCGTCGTCGATGATCTCGACGGTCGTCCAGCCAAGCTGCCTGGCGCGATCGGCGAGGCCATATTGCCGCCGCTGGCTTTCAAGATTGTGCACGAGCTGATCGGGGGTCGATTGACGGACATAAACGCAAGCGATGCGTTGCAGATGCTCGGCAGTGATCTTGCTCACGGATGTTCTCCCGGCTTCTTACGTTGGACGAGCGTCGCTGCGATCTCGCGGAGCAGAGCTTCCACGAGGCTCGCGAGCTCGATCCTGCGCGCCGGGCATGGATTTGCGAGCGGCGTCCCCTCGTCGAACAGGCTTGGTTGGCGATGTTCGGATTTGCGCTCCATTCTGGGCTGTCTCCCTCTTTGATTCGGACAGGAGAAAGCCTAGGAGCGCATCGACCTCCGCACGCATCGCGCGCAGAATGTGGAGTGGAAAGTTCGGATCATCGCGGATCGCGAAACGAGATGCCGCCGGTTCCGTCATCCATGCTGGCAAGCTGGCGAATGAGCCGTCGGGTTGGAGCACGACGACCAACTCGACGCCGCCGGTTTCGAGCCGTCGTCTGATCTGCACCACTTCGCCAAAGCGCGGATGGAACCGGTAGCTGATGCGGGCTTCAGCCCGCTGTTCGTGGGCACTATGTAGCCATTTCGAGCAGAACCTGGATAACGCGGATGTCGACGTTCTGTTCGAGCAGATGGGTGGCGAAGCTATGCCGCAAAGTGTGCGGCGACACGCGCTTGGTGATTCCCGTCGCCTGCGCCGCCGCATAGACGATGCGTCGGAGCTGGCGAGCCGACATCGGATTGACGGGGTTCTGGCCTGGAAACAGCCAGGCCCGCGGCCGCGACGCCCACCACCAGTCGCGCAACAGTTCGAGCAGTTGCGGCGAGAGCATCACATAGCGATCCCGCTGCCCTTTGCCCTGCTCGACCCGAAGCGTCATGCGCTGGCTGTCAATGTCGGATACCTTCAGGTTCGCGACCTCGGAGACGCGCAGGCCCGCGCCGTAGGCGACGCTGAGCGCGGCTTTGTACTTCAGGCCGGGCGCGGCTTCGAGCAGACGCGCCACCTCCTCCTGGCTCAGCACGACCGGCGCTCGGCGCGGCTTGTTCACGGTCGTCAGAGGAAGAACGAGGTCGGGCCGTTCGAGCGTCACGGTGAAAAAGAAGCGCAACGCGGCGATGGCGGCGTTGATGGACCCTGCGCTCATCTGCTGCTTCGCCATATGCAGTTGAAAGCGGCGAAGGTCCTCCTTCGTCGCCGTATCTGGCGACCGGCCGAGGAAGGCCGCAAACATTCTCACATTCCGAACGTAGTCCCTCTGGGTGTGCTCATTGAAACGGCGCGCCGTCATGTCGTCGATCATGCGCTGGCGCAACGGGCTGATGGGCTTGTCGAGCATCGCGAAAGCTCCTGTCTCGCATGGGGTTCAAAACCCCATGATCTTGAGACAGAGCGACGCCTCGCGTTGCCCCGGCCTCCAAACCCCTCACGCCGACGCTCGCCGCCCACCGCGAGAGCGGTTTAGTCCGTCGACGTAGAGCGGTCATCCGGATCGCAGCCGTGGACGTCGAAGTTAGTGGGAAAGGGGCCGCTCAAGGGACCCGCGCTTCGCAACCACCCCGGCAATCAGAACACCTCAACATCGTCGAATCGCCTCAACGGGCGGGGAATCTAATGTGTCTGGTCCTCCGAGGTGAGATATAACGTGAACCTTAAGACCCGGGATGAGGATGTTGTATGGATTGGGGAACACGGCCCATTCCGTCGTCACATCAGTTGACTGTTCAATATCCTCGCC
>DASZFQ010000097.1:0-48825 GCA_035939595.1 Casimicrobiaceae bacterium
CCGGCGCCCCGCCGCACGGGGTTACGACGGGAGACCCGCTTTAGGCGTTGGCGACCGAGAGCTCCGCCTTCGGCTTGTCAAGGAATTGCTCATCCTCGGTCGATCCCTTGAGCGCCGTGGTCGACGACTGTCCGCCCTGCACGGTTTGCGTCACGGCATCGAAGTAACTGGTGCCCACCTCACGCTGGTGCTTGATCGCCGTAAAGCCTTTCGCCACCGCGGCGAACTCCGCCTCCTGCAACTCGACGAAGGCGGTCATCTGGTTGTGCGCGTAGCCGTGCGCCAGGTTGAACATCGAGTAGTTGAGGCTGTGGAATCCGGCCAGCGTGATGAACTGGAACTTGTAGCCCATCGCGGCCAGCTCGTGCTGGAACCTGGCGACCGTTGCGTCGTCGAGATTCTTCTTCCAGTTGAATGACGGCGAGCAGTTGTACGCCAGCATCTTGTCCGGGTATCTGGCGTGGATCGCCTCGGCAAACACCTTGGCGAACTCCAGATCAGGCTTGCCGGTCTCGCACCACAAAAGATCCGCATACGGCGCGTACGCCAAGCCCCGCGACACCGCCTGGTCGAGGCCGCTGCGCGTGCGGTAGAAGCCCTCGACCGTGCGCTCGCCGGTGCAGAACGGGCGGTCATTGTCGTCGATGTCGGAGGTAACGAGATCGGCCGCCTCGGCGTCGGTTCGCGCCAGGATGACCGTCGGCACGCCCAGGCAATCGGCCGCAAGCCGCGCCGCAATGAGCTTTTCGACGGCTTCACGCGTCGGCACCAGGACCTTGCCTCCCATGTGTCCGCACTTCTTCACCGACGCGAGCTGGTCCTCGAAGTGCACCCCCGCCGCGCCCGCCTCGATCATCGCCTTCATCAGTTCGAAGGCATTGAGCACGCCGCCAAATCCGGCCTCCGCATCGGCGACGATCGGGGCAAAGTAGTCGATCTCGTCCTTACCTTCCATATGCTGAATCTGGTCGGCGCGCGTGAACGTGTTGTTGATGCGTTTGACCACCGCCGGCACCGAGTTCGCCGGATAGAGCGACTGGTCCGGATACATCTCGCCGGCGACATTGCTGTCGGCGGCGACTTGCCAGCCCGAGAGATAGATCGCCTTCAGGCCGGCCTTGACCTGTTGCATCGCCTGGTTGCCGGTCATCGCGCCGAGCGCATTGACGAACGGCTCGTCGTTGACGGATTTCCACAGTTTCTCGGCGCCACGGCGGGCGAGCGTGTGCTCGACATGGACCGACCCTCGCAGCCGAACCACGTCTTCGGCGCTGTAGGCGCGACGAATGCCCTTCCAGCGTGGATTTTCGGCCCAGTCCTTCTTCAGCCTTGCCGCTTCCAGATCGTAGTTCATCCCCTGCTCCATCGTCTGCGTGGCGATTGCGTCATTACGGTGACGGTAGCAAAGTTGCGACACGGTGACAAGCGTTTTTATCGCGCCGCAATATGAAAAAGTAGCATACAGAATCAATGCTTTAGGGTTGAAAAGCGCCTCTTCTGGGGAAAATCGCCGCCGCTGATCACCAATCCTGTTGCGACGCACTAGCAGCGCTTGCGCGAAGGTGGTGCAGCGCGCGAAGCGGCGCCCCTCCCCGGCTTAGGCGCAGCGCCGGCGTTCTGGAGAGGCCACGTGTAAACAACCACTTGGCCGGCCGCGGCGCAAAGGAAAACGGGGGCCGGCAGGCCCCCGTCGCAACGTCTGCTTCTGAGCGGGCGATCAGGCCACCGGCTCGGCCTCCTTGGCTTCCTCGAACAAGAGCTTGATCTGGTCGTTCTCGCCCACGTCGATGGTTACCTTCCCACCACTGACCAGCCGACCAAAGAGCAGCTCATCCGCCAGCGCCTTGCGAATCGTATCCTGGATCAGTCGCGCCATAGGCCGTGCGCCCATTTGCGGATCGAAGCCCTTGCGTGCCAGGAATTCCTTCAGCGCCTGCGTAAACGACGGCTCGACTTTCTTCTCGTGCAGCTGGTTCTCCAGTTCGAGCAGGAACTTGTCGACCACGCGCAGGATGACCTCATGGTCGAGTGCGGCGAAGGAAATCGTCGCGTCGAGGCGGTTGCGAAACTCCGGCGTGAACATGCGCTTGATCGACTCCATCTCGTCGCCGGCCTGCTTGTTCTCGGTGAACCCAATCGCGTTGCGCGAAAGCATTTCCGCACCGGCGTTGGTCGTCATGATAACGATCACGTTACGGAAATCAGCCTTGCGTCCGTTGTTGTCGGTGAGCGTCCCGTGGTCCATCACCTGCAGCAGAATGCTGAAGATGTCAGGGTGCGCTTTCTCGATCTCGTCGAGCAGCACCACGCTGTATGGGTGCTTGGTAATCGCCTCGGTAAGCTGGCCCCCCTGGTCGAAGCCGATGTAGCCGGGCGGGGCGCCGATCAGCCGCGACACCGCGTGCCGTTCCATGTATTCGGACATGTCGAAGCGGATCAACTCGACGCCCAGACAGTAGGCGAGCTGGCGCGCAACCTCGGTCTTGCCCACGCCGGTCGGCCCGCTGAAAAGGAAATTGCCGATCGGCTTCCTCGGATTGCCCAATCCCGAGCGCGCCATGCGAATGGCGGCCACCAGCGCGTCAATGGCTTGATTCTGACCGAATACGACATTCTTCAGGTCGCGATCGAGCGTCCGCAACGCATTGCGGTCGTCGGAGGTCACGCTCCTCGCCGGAATGCGCGCGATCTTGGCGACGATTTCCTCGATCTCGGTCTTGCTGATGACCTTTTTCTGTTTCGACTTGGGCAGGATCTTTTGCGCCGCGCCGGCCTCGTCGATCACGTCGATCGCCTTGTCCGGCAGATGGCGGTCATTGATAAAGCGCGCCGAGAGCTCGGCCGCCGTGGTCAATGCCGCGGGCGCGTACTTGACGCCGTGGTGCTGCTCGAAGCGGGTCTTCAATCCTTTCAGGATCTCGATGGTCTCCGCGATCGACGGTTCGGGCACATCGATCTTCTGGAAGCGCCGTGACAAGGCGTGGTCCTTCTCGAAGATCACCCGGTATTCGTTGTAGGTCGTCGCGCCAATGCATTTCAGCGCACCCGTGTTGAGCGCGGGCTTGAGCAGGTTCGACGCGTCCAGCGTTCCCCCCGACGCCGCACCGGCGCCGATGATGGTGTGGATCTCGTCGATGAACAGGATCGTCTTTGGATTCTCGGTCAACTGCTTCAACACCGCCTTGAGCCGCTGCTCGAAATCGCCGCGGTACTTCGTGCCCGCAAGCAACGCGCCCATATCGAGCGAATAGACGGTGAATTCCCGCAGCAACTCGGGCACCTCGCCATCGGTGACGCGGCGCGCAAGCCCCTCCGCGATCGCGGTCTTGCCCACGCCCGCTTCACCGACCAGGAGCGGGTTGTTCTTGCGCCGGCGGCACAGCACCTGGATCACCCGCTCGAGTTCCAGTTCGCGGCCAATCAGCGGGTCGATCTTGCCGCTCTTGGCCATCTGGTTGAGATTCACGGTGTAAGCATCCAGGGCACCGGCGGGCTGCTGCTCGCCGTCGCCCTCGTCCTTGGCCGACTCCTGCTTCTCGTCCTTCTTCTGCGAGTTCTTGGTGATGCCGTGGGCGATGTAGTTGACAACGTCGAGCCGCGTCACCCCACGCTGATTGAGGAAATACACGGCGTGCGACTCCTTCTCGCCGAAGATCGCAACCAGCACGTTGGCGCCGGTCACTTCCTTCTTGCCCGAGGACTGCACGTGCAGGATCGCGCGCTGGATCACCCGCTGGAAGCCCTGGGTGGGCTGCGTATCGGCGTCCGAATGCGGCGACAGCCGCGGCGTGTGCTCGTTGATGAAGTCCGTCAGGATGCCGCGCAACTCCTCCAGGTCGACACCGCAGGCCTTGAGCACCTCGGCGGCGGAAGGGTTGTCGAGCATCGCCAGAAGAAGGTGCTCGACGGTGATGAACTCGTGCTGCTTCTGCCGCGCTTCGACAAAAGCCATGTGGAGGGAGACTTCCAATTCCTGCGCAATCATGATCGTCCTTGATCGCAGTGCCAGCGCCGAGCCGGCGCGGCTGCCGCGTTGCCGCTGTCAAATCCCCCTAACGCCTAAGTCTCCTCCATGGTGCACTGGAGAGGATGCTGATACTTGCGGGCGATGTTCACCACCTGATCAACCTTTGCTGCGGCGACTTCCCGCGTGTACGTTCCACATACCCCCATGCCCTCGCGATGAACCTGCAGCATAACCTGAGTCGCCTTCTCGCGGCTCATCGCAAACACAGTCTGCAACACCACGACGACAAAGTCCATTGGGGTGTAGTCGTCATTGAGCAGGATGACCTTGTACAGTGGCGGGGGCTTGAGGCGGGTCTTTTCAACCTCGAGAACACTCCCGTCCTGGTGCTGGATCGCCATGCCGTGCCGGAAACCCGCCGTCCAATGCTCTAATGTTTGATGATTGCAACAGATTTTTCAAGTGGAACGCGCATTTTTCGTCCGGGACTTGACTTCACTGTCGCAAAGCGCGTAAAAAACTTGCGTTTGGCCTATGAGTCTCTGCTGTCCCGGTTTGCCGCTGCACCGCGTTCCGTTGCGCTTGCCGTAGATAGTACATGCTCTCCAAACACCAAACCCCCTCATTCTTGTAAGGAAGTGGGCATATGGCAACAGGCACGGTGAAGTGGTTCAACGACGCGAAGGGCTACGGTTTCATCACGCCCGACGACGGCGGTGAAGATCTGTTCGCGCATTTCTCGGCCATTCAGATGAACGGATTCAAATCGCTGAAGGAAGGTCAGAAGGTGAGCTTCGAAGTCACCCAGGGACCCAAGGGAAAGCAGGCCTCGAACATTCAGGCCGCCTGAATTCCGCCCGTCGCCCGGCTCGCCCGGGCGGCTGTGGCAGCAAAAACCCGCCACACGGCGGGTTTTTTGTCGCCGCGGCGGACCGGGCCGGCCACCCGTGCCGGCATGGCCACTCCGCCAGCGGCCCCTTTATCCGCGGCTGCGCGGCCGATGACCCTGGCCTGGCTGGGCCAGGCCCCCCACCCATCGGGGCACTGCGCCCCGGACCCCGGTGGTCGCGCCCGGGCGCCCTTGATGCGATCCCCAACGCCAGCCGCCCCGGCGATGCCGGGATTGCCGCCGTCGCACGGCGTTACATCCTTTCGATCATCGCCCGGCCGAAGCCGGAGCAGGACACCTGCTTCGCGCCGGGCATCAAGCGCGCGAAGTCGTAGGTCACAACCTTGTCGGTGATAGCGCTTTCCAGACTGCCGACGATGAGCTGGGCCGCTTCCTTCCAGCCCATGTGCACGAGCATCATCTCCGCCGACAGGATTTCCGAGCCCGGGTTGACGTAGTCCTTGCCGGCGTACTTGGGTGCAGTACCGTGCGTGGCCTCGAACATGGCCACGCTGTCCGACATATTTGCACCGGGCGCGATCCCGATTCCGCCCACCTGCGCCGCCAGCGCGTCGGAGATGTAGTCGCCATTGAGATTGAGCGTGGCGATGACATCGTATTCCTCCGGCCGCAGCAGGATTTGCTGCAGGAACGCATCGGCGATCGCATCCTTGACGATGATGTCGCGACCGGATTTCGGGTTCTTGATCTTGTGCCAGGGCCCGCCGTCGATCGGTTGCGCGCCGAACTCCCGCTGCGCCAGGGCATAACCCCAGTCGCGGAATGCGCCTTCCGTGAATTTCATGATGTTGCCCTTGTGCACGAGCGTCATCGATTTCCGATCGTTGTCGATCGTGTACTGGATCGCCTTGCGCACCAGGCGCTCCGTGCCTTCCCGCGAGACCGGCTTGATGCCGATGCCCGAGGTCGCCGGAAAACGGATCTTCTTAACGCCCATCTCCTTGAGCAGGAAATCGATAACCTTCTTGGCACCATCCGACTCCGCCGCCCATTCGATGCCCGCGTAGATGTCTTCCGAATTCTCGCGAAAGATCACCATATCGACCTTCTCGGGCGCTTTGACGGGACTGGGCACGCCGCTGTAATAGCGCACCGGCCGCAGGCAGACATACAAGTCGAGCTGCTGCCTCAGGGCAACATTCAGGCTGCGAATGCCGCCGCCCACAGGGGTCGTGAGCGGACCCTTGATCGAAACAATATAATCCTTGACGATCGCCAACGTCTCATCGGGCAGCCACACGTCTGCGCCGTACACCTGGGTTGCCTTCTCGCCCGCGTAAATCTCCATCCAGTGAATCTTGCGCTTGCCCCCGTAGGCCTTCGCCACCGCAGCGTCGACGACCTGGATCATGACCGGCGTGATGTCCACCCCCGTGCCGTCGCCCTCGATGTAGGGAATGATCGGTCGATCGGCGACATTGATGCTGAAATCGTTGTTGACGGTGATCTTCTGTCCCCCGGCGGGAACCGTCACGTGCTGAAAGGCGGGCATGGAATCGAGTCTCCTTCGGCGCAAACTGCAAACACTAAATTATCCTCGATTCGCCCTGTTCCTGCATGCAAAGGTGCTCCCAAGTCGGCACGTCTGCCCGCACCTGCCCGCCCGGCAAGCGCGGCATCGGCGTGCTATCATTCGGGCCCGGTCCGAACCTTTGCAATGTCCCGTGGGTTCCTCAACGATGAGGGCAACCGCCCGGATCGCGCCTCGCTTGCAGCACATCCTTAGCCACGTATCGTGATCCGCCGTTTGCTCGCGCGCTTGATTCCCGGCAGGCCCGCGGCGGAGCCGCGCGTGTTCGGACCGGACGCACACCCGGTGCGCCGCAGCCAGCTCTCGCGCGGAGCGACCGAGGTCACGCGCAAGCTGCAGCATGCCGGGTTCAAGGCCCTTATCGTCGGCGGCGCAGTGCGCGACTTGCTGCTCGGAATCGTGCCGAAGGACTTCGATATCGCCACCGACGCCACGCCGGAGCAGGTGAAACCGCTGTTTCGCCGTGCCTTCATCATCGGCCGGCGCTTTCGCCTCGTGCATGTGCTCGCCGGACCGGAAACTATCGAGGTTTCGACGTTTCGCGGTCGCCAGACCGGGGACGCCGCCGACGAACACGGACGGTTGCTGCATGACAACGTTTTTGGCGAGCAGGCGGACGACGCCGTGCGCCGTGATTTCACGGTCAATGCCCTTTATTTCGACCCGGCGACGGAGAGCGTGTGGGACTACGTCGGCGGAATGCACGACATCAAGACAAGGAAGCTGCGCCTTATCGGCGACCCGGAAACACGCTATCGCGAGGATCCCGTACGCATGCTGCGCGCAGTGCGGCTTGCGGCGAAACTGGGCATCGACATCGAGAAGAAGACCGCGGCGCCGATTCCGACGCTGGCGCCCCTGATCAACAACGTTCCTCCGTCGCGGCTGTTTGACGAGATGGAGAAGCTGCTGCTGTCGGGCCACGCGGTCGAATCTCTGAAGAGCCTGCGCCAGCACGGGTTGCACCACGGCGTGCTTCCCCTGCTCGACGTGATCCTCGAACAACCGCTGGGCTCACGCTTCATCGAGCTCGCCTTCGCCAACACCGATGAGCGCGTCCGTTCCGCCAAGCCGGTGACACCCGCATTTCTTTTTGCCACGCTCCTTTGGCACGAGGTGCTGGCGACTTGGAACGCTGCCAAAGCCAAGGGCGAGCGGCCTATCCCGGCGCTGTTCGCGGCGATGGACCGCGTGCTGGAGCAGCAGGCGGAGCGACTCGCGATACCGCGCCGATTCGAGGCCACGATCAAGGAGATCTGGGCACTCCAGCCGCGCTTCGAGCAACGCGCGGGCCAGCGGCCGTTCCGGTTGCTCGAGCATCCGCGCTTCCGTGCCGCCTATGATTTTCTCTGGCTGCGCGGGCACAGCGGCGAGATTCCGGTCGAGCTCGCCGATTGGTGGGAGCGCTTCCAGCTTGCCGACAGCGCCGAGCGCGAACGCCTGCTGCGCCCGGAGGAAGCGCCGCGGAAGCGGCGGCGCCCGCGCGGGCGCAAGCGCAAAGAGCCCGCGACCGGCGCGGCTGACCCGCCGTCGGGTCCGGAGCACTAAAGGCCGACCCGTTGGCGATGAGCTTCGCGTACGTCGGACTCGGCAGCAATCTCGGCCATCCGCGCCGGCGCCTGGCGCGCGCGCTGACGGAACTCGCGCGCCTGCCGCGCTCGGCACTCGTCGCGGCGTCGCGCAACTACCTGACCGCGCCGGTGGGCGCCTGCGAACCACAACCGGACTACGTCAACGCGGTTGCCGCACTGCGCACCGCACTTGCCCCTGCCGCCATGCTCCATCACCTGCGTGCCATCGAGCATCGCCTGGGCCGGCGGCGCGAGCGCCGCAACGCACCGCGTGTCCTCGACCTCGACCTGCTGCTCTTCGGCCGGCGCCGGCTGGCGTCGACGCGACTGACCGTGCCGCATCCGCGCATGCACGAGCGCGCCTTCGTGTTGCGCCCGCTGCTCGACATCGCACCGGCGGTGACCATTCCGGGTCGCGGCGCCGCGCGACTGTGGCTGCACCGCGTGCGCAATCAACGCGTTGCCCGCACAGGTCGCGCATTCTGGCGCTAACGTCACGGCCGGCCGCCATGGATCTCGGGAAGTGTCGCTACGTCGTCGTCGAGGGGCCCATCGGCGCGGGCAAGACGAGCCTCGCTCGCGTCCTCGCGTCGCACGTCGAGGGCGAGGCATTGCTCGAGGCACCGGAGGAAAATCCCTTTCTTGCCCGGTTCTACGCGGATATGCCGCGCTTCGCCCTGCCGACGCAGCTCAATTTCCTGTTTCAGCGTGTCGATCAGGTGCGCGGCCTGACGCAACTCGACCTGTTCCGGCGCCCGACAGTAGCCGATTTCCTTTTCGACAAGGATCCGCTCTTCGCGCGCCTCAACCTGAGCGACGACGAGTTCGCGCTCTACGACAAGGTATACACGCACCTTAAGCCGCAGACGCCGACGCCGGACCTCGTCATCTATCTCCAGGCCCCGGTGAGCACCTTGATCGAGCGCGTGCACAAGCGCGGCGTCGAGTATGAGCGCAGCATCCCGGAACACTACCTGGCGCGGCTGGCCGACGCCTACAGCCGGTATTTCTACCAGTACGAGGACGCGCCGCTGCTCATCGTCAACAGTGAACGGCTCAATTTCGTTGACCAACCCGATCATTTCGATCTCCTGCGCTCGCGCATCGCGGGCATGCGCGGGCGACGGGAGTTCTTTAACTTGGGGGCACAATGACACCCACCACGACAAAGCGTACGGTTCCCGGCCTCGTCGCGATGGCGCGCCGGGGCGAAAAGATCGCCATGCTTACCTGCTACGACGCGAGCTTCGCCGCCGTGCTCGATCGCGCCGGGGTCGACGCGCTGCTTGTCGGCGACTCGCTGGGCATGGTCATCGGCGGCCACGCTTCGACGCTGCCGGTGACGATGGACGAAATGGTCTATCACACGCGCTGCGTGGCTGCCCAGGCGCGCTCGGCATTAATCATCGCCGACCTGTCGTTCGGCAGTTACCAGGCCAGCCCGGAGCAGGCCTACGTGAACGCCGCCCGGCTGATGGCCGCGGGCGCGGAGATGGTCAAGCTCGAAGGCGGCGCTTGGGTCGCGCCGAGCGTGGCGTTCCTGGTTGCCCGCGGCATTCCGGTGTGCGGCCATCTCGGCCTGCAACCGCAGTCACTGCATCGGCTTGGCGGTTACAAGATTCAGGGCAAGACCGACGCCTCGGCGCAAACCCTGCGCGAAGATACCCATGCACTCGCCCTCGCCGGGATCGAGCTGCTGGTGCTGGAACTGGTCCCGGCCGCGGTCGCCACAGCGCTTACCGTCGAGACCACCGTACCGACGATAGGCATCGGAGCCGGGCCGGGTTGCGGCGGCCAAGTGCTCGTCCTGTACGATATGCTCGGCATCTACCCGGGCAAGCCAGCACGGTTCGTGCGCAATTTCATGGCCGGCGCCGAGAGTATCGAAGCCGCCGTCGCGGCGTACGTCAAGGCGGTCAAGAACGGCGACTATCCGGGACCCGAGCACTCTGTGTGACCGATGCAAATCGTAACTACCGCCACGGAGTTGCACCCGAGACTGGTCGACGCCGGCACCGTCGCGTTCGTGCCGACCATGGGCAATCTGCATCAGGGGCACCTCCAGCTCATGCGCATTGCGCGCGAGCACGGCGACGCCGTCGTCGCCAGCATCTTCGTCAACCGCCTGCAGTTCGGTCCGGATGAAGACTTCGACCGCTATCCGCGCACGTTCGAAGCCGATTGCGATGCCTTGCGGCGTGAAGGCGTCGATGTGCTGTTCGCCCCGCAGGATCAGGAAATGTATCCGACGCCGCAGGTATACCGCGTGATTCCGCCACCGCTCGCCGAGGAGCTGGAAGGCGCCTCGCGGCCGGGATTCTTTCATGGCGTTTGCACCGTGGTACTGAAGCTCTTCAACCTCGTGCGCCCCGATATCGCCGTCTTCGGCAAGAAGGACCGTCAGCAGCTCAAGATCGTGCGCGGCATGGTGCAACAATTCAACCTGCCGATCCGCATCGTGCCCGCAGAAACCGTCCGCGCCGAGGACGGACTCGCCCTGGCGTCGCGCAACAGCTATCTTTCGCCGCAAGAACGCCTCGAGGCGCCACGGCTCTACCGCACGCTAGCGTGGGTGGCCGACCAGATTCTCGCTGGCCGCCATGACTATGCAAACCTCGAGGCGGCGGCTCGCGCCGATCTGTCGCGGCACGGATGGAAGGTCGATTACATCGCGATTCGCCACGGCCTGGCTCTGCGCATTCCCCATCCGGAAGGCTATGACCATCCGAACCTGCTGATCGTGCTCGGAGCCGCAATGCTGGGAACGACCCGCCTGATCGACAACGTCGACGTGGTCCAGGGCGCGAGCGAAGACTAAGATCGCCCGAAATCGATCGCTTCGCACCTGCACGCCGCCGCGGCCGGAACGATCCTGCGGCGCTACTCCCGCCCCTTTAGGCCGCAACAGGCCTGACGTTCCGCCGCCGCAAGCCGGCGCTCAGGCCCGCGTCTCTGCCGCCTGCGGCGCGAGCACGAGCACATTGCCGATCACGCACAGCGCCGCGCCAGCGAGCGACAGCAGCGTCCATTGGTAGTGCTCGAAGGCCGTGGACAGAAGCAGCGCCACCACCGGCACGGCGACCCCCACGTAGCCCGCGCGCGCGGGACCGATTTGTCCGAGCAGCGTGAGATAGGCGCTAAACGCGATCACCGAGCCGAACGCGGCCAGGTAGAGCAGCGACGCGACGTAGGGCGGCTGCGCATCAAACGTCCATGCGATGCCTTCGATGGCGGCGACCAGGGCGATGGCCAGCGCTCCGTAGGCCATCGCCCACGTGATACCGGGCAGCAACGGGATTCCGCGGCGCTGATTGCGCACTGCGAGCAGGTTTCCTGCCGAGGCAAACACGGTCGCGGCAGCGGCAAAGGCGATCCCGCGCAGCGTGTCGCCATGGCTGTTGGCGAACTCGCGCCAGAAGAGCAGCGTAACGCCGAGCACGCCCAGAATTGCGCCGGCGAGCGTGCGCCGGCTGATGGGCGCGGCGAAGAACGCCCGCGCGCCGAGGAGGTTGAGAAAAACGATGAGCGAGAACAGCAGCGCGACCAGTCCCGACGCGATGTGCAGTTCGGCCTCGTAGACGCATAAGTAGTTGAGCCCGAACAGCAACAGTCCCTGGGCGGCAAACCACGCGTGCTGCGACAGCGGAAATTGCAACGAACGCCCCGTGGCGAAGCACCACGATGCGAGCAGCAACGCGGCGAGCGCGAAGCGGTATGCTACCGATGCCTCCGGTGCGACCGCGCCAAGCTGGAACGTGATCGCGAGCCAGGTCGAGCCCCAGATGAGCGTGGAGATGGCAAACAGCGCAATCGGTCGCATTGGCCGCTATTCGAGGCGGAACGCGGCAAAGAATCAACGCATCCGGCCAGGCTTTCCGGAAGGTACCGCAGAGTAAGAACTGGGCCGCGCTCGGAAGCAAGCTTAACCCACGCCAAGTCCTCAGGTGCCATGGCACGAGGCATGGAAGTTGCTTTTACTCCGTTGGAACCGGCCGGGGGGCCGGAAACGAGGCGATTTAGCGACATGCACCTAACCGAACGCAACAACCGATCGAGAACTGTGCCCATCCCGGTGCCGGTGCGCTTTTTCCTCGCCGCCGCGACGGCGTTGTTGCTCGTGACCCTGGTGGTGTCGTCTACCGCGCACGGCCTGGTGCTGGGCGAAGCGACGGCCCAATCGGCACTGGGGTCACCGCTGCGCGTCGTCATACCAGTCACGGCCGGACCCGGCGAATCGCTGCGGCCGGGCTGCTTCCAGGTTGTGCCCGCAGCGGGTGAGGGCTCGGCAGCGATTGTGACGGCGCGCGTCAGTGTTGAACGTGCGGCGGCGCCAACGTTGGTTGTGACCACCGCGAATGCGGTCAACGAGCCGGCGATCCGGTTCAGTATTCAGTCCGAGTGCGACGGATTGCCGCGGCACGTCTATGTTCTGCTCCTCGATCCACCGCACTTTGGCATGCCTGCAGCCGCAGCGACGAAGCAGGCAACGGCGCGCGAATCCAGACAGGAGCGACTCGCGCCGCAGCCTGCCACCGTACGGCGTAATCCGGGCAGCTCCGTGCCCGCTCAGACCCAGGTGGTGCGCGCGCCAGGGTTCGCCGATCACGATTCTCCGCCGGCCACGACGGCGCCCGCTCCTTCGGTCGAGGAACGCGGCGCGAGGGCCGGCGCCGTGGCACCCTTGGCGTTGCGCCAGGTGGTGGCGACGTCGGAACTACCGATGCCGATCTCGACCCTTCCCCCGCGGGTGCAGCCTGCGGCGGCCGGCGGGAGCGGCGGTTGGCTTCTTGGGGTGGGGATCGCGGTGCTGGGCGTGCTTGCGCTCGCCGTCGCGCTCGCACTCCGGCGTAACAGGCCGCCGGAGATTCCGCAATGGACACGCGGCCCTTCTTACGTCGACACGCGAACGTTCAGCGAATTTTCCACCGCCCAGGCTACGCTTTCGCACACCCTTTCGCAGGCTGGGGCGACGACGGGTTCGGGAGGCGCTGAAGGCGCCAAACGGAAGACGGCAACCCCGTCCCGCCTCGGGAACGCGGACATCACGGCGAGCCGCCTGGCCTCCGCCCCGATCGATCCGTCGACGATCGACTCGCTGCTCGACGCAAACGATTCCGATTTCGTCGAAGAGCGCGCGGTGAGGGAAGCGTGGGCTGCAGCCCGCAGCGACGTCGAACGCGAACTCAATGGGAATGAGATTCTGCAGGCGATCGAAGCGGCAGAGCGCGACTTGCATCTTGCGCCGCCCCCACCGGCCCAAGCGGCGATCGAGCGCGCGCTGGAAGACGACCTCCTACAACCGCCACAGCCGCGCTAGCCGCACCGTTCCACGGCGAGCCCGGCGCTCCGCCTAGCCTCCCTCGATTGCCGGCGCTTCGACCACGTCGTCGCCGCGTCGGCTGGCAAGCCACGCCCGCACTGAGACCGTGACCAGCCCGATGCCGATGAGTACGATGCCCAGCCACTCTGCCGCCGTTAGCCGCTCCCCGAAAACGAGCATCGACGAGAGCAACGCGAGCACCGGAATTGCGAACATGTTGAGTGCCGCAGTGCCCGCAGGCAACCAGGTGAGGATCGCAGTCCACAGGATGAAGCCGATACCGGTGGCAATCACCCCCACGTAGACGAGCGCCAGAACGTAGATCCCGTTCCACTGCGCGGGTGGCGGCGGAAAAGCCAGGGCGAACAGGCAGATGGGGAGGATTCCGGCAGCCATCTGCCACGCGATCAGGTTGAGCATGTCGAGGCGGTGGTGGCGCTGAAAATATTTGGTCGCCACCGACCCTGCGGCCCAGCCGAACCCCGACAGCGCCGCCCAAAGCTTGGGTCCGAGGCCACCCTGCCAACTCCACGGTTCGACGACCAATACCACGCCGACAAGCGCGCAGCCGACCGCGAACCACTGGCTGCCGCGCACGCGCTCGTGCAACACCGGCCAGGCAATGAGCATCGTCCAGAAAGGCATGGTGAATACGAGCACGGCCGTGCGGCCGGGGCCGCCACCGGCGATCGCCATGGTCGTGGCGCCGAAGTTGATCGTCGTCTGGAAGAACCCGGTGACGATGACCGCGGTCCACGATCCGGGCGTAAGCGGACGCCGCTGCCACATCATGACCCCGAACAACAGCACGATCGCGATCAGCGTGCGCTCGATGTTGAAGCCAACCGGGTCCGCGTACCGCAACCCGAATTTCATCACGCTCCAGTTCATGCCCCAGATGAGCGCAAGAAAGACCAGCGCTCCGTACGCGGATCGCTTCGAAGCGATGCCAAGCAGGTGCTGCATTACGAGCCGAGAAACGGCTCGATCGCCGCCGCGACGGCTTCTGGCCGGTCAAGATGGAGCATGTGGCCCGCTTGGTCGACAGTGAGGAGCTCGCCATGCGGCACCTGCTTGAGCCGCGCGCGGATGCCCTCCAACGAGTCTGCAGCCGCTTCGCCCTCCGGGTGCGCGCCCAACCAAGTTGGAATGAACGATTCCGTCGCCGCGACCCACAGCACCGGCGCGGTGATCTGCTGCCAGGTCGCAACCACTTCTTTCATCCGGTAGACCGTGGGAAACGGGAGCTTGTGCCGGGGATCCGAACTCAGCCGTGCGCTTCCATCCGGTTGTGTTCGTGCCCAGTGCGCAGCGAGAAATTCGGCCTTGTCGCGCGACAACCGGGGATTGTTCCTCTGCAGCTGATCGGCGACTGCGGCGAGGTTCTTGTACGGACGGAATGAAGGTGGGTTCCTGAGCGCGTCGAGCCACTTGGTCATTTTGGCGGGGGCGACGTCGGGAGACTCCGCGGGAATGCCGAAGCCCTCAAGCGACACGACACGCGCGACGCGCTGCGGCCGTACGCCCGCATAGAGCATCACCACATTGCCGCCCAAGCTATGGCCGACGAGCCGCGTCGGTTCGTCTGGCGCGAAACGGTCGAGCAGTGCGTCGAGATCGGCGAGGTAATCGGCAAACCAGTAGCCGTCAGCGCACCATTCGGATAGCCCAAAGCCGCGCCAGTCAGGAGCGATCACTTGCCAGTCGCGCCGCAGTGCATCGACAAGAAATTGGAACGACGCGCCGACATCCATCCAGCCGTGCAGCATGAACAGCTTCGGGGCGCCCGGGTCGCCCCAGCTGCGGACGTGGTAGGCGAGGCCGCGGATGGGAACGGTGTGCGACGCCGACGGCTTCATCTGCCCGCTACGGTCTCTTGCACAACGCCTGGCCGTCGATCCAGCCGGTGCGATATTGCCCGTCGCTCTTGAAGCGCGCTGCGTCCTTGCGCTCGCCACCGGAAGCGCTGGCGCAGCCGTCGGCGTAGCCCTGGCGATATTCCAGCGGAAAGCCCTGCAGGTTGACGTTCGACGGCGGGTGCGGATTACCCTGCGGCTGGGACGGTGTTGGCGTGCCGTAGGGGGTTGGGGTTGGAGCCGGACCGACCGTCGCGCAACCGGACGCGAGCATTATCAATGACATGAAACCGTAGCGTGAAAGACGCGCACAAATCATCATCTAAGGGTAACGAAATGGCTGGATATTCGGCAGAAAAGCCGCGGGGCAAAGCGAGTAAAATTGTACCTTATGAGCGCGCTCGACTTCCGACCCGGTTCCGCCGCCGTGGCCGAGCCGTCGGGCGGCTCGAACTCGACGTTGCAGCCGGCGCCCTCTTCGCGCTCCATCATGCCCAGGCGAGCGCCCGCGGAGTCGCTGACGGGCTTTGTTCATCTCCGCCTGCATAGCGAATACTCGATCGTCGACGGCATGGTGCGCATCGACGACGCGGTGGCCGCCGCGGTCGCCGACAAGATGCCGGCGCTGGCCCTCACCGACCTGTCCAACGTCTTTGGCATGGTCAAGTTTTACACTGCCGCGCGCAAGGCAGGGGTCAAGCCGATTGTTGGATGCGATGTGTGGATCACCCATGACACCGAGCGCGATGCGCCCTATCGCCTTCTGCTGCTGTGCCAGTCGCGCGACGGCTATCTCAAACTGACTGACTGGTTGACCCGCGCCTATCGCAGCAACCAGTATCGCGGCCGTGCGGAGATGAAGCGCGAATGGTTCGCCGAGGACACGGGCGGCCTGATCGCGCTCTCCGGCTTTCGTGGCGGCGAGGTCGGCGATTGCCTTGCGCAGGGCAACCCGGAGGGCGCGGCCAGGGCCGCGGCCGCTTGGGCCAAGCTCTTCCCCGACCGCTATTACCTCGAAGTGCAACGCGCGGGCCATCCGGACGACGACGCGCTGACGGCCTCCATGGTTCGCCTCGCCACCGAGCTCGATCTCCCTCTCGTCGCCACTCACCCGGTGCAATTCCTGCGCCGCGACGAATTCCGAGCGCACGAAGCGCGCGTGTGCATCGCCCAAGGCCACACGCTCGCCGACGCACGCCGGCCGAAGCGCTTCACGCCCGAGCAGTATTTCACCTCACAGCAAGAAATGGCGCGGCGCTATGCCGACCTGCCCGGCGCGCTTGCCAACAGCGTGGCCATCGCCCAGCGCTGCAGCCTGGCCATTCCGATGGGCAAGAACTACCTCCCCGACTTCCCGATTCCCTCCGGCGTAACCATCGAGCAGCACCTGAAGAACGAAGCGTTTGCGGGCCTGGAGCGGCGCCTTGCGCTCCTTTACGCCGACCCCGCCGAGCGTGAGGCGAAGCGCCCAGAGTATGTCGCGCGCCTTGAGTTCGAGGCCCGGACGATTATCCAGATGGGTTACGCCGGCTACTTCCTGATCGTTGCCGACTTCATCAATTGGGCAAAGCAGAACGGCGTCCCGGTCGGGCCCGGACGCGGGTCGGGCGCCGGGTCGCTCGTCGCCTACGCGCTCGGCATTACCGACCTTGATCCGCTGCGTTACGCGCTGCTTTTCGAGCGCTTCCTCAATCCCGAGCGCGTGTCGATGCCCGATTTCGACATCGACTTCTGCCAGGATGGCCGCGATCGGGTCATCGAGTACGTGAAGAAGAAATACGGCGCCGAATCGGTCTCGCAGATTGCGACCTTCGGCACGCTGCAGGCGCGCGCCGTCGTGCGCGATGTCGGCCGCGTGCTCGATCTGCCGTACAGCTTCTGCGACGGCATCGCCAAGCTCATCCCGTTCCAGCCCGGGCGCACCGTGACTTTGAAGCGGCGCCTGCCCCGCGACGCCGCAGTCAATGTCGTCTACGCCCGCGAGGTCGAACCGCAGCTGAACGAGCGCGAGGCAGCCGAAGAGGAGGTGCGCGAGCTGCTGGCGCTCGCCGAGCAGCTCGAGGGCTTGCCGCGCAACGTCGGGATGCACGCCGGCGGCGTGCTGATCGCACCCGGCAAGCTCACCGATTTCTGTCCCCTGTACACGCAGGCCGGGACCGATGCACCGGTGTCGCAGTTCGACAAAGACGACGTCGAGCATGTCGGGCTGGTGAAGTTCGACTTTCTGGGCCTGACCACCCTCACCATCCTGGATTGGACGCTGCGCTACGTGAAGATGCTCGACCCGGCGTCGACCCTGACGCTGGAGCTGCTGCCGCTGGATGACAAAGGCGCCTTCGACATATTCAAGAGCGGCGACACGGTGGGCGTGTTCCAGTTCGAATCCCGTGGCATGCGCGAGCTGCTGTTGCAGGCGCCGGCGAAGCGTTTTGACGATATCGTCGCACTGGTCGCGCTGTTCCGACCGGGGCCGATGGAACTAATCCCCGACTACATCCGCCGCAAGCAGGGCGTGGAGCGCGTCGACTTCTACGATTCGCGACTCGAGCCGATCCTCGCACCGACCTATGGCGTGATGGTGTATCAGGAACAGGTTATGCAGATAGCTCAGGTTATCGGCGGTTACACGTTGGGCGCCGCCGACCTGCTGCGCCGCGCTATGGGCAAGAAACTGCCCGAAGAAATGGCGAAACACCGCTTCGTTTTCATCGACGGAGCGGAAAAAAATGGACTGTCGAAGGCGCGCGCGACGCAGTTATTCGACCTGATGGAGAAATTCGCCGGCTACGGCTTCAACAAGTCACATGCGGCCGCCTACGCGCTGATCGCATACCAGACGGCGTACTTCAAGGCGCATCACCCGGCGGCATTCATCGCGGCGAACCTGTCGCTGATGATGGATGACACCGACAAGGTTCGTCACTTCCGCGACGAGGCGAAGGGCTGCGGGCTCAACGTGCTTCCGCCAGACGTGAATGCTTCGAACTATCGCTTCGAGCCGGTCGACGAAAAAAACATTCGCTATGGCCTCGGCGGCATCAAGGGCACCGGGCACAGCGCCATCGAGGCGATCGTCAAGGCGCGGGAGGCCGGACCCTTCATGGACCTGTTCGAGTTCTGCCGCCGCGTTGACAAGCGCGCCGTTAACCGGCGAGCGATCGAAGCGCTGATCCGCGCCGGCGCGTTCGATGCGATCGACCCGCGGCGCGCCAGCCTGCTAGCCTCGGTCGGCGTGGCACTCGAGCAGGGCGAGAGGGACGAACGATCCGCTTCGCAAGTCTCCCTCTTCGATTCCGGAGATGAGCCGGCCACGGCGAGGCCGCAGCTGATCGGAGCACGCCAGTGGACCGACAGCGAACGATTGACGAATGAGAAGGCCAGCCTCGGTTTCTACCTTTCCGGACATCCCTACAACGAACACAGCGCCGAACTCGCGTCGCTCGTCCACGTCCCGCTGGGCGCAATCAAGCCCACCTCGACGCCCGTCCGCGTAGCGGGCATCGTTACGACTCTGCGCACCCAGACTTCCCGCCGCGGCAAGATGGCATTTGTTACGCTCGATGACGGCAAGGATCCGACAGAGGTCGTTATCTACAACGAAACCTTCGATGCGCACCGCCACTTGTTGCGCGAAGACGTGCTGCTCGTTGCCGAGGTACGCGTCCAGCAGCGCATGAACGAGGACGGTCAGATGCAGGGCCTGCGCATTATCGCCGACGCGCTCTACGACCTGCCCACGGCGCGGCGAAGGTTCGCGCGCGGGCTGAAGCTTTGCTGCAACGGCTCGGGCTCGGCCGATCGCCTGCTGACGCTACTCGAGCCGTTCAAGAGCGGCCAGTGCCCGATCACCATCGACTACCGGAACCAAGCAGCCGGCGGTGAGATCGAGCTGCCGGAAGCGTGGCGCGTAAAACTCGAGGAACCGCTGCTGGCGCAGCTGCGCGCATGGTTGAGTCCGGAAAATGTGACAGTGATGTACTAGTATCCGCTGAGCGACGGATATTCTCTTCAGCCCGGGCCACCCGTCAGTTTGCGATGAACAGCGTTGCCGAATCCGCTGAGCGCGCTGTCCTTGCGTAATGGGGCCTCGGCGGCCTCTGTAGAATGATAATTGGCGCGCGCGAGGGGCCAGCCGCGCGAGCTCGATCTTGTTACAGCCCAACTTGCCGCCACACGGCGTGATCCGGACATGACCGAATATTGTGAGCATTACAGTGACCTTCGCCCGATGACTCCACGCGCGAGCGGGTGTGAAGAGTGCCTCGCGCTCGGGGCGACCTGGACCGAGCTGCGCGTATGCCTGTCCTGCGGCCACGTGGGCTGTTGCGAGGATTCGGAGCACCGGCACGCGCTCGAACATTTCCACAAGACCAGGCATCCATTGATTGCGCCCCTGGAGCGTGGCGAGACGTGGAGTTGGTGCTACGAACATCGCCGCTACTATGAACTGGCCCCGGGGATGCGGCCGAAAAGGCGCTCGGCGCTGGCGGCGTTCCTGGCGCGGATCCTGGGTCGATAACCGAGGTAGCCATGGATCTTGGACTCAGAGGCAAGCGGGCGCTCGTCACCGGCTCGACGGCCGGCATCGGGTTCGCGGCGGCGCGCGCACTGGCGATCGAGGGCGCCAAGGTGACCGTGAATGGCCGCGCCGAGGCACGCGTCGACAGCGCGGTAAGCCGGTTGCGAGCCGAGCTGTCCGGCGCGACGGTCGACGGCGTAGCCGCCGACCTTAGCACCGGCGACGGCTGCCAGGCGCTGCTTCGTCGCCTGCCGGATGTCGATGTGCTGGTCAACAATCTTGGCATCTTCGAGCCCAAACCGTTCGACCAGATTCCGGATGCTGACTGGATGCGCTTCTTCGAGACCAACGTCCTCAGCGGTATCCGGCTGGCTCGCCATTACGTCCGGGGTATGCGCGCGCGCAATTGGGGGCGCATCGTCTTCGTCTCGAGCGAATCGGCACTCCAGATCCCGACCGAAATGATCCACTACGGCATGACCAAAACTGCGCAACTGGCGGTTTCGCGCGGCCTCGCGGAGACGCTCGCCGGCACCGGTGTCACCGTGAACAGCGTGCTGCCGGGACCGACCGCCTCCGAAGGCGTGGGTGAATTCGTCGCCCGGATGGCGGCAGAGCGGGGCTCGGACGCCGCCACGGTGGAACGGGAATTCTTTGCCACCGCCCGCCCCTCTTCGGTACTGCGGCGCTTTGCCACCCCCGACGAGGTGGCGGCGATGATCGTGTACGTCTGCAGTACCCAGGCATCGGCGACGACTGGCGCGGCGCTCCGCGTCGATGGCGGCGTGGTGCGGGCAATTGCCTGAAGGGCGGACTGGCGGCGGGCAGCGGGCGGCCTCCGCCGTCCAAGTCGCCGCAAGCCGTTGCAAGCCGCGGCTCGGGTAGCAAAATGTCAGGGCGCCGGGTTAGGATCGCTCACTTTCGCTTGTCGGGATCGCGTGTTTTCAACGTGGTACAGCCAAGGACGGGCCATGAACAAGAAATTTCTGCTTGCCTGGATCGCTATCTTTCTCGCCTGGATGATCGGCAGCTTCGTTGTCCATGGCGTCTTGTTGCACGACGATTACATGCAACTGTCCAACCTTTTTCGGACAGAAGCTGACGCCCAGCAGTACTTTCCGTTGATGATCCTGGCCCACGTGATCCTGGCCGGCGCCTTCTCATGGATCTACGCGCAGGGTGTCCACGACAAGCCCTGGCTGCCTCAGGGGATTCGCTTTGGCATCGCGGTTGCCCTGCTGACGATCGTCCCGACGTACATGATTTACTATGTCGTGCAGCCGATGCCCGGTCTGGTTGTGCTCAAGCAGATGATTTTTGACGGGATACTCATCGTGATCCTAGGCTTGATCGTCGCCGCGATTTATCGCCAGCCCGTGCGCGCCTGAAAGTCTGAGGCCATGCACACCGCAAGCACGAGCGGCCAGGCGGCCATGGCATTGCAGCCCCGGGGACGACCTCCGGGAGCGCGGCCTGACTGGCGCCTGGTGTACGGGCATGCCACTCTGTGTCAGCGGGAACACCTGCCTGACTTGGTGCGCGCGACGCAAGTCGCCCTCGCCTATCGCCCGGATCCCCCCCGCTTGACAGGCTTCGCTTATCATCCCGTCCAGGCGGCTGGTGCCGGAGTGGCGAAGATCGACGCCACAGCGGACGCATGGAGCTGAGGAATCTGAATTCATGCCCATTCCAGATGACGTCGTAACGTGGGTCAATCGGCACTTCCGGGAGATGGACCGGACCACTGCGATCGGCCTGCTCGAAGACGCGGTCGACGAGCGCGATGAAGCCGTGGCGCCGCGCCTGCTGCGCTGCGCGGTGATCGGCTCGCGCGGCGATATCGACCGGCTGACCGAACTGGTCGAAGAACTTCGGATTGACAGCGAAGACGTGATCCTCTCCGGCGAATACGAGAGTCGTGGCGGCAACCTCATCCGCGTTCGTGACCTCAACCTGCCCTTTGAAGATGTCTGAATCGACGCGGTAGCGTGGTGCGTTGCTGGCCAATCGGCGAGAGATTAACCGACGGCAGGTTGTTTGCCGCGGCTGCGCGGCGCAACCAGGCGCCGATCCTCGAAGTGCTCCGGCGTGAACTCCCGCCCAGCGGCCTGGTCCTGGAAATCGCCAGCGGCACCGGCCAGCACATCGTGCACTTCGCCAAGACCTTACCCGGTCTCTCCTGGCAGCCCAGCGATCCCGACCCCGGGTTCCGGAACTCGATTTCGCTCTGGATCGAGTTCGAGCGCCCCGCCAACGTCCATGCGCCGATCACACTTGATGTACGGCGGCAGCCATGGCCCATCGCCACTGCGGACGCCATCGTCTGCATTAACATGATCCACGTAGCGCCCTGGGCGGCAACGCAGGCGCTGTTCGACGGCGCGCAGAAGGTACTTTCGCGCGGGAACTTTCTCTTTCTGTACGGCCCGTTTCGACGCAGTGGCAGCCACACGGCGCCAAGCAATGCACGCTTTGACGACGAGCTTCGCGCGCACGACCCCGAGTGGGGGCTGCGTGATATCGAAGCACTCGCGGAGGTCGCAGATCAGTCCGGGTTTGCCCTCGCCGACACCGTCACCATGCCCGCGAACAACTTCAGCCTGGTATTTCGGAAGCGCGATGCCGCTGCCCATTGATGCGCCCAAGCCACCGACCCTGCCCCTGCAGCCATGCGTGGATTCCTGACGCATTACGCGACCTTCTTCCGGTTGCCTGGCGTTTCGCGCTTGCTCGCCACGGCGCTCGTCGCACGCATGCCGGTCGGGATGATGTCGCTGGCGCTGTTGATGCACCTGCGCGAACTCTCCGGGTCGTTCGCATTTGCCGGCGGCATTGTCGGAACCTATTTTGTCGCCATGGCGGCAAGCGCACCGGTCGAGGGCCGCCTTGCGGACCGCTACGGCCCCCGCGGGGTCCTGATCGTGACCGGATTAGTCCAGCCCGTCGCGCTCGGGCTGCTGCTGTTCGCCGAGCCGCTGCATCTGGCGCTGGCGGCAATCGCCCCGCTGGCCGTCATCGCGGGCGCCTCTTCGCCACCGATCTCGGTGCTGACGCGCACGCTGTGGAGGCATCGTTTCGAGCAGCCGGATGAACGGCGCACGGCCTTCGCGGTCGACTCGGTCCTAATCGAGATCAACTTCACGCTCGGACCCGCGCTCGTCGGGCTGATACTGCTCCTCGGTACGCCCATGCTCGCCTTCGGTGCCACCTGGGTCGTCGCGGCGAGCGCTGCACCGCTGTTCTTCCTCTGCGGCGCACCACGTTACTGGAAGCGATCGCCGGCGGAAGCGCATCACCTGCTCGGTCCGCTGACCGAACCCAGGCTGCTCATCGTGTATGCCACCAGCAGCGCGCTCACCTTCTCGTTCGGCATGCTCGAGGTGGGCTATCCAGGCTTCGCCGCACGGGCCGGGATACCCGCGTTGGGTGGCGCACTGCTCGCGATCTGCTCCATCGGCAGCGCGCTCGGTGGCGTCGCCTACGGCGGCATGCATTTCGCCCTGCCGCTGGAAAAGCAATTGCCGAGGCTGCTGCTGCTGCTCGCGATTCCGTTCGGCGCCCACGCGTTGGCCAATTCGGCCTGGATCTTGGCGCCACTTGCCCTGGTCGCCGGACTGATGATCGCTCCCGCGCTCACCGCGCTGTCGCTGCTGGTCACCCAGTACGCACCCGCCCGTTATGCCACCGAAGCATTCACCTGGATGTCGACATGCATTGTCAGCGGTGTCGGCGCCGGGATGGCGGTGGGCGGTCAGCTCATCGAGGCCGTCGGTCCGTGGGGTGCATTCGCCTGCGCGGCTGCCGCGGGCGTGGTCGCAGCGGTGGTATCGCTGCCGCTGCAGCGCTCTTAGCTATTTTCAGCCTTGCATATCGTTCGCCAGCTGCTCGCGCAGCGACGTCTTCAATACCTTGCCCGTGTTGTTTCTAGGCAATTCGGCGACGAAGACGTACGCCTTAGGCCGCTTGAAACGCGCGATGTGCTCAAGGCACAGCGTGTCGAGCACCTGCCCGAGGGACGCGGTATCGGTGTCGGCACGCGCGACCACGCAGGCGACGACCTCTTCACCCCAGTCCGGGTGTTTGCGTCCCACGACCGCCACTTCGATGACCGCGGCGTGTTTCTGCAGCACCTCCTCGATTTCGCGCGGGTAGATGTTGCTGCCCCCACTGATGATCAAGTCCTTCGCGCGGTCCTTGAGCGTGAGAAAGCCATCGCCATCGAGGCAACCGATGTCGCCCGTATGCAGCCACCCGTCGGCCAGCGTGGTCGAGGTTGCCAGCGGATCGGCCCAGTAGTCCTGCATGACGGTCGGTCCGCGAACACACACCTCTCCGGTCCCGCCAGTGGGGAGCTCCGCCCCGTCGGGGCCGGTGAGGCGGATCTCGATGCCGGTCTGCGCCACGCCGACCGACATCAAGCGTGCAGCATCATCACGAGCCATGGCATCGGCGAGCAGCGCCCGCGACATCGCCGTGATGGTCATGGGCGACTCGCCCTGGCCATAGATCTGCGCCAGCCGTGGTCCGAGCGCGGCGAACGCCGCCCTGCAGTCCTCGACGTACATCGGTGCGCCTCCAAAGACGATGCTCTTCAGGTGCTCGAGCGGTGCATCGTGCAATCCGGGATGCGCAACGAGTCGCTTGACCATGGTCGGAGCGGCAAAAAAAGACGTTTTCGGCCAACGCGCGAGCAGCGTGACAACCTCCGCCGGATCGAAGCCACCAGACTCCGGCACGACGTTGACCGCCGCATTGAGGACGTGCGGCAGCACGTACAGCCCCGAGCCATGCGACAGCGGTGCCGCATGCAGGAGCGCATCGCCAGGCGCGACGGCTTCGACGTCGGCCAGAAAACACAGGCTCATTGCTTGCAGGTTCCCATGCGAGAGCACCGCGCCCTTTGGCCGGCCGGTCGTGCCGCTGGTGTAGAAAAGCCAAGCGGGATCGGCGCGCGCGACCGCGATCGGCGCGCCGTGGGGGGAGCCGGTGAGAAGACGGTCATAATCACCGCTGTCGAACTCAACGATGCGCTGCAGCGCGTCGCACTCGCGGGCGATCGCGCCGAGCGCTGGGGCCCACGCGGCATCGACGAACGCCCACCGTGCGCCGGAATGCCGGAGCACGTACGCGAGCTCGAGCGGATGCAGCTTGCAGTTGATCGGTACCGCGCACAAGCCCGCGTACCAGCACGCAAATAGCGCTTCGACATATTCGCCGCGATTGCTTGCCACCAGCGCCGCGCGGTCACCGGCACGAAGGCCGGCGCCGACGAGCGCGCCGGCGAGCCGGGTCACGCGCGCGGCGAGCGCGCCGTAGCTGTGGCGCACGGCCGTGCCGACGGCGATTGCCGGAAGCGCCGGGTAGCGCCGCGCGCTGCGCATAAGCAGCGACGCAATGTTATGCGCGGGAGATCGAGATTCGGCCGGGGACATGGCGCTAATGCACGACGTGCATCAACGCCACCTTCGGCGTTGCGGCGGCATTGTATCGGGGGAAATCTCCGGGCCGCGAGGCAAGCATCCGCTTGGCAGCTCAATAGGTCGCGCGCCCGCCCGAAAGATCGAACGCCGCGCCGGTTGAAAACGAGCATTCCTCGGTGCACAGCCACGCAACCAACGCGGCGACCTCTTCCACCTCTCCAAAGCGACCGATGGGAATCTTCGACAGCATGAAGTCGATATGAGCGGGAGTCATCTGATCGAATATCGCCGTCCTCACCGCAGCCGGAGTAACGCAGTTGACGCGAATGCCGCTCCTGGCAAGCTCCTTGCCCAGCGACTTGGTCAATCCGATCACCGCCGCCTTGGAGGCGCTGTAGGCGCTCGCGTTCGGATTTCCCTCTTTGCCAGCGACCGACGCGATGTTGACGATGCGCCCATAATCCCGAGCGGCCATGAGTGGCACCACTGCGCGATTGCAGAGGAACACCCCGTCCACGTTGACCATCATCACCTGGCGCCACGCATCGACCGGGTAATCCCAGGTGGTCGTATTCGGGCCCGTGATGCCGGCCGAGCAGACGAGCGCATCGATGCGTCCGAGCGCCTTCGCCGTTGCCTGCGCCGCTGCGGCAACGCCGGCAGGGTCCGCAACGTCAACGATTCGGGTTTCAGTCTCATGGGCAAGCGCAGCTTGCGCCCTATCGAGAGCGGCTGCATCGCGGTCCCACAGGCTGACACGGCCGCCGCTGGCGACAAGACGTTGCGCGACAGCCAGGCCGATACCGGCTGCACCGCCGGTAATCACCGCGGTGCGGCCATTGAAGTCGAGTTCATTCATGTGTTCGAGCTCTCGCCTCTGGGTCAGCTTTGCGCGCCGGGCGATGCTAGCATTTCCGGAGCGCGGCTGCGTGGCCGTTGCCCGCGCCCGCGGATCGTTACGGCGCGAGGTGCCGGCTGTCGCCTCCGCCACACGGGGCCGACTTGTCAACGACGGCGGTTTGATCAATGATGCGCATCGGGATGGCCACGAGGCAGCGGCTCCCGGGCGCAAACTCCTAGCTCCGTCACCGAGCATGAACGCCGCCGTTGACCTTCAACTACCCTTTGCCGTACGACCGCTGACGGAGCATCTCGGCGCCGAGATCTCCGACGTGAGACTGGCAGACGGCGTCTCCGAAGAACTCTTCCGCGCGATCTACCGGGCGTGGCTGCACTATCAGGTCCTTGTATTCCCGCCACAGGATCTCCCTCCCGGCCGTCAAGTGAGCTTTGCGCGACAATTTGGAGAAGTCCAGATTCACGTGATGAACCAATATCACGCCGATGGTTACCCAGAGCTCTATCGGCTCTCAAACCTCGACGAGAACGGAAATCCAAATGGTCGGCATCCGGACAAGGGCACGCTCGAATGGCACACCGACGGTTCCTGGCGCAGAGTCACCGGTCAGGCGACGATCATCTATGGCGAAATCGTCGCCGAGAGCGGAGGCGAGACACACTTCTGCGACATGTATGGGGCGTATGAGCGTCTTCACCCCGCTTGGAGGGCGCGCATCGCCAACCTGCGTGCCGTCCATAACCTGGATTTCTCGCGCACGCGACGTCATGGCGAAGATCCGATGACCGACGCACAACGCCTCGAAACGCCGCCGGTCGACCACCCGATCGTGCGCACGCACCCAGAGACCGGTCGCCGCTGCCTCTACCTGGGCGACCATGCGCAATACATCGTCGGCATGCCCTACGGGGAGGGACGAGCGCTCATCGAAGAACTCAACGCTCTCGCCATTCATCCGGACCTTACCTACGAACATCGCTGGAGACCGGGCGAACTGATCGTGTGGGACAATCGCTGTCTGATGCATCGCGCGACACCCTACGATCCGGCCACGCAGCGTCGCGTGGTACGCCGTTGCACCGTGCTGGGTCAGGTTCCGGTCTGAAGCGTCCCAGGCATTCGCGCGCTAAGCCGAGTCGATCGAGAGGGCATCACCGGGCCCGGGCTGCAGCTGCTGCTTCCTTGGCGAACACGAGGATGTCGCTGACATCGCGTTCGGAATGAAACTCCATCTCTATCCATTGCGAGGCGCGGGCGCGAAAGCGCGCACGCGGATCTGTGCGGAGACGTAGCTGGGCTGCGCGGGGAAGGCGCAGGTCGAGCAACCTCTCCGAGTGCAAATGCGCAAACTCGCGCCTGCCAACTCGCCAAGCCAGCGTCTGACCCGTGCCAAAGCGCGATCGCCCTGTAGCTACACCCGGGATTGCCGACAGTTCGGCGCACAAGCGTGCGACTGGAGTCATGGCAGCGACGCCAGGGATTCGAGACCAGAGGGCCGCGAAGATTGTCTAGCCATCGACGGGTTCATCGGGCGTCTCGAGAATCAACTGATAAAACGCGAGATCAAGCCACCGGCCGAATTTAAATCCCGCATGCTTGATCGTGCCCGCATGCGAGAAACCGAGTCGCTTGTGAAAGGCGATGCTGCCGCGATTCGCAAGGTCGATTCCCCCGACCATGACATGATATTGCTGGCTCCTTGCAGCATCGATCAAATGCTGCATGAGTGCGAAACCGATGCCTTTTCCGCGGTGATTTTTGTGAACGTAGACGGAATGTTCTACCGAGTACTTGTAGGCCGGCCAGGCCCGGAAGACGCCATAGGTCGAGAGGCCCAGCAGCTGGCCATCTTCCGCGACGGCCCCGATCACCGGATAACGACCGGCTTCCTTGGCTCTGAACCAGACAACCATGCTCTCCGGCAAGCGCGGCTGGTAGTCATAGAGGGCCGTTGAATTGACGATGGCCTCGTTCAAGATTTCGAGCACCTGGTGTGCGTGGCGCTCGTAAGTACAGGTCACGAATTGCAATGGAGATCTCTCGAAGACCATTGAACGAAGTCAACTCGCGCCGCCACCCGATTGCATGCCAAGCCGGTCACGATGTTTTGGGTCGTCATCCATGGTTCGATACAAGCCGAACCATCATGGTAGCATGGGCTGGTATTGTTGCGCCAAGAGTCTGTCTTTCCGAGCAACGACGGGCAACCGCTTCCGGAAGGCCTTCACGCCGACGGATTCCCTGCAGCGCTCGAAACAGGTGCTGCATCAACCGCGCTATCAGCTTGCTAAACGCTTGGGGAGAGCCTTCAATGACCATGACCTGTTTCATCCGCTACGAGATCGATCCCTTTCAGCGCAGCGCCTTCGAGCAGTATGCCAAGACCTGGGCGCGCATAATCCCGCGCTGCGGCGGGGATTTGCTCGGTTATTTCCTGCCGCACGAGGGGACCAATTACGTGGCCTGGGGCTTGATCGCGTTCGACAGCCTGGCGGCGTACGAAGCCTACCGCGCCCGGCTGAAATCCGACCCTGAAGGCCGCGCGAACTTCGAGTTCGCCCGAACCAAACGCCTAATCTTGCGCGAGGAGCGCAGTTTCCTGGAAGCAGTCGAGGGCACCCTGCGTCTGGTCGCCCGCGACAGCGAGGAGCAGCATGATTGCCGTGATCTTTGAAGTGCAGCCGCGTCCCGGTCAAAAGGAGGCGTATCTCGAGGCCGCGGCCGCGTTGCGTCCGCTGCTCGCCCGGGTCGATGGGTTCATTTCGATCGAGCGTTTCGAGAGCCTGACCTGCCCCGGAAAAATTGTTTCTCTCTCGTACTGGCGCGACGAGGATGCGGTTCGGGAATGGCGCAACGTCGAACCACACAGGCGGATCCAGAGCGCGGGCAGACAGGTCATGTTCGCCGACTACCGGCTGCGCGTTGCGCAGGTGATTCGTGATTACGGTATGAATGATCGTGCCGAGGCGCCAGCCGACTCTCGTCTCATGCATGACGGGTGACCGCCGAACGTCGGCGCGGCCCACACCGGTGGCGTCCCGGGCGCACCCGCTGTGCGAGACGCTGGTGATCGCGTCGACGACTGCACGTGGTTGGCTAATTGGGTCATAGTGCGACTTGGCGCCTCGCCGCCGCGGCGGCCGGGCATGGGTTCCCCCGTTGCCGGCGCCATTGACATGATGGATTGATGGATACCCGCATCCGTTCCCTCCGTGCGCGACAGATCCTCGACTCGCGCGGCTGTCCGACCATCGAGGTTGACGTCACCCTCGCTGACGGCAGCTTCGGCCGCGCCAGCGTTCCTTCCGGGGCTTCGACTGGCGCCGCCGAAGCCCATGAACTACGCGACGGCGACCCGGCGCGTTACGCCGGCCTTGGCGTACTGAAGGCAGTGGCCAATGTCAACGGCGAGATCGCCGCCTTGCTGCGCGGACTCGATGCAAGCGAGCAGAGGGTAATTGACGTGCGGCTGTGCGAATTGGATGGCACGCCGCAGCTCCGCCGCCTCGGTGCCAATGCCACGCTGGGCGTCTCGATCGCCGTCAGTCGCGCGGCAGCCAGTGCCCGCGGCCAGGCGCTCTACGAACGCGTTGCCGAGCTGGCGCAAGTCGCGCGGCCCACACTGCCGCTGCCGATGACTAATATCCTGAGCGGCGGCAGACACGCTGGTCATGGCATGGATCTGCAGGACTTCCTCGCGATACCGCTGCGTGCGGCTTCGATGGACGAAGCGATCCACCTCGTTGCCCGCGTTCGCTCGGCCGCAACTGAGGTCGCGCGCGCCCGCGGCTTGCCGACCCTGCTTGCGGACGAGGGCGGCCTCGGTCCCGGGTTGGCAACGAGCCGGGACGCGCTGGAGATGATGGTCGCTTCGATCGAGCGTGCGGGCCTGCGCCCGGGCGAGGACATGGCGATCGCCATCGACCTGGCAGCCAGCTCGTTGAAGCAGCCTGATGGCGGCTACCGACTCGCGCGTGAGGGTCGGAACTGTGGACGCGCCGAAATGATATCGATGATGGAGGATTGGCTGCTCGAGTTCCCGGTTGTCTCGATCGAGGACGGGCTCGACGAGGAGGACTGGCCCGGCTGGAAGGCCCTCAGTGTGCGAATCGGCGGCAGAGTGCAGCTGGTGGGCGACGACCTGTTCGCGACCAACCCGCAGCGGCTTGCGCGCGGCATACGCGAAGGCATCGCCAACGGCGTGCTCATCAAGGCCAACCAGAATGGAACGCTCAGCGGAACACTCGAGGTCGTGGCGCAAGCCAAGGCGGCCGGATACGCGACCATTCTCTCGGCGCGATCGGGCGAAACCGAGGACACTTTCCTGTCCGACATCGCCGTAGGCGCGGCGGCTGGCCAGATCAAGATCGGCTCGCTGCGTACCTCGAGCACGGTCGCCAAGTACAATCAGTTGCTGCGCATCGAGGAGCGGAGCGACGCGGTCTTTGCCGGGATTGGCGCACTTGCTGGCCGGCGCTGAGGGGGCGATGAATACCCACGATCCGGGCCTGGATCGGTTTCTGCAGACGCACCACCTCGCCGCCCCGGGCGAACCGACGCAGTGGTTCCCGTTGGCCGGCGGCGTGTCGTCGGACATCTGGCGCGTCGACCTGCCCGGTCGCAGCCTGTGTGTCAAGCGGGCGCTCCCCAAGCTGAAGGTCGGGGTCGACTGGAAAGCACCGGTCTCACGCAATGCCTCCGAGTGGGCCTGGCTCTGCTTCGCCGCCGAAATCCAGCCGCAGGCCGTGCCGCGTCCGTTGGCGCATGACGCGGGGGCAGGCCTGTTCGCGATGAGCTTTCTCGCGCCCGAGATGCACCCGGTGTGGAAGGAACAGCTGCTTCGCGGCAGGGTCGAGCCTGTAGTGGCCGCGCAGGTCGCTACGGTGCTTGCGCGGCTGCACGGCGCAAGCGCACACCGGGCCGACTTGGCCCACCGCTTCGACACCCTGCCCAGCTTCCATGCACTGCGACTCCAGCCCTATCTGCTCGTAACCGCTGGCCGGCATCCGGATATCGCCGACCGGCTGCGTGCACTGGCGCTGCGCACAGGCAGCACGCGCTTGGCGCTCGTGCATGGCGACGTGAGCCCGAAGAACATTCTCATTGGTCCGCAAGGACCGTTGCTGCTTGATGCGGAGTGCGCCTGGTACGGTGATCCGGCTTTCGATGTGGCCTTCTGCCTTAACCACCTGCTGCTGAAATGCCTCGTGCAACCCATTCGCACCGACGGCTTGCTCGCAGCCTTCGCGGCCTTCGTCACGGCCTATTTCGACACGGCGCATTTCGAGCCACGGTCTGCGCTCGAGGCGCGGGCGGCCTCCTTGCTGCCCGCCCTGCTGCTCGCGCGGGTCGACGGTCAGTCGCCGGTGGAGTACCTCGACGGGCGTCCGGAGCAACAAGCGCTGGTGCGTCGGGTAGCGCGGCCACTGATCGCCGACGCGCCGGTACGGCTAGCCGAGGTTGCCGAATGTTGGCGTGGCGCGCTTGGGCGCGAATACGAACCTGCGCCCATACCGCGGTGATTGGCAGGACGCCCCTAGGGCTTGCTAGCCCAGCCAGCGGCCATCGATTGGCCAAGTGCCCTCGCGCCGATCGCGCCTGCGACTACAGACTGTCGAAGAAGGCGACCATCCGCTTGCGCTGATCCGGATCGGGCAGGCGGCCACGCATGGCGCCAAGATTGTCCGCCATGTGTGCCGGGTTGGAAGTGCCGGGAATGACCGCCGTAACCCGTTCGTCGGCGAGCAGGTATTTGAGGAAGAACTGCGCCCAACTGCCCGCAAAATCCCGCGCCCAGTCGGGAATTTCCTTGCTTCGTACCGCGCGGAACAGGCGGCCGCGCCCGAACGGCAGGGCCGTCAGCACGCCCGCCTTGACCGTGGCTGCCAGCGGCAGGATGCGTTTTTCCGCTTCGCGGTCGTCGAGGGAATAGTCAATCTGCACGAAATCCGGCTTCTCGCGTTCGAGCACGCTTTCGATGGCGGGGAAATCACCGTGGGAAGTGGAGGTGATGCCGATATAGCGGCAGAGACCTTGCACTTTCCACGCCTTGAATTGCGCCAGCGACTGGCGCGGATCACGCACATTGTGGAGCTGCAGCAGATCGACCTTCGTCGACTTGAGCCGCGCAAGGGAGCGCTTGAGCTCGGCTGCGTCAGGTTGCTCAAGCTTGGTGGCGATGAAGATTCGGTCGCGCAGGCCCCCGCCCGCGATCGCGTTGCCGACCACAATCTCGGCATCGCCATATGACGAGGCCGTGTCGATGAGTCGTCCGCCCGCGGCGACCAGCGTTCGAATGACCTCCGTGCCAGCGCGCCGCGTCGCCTCATCATCACTGTCAAATACGCTCGCCGTGCCGAGTCCGACCACCGGTATGCGCTCGCCCGTACTCGGAATCGGACGGGTAATGGGCGGGGTTTCGTTGCCCTGCGCGAAGGCAGGCCGCGCCAGCAATGCGGCGGCTAGAACCGTAAAGTCGCGGCGGCTGATGCGGATCATCGTCAGTCTCCCTGCGCCGCTACGGCGGCCGCCTGGACTGCGCGGCGCTCCTGCGTGCGCCCCAGCGCCGCCGACAGGACGAGCCATCCAGCCACCGCCGGCAGCGCGCACAGCGCGATTGCACCGAGCTTCAGTCCCAGTGTCTGCAAGCTGTCGAACACCCAGGCGTACAACGCGTCTGAGCCGCGGTAGATCACCACGTCGATCAGATTCTTCGCCTTGTACTTCTCCTCGCGCGCGACTACCGTGAAGAACACCTGGCGCGCCGGATTGGCGATAGCGAAGTTCATCCAGCGCTGCACCACCTGGACGACCAAGACAACGCCGAGGCTTGGCACCAGCGCCAGCACCGCGAAGCCAACGACGTATACCGCTGGCAGCGCGCCGGCCGCAGCGCCGGTGCCGAACCGCTTCAGCAACTGCCCCGTGGCGAAGACCTGCGTCAACAGGGTCAGGAGGCCCACCGCCAAGTCGATGCTGGCGAAGAGGCGCGCCTGCGAGCCAGCGTCATGGACGGCTGCTGCCACGACATTGGCCTGCATGAGATAGAGAATTGTCGCGCCAAACGAGAGCAGGCTGACCCACGCGCCTACGCCGAGCAGATAGGGGGAACGGATCAGCTCAGGCACCGCCGCGAAGGCGCTACCGCCGACGCGCCGCTCCTCCGGGCGCGGGCCCTGCCGCGCAGTGGCGCTGCGCTCGAGCCGGTGGGTGCAGAACACCGCCAGTTCCAGAAACACGATCGCGGCGACCAACAAGTTGGTGGGGCCAAGCGGGACTGCAAGGCCGATGGTGATAACCGGGCCGAGCAGCGCGCCGGCCGTGCCGCCGGCACCGATGAAGCCGAACAGGCGCTTGCCCTGGTCGCTGGTAAAGAGGTCGGCCATGAACGACCAGAACACCGCAATAGTAAAGAGGCCGAACACGCTGACCCACACGAAGAAGACACGGGCGACGATGACCGTCTCGAAACCGAGGGTCAGCAGCAGCCAGAACAGCACCAGGTTGGCAGCGAAGAAATGATAGACGATGGAAATGAACCGGGCGCGCGGCAACCTCGCCACCAGCGCGCCGTAGAGCGGCTGTGCCACAAGAAGCGTAACGAAGGTCGCCGTAAACAGCCAAGGCAGGGCCTTGATGCCGCCCGCGATGCCCATCTGGTCGCGCAGGGGCCGCAGTACGTAGTAGCCCGCCAGAAGCGTGAAGAAATACGCGAAGGACCACAGCGCAGCCGCGCGCTCCTCCGGCGTGCCCGGCACCGCCTGCCGTAGCCAGCGCCGGAGCAACGTCACGGTGCCAACGACAGTTTTTGCTTGAGCTCGACCGCGGTCACTGCCTGGCCGTAGCCGGTTTCGCCGCGCTGGAATCGGCGTGCGTCCGCGAGCTTGCCCACGACCACTGGCTCGAAGCCGGCGTCGCGCACCAGCGCCGCGGCCACCTGCACCGCCTGAGGATCGTCGCCAGCGATCGGGATGGCAAGCTTCGGATCGGGTCGGTTCGCCTCACGCGCGAAGATCATGTAGGAGAGCGTATTGAACGCGCGCACCAGGTGCGTTCCCGGCAGGTATTTCTGCGACGTGATGCCGATGCCGTTGCGCTCCACCTCGTCGGCGATAGTGGCACCGTCTCGCGCGGCGCTGGCGTTGCCGGCGTCCAGCACGATCTTGCCCTTGAGTGCAGCGCCGTAGTCCTGGTCAAGCTGGGGTAGCGCGCCGTATGGCACCGCGACAAAGATTACATCGCCGAAGGCGATCGCCTCCGCCACCGTGCCGGCGCGGGCAAGCGGACCGAGCCCCGCCACCAGATCCTTCAGTTCTTCGGGGTGGCGCGACGAGAAGAGCACGGGATGGCCGGCCTTGACCCACAGGCCGCCGATCGTCCCACCGATGTGGCCTGAGCCGATAACACCGATGCGCGATTTGGCGCCGCCGGTTCCCTGGGCAAGGGCGTGCCGAGGTCGCAGCGCCGCCGCAAAGGTAAGCACGCCGCCCGCAAAAAGCAATTCACGGCGGCGGTAGTCGAATGGCTCGGGCTTGGGCATCGATAACTCCTTGTCTTGGGGTTTTCGGGTTGCACGGTCTCGTGGTTTCACAACTGCCGGACGCTTGATCAGGATTGACGCAAGCAACAACCAGCAATAAGCGTAAGACGTTTACAGTCTAAAGAAAAGTCGGCGCCAGCAATCGGGCACCGCCGCCGGTAGCGCGCGCTCCGCGCAACATCTTGCCAGCGATGCAATCCACATGCCACTCCGCGTGGGCGGCGACGGCAGGCTTCTTCGCGACCGCTTCACCGGTGGCCGCCTAGGCTCTGACGGTGGAAAGCGGACCAAGTTCAATCGCCGCTCCCCCTGCGGCGCTGTACTCCTCGCGAATGGGGCGCACCAGCACCCGGGTGCCGTCGCGCAGCGTCTCATGCCAATGCGATTCGGGATCGAAACCGGGAAGCGTCTTGTTACCCGTCGCGGCAAAGCCCATTGTCCCGTTCGGCGCCGCATTTGCCGTTGAGTTATCGATGACAGCCGTTGCCCTGCGCTTTCCTGATGCGATGAGCTGAGTTTGGGCAAGTCAGGTCCCGGGCTGTATAGACCATGGTCAACCCGGAGTTGCTTTTTGCTCAGGTTTCCCGCAATTCCGTCCTCGTGAAAGCAGGCCACCGTGTTCGGGCGAACTACTGGCCGCCACCGGCATCGGACTTTCCGCCGATTTCCTGGTCGGTGGCCGTCGCGCGGCTGTACCAAGCGGCGACGAAGCTCGCCGACCCGGTGTCGACATCGATCGCCCGGCGTTCCACGGTAATCTCGCTGTCCGAGCGGCGCCAGGTCACAGTGCGGTTACGGAATTTCAGGCCGAGCCGATTTTGCATCTCGATTTCCCGGTCGTCGGAGGGGGAGCCGTATTCTTCCGTCAGGGCGCGAACGACTTCATCGGCGCGCGCCGTCGGGAATGTTATGCGGAACTCGCCGACGCGTCCGTCCGTGAGATAAGCGGTGTATTTTGCGCCGCGAGCTGGACCAAACGCATATTCGGTGCCGGCACTCCTGTAACAGTCAAGCACCGTCGGATTGGAACTAACTGGTCCGCATTGGGCGTTTGCAGCATCGATCGGATCGAAACTGCACGTTGCTCCATAACACTTGAATAGGGGGATAACGTGCTGGAGTTTCTCCACGCTGGCACCAAGCGCGACGCCAAGCACTTCGAGCGGAGGCGTCGGCGATGCGGCGATCGCCGCGGCCGAAAAAAAGGCACAGGCACCGAGCGGAATTTTCACGGGTCATCCTTACTAATCGTTGCGATGAGGAAACATCATGAGCGATTAATTATCACAGAGATGCGCAAGATGCGAGGACCAGCGAGGGCCGAGCGCCGGGAAGCGCGACACATCCCGTTCATTGGCAAGGGTGTTCATAACTTGTTGCCATGGCGTCAGTCCGTGGCCATTCTAGCAGCGGCGCATAAGGATGGTGGCACTGGATAGCAATCAGTCCACGTCATAAATGGACTCATCACTCATCCGCCGACATAAGCGAATGGCAATCACGGCCTGCAGTTAGCACAAGGTGTCCACATCACGATTGGCGATGGTCTGGTTCACGACGGTTAAGCGGGCGTGCGGCATCGAGCCAATTACACCGCATGCGCCGACCGGCGGCGGTTGCGCTAACTGCGGCGCTTCGGGTTCTTCGCCGTGGAAGGCGGCCGGGCTTCGGTGGAATCATCAGCGGGCGTTCCGCGAAGGAAACGATCAGGCGCCATCTCGGCGAAGATTGAGGCCGCGACATAGGCTGCCACCAGCAGGAAGACGCCGACGTTTCCCGGCACAAAGCCGAGCCCCGAGTAGCAGACAACCAGCACGACAACCCAGCGCATCAGGATCAGACCGAACCGTTGCTTCAGCCGCAATTCAGATGGCGAGTGAGTGTCCAGCGCGCGGTAAAGCCCGATGTACGACCAGAGCGCCACCGCGCATTGCCACAGCACGCCTAAGCGCAGCGAATGGTCGGCGAGTGCCCCACTAAACGTAAACCCGCTCGCCCCGAGTGCCAGGCTCACGGGCATGCCCAGGGGTATGCCGACCAAGGCACACAACAGTAGCGCCACGAAAACGTACGTGAATTCCGATTTGACCCAAGCGCCGGCTCCGTTTGGCTTGGCAGGCGAAAAACTCTTGGCAAGGCCCGCGAAGATCACGCCGAACGACAACATCGTGTCGAGAAAATAAAGCACGAGCACGTTGGTCGTCGACCAATGAAAGAACAGAATACCAACGATTGGCGCAAAGTTGCGCCAGACGATCTGAGCGATACCGATGGGGGTGACCACGGCGTCCATGCGCAACGATACCTCGCGGTGGCGGAACGATCGAGCGGCGACTCTATTCCGGCGCTCTCGAGGGGTCAACGTCGCGAGTGTTACTATGGGCGGGGCTCCGCGTGTTGCGCCACAAGTGTCGCGATTATCCGGCGCTGTTGCGAGCCTTCCGGAATGACCGCTTGTATGGTCGGCGTGGCGTATTCGCGTTGCTTCTGAGACAGTGAATTCGCGAGGGACGCCAGGCTTTCCCGGGAGGCTACTTCTCGTTCTCATTCTTCGGCGCCGAAGCCCCCAATTTTGAAGAGCGCTTCCGACCTAAACGGCCGTCGTGCCGTACACGGACCGGACATTCAATCGCAATCAAGTTGTGACGTGCGGCTACCGAATCACCTCGTCCGCGTGTCGCAGCTTCAATCCCCTGCCACATGCGCAAGTGGTCGCGCATCGCGCACGTGGCGATTGAAGGTTGTCAGAATGGCGAACACGAGATTCCAGAGCGTGAGGGCGAGGATCGTTGGCACGACGCCAATCCATTCGAGCAGGAAGCCGGAAATCGCGGCGCCCAATGGCATGAAGCCAAACGCGATCAGTCTGAACGTACTGTTGACACGACCTTGCAGGGCATCTGGAATGAGCGAAAGCCGATAGCTGAACTGAACAACGTTATAGATCGGCGACAATGTGTAGATCAAGGCGTAGATCGCCCCGAGCAGAAAGAACTGAGGAACCAAGGCATATAGAGGAAAAAGCAGCGCGTCCAGCCAGATTAAGGCGATGATGACTTGGCCGAATGAGAATCTCTTCTGGATTCGTCCGCCGATCAACGAGCCGATGATGCCGCCAATTCCGCCGATGCTGAAGATCAATCCGATCTCGACATCGCGCGCGCCCATTTCCTTCGCGAGGACGATCACGACCAGCGGGATAGCAGCATTCACGAGGTTCAAGCCACCCGTTAGAAATGCCATATACCGGATCAGCGGCTGGTGCCACAGCCAGCGCAAGCCTTCGACAATGTCGACCCGCAAGGGAGTTGACGGAGCGGCTTTGGCCAGTCGAAATTCCGTCTTGATGAGCAGCAACGACACGACTGACACCACGTATGAGATCGCATCAGCAATGAAGGGTGCGCTCTTTCCGAGGGTTTGATACAGGAACGTACCGATCGAGGGGCCGACAATGTGCACGGCGCCGAATGCGGCCTCGTTCTGTGCCGCGGCTTGTGGTAGCTGCGCGGTGGGAACGACGCGCGGCAAAGCAGCGACCTCCGCGATATTGAAGAATACGAAAAGGCTTCCTTCGATGAAAGCCACCAGGTAGATTTGCCAGATCGTCAGGGCGTCTAACCACACCGCGACCGGCACGCTGAGGACCGCAATCGCGCGCCCTACGTCGCAGATGATCATTACCCGCTTGCGGTCCCAACGGTCTATCAGCGCCCCCACTGGCAACGAGAAAATCAGATACGGGGCCGCGCGAAGCGCCGAGGCGACGCCCGCTGCCGCAGGCGAATTCGTCAACGCCAGAATCAGCAGCGGAAAAACTATAGACGACGCCGTTGAACCGAGGGTCGAAACGACCTGCCCGCTCCATAGCAGCATGTAGTCCCGGGTTTTCCAGAGCGGCGTTTCATGCGCTATGGGGGTCTCCAGCGTCTTTGCGAAGGGCTGACTATCCGACACTACGCAGCGCGTACTTCATACTGCCATGGTCGCGCGGTTGAAGGTCTGCTTACCGGCCAGCTAACTTACGCCCGAATTCGGTCTGATCGTCGACAATCCTACGAGCGGTACGAGTCGCCGTCAGGTAAACGCCGGGTCGAGCGTAAAGAGCTCCCGCGCGTGGCCCACCCCGCGAAGCGCATAGCGCCCTACCGACACCAGCGTAGAACGTTCCGGCTCGGGCGCGGCCGCTGCGAACTCGGACGAGAGGACGACGCTGCGGTCGACCGAACGGCACATTGCCACGATGCGGTTCGCCTCGTTCACTGCCGGCCCGACGACGGTGAAGTCGAGCCGGTCGTCGCTGCCGATGTTGCCGTAGTGTACTTCGCCGATGTGGAGGCCGAGATAGACGGAAGTCACCGGCTGACCTCGCGCCGCGCGCTGCTCGTTCACCGCGCGCACCCCCGCGCGTAGGCTCGCTTCGGCGCGCATCGCGCAGCGGCATGCTTCGGCCGCGTCGTCCGCCCGAAAGATCGCGAGCACACCGTCGCCGACGAGCTTGAGCACTTCCCCGCCGGTCGAGCGGATCGACGCGATCACGGCACCGGCGTAGTCGTTGAGCAGCGGGATGATCTCGTCGGCAGGTGCGGTGTCGGTGATGGTCGTGTAGCCGCGCAGGTCCGAATACCAGATCACGGCGTTGATGCGCTCGGCGACACCGCGCGAGATCCGGCCGCTAAGTACCTTCTCGCCCGCGTCGTGACCCAGGTACACCTCGACCAACGTCCGGGCGATGCGCTCCAGCGACGCGCACTTGATGGCGAGCGCGAGCAGCGGCACGAGCCGGCGAAGTGCGGCGACATCGGCCTCGGCAAAGCCGCCCACGCGCGCGGTCGCCCAGGACGAATAGACGCAGTCCATCTCGCCGATGATGCTGGACGCACCGAAGCGATGAACGAAAGCGACGTAGTCGGTCTGCCCCTCCGCTCTCATCTCGCGAAGGATCGCGAAGTGCTCCGGATAGCCGGCGCCGATCTGGCAACGCAGCTCGCTGGCTCCGGTCGTCACCAGATGGTAGAAGGGGCTGCTCTGCCAACTGGCCGCGGCCTCGCCGACGTTCGAAGACCCGTACTCGACGACCGGCAGCTGCTCGACACTGTCGGCGCGCCAGCGAAACAGGCGGCCTTCGTGGACCGGATGCAGCGTGTCGACAACAACCGCGGCGCGGGAAAGCGCTACGCCCGCGTCCCCGCAGCGGTTGCAGAAGCCGTGCAGCGACTCCGTCTCCGATGCGCCGGCGAGACCGGCCTCGACGAGCCAGCTTTCGATGCGGGTCAGTGAATCGACGGTCATCTGGAATGCGCGCGAGGCCGGCCGTTAGCGTAGTCAGTCAATCAGCCGACCCCATAGTTTTATCGACGGCACCTGGGAATTTCGGGGTCGCGAAACTAATGATGCCGGCTCCAACGCTCAAGGCAGAAGGATCTTCGCCAGATTCATCATCATAGCGGTAACTTCGCAGATCAGGCAGTTCAATGATTTCAACTCAAGCTCCACGGCTGGCAAGGATGTAGTGCGAGCCGCGCTGAAGGAAGGGCTTCTCGACGAGATGCCAGCACGCGAACGCCAGCGTGATTATGAGCACGATCGCGAGCGCGAGCCCGACGAATGCGCTGCGCTCGAAGATTCCGGCCGCGACCAACGTTTGCAGCACCGGCACGTGGATGATGTACACGCCGTACGACAAGTCGCCGTAGCGCGCGAAATTGCCCAGGTGGCGCATGCCGAGTGCCAGAAAGACGATAACGAGCGCGAGCGCGGCGGGCTCGACGACGATTTGCGTTCTCGCGAACGTGCCAGCGATGACAAGACCAGCGACGCCTAGCGCCGCAGCCGACACCCATCGCCTCTGCAGCACGGGTAGATAGTAATAGCAAAGCGCGCCCGAAGCGAAATACCCGAGCTGTCCGGGAAACTGATATGAGAGCTTAGCATAAAGGATAGAGTCTGATTGTGCGGCGATCCCCGCGAAGCCCAATGCCCACACGATGCCGAGCACGTAAGCGGCCGCCAGCACCGCCACCCGGCCGAGCCTGGCGGCGAGCCAAGCCAGAACCGGAACGGTCGCGTAAAACATCACTTCGATCTTGATCGTCCACAGGGCGCCATTCACCTCGGTCAGCGGATTATGGACAAACACGCCTGGCAGATTAAGCGCCAGGAAATTGGCAAAGACAAGGTTCGCGCCAAGGTAGCGCAGGAGACCGACGGAGAAGTATTCGCTCCATGGCAGCTCGGTGACGAACATGCCGAGGATCGCGGCGCCGACGACCACCGTTACGTACGCGGGATAGATCCGGCGAATCCGCTTACCCAGGTATTCGCCGGTCGAGCGCGATTGCTCGAAACTCATGAAGACGAGAAAGCCGCTGACGACGAAGAACGACTTCACGGCGAGTTCCGCAGACAACACTCGGAGAAACGCGAGCTCGGGCGCCGCGGACAAAAGTCGCACGTGATAGAGGACAACCGTCGCGGCGAACACAAAGCGCAGCAGGTCAAAATTGTTGCGGACGGGAACTGTGTTGCGCATAAGTTAACGTGCAAAGAAGTTCGTTCGAACGCGGACGCGGGGACCGGCCGCGAAATTCAGTCCGATCACGGCCGGCGCGGGAACGTCGGAGCCATTAAAACCGCCCGGCCGTGAATTGAGATCTACTCAATCACTTCGTCCGCGCCGGGTATCAGTGTTCCCGTATCGGCATGGCTCGCGCTCTCTGCACTAGCTCGTTTAGCTCTGGGACAACCCACTCGTTCGTCGCCAGGAAGGCCTGCCGCTCTTCCTCGGTCCGCGCGACAAGCTGATCGAAGGTATCTACAGTAACCCGGGCCCCGTAGTTCGTGTCTCCTAAGAAAATGGCATCGAAGGCTACGCTGCCGACTTCCTCGTTGAAGTGACCGCAATCTTGCCACAGCCGGTTGCGCATCGGCTTGCCTGCATGTAGGCGTTCGGCATTCAGCGGGCCATAGCCGAAGAAATCCCAGATTTGAATCCGCATCGTCTCGCCGCCCGCTTCCTCATCGGCGACGGCTACGGCTTGCCACAGCCAGTTCCAATGTGCTTCCGGGCCATCACAACGGCGACCGGTTTCGTTGAACAGCACATGAGTCGGATAGAACAGCAGCACCAGCTCTACCTTCTTCGCCAACGCGACGCGGATTAGCTGGCGGAGGCCCGCGGCTTGTCCGGGTGCCGGAGGAGCCTTGGTGATCCTAGCCGGGTCCATCGAGCGCGGGGGAACATCCACAGACGGGCACAGCGCCGCCCTGAACTCTAAGGCAAAGTTCCCAATCACCTCGTCATCGGTCTGCAGATGGCTGTCATTGCGAACGAAGGTCCATAACCCTTCGCGGGTCATCGCTCGATTGCCGCGCTGCCCGTGCAGCGTGTCCAACGAAGCGTCGAACGCAGTGCGCGAAAACAGCAACTTGCTGTAGTCCGCCCGACCCAGTTCGTCATCGGTAGGGCACCGGGCGCTGTCGACGCCCGAGACGCCCACGACCAGCCGCTTCAATTTCGGCTGGTGCAAGGCAAATAGCGCCAGGCAGTACACCTCACTCCAGTCTGCGCCTTGCATCCCAAGATTGAATGATTTGAGGAGACCGTTCTGGGTGAAGCCCGCGTGTAGCGGGGGCAGCCCGATTTCGGCAGACGAATTGCCGACGATCACCGCTTCGGGCCTTATCTTGGCCACAAGTGCGGCTTTTGCCAGCCTCTCATTTCCGGCCGCTTTGGGCTTAAGCAAGTTGAATCCGTCGATCTCGGCCGCACGGAAGTACCAGAACGGATCGACTATGGCATTGAACAAACCGACCACGCCGAACAACAACAGGGTCACGCCGACGCACATCAGGCTGAACATCTTGGAGCTCATGTCAGAAGCGGAAATAGATGAATTCGCTGTAGCGGTGAACCGACAGGAGCGCAAAGAGAGCGAGCGCCACCGACGCGGCTAGCCAGAATGGGCTTGGCCGCCAAGTGAGGACTCCCGCATTGCCAGGGTCGCCATAACCTGGGGTCAATAGCGCCGGATGGTACAGGGCAAGAATCTGCTGGGTATTGGGTGCGACCCAGCAAAATGCCAATAGGATGCACAACCAATTCAGTTGCGCTATTCGGTTGAAGTGTGCGAGCGCCCCAAAATGGACGCCGTGATTTCCAAGCCACGTGCTGACCACGTTTGCCGACGGCTGCCATTCCGATGGCAGGACGACACCATGCTGACCAACCATGCTGGCAAGGATGCTAGCGGCGGTGGCAAGATCCGGCGCGCGAAAGAACACCCACGCGACGACGACCGCGACGAACGTGATGACGGTAGCCAGCATGCTTCCGCCCGGCAGCGACCCAACATTGATGTACTTGCGCAGTGCCCTCCATCCATGGTTAACCAATAGATAGACACCGTGCAGCCCACCCCAGACTACGAATGTCCATGCGGCACCATGCCACAGGCCGCCGATCAGCATCGTCGCCATAATGTTGACGTAGCGGCGGCTACTTGTCTTGCGATTGCCACCCAGCGCAATGTACACGTAGTCACGTAGGAAACGCGACAGGGTGATATGCCAGCGGCGCCAGAAATCGATCACGCTGCGCGCCTTATATGGCGAATTGAAGTTGAGCGGCAGGACGATGCCGAACATACGCGACGCACCGAGCGCCATATCAGTGTAACCCGAGAAGTCGAAGTAGATCTGAAAGGTGTACGCGAGCGCCGCTCCCCATGCCTCGAGCAACGTGAGTGACCGGCCGGCAGCAACGAAGCTGAACGCTGGCGTGACGAAGGACGCCATGTCATCGGCGATCACCGTCTTCTTAAACAGGCCGATAACAAACATGGTCAAGCCAACGGCGATGCTGTCCCAGTTGAGTTTGTAAGTGGCGCGTTGCTGGAACTGCGGCATCATCTCTCGATGATGCAGGATCGGGCCCGCGATAAGGTGCGGAAAATAGGAGACGAACAGAGCGTAATGCATGAATCTGTATTCGCGCGCAATGCCCCGGTGCACGTCGACGAGAAACGCGATTTGGGTGAAGGTGAAGAACGAAATGCCGAGAGGGAGAACGATGGCGGGCACTGCGCCGAAGCGCCCCGTGAGCACCTGCAGATTGGAGAGGAAGAAAACCGTGTACTTGAAGTAGGCGAGCAGGGTCAGATTGACGGCGATTGCCGCAAACAGCAGCCGCTTGCTTGCCCGCGGGCCGCGAGACTCACGCTGCCGCGCGATCTGGTTGCCTAGCACGAAATTGAAGCAGATCGAAGCAAGCAGCAACGGCACATAGCGAACGTCCCACCATCCGTAGAAGGACAGTGATGCAACCGTGAGCCAGCCCGCCGCGAAGCGCTCGCTGACGCGAGCTAGCACGAAAAAGCCGACTAGGGCAACTGGCAGGAAGGCAAAGATGAAAGGAAATGAGTTGAATAACACCGCAGCCCTCTGCTCGGTAGCGCCGCCGGGGCGGGGGACGCCACGCTTGAGACGCCACGCCTCGCGCATCTTACCGGCAAGGTCCAAGGAGCGCCCGCATCAGGCTCTGGACATGAAATGCCCAGCCGACCTCTACCACCCGTCTCAGCGCCCGTACCGCGGCTTACCCGATATCGAGTATCCGTTTCAACACGTCCGAAGCGACCGCCGCGCTGCGCTCCCGCTCTGCGATTTTGACTACCTACTCAGGCAACCCTGCTTTGCGCCACGCTGGCACAGCCTTGCTTTCTAACCATTCCTCGTATCTGGCAGGCGGGTTCCAGACTGCCGTTTTCCGATGTGTAGATAAGGGCGAATTCGGTTCTAATTGGCGAAACTGTGCCGCCGCCGCATGCGCCTTGGCGTCTTCCCCTTTGAGTGCGTACGCCATTACGGCTTCGAGCCAAGACCAGCGGACCAAGCTGGAGCTGATCCGATTTGAGGGTGGTGCGGCAGTAGGAAACAATGCAGCCGCCCCGCCCATACTGTCGCTGCACGATCCAGCCCCAGTCGGCCTCCGAGAGCGGAACACCCCTAGCGAGCGAGTTCTGGATAAGGTCCGCCAAGCGCCTGGCATCGACTCGCCGCAAGGTCTGCTCAGGGACGTGGCTCCCGAACTTCTCGAAGTAGGCGATGGCGAGGTGGGCAACCTTCGAGGGTTCAACTTTCATCAGACTTCTCCCGTGCTCGCTGATCGAGCCAGGCGTCGGTCAGCCCGCGATAGAAACGTCCGAGGTCGGCGTAGAAGTCCGAGGTTACGGTGATGAACGTCGCCAGTTCCGCCGGGTCGGCGTCGCGGATGTTCATGGCGAGGAATGGAAGTGCGATGCTGCCGCCGTCACTCGCTGTCTCCATCAGCGCGATCAACTCTCGCAAGGAAAGCGGTGCGACCGAACTTGCGGGGTGGCAGACGTACGTTGAGGAATACTCGTCGACAATGCGGAAGCCAATCCGCCCGACCAAGCGCCGCGCTCGGATGCTGATCTGATCAGCCGTCGTCGAGTCCAGTGAAATGCGCGCAATCTCAACTTCTCCCTTGCGAAGCGGCCGCAGGTACTCGCCGCCCATGTTGCGGGGGTCGAGACGTCCCCAAGCCTCGCGCAACGGCTTGTCAAGGAGTTCTGCACCAAGCCCATCTTGGACCGTACTCCCGGCTTCGATGCGTGCACGAAATAGTTTCCGTCGCGCCTCGCCAGAGATACCGGATGGTGGATGGACATTCGCGTCGAGCGCCCAGAAGTAGTCGCTTGGTCGGTAATCAAGGTCAATCCCGGGAACATCACGTACGTGCACTTCAGGCTTGCGGTTCATCGCTGACTCCTACGTCAACGCCTCGTTTAGCTCCTTATTTTCCGTCGCGGCAAGTGAGGCTAAATTGCGACGCTTGGCGAGGTCAGCCGCCAATTGCTTCAGGATGGGTCATGGTGGATCGACCGATGCGTCTGAGCCGATCACGCATGGCCCTCGACGTCCGCGTTTTCAAGCACGAACGCGACGAAGGATTCTGGGTCGAAGACGTAATAATGGTTGGCGAGTAGAAGCGGCTCATTGCCCGCCGCCAAGAAGGCGACTTCACAGATTCTGTTGGGCAAGACCCAATGCTGTACCTCCCCGGCCCTGATTATCTGACCCATCGCTTCCAACCGAGCATTGACCGCCATTACCTTGTAGACATGCCAGTTGAAGAGTGGAGCAATACAGCGAATGCGCGTCTCGCCGTTGCAAGTCTCCAGCGGTAGCTTCTGAATCTCGGCGGCGGCGAGCAGCAAATCCTCGACAGTGACCGTGACCACATTCACTCGCGCGATTAGATTGGCCGCTGCTTGATCCACGAGGCCGCTGACGGGACCGGCATCCTCGGCCATAGCAGGAACTGCGGGTGCTTGTACTACAGGCGTGCTGTTCAACGTCGACTCCATGGTCGGCGCCCTGTTTAGCGGCATTGCTTAGCGTCGCCCGCAAGTAGGGCTAAATCGGCGACGTCCGACTTCCTTCCGTTGGCCCGTGGTTCAGGCTTCTGGCAGGAGCATTGCAACATCACTTACGGCAAACAAAAAACCCGCCTGACAAAAGCCGAAGCGGGTTCGAGGTCCGTCACCGCTTAGCAGAGGACTTTATTACACGCCCTGCAAGCTGAAGAAATCGGCGTGGGTTGCAAATGGAATCTTCACACTGACAGCGAAATTCGTCAATCCCGCATGTCTGCTTGACCTCACCGTTGGTTGGCATGGCCCTTGCGAGTGCTGTCTCAGGTAACGGTCGTAAGTCCGCCCCGCCTGATGGCGTTCGTCACAAAGCGACGCTGGTGGGCGCTGGCCGCAGTTGCTACGGCGAGAAAAGGTCATGTCCAGAGCATCCGATCCACCCGGCACGGCACCGACGGTGCGGCATCCAATCGGACGCCCCGAAAAGCTACGACAGGGCGTAACTCGTCATGTCTGTTGAACGATTCAACGTCGTCCTCCAAGGAAGTACGCTTCATGGACAGGACATCACCACGGTTGCCGCTGAGCTGGCGGGGCTCATAAAGCGTGACATTGACCTCGCGTTGAGCCTATTGCGCGGCCAGCCGACACAGCTCAAATCGGGCGTCGACGCCGAAACGGGTGCGCGCTATGTCGAAGCGTTGGAGCGAATCGGCGTCGCTGTGCGGCTGGAGCCAGAAACACTGGAAGTGGATTCGGACTTTTCCGCACCGTCCCCAGTAGGGAATCGAACTCAGCCGCCCAGCCGAACCTGCATGTCTCAGGATTACGCTGAGGCTGTGAAGTGGCTTAACCTCGCGGCATCACGCTTCCCGGCATCGCAGGCAGTGGCTCGCAACAACGCAGTCAGGGGCCGCGACAAGGCCACAAAGGAGATGACGACGGAGCAGATCGCCGAAGCGCAGAGACTTTTGCGCGGGTGGAAGCCGGAATGATTAGCGCAGCTACCATGCAATAGGCACGGGCGCGACAACGCATCGAGCGCTTATCGACCCATCTTCGGTCTAATCGGGGTTTTCGCAGGCTTGCGGCGGTCCCTCTTTGAGCGGCGTTCTCCCTCTGCCGAAGCGGGTGGCTGGTTCGCCCACTGGGCGACAGGGTTGCGCCGGTCGCTGTGCCTGCGGTCTTCATGATGGACATAACGGCAAGAACACCTCTCTGCGTCACATCCCAGTACGGGGATTCCGGGTGCCTCGCTGGGCAGGAATCGCTTTGCCCCGATCCGCTTGACCGCATCACAGGAGTCGCGGCGGTAACGCAGCTCGACGCAGTGGTAGTTGTCGGAGGGGCGCTTGAGGTCCCGCACCCGAGCTACACGTGAGTGTCGCCGCTTGTCCCCGTAGCGCCACCACAATGCAAGCGCAATCACTACCGCGATAGCGAATAGGACCTGCGCGATCAACGGTTGTCCCCAATAAGCAGGACGACAGCAACTCGTGAGGTGCGGCACGGTTGGTTCAATGTTCTCGCCAATTCTATTGGACTTAGCAATGTAGAGGGTCGAATCATCGCATAGCAGTCGCAGGGCTGCAGTGAGCGCCAACCCCTCCGCTAACAGTAGGAGCCGGCCGCCGCCGCACAGTAGGGGCAGAGGCGGGGTTAACCGTCATCGTAGCTTGGCTCATCGTCATCGTGACAGACATCATCGAGATAGCCATCGAATCGAGTGGAGTAAGCGTTCCCGAAGACTTTCATCGCGTGAAGGTCCCCGTTGCGTCTCTCCCTGCAAATAGCATCAGCCGCGGCCCTAATGTCCGGCGGAATGACGATTCTTGTGTCCCTATCACACAATTCGAGCAACTCAATTAGAACGTCCCGTTGGTAGTCCGTTAGTTGGTAGTCAGTTAATTCGTCGGCCTTTACGAGTTCTATTACGCGCTGCTGCATTTGAGAGAGCCATTCATCAACCGCCATTTTGGGGTCCTCCCTTTGAGTTGGGAGGGCTAGCGCGACTGGCGCTGCCGGAGTCGCGGGTGCGGACGGCGGCGTCGGCGCAAGCGCGCCGATAACCAGCGTCGCGGTCGAGGCCGGTACAGTCGCTGCGCTCAGCTACCGGCGCGGCAGGCGTCTGGGCAGCAACCGGGGTAGAGGCAGACAAGCCGAGCAGGGCCGCGATCATCGCGGACTTCTCCGCGTCGCTGAAGTTCGCCATTACGGCCACTTCCGCGACCCTATCCATCAATGCTGTCATGGCTCCGGTCCGTCGAGATAGAACTCGTTGCGCTCCAGGGCACCCTTGTCCTGCTCAGCGAGATGTGCTTCGGCTTCGGCCAGCGTCTTGAACGACCGCGGTAAGACTTTGCAATCTTCACGCCCGACCGTGTACGGGCAGATCGTGTGGTCGATTTCGTTGATACCCATTGCATTCTCCTTGCCTTCTGGCGATTGCGGTCGGCGAGCGCCACCTTCGTTGCTATATGACGAGCAGCGTCAGTGGGAGTAACTCAGCCGGTAGTAAACCGCCACTTAAGGCGGCTACCGCAAGGGGTGTGCCAAAGTCAAAAGCGAGGCTGCGGCCGACGTCTTTGGCGGGTGGCCGCGCCTGCGATAGCCTTCGGACCGCTCGTGGTGGCGTTCAGGCCCAAGCAGCGTTGGGGTTGCCCCCGGACTGGCACCCGTGCGCTAGGCGTGGGTGAGGAAGCCTGCCCCGGCTTGGGCACATCCAGCAAATGGAGCACGGCCTGCACACAGCACAGCCGGGACAGAGGCGGCGGCAGGTACAGGAGCGGCGGGTAGGGGCAGGGGCGGCGCTGGGCTTGGGCGCAACCGTGGCCGCCTGGTGCGCTTGAGTGCTTCAGCCGAACAACAGTGACTGGTGTCTCCCGCCGCAGCGCGGGCAGATGAACTTAACTACCTCAATGTCGTGGACCGAGAAAC
>DASZFQ010000098.1:0-1522 GCA_035939595.1 Casimicrobiaceae bacterium
TGGAGACGCTTGGCAAACTGGCTGAGCCGAGTCTGCGCGAGGCATTGGCCAACCGGCCCTCGCTAGAGGTCCGCCGCCGGATCGAGAAGTTGCTCGCGAAGCGCGAGGCAGCCATTCAACCACCGGAAGTGCTGCAAATACGTAAGCGTTCGGTTGGGAGACGTGCGGCATGACCGTCGTTCCGGCCTGCGGAACGGCGATCATGAACCTGGCAGGGAGGCAGCGTGGGCTTGCAGCCAAGCGTCGGGCAGCAGTTCGCTGAAGTCGGCATCGGGCTTGTGCGCCGCGGATGCGGTGAGGAGATCTTTGATGTAGACCCAGGGGTTGATGCGGTGACGCTTGGCGGAGGCGGCCACGCTCAGGAGCACGGCGGCGCTCTTGAGGCCGCCGTCGCCTGCTATCTGCAGCCAATTGCGACGGCCCAGCGCCAGCGGGCGGATCACTTGCTCGGCAGGCGAATTGTCAATCGTGAGTCGGCCGTCCTCCACATAGCGAACCAACGCCGTCCACTGATTCGACGCATAAACCAGCGCTTCGCCGATCTTGCTCTTGGGCAAGGCGCGGGGAACTTCTTCGGCCAACCAGTCCGCGAACGATTGCAAAAGCGGCCGCGAGTGCTCCTGACGATAGGCGGCGAGTTCCGCGCCCGCAAGGTGCTTCTCCTTGGCAGCCGTTTCGGCCGCATACAAGAGTCGAATGCGTGCGATGGCTTCATGGGCTCGGGCTGGATCGTTCTCCTTGGCTTCAAAGAAGTTTCGACGGACATGCATCCAGCAACCGACGTGGCTGGCGCCGGCGGCGTAGAGGGGGTTGTAACCGGCATAGCCGTCGGCGTGCATGAAGCCGCGGTAGCCGGCCAGGAACTTTTCGGGGAACTCGCGTTGGTGACCGGGACTCAGATCGAACACCGTGTACGGATTGGCCGAGTCGCCGACATAAGCCCAGGCGTAGGCGGTGCGGCGCGGGTTGAGCAGCCGGATCGGCGTATCGTCGGTGTGCAGGGCAAACGACGCTCGAACGCGGCGGCACATCAGCTCGTATAGCGGCGTCAGCAGGCGGGCACAGGCCATTGTCTGATCGCACAAGGTGGAACGCGATACCTCCCAACCGAGGCGTGCCAGAATGCTTTCCAGCCGGTAGAGCGGCAGGTGATCGACCCACTTCGAGACGATCACATGGGCGAGCAGGCCGGCTCCGACCGTGCCGCGTGGAATCGGTGCCGGCGGCAAGGGCGCTTGCACCGCCTGGATATTCTCGCCTTGGTGCTCACAGTGCCGGCAGATGTAGGTCGGTCGCTCGATGGCATGAATGAAGAGACTGGCCGGGCGATAGTCGAGTCGCTCGGACACGTCGCTGCCGATGCGCACACGCGCTGCGCCACAGCACGGACAGGTCTTCTCCGCTTCGGTGATGTCGATCAGATCGCGCTGACGCGGCAAGTCGGCAGGGCGTTGGCGCCGGCCATGGCCGCGGCGCTTCGTCACCACGATTTCTTGCATGGGAGTCTCCGGTGGCGGAGGCG
>DASZFQ010000099.1:0-1540 GCA_035939595.1 Casimicrobiaceae bacterium
GGTCCTGTTTCTCAACCGCTACGCGCCCGGCGTGTGCACCGACATGGTGAACATGCAAGTGAGCCAAACAAATTTGACGGTGCATGTTCGCCTCATGCACGAGTTGGAAGAATTGCTGCCGCGCCACGTGTTTGTGGTCGAGGATGCAGAACAGGATGTTGTGGTCAACTACGCTCCCAAACAACCCGTAAACTGCATTGAGCCAGGCCCGTCCTCTTAAAGGATAGGAGCGACGAGCGTTCCACCTATCTGGTCGTATCGAAGCCGGTGAAGCGATGCGGGATGCGGCGGATGTCTGCCAGCAGCTCGCGTTGCAGTCCGGAGGGCGCGTCGGCCGGGAATTCAAGATCGATCGAGTCCGCAGCGCCACCGAAACGCTCCGCGATAGCCTGGGCAAGGCCGTCGTAGGTGGAGCAGGCAGCGAAGATGCGCACGATGTCATCGGAGATCTCGGCCGCCATGTCATGCCAGCGCCCGGCGACCGACATGCGGTGCAGCTTCTGCCCCAGCTCTTCCAGCCCGTGCAGCGCCAGAACTGGAAAATAGGTGCGCGTCGAGCAGTAGAAGGCGATGCGCTCGCGCAGGCGGTCCGTCGCCTTTGCCAGCGCCGCCGCATCCGGGCCAGTAACGACGAACCCTCCACCGTGAACGTCGAGGTGTTCGCGCGCACGCCCGGAGCGCGCCAAACCTTCAGCGATGAGCGGCAGACAGATTTCCAGCAGGTACCGGCGGGAACAGAGCGGATGCAGGCGGACACCGTCGGCGACCTGGCCGGCAACGCGGAGCATCGCTTCACCCACGGCGGAGATCGTGACCGGCACCATCGGCAGTCCGGTGGGTTCGGGCGAGAACGCCGGTGTCATGAGCGTCAGCGTGTAGTGGTCGCTGTGGTAGTCGAGCTTTCCGCGCGTCTCCCAGCAGCGCCAGATCGCGCGGAGCGCGCCAATGTAGTCGCGCATTCGCGGCGCCGGCGGCGTCCATGCGATCCCGAAGCGGCGCTCATTATGTCCCTTCACCTGGCTGCCCAGCCCCAGCACGAAGCGCCCGCGCGAGTTCGCCTGCAAGTCCCAGGCAATGCTCGCCATGATCGTGGGGCTGCGCGGAAACGCGATCGCAACAGAAGGCGTCAGCTCGACGCGTTCGGTCGCCAATGCGGCAAAGGCAAGCGGGATGAACACCTCATGCCCCAGCTCGGCCGTCCTTAGCACGTCAAAGCCGATATCCTCGGCCGCGCGCGCCGCCGGTCCGGCCTCGCGCCAGTCGGTCATTGGCAGCGCAGTGAAAACACGCATTCCCTTCCTCCGCCCTAGTCTTTGCCCGCTACAGCTGCTTCCTCACTACAAGTCTTGTCGCGCTGGGGCCACTCTTGAGAACAGTCCTAGCTTAGCGTCCCGCACTCGCATCCGCGGCCTGCGGTTTCAGCAAGGCCCAGCCGATCGCCCAGGTGATCTCGCCGCGCGGCGTTTGCTGCCGGATGACGAAAGGCGGGCGCGCTTGCGCGCCCGGGAATTCGGCGAGCCACGGTGCGCTCGTCTCCGGC
>DASZFQ010000100.1:0-1583 GCA_035939595.1 Casimicrobiaceae bacterium
GGTCCTGTTTCTCAACCGCTACGCGCCCGGCGTGTGCACCGACATGGTGAACATGCAAGTGAGCCAAACAAATTTGACGGTGCATGTTCGCCTCATGCACGAGTTGGAAGAATTGCTGCCGCGCCACGTGTTTGTGGTCGACGACGCCGAACAGGACGTTGTGGTCAACTACGCCCCCAAACAACCCGTAAACTGCATTGACCCAGGCCCGTCCTCTTAAATAGGAGCGACGGACATGGCGATCACTGTCGGTCGAGCAATTCGGCGCGCAGCGGATTGAGCGTTCCTCCTATCTGGTCGTATCGAAGCCAGTGAAGCGATGCGGGATGCGGCGGATGTCTGCTAAGAGCTCGCGTTGCAGGCCGGATGGTGCGTCGGCCGGGAATTCCAGATCGATCGAGTCCGCAGCATCACCGAAACGCTGCGCGATAGCCTGGGCAAGCCCTTCGTAAGTGGCGCAGGCGGCGAAGATCCGCACGATGTCATCCGAGACCTCGGCCGCCATGTCATGCCAGCGGCCGGCGACCGACATCCGGTGCAGCTTCTGCCCCAGCTCTTCCAGCCCGTGCAGCGCCAGAACTGGAAAATAGGTGCGCGTCGAGCAGTAGAAGGCGATGCGCTCGCGCAGGCGGTCCATCGCCTTGGCTAGCGCCGCCGCATCGGGGCCGGTAACGACGAACCCTCCGCCATGAACGTCGAGGTGTTCGCGCGCACGCCCGGAGCGCGCCAGACCTTCAGCGATAAGTGGCAGACAGACCTCCAGCAGGTACCGGCGCGAACAGAGCGGATGCAAGCGGACACCGTCTGCGACCTGGCCGGAAACGCGCAGCATCGCTTCACCCACGGCGGAGATCGTGACCGGCACCATCGGTAGACCGGTCGGCTCGGGCGAGAATGCCGGTGTCATTAACGTCAACGTGTAGTGGTCGCTGTGGTAGTCCAGCTTTCCGCGCGTCTCCCAGCAGCGCCAGATCGCGCGCAGGGCGCCGATGTAGTCGCGCATTCGCGGCGCCGGCGGCGTCCATGCAACGCCGAAGCGGCGCTCATTGTGTCCCTTCACCTGGCTGCCCAGCCCCAGCACGAAACGCCCTCGCGAGTTCGCCTGCAAGTCCCAGGCGATGCTCGCCGTGATCGTTGGGCTGCGCGGGAACGCGATCGCAACAGAAGGCGTCAGCTCGACGCGTTCGGTCGCCAATGCGGCAAAGGCCAGCGGGATGAACACCTCATGCCCCAGCTCGGCCGTCCTCAGCACGTCAAAACCAATACCCTCGGCTGCTCGCGCCGCCGGTCCAGCCTCGCGCCAGTCGGTCATTGGCAGCGCAGTGAAAACACGCATTCGCTTCCTCCGCCCTAGTCTTTGCCCGCTACAGCTGCTTCCTCATTACAAGCCTTGTCGCGCTGGGGCCCCTGTTGAGTACGTCCTAGCTTAGCGTCCCGCACTTGCATCCGCGGCCTGCGGTTTCAGCAAGGCCCAGCCGATCGCCCAGGTGATCTCGCCGCGCGGCGTTTGCTGCCGGATGACGAAAGGCGGGCGCGCTTGCGCGCCCGGGAATTCGGCGAGCCACGGTGCGCTCGTCTCCGGC
>DASZFQ010000101.1:0-1720 GCA_035939595.1 Casimicrobiaceae bacterium
GCGGTAGAAGAACGTGCCCACCGTGTGCACCATGGGCACGACCGTGAGCTTGTGCTCGTCGTTCCAGAAGGCATCGAGCGGCTGTTTGTCGACGTCGCCGATGCCCGCCACCTCGTCGGTGGTGACGAGATATTGCTTCCATAGCTGGCCCCAGTCGTCGTTGTGCCAGATGATGTCGCACTGGGGGCTGTTGGTGGTGAGCAACTGGGTGATTTTCGGGACGAAGATCGCATAGGCGATGACGTCCGACTTTATGGTGACCCCTGCCTTCTTCGCCCACTTCTCGATGATCTTGATGTTGGACTCCATGATCGGATGTCCGCCGTGGCAGATGGTCAGCGTGTCCGCCGCCTGCGCGCGCGGCGTGGCGAACGCGCCCAGCGCCAACATCGCAGCCGCGACGGGCAGAGCCCCGCCGATCTTTCGTCCTTGGGTCATCACCGTTCCCTCCCGATGGATGTTTTGGCGCTGCGCGAGCGGCGCAGGCGTTGCAGCATAGCCCGGGTACCGATAGGCTACAATAGAGTTTTCCGGATTGTATACAATCTGGATTTGGGCTAAGCACGCGCTCGCCACCAGGGTACGCCGCCGTGAGCGCCGATAGAACAGTGGGTAGAAAGCAAGCGCGCGTGGGCGCGCCCCCGAGCGCTCCTGCGGCGGACGCGACAGCGCGCACGCCGGCGCTCGCCCGCGTGGTCGCGACCCGCCTCGAAGAGGAGATCGTGCTCGGCCGCCGCCATCCGCGCGAGCGGCTCATCGAGCAGGACCTGTGCGAGCAGTTCGGCACTCACCGCGGCGACGTGCGGCTTGCTTTGTTCGAGCTGGAAAAGAAGGGACTGATCGAGCGCATTCGCAATCGCGGCGCCATTGTCCGCGATCTCACGCCCAAGGAGGTGACCGAGATCTACGCGGTGCGCGAGGAACTCGAGGCGATGGCCGCGCGCATCCTGCCGTTCCCGGTCGCGCCCGCCGACCTCGCCCGTCTCGAAGCGCTGCAGAAGAAGCACAGTGCCGCGGTTGACGCGGGCGACATGCTCGGCGTTTTCTACGCCAACCTGCATTTTCATCAGGCGCTGTTCGGACTGTGCGACAACGCCTGCCTGATCGAGGCGATCGAACTGCTGGCGCAGAAGGTCTACGGCATCCGTTCCTACGCCAACGCCTCGCCGCAGGTGCTAGAGCGGGCCCGCCGCGACCACCTCGACATGATCAAGGCCTTGCGCGCGTCGCGACGCGAGGAGCTGATCGCACTTACCCGGCGTCACCTCAAGCCTCAGCCCGAGGCCTATATTCGCGCCTACGAGCGCAGATTCGGCAGTGCGACGGTTGGTTAGAGTGGTCTAACGGCAATTCCTTGTTTGGCACCTACCCTGGCACGCGGCGACCCCGGGATAGCTCTTATCGCAATACGCCTTGCAATTCGCCGCGCATTTCGCCGGGTCGGCGGCATGCGCGGGAAACGAACACATCACGGCTGCGGTCACGGCGAGCGCAATTATCAGCTTCATCGGTGCCACCTTTGGTTCGAGGTTTCAGGGTCGTATTACGAGGACTTCGTTCATCCGCTGCCGGGGAACATCGGATGTCCGTTCACCGACTGCCATCCGGCGCCCGGGTTGGGCAGGTTCACCATGGCGGCGATGCTGGTCCCGTTCATCTCCCACAGCCCCATCGCGCCGTTGGTGTTCTGGAACAGCAAGTCGGCCTGTCCGTCCGGCGT
>DASZFQ010000102.1:0-1654 GCA_035939595.1 Casimicrobiaceae bacterium
TCTCCTGCTCATCTTGGCGTGCCCGATCAGTGCGCGACTTGAGCCGCTCCTCCAAGCTTCACCTTGCGCAGGGTGAGCGCGAGCGGAATGGCGGCAAGCGAGATCAGCGTCAGCGTCCAGAACACGTCGATATAGGCGAGGCATGTCGCCTGGGTCTGCACCTGCTGGCTGATCCAGTTGAAGGCCTGCTGCTGCGCCTGCGCGAACGAACTGCCTTGCGCAGTGAAATAGTCAATCACCTGCTTCAGCGTGTTCTGATATTGGGTGGTCGTGGGATTTGCCGAGTTCAACGAGCCGGCTTTGATGGAATTGCTCGCGGTGTGCGAGCACATTGTTGGCGAGCGAGATACCGATCGAGCCGCCGGTGTTGCGCGCGACGTTGATCAGCGCCGAGGCCATGTCGGTCTTGTCGGGCGCAATCCCGTCATAGGAAGCGGCGAGGATCGGCAGAAACACCAACGGCAGTCCGATGCCGACATAGATGCGCGAGGTGGCGAAAGACCAGAAGCCCATTTCGCCGTTGATCCTGGTCATGTCGTACATCGCGAAGGCGCAGATCGCGGCGCCGGCGGCGATCAGGTAGCGAGGCTGCACTTTGCCGGAAAGGCGGCCAACCAGCGGCATCATAAAGACGGTCACGACGCCGCCGGGCGTGAGCACGAGGCCGGCCAAGGTTGCGGTGTAGCCGAAATCCTGCTGCACGAGCTGCGGCAGATATTGCGTGGTAGCGAGCAGGATGGCGCCGGCTCCCAGCATGACCAGGAAAGATGTGCCGAACTGGCGCGTCGCTACCATGCGTATGTCGATCATCGGATTGCTTCGGCTGAGCTCCCACGGGATCATCAGGACGAAGGCGAGCGCGCAAACCGCCGTCGCGATCACAATGAAGGTCGAGGAAAACCAGTCGTCCTCGAGGCCACGGTCGAGCGCGATCTCGAGCGCGCCCAGGAACGTGGCGACGAGCACAAAGCCAGTGAGATCGAAGCCAAGGGCTTGTTTTGTGAAACGCCGGTGCTCCGCCAGCGCGTCATTTGACTCGCGCAGCAGCGTGCCGATGAGTCCGATCGCAACCAGCCCGATCGGGCCGTTAATGAGAAAACACCACTGCCAGGAAAAATTATCGGCGATCCAGCCGCCCAGCGTAGGCCCGACGACCGGCGCCACCACTACGGCGATGCCGAACAACGCAAAACCCTGGCCGCGCTTTTCCGGCGGAAAGGCGCCGGCCAGGATCGACTGCGCTACCGGCACCATGCCGCCGCCGCCAAGCCCTTGCAGGATGCGGAACAGCAGCAACGACTGCAGATTGGGGGCAAAACCGCACAGCACGGAGCTTGCGGTGAACAGCGCCAGGCAAATGAGAAAGAACGGCTTGCGGCCAAGGCGTCGAGCGAGATAGCTGCTTCCGGTCAAGCTAACGGCGTTAGCGACGAGATAGGTGGTCACCACCCAGGAAGCTTCGTCCTCGCTCACGCCCATGCCGCCAGCGATATAGGGGAGCGCGACATTGGCGATGGTGGTGTCGAGCACTTCCATGAACGCGGCGAATGCCACCAGCACCGCGATCAGCCACGGATTTGCGCTCGCGTTGATGTCCGCGGAACCGAGCGCTCGGCTGCCGGTGGCGCTCATAGCCAGCGGCTCAGCCGCTCAT
>DASZFQ010000103.1:0-2363 GCA_035939595.1 Casimicrobiaceae bacterium
GCCGCCGCCGAGCCGCGAAGAGCCGCGCGTCACCTGCTTGATGCGGTTGCCCTGGATGAGAACCTCGCCCGTGTAGGGATACTCGCCGGTCGAGTCGAGGATGCGGACATTGGTGAAATGGATCGGCCCGGTGCCGTTAAAGCCGTTCTGCTCGTAGGCCATGATGGTTGCTCCCGTTCGTTCCCGCGGCGCATTTTCGCCGCGCCTGCTTGTCCTCAGATCGAAATGCCGCCCCCGGCCTTGCCAAGCCGTTGAACGGCCACGGAAACGCGACATAGGTTACTACATATGTCGCGTCTATGTCGCGTCAACCGAGCAGCGCGCGCTCAGCGTCCGCGAGCCGCCTGCTGGCGTCGTCGCCTGCCGGGAACAGGTGGCCATACGTGTCCATCGTCATCACGATCGAACTGTGCCCTAGTCGCTCCTGCACGACCTTGGGCGGCAGCCCCTGCCCGCCGCGATCGGGCGGATCGATGCACCAGCTTGCATAGAAGTGCCGCAGCGCGTGCAGGCCCGCGAACTTCGGCTCGCCGTCGGGGCCCGTCAGCCCGGCGGTCCGCGCCGCCGTCTCCAGCGCGCGCCGGAGGTCGTTGTGGCTGGCGACGCCCCCGTCGGCGGTCGGGAAGACGAGCCCGAGTTCGCCCCTCGGACAGACGAGCCTCCACTCGCGCAAGGCATTGAGCACCAGCGGCCCGAGCGGCACGGCGCGGTGCCCGGCCCGCGACTTCGGCTCGCCCATCACGTTGTAGCGGTCGGCGCGCTGCCGCACGTGCAGTTCGCCGCCCTTGAGGTCGACAGCTTCCCAGCGCAGCCCGCGAAGCTCCGATCCGCGCAACCCGGTAAATGCCGCCGTCATCAGCAACGGCTTGCGCGGTCCTGCGGCATTGATGATTGCCTTGATCTCGTCTGCGGTCGGGATGTCGACCCCGACCTTGAGCCTGCCCTCGCGGCGCTTGTCGGCGTCGATGCGCTTGACGCCCAGGGCGACGTTCTGTGCGACGTTGCCCCGGCGCTGGGCGTCGCGCAGGAGCGACTTGAGGCTGGACATGACCTTGCGCGCCATCGCCCGCGACATCGTCGCCAGCAGGTCGTCGCGGAAAAGGTTGATGCGCGGCGTGGTGAGCGCGGCGAGCTTCACGTTGCCGATGCGCTTGCCGATGTGGCGCGCGTGCTGGCGGTATTGCACCAGCGTCGCGGCCTCGCGGCCCTCCAGCCCAACCGATGTGATCCAGTCCTCCGCAGCCTGCGCCACAGTGATCGACTTCGAGACCGGCGTATGCGTCCCGGTGCGCACGTCGACGCCCACCTGCTGGGCATATGCATCCGCCTCTTTCTTGCGGGCGAAGGTCTCGATGTGACGGTCACCCTGCTGGTCGGTGTAGTCGACGATCCACGCCTCCTTCGCTTCGCCGTTACGTGTAATCCATTTGCGTTTTCGGACTGACATAGACGCCTCCGTGGATGGGTATAGCCCCTTGAGCCGGTAAACGCATCCACGACCGCCGCTAGGACGATGCAACCCGTCTTACGCGCCACGGAAGGCGGCGACCCGGCAACGCACTGAGCAGAATCGTTTCGTCAGCCTCGCGGCCTCGATCGGCTCGCCGCAGCCCTCGCAGCTGCGGCCGCTTCGGGCAGCCGCTCGCGCTGCACCCTGGGTCGTCGCATACTTGGCGCGGCGAGCGAGGGCGGCGCAATGGTCGGAGCAGTAGAGGCCTGGGCTGCGGTGGTCGCGCCAGAATTTCCGGGCGCATTGTCGGCACGGCTCGGGCGCCATTACGAACGTGCCCAGTGTCGGCTCGCCAAGCTCGCGCAACAGCGGGTCCCATAGCCGCAGAATCGGATGGCCCCAGCTGTACTCGGTGGCGCGTACGGCATCGATCGGCGCCGTGGTGATGCTTGGCGTAGAGGGGACCAGCGATGGTCGCTGAAGATGCGGACTTCGTCGCGGCTGACTGGTTTGCGGCGCATGATGTAACGCTAAGTAAATACTACTCCGGCATGGCGCAAATGCGAAATCAGCTTCGCTGGCGCTATGGCGAGGCCGCGCGCCGCTCGTACATCTCGGCCCACGCCACGCGCTCATCCTTCAGCTTGCGCTCCTCGGGCCCTTCGGTGCCATCAGCGGGCGCCCGTCGCTCACCCGAAACAAGCGGGTGGTTTCACATTCCTTTCAGCCCAGCAGCTCCGGCAGCTTGGCGATGTTGGCGGCGATGTGCCGGGCCTCGTCGCGGGTCAGCAGTTTGGCCCCTGACTGGCACGTCTCAGAGTGTATGCGGCGGTCCGTCAAGCAGTTTGAGCTTAGCTTTCAACATCGCGATACGAATATCCGCCTCGGCGCACCTGAGATTCGGCTTAAATGC
>DASZFQ010000104.1:0-36921 GCA_035939595.1 Casimicrobiaceae bacterium
CGCCGTACGGGAGGAGGGTGACGCAGGGCCGCAAATCAGTCACAACGTTGTAGCCCAGCATGAACTTCGCGCTGGGTTAGGTTTGGCAAAAGACGTTTTCGAGGTGCAGCGCTAGACCGGAGCAAGAATGCAATGTGGCGCCGAAAGCAAAGGCGGGAGAACTGGTTCAATGGAGTTGCGCGTCGCCGCTACATTCCTTGGAGCAGAGTTCGCCATGCCGGTGATGTTCGTCGGTGCAGATTCGACGGCGTTTGAATCCGGAGCAGCATTGCGGGTGTTCACTAGGATAGCGCAACACGAATAAGACGCATGTTTGCCAAGTGCCCAGCGTGTAAGAGTTTCAACGTGCGCCGCTCGTCTATCCGTGCGGCGGAGCTCTCATCGCGTCCCCGGCTACGCTCGCCGTATCGCTGCCGCGATTGTGACGAGCGCTTCTGGGTCATCAGCAGGCGCGGATACTACCTCATGAGTTTTGTCGGGGTGGTCCTCGTTGCGGGAACTGTCGCGTGGAACGCCGCCAGTCCCGACGAACGTGGCAGCGAATCGGTGAAGGTCAAGCCTGTCGCGAGTGAGGTCGAGGAAACGCTCAAGCTCGCGCAAGCCAATAATCCTGTTGCGGAACTCCGGCTTTCCCAGATGTACGCTCACGGCAATGGCGTCACACAGGACAGGAAGGAGGCGCGGCGGTGGCTGCAGCGTTCCGCCGAGCACGATAACAATGAGGCGCAATTGGTGTTGGGTAACGCGCTGCGCGAAGGGTTTGGCGAAGTCCAGGACTACGAGCGTGCGGCGATGTGGCTGCAGCGCGCTGCCGAGAACGGCAATGCTGACGCGCAGTATTCGCTGGCCTTGATGTACCGCTCGGGAATGGGCGTTGCGGAGGATCACGCCAAGGCCTACATCTGGTTCAATCTCGCCGCCGCGCAGGGGGTCGCCGGCGCGGCGGCAGAGCGCGATGCGGTGTTGCGTCAGCTCACGCCGATCCAGATTGCCGCCGCGCAGGCGGAGGCGCGTCACCTGAGCGAGGCGCCACCCAAGCAGTCGGCGATGGCTCGATAGCGCTTGAGGCACAAACGCCGCGGCAGGCGAGCGCTCGGGGCAATCGCTCGCGTTGAACACTACAATGCGCTAGACTGAGTCAACGGCAGCCGACGCGACGGCTGTCCGTGCTGGTGCTCGCACAGAATTGGAGCGATCACGCATGAGAGAGTTGCTGCACTGGATGGGTCGGGTTGGCGGGGTCGTCGGCGTAATTCTGTGCACCGTCGCGGTCATTGTGCGACTGCGCGGTGCGTTTAACCTTGGCGGCTTCCAGGTCGGCACTTTGCTGCTTGCCGGGATGGCTGCGATGCTCTTCGGTTGCATAGGCTACTTGGCATTTCTTGCGGAGCGGGGACGGAGCTAAAGAGGAATCGGAACTTGCTGCCACAATCCGGGCGCCGACCCCTGAGGTGTTGTTTGTTGATGCGAAAAAATATCCGCCTGCACTTTAGTATCGATCGATAACACGGCGGCCCGTCGCTGCTCTTCCTTGCGTGGCTCGACGGAAGGAATCTGCCCCAGAGGCGCCAGGCGGCCTGACCTTTCGTTTGATCCCGACGCTTCGCCGGAGGCGTCGCCATCCGTCAATAAAACATCTCTGATCGGGTACAATCCGCGTGCCCGCTCCAGCGGGGTCCCGATCCTTCCCGATGTTGATGGTCCCGATCATCCTTTCCGGTGGCGCCGGCGCGCGGCTGTGGCCACTATCGCGCGAAGCGGCACCGAAGCCATTCCTCCCGCTTCCTGCCGATGGTTCCGCCGGTGACACGCTGCTCGCGCGCACGTTCCTGCGCGCCGCCGGGCTGCCCGACGTCGCGGCGCTGGTGACGATCACCAATCGCGACTATTACTTCCAGACCCGCGATGCGTACGCCGGTGCCGGTGCCGCGGCCGTGTCCGCCGCGCGACTCGTGTACCTGCTGGAGCCGTTCGGGCGCAACACGGCGCCGGCGGTCGCTCTGGGTGCGCTCTACGCCGAAGCAACATTCGGTCCCGATGCGACGCTGCTCGTCCTGCCCGCCGATCATCTCATACAGGATACCGCCGCGTTCGCGCGCGCCGTCGGGTACGCCGCTGCGCTGGCGCGCGCGGGTTGGCTGACAACGTTCGGCATCACGCCGACCGGCGCGGAGACCGGCTTCGGATACCTTGAACTGGGCGACGCGCTGGCGGAGCCCGGCGCATTCCGCGCCCGCCGCTTCATCGAGAAGCCACCGCTCGCCGATGCGACGCGCTATGCCGGCGACGCCCGCCATGTCTGGAACGCTGGCATGTTCTGCTTCACGGCGGCCAGCGTGCTCGAGGCATTCGCCAGGCACGCCCCGCGTGTACTCGATGCGGCGCGCGCAGTCTGGCAGCCGCTGTTTGATCACCGGGCCGACACCATGCTCGAGATCGACCCGGCGTTGTTCGCGTCGACGCCCGACGTGTCCTTCGACGTTGCGGTGATGGAGCGGGCGACGCAAGTCGCAGTCGTGCGCGGAGACTTCGACTGGAGTGACGTGGGCTCGTGGCGCGCCATGGCGAACCTTGCAGTGCCCGATGCGACCGGCAATCGCGGCGAGGGCGAGCGCGTGTCGATCGCCACCAGCGACACCTACGTGCACGCCGAAGAGCGTATCGTCGCGACCGTGGGCGTCGACGGGTTATTCATCGTCGACACGCCAGACGCCGTGCTCGTCGCGCACCGCGACCATCTGCAACGCGTGAAGGAAGTTGTCAGCGAGTTGAAGGCCCGCGGACACGACGCGTACCGGGTCCACACGACGGTGATGCGGCCCTGGGGCGCATTCACTACGCTCCAGGAGGGACCCGGCTTCAAGATCAAGCGCATCGAGGTCAAGCCGGGCGCGGCGCTGTCGCTGCAGATGCACGCGCACCGCAGCGAGCACTGGGTCGTTGTCAGCGGCGAGGCCCGCGTCACCAACGGCGATCGCGTCTACGCTATGCGCGTCAACGAGTCGACTTTCATCCCGGTCGGATCGCGGCACCGACTCGAAAATCCTGGCTCTGGACCGCTGCTGGTGATCGAGGTGCAGTGCGGGGACTACCTCGGCGAGGACGACATCGTGCGTTTCGACGACCGCTACGGTCGCTACAATCCAGCCTGAACGCGGCAACGCGCGTCAGCGCGCATACCTAATCGCGATTGGCTAGCCCGCGACATTGTGCGTCATACAAGCTCGGTGCCCTGGACCGAGGACAAATGGCTCGGTACTTTCCTACCGCGACCCGAGCGCCGGCTTGTGCGGTCAGCCGAACCCCCCCCATAATCCCAAACGTTTAGTACCGCCGGTCCGAACGTCGAGGAACCTCGCGTGTCATACCGTCACTGTCGTGATTACTACAGAGTGATCAATGACGAATTTTCTTACAGTGCGATGACCGCTCCTACCAAGGCATGGTAGTAACTCGGGGAAAATTAACGAGAAAATGTAGATGGCTCGAGGTTTGCTTGCAGCAGTCCGCGTAAGGGCCCGACGCCGCAGGAAAGGGGACCAGAACCATGGAACAACGCCACATCGCCCCAGGAACAGATCCGGTTCACTTAAGTTTCAGCGAACAACGACAGCCGCTCATTCGGGGCAATTGCCGGCGTTATGTGCTTGCCCGCGGAGACCAACTCGCGTTCGCGGCGGAAGTTGTGCGCTTTGGATTTGCGCCCGATGATTTCGCCCTCGACATCGAACGCGGACGCGGCAATCGGTCCCCATCTTCTTCCACAGTACGAACATTCACCGTTACCGTCGAAAACTTGCGCAACGGTCGCACGGCGACCTACGTCGGGGGGCCGGGCAGATCATGGGTTGCGGAGTTTCTCATGTCTCTTATTGCCGGGGAGTTCGGTCAAGCGTAGATGCGCAGATACTTACGCCGCTAGCGCCAGCCCAAATGGATGCGCAGAGCTAGCCGTTAGCGACTAGGGTGTCGCGTACAAGTCTTGCAGCAGTCTCCGGAATTCTCCTGTAATTCTCCTTCGGCGTAGAGCTCGCGGGCGTCGACACTGACCGGGTCGCTCTGCATTGTCGTGACGCGTGTAATGCGTGAATCGGGAAGCGCAGATGGGTAGAAAGCGCTGACCTCCGAAAGGGCAATGAGGCAAGCTCTCCGGAAGAGGGCCTCGGCGCGCCAGATTACGCTAATCTGCCAGGTCAAGATTCGCCAGCCCGAAAGCGCATCGCCCGACTGGCAGATCCGTAATGCCGTTACAGCACGGACAATCGTTGCTCGCGGCGTGCCTTTGGGCCGAATGCATTCGAGTGCTGCAGTGGTTCAAGTCTAGACCATAGCGTATCTCTATACGCCTGAACTTCGGAATCCTGCGGCTTGCTCGAAGCGAGGAGTTCCAGGATCAGCCGCAGCGTCACCTTTACGATCAATAGAGCGTTGTCGCTCCGGAAGTAGGCGAAGCGCCACTCGACGCCGACACGTAGCTCAGGATGCAAGATGGGGGCATCGGTCATGCCGGAAGGGTCGACGGCCAAAATGCGGAATCTTGATATCTCGCCAAGGTTCTGACGCAAAGGACGGGCAGCCCGCGGCCCCAATGAAAGTGCCCGCCGCAGAACCTCAGCGATCTGAATGTGACGCGGCGTGCGCTTCTCTCGCCATTTGTCGACGAGTAGTTGCGGCAGCTTGACTCTGGGCCGCACCGCCGCGTACAAGGCATCGATCGCAGTGGCCGCCGCCACAATCGCCTGCATGGACGCCTCGAACTCCCACTGTAGCGCGCCTGCCCTCGCGTTTTCGTCCGCACGCTTCCATGCCTCAACCCGTGCTGCTTGCGCGACTTGCGCGTCCGAAAGATGGCGAATGGCAAGCTCCAGCCAAGTCGGACACACGTCGAAGTGAACGTAAGGGGTCGACTCGGTCGCCGGCATTGGAGCTTCGCCAGGCAAGGACTCCAGACTACCGGCGGACATCCCCGGCGTGATCTCTCGGTAAATGGGTGCGCCGTTCACTGGCTCGCCTCTCGCAGGTAGAGTCTAGCGACGTGTAGCGGTCGCCAATGTGACAGGTAATAAGGCGTCAGTCATCGATGAGTTCATGGTCGACAGCTATGTGAAGCAACCGCAGGCAACGGTGTCGCCCCGACCCGGACCTCGCACCGCCACAGCTCGGCCGCTCCAAGAACAAGCGACGTCTGCGTCGCTTAAACGGTTCACCCGGGCACGGAACCCGGGAAGCGGTCAGTCTTTCCGGCACCCTTAGCGGATCCTGAACGAATAATTAGACGCTGCCGGCGCCCGCAGCGCAACAGTCACTCGCAACGAGGCCATTTTCTATTTTGCCCTGTATTCCTGCCCACCTTCTGCGGCCGCCAAGATGGTTCCAGTGGATAGCCCGGTGCCGCCGCGAACCGGGCCAAAGACCAGAATCAACTTGAATTTTGCTCCGGAAGTCGCGGTTTCCTCGGGCGTATTTGGATGCCCAGCTGGCTGCGATACAAGGAGACAAATTTCCGCGCCTTGCGCACGCGTTTTTGTTGCTCGTGGAACGAGCCGCCGAAATGCCGCTCGATCTCGGCTATGGCTTGGGTGTCCGTGATCTTTTGTAGCGACTGCCCGCTTCTTTCGGCGATGGCGCGCTTGGTCCGCTCGACATAGGCGATGATCAGCACCCGTTCCTCTGGACTCGCTGTCGCGTTTCGACCCCCTTTTCGCGATGCTCCGGCGACAACGCTGGTCGCGTCCGAGCTAGTTGATCCAAGGGCGCCAGGGGTTCTCTTGCGCGGCCGTCCATGGGGGCGCTTCCACGCGGCGATCGCACGCGCTAACAGATCTCGCCCTGCTTGCTGCTCCCGGTCTGCCCACCCTCGCGCCAGGAGCGCTAGGAGGCGACAAAACGCATGAAATTCGGCGATAGGCAGTGTCGTATGCTTCGCGCCGGCTGCGGCATCGGTGCCCGCATGCTCGGCCCACTGCTCGCCGTCCCGCGCCAGCTGCAGCAGTTCGTCCACCAAAGGTTCCTGCGAGTCGGTCAGGCCCGGGTATTTGTCAGACATCCGCAAGCCATGCGCCTCGATCGGGGTTACATCGCCGCTGTCAACTGATTTTGGTTCGTGTTCCATGACACCGGAAAGGGCGAGAAAAAGCTGGCTCGGGAAAATGAGATGGGCGCTTAAGTGAAGCAACCTGCTCTCATGGGCGAGGATATCGCCGGCAATGGAGCCGTGCAACGAGAAGACCGCGACGGAACTATGCGGCGGCGTTCAGGGCGAAGGTCGCCTTGGCGGCATTGAAGTGCGACAAGACGCTGGCGGAGGCTGGCCGCGAAGTACGACGTGTACGGCAACCAGACCCGCAATAGAAGACGTAGTTGCTGGCCGGTGCGATTGGCGTGTTCATTTCGCCGGCCGAGAAGCGCGGCACAGAACGCGCTCCTACGGCAAAGGAGATGCACGCCAAGACCGGCAGCTGGCGCTCGAAGTCGATTTTTTGGAAGTCACGCTCGATCGGGCGGGCATACAGGCCGATCGAACGTATGTTACCTGCCGGCGCCGACCCCGGAGCGAGACCTCGCTATCGAGCGCGAGAGGCCACTGGATGCGCGATTCCGTGGCTACGCCACTTGCGAAGCGTCACTTTAAATCGCGAAAAAAGGGGCGAGCTCGGAGCGAAAGCATGACGATCACCTCCGCGATACGTCGCCCGGGGGAAAACGCGGGTCCGCTCGAGGCGGTCCCACGCGAACCCGCGAGTTTTAGACCTCGCCGTGGTTCAATGATCCCTCTTCGACTTCAGGTTGCGGACTTCCGCGACTACGCGCAATCAGCGAATACGCCTCGTCGTCAGCGTCCCGCGAGACAGCGAGCATCGCCATCAAGAGAACCCCGGCGTAACCGCCCGCCAGGAATGACACCAGCAACCACCACGTCGAGACCATTTTCGTACCCCCGATCCACAACAAATAATGGACAACAACGCCAACGGTCTAACCTAAGATAATTTATAATTAACATATTATAAGTTACTGATATATAAATATTTAGTGTTGAAAAAATACGGCGATGGCCAGCGCTATCCCGGCCCAAAGTGCCGTTCAAACCCGACCCATTGAGGCCAGGGCTCAGGTGGGGCGCGCGTTCGCTGACCGCTGTGACGGCCGCGGTCCGCTTGCCTCGCCCATGACTGTCGCGACCACATGCGAAAAGACGCCGGTCTCCCGGAAGCGACGAGCGGTGCCTGACGGAAGGGCTGGTTGGCAACGAGGGCTTTGCCCTCGACGCCCGCATCGTCAGTAGACCCATCGCGGCCGGCCACCTTCTGGCTCGCAGCCCGGCGGTCTGAGCGGATCGCCAAGCAGCAGCCGGCGAATTGCGCCCGAATCATCAACTCCGATTCGAGCAACGGCCGACAGGTATGACTAAGGAAATCTGGAAAATACTGCCGCAGGTGACTCAGATCGAGGAATCGATCGATGCGGCGCAGAAGATGGTTCTCGGGGAAATTGTCTTCCAGTTTGAAGGAGTCAAAGAGCCGCTCTTGTACGCCGCTCACTGCCGTCCCATCGTCCTGGCTCCTCCCAGCCGACCACTTCGTTTCAGCATAGCCACTGCTCGCTCGTTTTCAAGGGCGTTCTGCAAAAAAATATATTACCCGCGGAGGTACCCGGAGCCTCACAGGGGTTGCCTCGAGCCCGGCGCCTGTAGAAAGGGCCATGCGATCGCGAGACGTAGCGGGTTCTAAACCGGCAGGCTCGTGACCTTACACGCCCGGGCTTGAAGCCTGGGACCCATTTGGAGGCTCTAAAGCGATCCGCCAGGATTCGCCACGGAACGCTCCATCGGTTATGTTTCTCAACGCGACGATCGCGCTCGCCAGCCGGAGGCTGCGCTCGACGTCGGCAGCGTCCGCAGGCAGACAGCGGTCGATTTCGCGCCAAGCGTCGGGGGAGCTCATCGCCAATCTTTAACGCCTTGGCTGCAAGCAAGTTGGAAATAAACGATGGGCATGCTCGTGGCGATCAACGAGCCAAGCGAACCGGAGCCGGCCCGCTCGCACGCGCGTGCGGAGAGGTGGCAAATCCCTCGAAGAATGCCTCAAAGAGATCATTTGCCGGGTTTGGCGAGCGTATGTCAATGGGCGCTCGCGGCCCAGACGGGCTTCGACCGCTTGTCGACGGGCGAGCGCACCGCGGGCGTCTATCGACGGATGATTGTCACGGCGCGCCGGCGATTTTGCGCTGCTGGATGACGGCCAGGGCTGCAGGTCGGTGCCTTGGCGTCCGGTCCTCGAGCAACGCATTGGTCAGCAGTTGAGTTTCATGCTACGGGGAAATCACGTGAACTGGTGTTTAGGCCGCCAGCAAGGTCTTTGCAGATAGGCAGACCCGTTGATAATCAACTGCGCAGCGCTGGTGCCCCGGACGATTGTGCTGTATCGCCTCTTTCTAGTAGGATTTATACTCGGGCCCGCGACGGCAAAGCTCGCCGTGGCAATGACCGAGTACAACCCGGACTCGAAGTGGAAGCGGGTGGAGGAATGAGTTCGGCCCGATTATCCGACGCTCGCTTTCCCCCTTTTTTCTCCAACACAAGGAGCATGAAATGAAACGACCCGGTATCGCCATCGCCATGGTCATCGCCGCCGCCTCGGCCTGCGCGCTCGCCCAGACGCCCATGACCGGAGGCACGATGACCGCGACGGCGCCAGGCAAGGGCGTGGCGGTCAATACGGTCGAGGTCACGGCTGCCGTCGAAGCGGTCGACAAGGCCACGCGCACAGTTACGCTCAAAGGAGCGGATGGACACGAGCGGACAATAACCGTTGGACCGGAGGTGAAGAACTTCAATCAGATCAAGGTCGGCGATCTAGTTGCCGTGCGCTATGTCGAGGCGCTGACGCTTGAGCTCAAGAAAGGCGGCAAGGCCATCGTGGCGCGGACCGACAGCATGATGGCCGACAAGGCGAAGGCGGGCGAAAAGCCCGCTGCGGGAGTCGGCCGACAGGTGCAAGTGACCGCCGATGTCGTGGCAGTCGATCCGGCAACGCAAACGGTGACGCTACGCGGGCCGCAACACACGGTCGAGCTCAAGCTTTCCGATCCGGAGCAATTCAAGCTCGTCCATGTCGGTGACCAGGTCGAAGCTACGTACACCGAGGCGATGGCCGTCTCCGTCGAGCCGTCCACTGGCAAGAAGTAGGGTGCGCGCCGGGCGCGTCATCTCAATCAGCAATTCGCGCGCGGCGGCAGCGTCGGTGCGGACACCGCAAAAGCGGCGCGCTTAACGGCCCACCGCGGTGGGAGTGCTCGTAAGGACGAGCGGCGTTGCATGCATGTCCGGCGAGGCGCTGGAATCGATGAACATCAGTTCGCGCGCACGGTCCTATGCGCTGTCGGCGCTGGTACTGCTGTACCTCTGCGTTCCGGGGTATGGGGTAGCACAGCCAAGCGCGACGGGGCTTGAAGTGCAGCACCCCAAGATCTGCCTCGTGCTGTCCGGTGGCGGTGCACGCGGGGCGGCCCACGTCGGAGTGCTCAAGGTGCTGGAGGAAATGCGGGTGCCCATCGACTGCATTGCGGGCACCAGCATGGGCGCCCTTGTCGGGGCGTCCTACGCCACGGGAACGAGCGTGGCCGAGATGGAGGCAACTCTCAACCGCATTTCGACCGCCCTGCTGTTCAAGGAGCAGCCGCCGCGCCAGGAGCAATCCATCCGCCGCAAGCTCGACGACCGCAGCGACCTTGTCGGCCCGGAGATCGGCTTCAATGAGGGCGATTTGCAGTTGCCCAAAGGTCTCGTCTCCGGGGTCCAGCTGGAAACGGTGCTGCGCTACCTTGCGAAGGCCAAGGGCTATCGCAATTTCAATGAGTTGCCGATTCCGTTCCGCGCGGTAGCCACCGATCTGGTCACCGGCAAGGCGGTGGTTTTTTCCGAAGGTGAACTTGCCAACGTGATGCGCGCCAGTATGTCGGTCCCCGGCGCGATCGCGCCGGCGGAGTTCGACGGCAAGATTCTGGTCGACGGAGGGCTCACCGACAACCTGCCGATCGATGTCGCGCGGGCGATGGGCGCAGATATCGTCATTGCCGTCAACCTCGGCACGCCGCTGGCGCCGCGCAGCCAGCTCAACTCGATTCTCGGCGTGGGCGGCCAGGTTATCAACATCCTGACCGAGCAGAATGTCGAGCGCTCCCTGGCGACGCTCAGACCGACCGATATCCTCATCGTTCCCGAGCTGGGGGATTTCTCGGTCGCGGACTTCGATCATCTGGCCAAGACGGTTCCGATCGGCGAGGCCGCGGCACGCAAGATGGGCGAGCGTCTCGCGCAGCTGAGCCTGCCGCCGGCGCAGTACGCGGCCCTGCGCGCGCGCCAGCTCGTCATCGCGGCGGCGGATACGCGTCCGGTGGACGAGATCCGCTTCCTCAATCTGCAACGGGTCAACCCCGAGACGGCCCAGGCGATCATGGAAACCAAGCGCGGCGTGCCGATTGACCCGAGCGTGCTCGACGCCGACATGCGCCGGCTCTACGGCACCGGCGATTTCGAGCACGTCAACTACCGCATCATCGAGGAGCCGGGAAAGCGCGTGCTTGCGGTCGACGCGGTCGAGAAGTCATGGGGACCGAACTACCTGCGCTTCGGGCTGGGACTGAGCAATGACTTCAAGGGCGACGCTTACTACAACCTGCTCGCGAGCTATCGCCAGACATGGCTCAATTCGCTGGGTGCCGAGTGGCGCACCGATCTGCAGCTCGGCGAGACCTCCGCGCTGACGAGCGAGTTCTATCAGCCGTTGGACCCGAGCCAGTTCTTCTTCGTCGCGCCGCGGGTCGAATTCGAGCGCAACACCGTCTTTCTGTTTCAGAACGATCAGCGCATCGCGAGCTACAACCTGCGCTACGCGCGCGCAGTCCTCGACTTTGGCAGCCAATTTACGCGCTACGGGGAGCTCCGGATCGGCGTACTTGAAGGAACCCTCGATGCGAGTCTCAATACCGGGCCGCCGGACCTGACACCGGCGACGGGCCGCATCCGGCAGGGCGCCTTTACCTCGCGCCTGGTTTACGATCAACTCGACAGCGCGAACTTCCCCAGGAACGGCGAGGCGGGTTCGGTGCATGTATTTGCTTCGAGCAGTGCGCTGGGCGCTTCCGAGGCCTACAACAAATGGGACGCCGTCGGCGTCGGCGCATGGTCTTTCGGTGATAACACGCTGAGCGTCGGGCTCAAGGCAGGCGGCAAGCTCGGCAGCGAGCCCCTTCCGCGCTACGACCTGTTCGAGTGGGGAGGATTCTTGCAGCAATCCGGCTATCCGACCGGCGCAATTATTACCGATAGGGTTACGTTCGGCCGGTTGGTTTACTATAACAAGCTCGTGCGGCAGAAGCTGCTCGAAGGCGTCTATGCCGGGTTCTCGCTGGAGCTCGGGAAATATGGTCCTCCGTTGGTCCCGGGCTCGTTTACGGGCACGCTCAAGTCGGGCAGCGTGTTTCTCGGAGCGGATACGCCAATAGGCCCGTTGTATCTCGGTTACGGCCGGGCTGTTGACGGCAACAGCAGCTGGTATCTGTTCCTGGGAAGACCGTAGCCGCTGACTTCGCATCCGACGCGATGGTCTGGAAGTTGACGCCAAGGTACTACGAGAGCGATAGCACAGGAGACGCGATGCGTCAGTCGGCTTTTTCCAAGGTTCGGGCCGCGACGGCCCGGCTGACCGCCGCAGTGGCGCTCGCGGCGCCGGCCGCGCCCGCGTCCGCATCGTTTCTCTCCGGCGAGACGCTCGACACGGCGGCGAGCGTTTTGGCCTGGGTCGTCGTGTGCGTCGTTCCAATCGTTCTCATCGTCCTGTTCTGGATGGTGCACGTCATTCCCGAAAAACTCGCCGAGAAGCGCCATCATCCGCAGAAGGACGCGATCCACGCGCTTTGTCTGATGTCGCTGGTGTTCGGCGGCTTGCTGTGGCCGCTCGCGTGGTTGTGGGCATATACCAAGCCTGTCGGATACCGGCTTGCCTACGGTACCGAGAAGCACGACGACTATTACGTCGAGATGGCGGCGAAAGCGCAGGCCGGCGAGCTTTTGCGTGACGAGATCGTCCATCTCCAGCACGAACTCGATGTGATGGCGGCGAAGGGCACGCTTCCGCCGAAACTCAAGGCGCTGCGCGGTGAGCTCGACGCGCTGGGCAGCGAACCGGTGGCCGACGCCAGGGCGAGAGGCGCGTAATGGACCTGTTGCTACTCGGCATCTACGCGTTTTTCGTCTGGCTGATCTTCATCAAGCTGAAGTGGCTGCCGTGGAATACGACGTCACAAGTCACGGTCGTCATCATCCCGATTGTGGCGCTGGCGGCGATGATCCTGACGCTGAACGTGGTGGCGCCCTCGTCCAACGATGTGCGGGTCCTGAAGTATGTCGTACAGATCATTCCGCAGGTGCGAGGGCGCGTGATCGAAGTACCGGTCGAGCCCAACCGGCTGGTCAAGAAGGGGGAGTTGCTGTTCCGCATCGACCCGACGCCCTATCAGAACGAGCTCAGCATTGCGAAGGGCAAACTTGCGGCGGACGAGGCGAGGTTCGCCCAGGCTGGCGCCAACCTGGCGGATGCTTCCGCCGGTGCGCGCGAGTTGCGCGAACAATTGAAGGCGGCCAGCGGGCAGGTCAGTGCCCTGCAGCCCAGGCTCGAGCTGGCACGGCTGCGGGTGAAGCAAAACCGGGAATTGGTCGCCTCTGGCGCCGGCGACCGATTTGCGCTGGAGCAGGCCGAGGCCAACGTGACCGAGCTGGAGGCGCAGCTCGCGACGGCCACCGCCAACGAGGCGCAGGTTACGCAACGGCTGTCGGGCCAGGCGAACGGCGAGCAGGCGTCGGTCGCCGCGGCGCGGGCCCAGCTCGCCACCGCCAAGGCACAGGTCGACGCGAGCCGGGGCGATGTTGCCAACAAGCAGTTCGATCTCGACCAGACGTCGGTCTACGCTCCGGCGAACGGCTACGCGATCAACGTGCAGCTGCGGCCGGGGTCTTTCGTCACCGCATTCCCGGTGGCTCCGGCGATGAGCTTCGTCGAGGAGATCTACCAGGTCATCGCGCTCTATTACCAGAACGAGCTGATCGCAGTCGAGCCGGGGAACGAAGCGGAGATTGCGCTGCTAACCCACCCCGGCCGCATCATCAAGGCAAAGGTGAATTCCATCGTCTGGGCGCAGGGTCAGGGCCAGGTCGCGCAGTCGGGCGTGCTGCCGCAGACCGGTGTTTTTCCACAGGCTCCTGGCCGGTTCCCCGTCAAGCTCGACGTGGCGGACCAGGATCGGGAGCTCTTCCTTGCCGCCGGCGCCACGGGCGACGCGGCGATCTACACCGAGCACGCGGCCGCGCTCCACATTCTGCGCAAAGTGCTCCTTCGCGTTGGGTCGATCACCAACTACCTCATCCTGAAGCTGCACTAATGCAGACGAACCGCATCGTCGTTCACTGGGCGTTGGCAATGGGCGCTGCGGGCTTGATCGCGGGCTGTGCCATCAAGGACCCGCCAGCAGCGGCCGATATCCAGCGCGAAGCGCTCGTGCACACCACCGTGCCTGCCGGCTGGAAAGCAAGCGGCGGGCTGGCACAACCGGTCGCCGATCGCTGGCTCAATTCGTTCAACGACGTGGCACTGGTCGCCTTGGTCGATGAAGCGTTGACATACAACGCTGATCTGAAGCTCGCGGCGGCGCGTGTCGAACAGGCCGCAGGGTATGTGGAAGTCGCAGAGGCATCGCTCTATCCGGCGGTAGGGGTGCTCGCTCACGGTGGCGGCAAGTCCGGCGGCGACGGCTCCGGGCTGCGCGGCGTCTTTCTCAACGCTTCGCTCGAGCTCGACGTCTGGGGCCGGATTCGTTACGGCCGGGCGGCGGCGCAGGCGCAATACGCATCGGCCGATGCCGACTACGCGTTCGCGCGGCAGTCGTTGGCCGCGCTCGTCGCGAAGGGTTATTTTCTGGCCATCGAGGCCGGGTTGCAACGCGCGATCGCACAGGACGTGTTGCACGCAGCGGAGGAATTGCTACGCCTTGCGCAAGAGCGGCAGCGCATCGGTGCCGGCGACGAGCAGGCAGTGGCCGAGGCGCGGGCTAACGTCGGCAGCTATCGCGACACGTTGCGTCAGGTCGAGTATTCGCGCGATCAGGCGCTGCGCGCGCTGGAGTTGCTGCTTGGCCGATATCCGGCCGCGGAAGTTGAGGTGGCCAGGCAGCTGGCGGCGATGCCGGCACCGGTGCCAGTCGGCCTGCCCTCGGAGCTACTCGAGCGCCGTCCGGACGTCATCGCAGCGGAGCGGCGCGTCGCCGCGGCGTTCAACCGGGTGGAAGAGGCGAGGGCCGCGCAGCTTCCGCGCATCAGCCTGACCGCCGGCGGCAGCACCGTGTCGAGCGAGCTCTTCGTACTCCAGAACCACAGCAATCCGGTATGGAGCCTGGGCGCCAATCTGGTCGCGCCGCTGTATCAGGGGGGCGCGCTGCGCGCGCAAGTGGAGATTCGTACCGCCGAACAGAAACTCGCGGTCGCCGATTACGCCCGGGTCGCACAGCGCGCTTTCAGCGACGTCGAGGGTGCGCTGTCGGCGGAAGTCACGTTACGTGACCGCGATGCGATCCTTGTCCAAAGCGTAAAGGACAACGAGCGTGCATTGGACCTGGCGCAGATCCAGTACAAGGTCGGCAAGATCGATTTGCGCGTGGTCGAGCAACGCCAGCTCGCACTGTATGGCGCACGCACGTCGCGGCTGCACGTTCAGAGCGAGCAGCTTGCCCAGCGCGTCAATCTGCACCTTGCGCTCGGCGGTAATTTCGAACAGACCGACACGGCAGCGGCGCGCTGAGCGTAACTATGAGCGCAGATTTGTCTGGGTGGCAGGCACAGTTAGAGTTTCACTGCAAATGCGCAATGCCAAGCTCGCCGAGGCGCCCGGCAACAGCTATGCGCTCGCGCTGGTTGCTGGGGTTGTAGCAATCGGGGTGGCGATCATCATCCGATTCGGCCCGGAAAGGCGTGGCGGTGCGATGACCGTTACCGACCCGGCGCCTGCGTAGGTCGCGCGAACCCGGTCGATTGCACGAATCAGTCGCGAATTGAAATCTGGCGACCGAAAGCAGACAATTGCCTCCTCGTTCGCGCCGGGTTTAGGCGCAGCGTGAGTCTCTCAACGGAGGGTCCCCGATGGCTCATCCAACCAAGGCTCTTAACGGCGCTTCGGACTCAGGCGACTTGAATTCTGACGAGCAGCCGCAGGTCGAACCGGGCGCGGACTCTTCATCGCGTCGCCAATTCCTTCGATCAACCGGCGCGATGCTTGCCGCAGCCAGCGCAGGTGCGGGCAGCGCGCTCGCACAAAGGCCGCTAGCGGCAAACGCGGCCTCCCCGTCGCCGCCGGCCATTCCTGAATCGATGAAGGCACCGGGCGCACCGGTTGGCGCCAAACTCTACGGCGAACCATCGCCTTTCGAGAACAGTGTAATCCGAAACGTCCCAAAAAATCAGGCACAGTACATCTCGTCGACAAGCCGCACGCCGCTGGGGGCTTTGGATGGCATCATTACTCCGAATGGGCTTTTCTACGAGCGCCATCATGGCGGCGTGCCAGTTATAGATCCAACGCAACATCGCCTGATGCTGCATGGCATGGTAAGGACGCCGATCGTTTTCACGGTGGAGGATTTGCGGCGCTTTCCTTCGGTGTCCAAGATTTACTTTCTCGAGTGCTCGGGTAATCCGGTCTACACCAAACCCTATGGCAAGACCGCGTCCGATCTGGTGGGGCTACTGAGCTGTGGCGAGTGGACCGGCGTCGCCCTCAAGACGTTATTGGACGAAGCGGGAGTTTCCACCGGCGCAAAATGGGTAATGGCCGAGGGCGCGGACGCCGCTGCGATGACACGCAGCATCCCTATCGACAAATGTCTCGACGACGCGCTGGTCGTCTACGGTCAAAACGGTGAGCGGCTTCGTCCGGAGCAGGGGTATCCACTACGACTCATCCTGCCGGGTTTCGAGGGCAACATGAACGTCAAATGGCTGCGCCGCCTCAAAGTCACTGACGCGCCCGTTTATTCACGCGAGGAAACATCGAAATACACCGATCTCTTGCCCAACGGCAAGGCGCGGGAGTTCACTTTTTATATGGAGGCGAAATCGATCATTACATCGCCCTCCGGCGAGCAAAGGATCCCCAGCCCGGGTTTCGTCGAAATCCGTGGCATTGCTTGGAGCGGCCACGGCAGGATCATTCGGGTCGATGTTTCCGTCGATGGCGGGAAGAATTGGGCTGAGGCGTCGCTGCAGGAACCCGTGCTAACTCGGGCCCTGACGCGCTTCCGCTATCCATGGCATTGGGACGGCAAGCCCACGGTGATCCAGAGTCGTGCAGTCGACGAAACGGGTTATGTCCAGCCGACTTTCGCAGACCTTCTCAACGAGCGAGGCGACAATTCGTTTTATCACAACAATGCGGTGCAAGCGTGGCGCGTGGCGGCCAACGGCGAAGTGTCCAATGCGAACAACTAAACGCGGGTTTGCACGGGAGTGCCTTTGCGGAGTACTTCTCGCATGCACAGCGTCCTTTGTGTTTACCAACCTTTGCTGGGGCCAAACCCACTACGGTTTCGGACGCCCGGCGACGTCGACGGAGATCGCCGGGTGGAATATCGATGTTAGCCCGGATGGCAAGAATCTTCCCTTGGGGAGTGGCAGTGTGGCGCGCGGACGCGAGCTCTACAACTCGCAGTGCGCCGCCTGTCATGGCCCCAATGGTGAGGGCGGCATGGGAGACAAATTGGTCGGCGGGATGGGCACGCTTTCGACCCCGAAGCCGATCAAGACCATCGGCAGCTACTGGCCGTACGCAACGACACTGTTCGATTACGTTCGGCGCGCAATGCCGCTCAATGCGCCTCAGTCACTGTCGAACGAAGACGTCTACGCGGTGTCCGGGTATCTGCTTTTTCTGAATGGTCTGGTCCCAGATACCGCGGTCATTGATGCCAGGCTCTTGACGGAATTGAAGATGCCCAATCGCGATGGCTTCATTGGTGACCCGCGTCCCGACGTACAAAGTGCCGAATGTATGAAGGATTGCGCGAAGTGACGGGACCGGACGATCCGGTCTTGGCGATACCCCGGCCGACTTATCGAGGCTACTTCTTACCTCCCCGTCACTGGATTCGCGCTCCCGTGGCGTCGAAATGGTGTCATTGAGCGCCAATGCGACGTGTCGTGCCATCGGCCCGCATCATCAGCTTAACCGATTGTTGCGCGAGAGCTCTGCCTGCAGGAAGCGCCGTACCGCTGGATCCGATTCGAGGCCGATGGCGCGTTGGTAGGCTTCGGTGACCGCTTGCGCGTTGCCGCTATGCGCCAACAGCGCTGCGCGCGCGGCCCAGTAGGGTTGATAATCGGTAAGCTGGGAATCGTGCTTCAGCGTATCGAGCGCCGCAAGTCCCTCGGCCGCACCATGCGCGCCACCCAACTGTTCGCTGAGGGCGACGGCACGATTGACTGCTACCACCACCGATCCTGTCATCGCAAGCAGCGCATCGTAGAGCGCGACGATTGCCGCCCAGTCTGTCACGCCGGTGAGGCGCCGCGCCGCGTGCGCCGACTGCACCGCGGCTTCGAGCTGGAAGCGGCCATGCGCGCCCAAGCGGCTCGCCGAAAGGAGCAGCGCCTCGGCCCTGTCGACGAGGACTGCGTCCCAACGCGCCGGATCTTGCGCCGCGAGCGGCACGAATCCTCCGCAGGCATCGCGCCGCGCATCGCGTCGTGCCTCGGCGTGCAGCATCAGCGCGAGGAGCCCCAGCGCCTCTGGCTCCCGCGGCAGTAGCGACGCTACAAGGCTTCCAAGCCAGATCGCTTCTTCAGCCAATCCGCGGTTGTGCGCCTGCGTGCCGGCGGGATCGGACCACCCTTCGGTGTAGATCGCGTAGATCGCCTCGAGCACCGCGTCGAGGCGCTCGGCGAGCTCGTGCTGCTCCGGTACACGGAATGGAATTCCCGCCTGACGGATGCGGCTCTTCGCGCGCACGAGACGCTGGCTCATCGTGGCCGGCGCCACCAGGAACGCAGAAGCGATCGTCGCGGCGTCGAACCCGAGCACTACCTGCAGGATGAGCGGTGCGCGCACACCGGCATCGATCGCCGGGTGCGCGCAGGCGAACATGAGGCGCAGACGGTCATCAGGAATCGCGGCCGCGCTCTCCTCGTCCTCGATCTGGTTCGCGAGAAGCTCCAGCGTCGGAATGGCCTCCTCGCCGGTGCGCCGGCGCCTCGCGGAATCAAGGAGCTTGCGCCTGGCCACCGTCAGCAGCCACGCCTCGGGCACACGCGGGATGCCGCTTCGCGGCCAATCGGCAAGCGCAGCCACGAAGGCTTCGGCGAGCGCGTCTTCAGCTCCAGCGACATCGCGCGTGCGCGCGGCGAGAAACGCGACGAGCTTGCCGTAGCTCGAGCGCGCCGCCGCCTCCGCGGTCTTCGCTACATCGCCCAGACCGGGCGCACCTCGATGGCGCCGTGCTGCGCGCCGGGACAGCGCGCGGCCCACGAGAGCGCAGCGTCGAGATCCGGCGCCTCGATGAGGTAGTAACCACCAAGTTGCTCCTTGGTCTCAGCAAATGGCCCGTCTACGACGGTCTTCTTGCCGTTGGGTGCTCGCACCGTGGTCGCCTCCGACGTCGGGCGCAAGCGGTTGCTGCCGACCAGCACGCCGGCTTTCTTGATTGCCTCCGTGTAGGCCGTGTAAGCGCTCAGCATCTGGCTCGACGCCTCCTTGGGCGCGTTCAGCATCGCAGACTCGTTTCCGTAGATCATCAGAAGGTATTGCATACTCGTCTCCTCATCGATATCGCGGCATCATGTGCCGCCATGACAATGACGCTCGGCAAGGTCGCATTTCGACACTCGGCCCAGGGCTGCGTGGAAGAAAACCGGCTCGACCTTGATTTTGCTCTTTTCGTGGAGCAGGTAGAGCCGATCCGCCGGAAGCGTTATCTTAGCCCCGCCAAACGGGCCGCCAGGCGCCTGCACGCTCAACACAAGTTTGGCTTCGCTTGAGGTATGGCTAGCGGTAGGAGTACGTCCTACAAAACCGCACCCTAGTGGATCCAGGAAGCGATAGGGTACGATTGTTGCGGGTACGGCGCCTGCAAAGGCGATGCACGACGCCACCCCTTAAGTCTTGCTTAAGTCTGCCGTTGCATCCTCTCTGCGACTCGGGATGGCATGTTGCGTCTCGGGGCCGCGTGCCCGGTGCTATTCCATTGACGCGCGGCAGGCCGGACGGTATTGGCGACCGGAAAGATAAACAAGTTGGTTCTTGACAGGAGTCCGATATGAATCAACGAAACAAGCGATGGAAGATGGTGGCTATTGCAGCCGCGCTCAGCACCGCGGCGGTGGCTGGTGCGCAGACAATGTCGAACCTTCCACCGGAACAAAAACAAGGTTCGATAGCCTACCTGAGTGGCGGTGTTGGCGACGAGCAGAGAACGGCGATCAAGGACGCCGCCCGCAACTATGCCCTAGAGTTGGAGTTCGTCCAAGGAGGGAAAGCGCCGAGGGCGTTCTTGTCCGGCGTTAAAGTCGAGATCAAGGACAGTTCCGGTCACACCGTGCTCAGCACTCTCGCCGACGGCCCGCTCCTGCTCGCCAAACTCCCCAGCGGCAGCTATTCGATTACCGCGACTCACATGGGGAGCAGCGAGTCAAAGAGTGTCGTGGTGGCGGAAGGCAAGCTTCAGCACGTGCTATTCGACTGGAAATAGAACGCAGACCTCACCGGTATGGACTCGACACCGCCAATCGGCGGTCGAGTCCGCTGGCGGCCTCGTGGTTTACCGCACTGGGCGTCGCGCACGTAATGCGACAAGTTACCTCTAGCCCATCCCGTACGCACCAAGTGTTTGCTCGTTGACGCCGCGGGTTCCGTGCCAATCGATCCCATATCGGCCTACCTATGCGCGATCGCGGCACGGGTAGGGCCCGTAAGCGGGATAAAGTCGCAGCGCTTGAACCCAGCCTGGGTACACCATTGGCGAAAATCAGTACCCGTATTACCCGCGCCATGCGGTGGTATCGATCGCTGCTCCCGGGCGGTCTCCCACGTTCGTGGCAACCGGCGTATGCTTGTGGGTAGGGGGCAAAAAAACGCCTATTTTCGCCAGCAAGAGCGAGAACCTGTCTTTGAGGAGGATGACGAATGACTAAACTCACCATCAACGGCAAGCAGCACGACGTCGATCTACCTGGGGACACCCCGCTGCTGTGGGTGTTGCGCGATGAGCTGGGTCTAACCGGGACCAAATTTGGCTGCGGCATGGCCCTGTGTGGTGCTTGCACGGTGCATATCGACGGTTTGCCTGGAAGGGCGTGCGTGACCCCGATTTCCACGCTCGCTGGCAAGAAGGTCGTAACCATCGAGGCGATCAGTGCGGACAAGGTAGGTGGGGCAGTGCAGGCCGCGTGGATTGAGTTAGGCGTTCCCCAATGCGGCTATTGTCAGGCCGGGCAGATCATGTCGGCGACGGCGCTGCTGAAACGCAAGCCCAAGCCCACGGACGCCGATATCGACGACGCCATGACCGGGAATATCTGCCGCTGCGGGACTTACGGACGCATCCGTGCCGCGATCAAGCACGCGGCCGGTGAGCAAGGAGAGCCGGCATGAACGCGCCACTCGACTTGATCAGAGCTATGGCCGCGAACGGAGCATCGGCCGACACCGACCTGATGATTGCCAACGTCAGCCGTCGCCGGTTTCTCCGCGGTGCCTCCGCCCTGGGCGGATTGGTGCTCGCCGTGGGACTCCCTGCGGCGTTGCGTGCGGCTGATGCGCCCAAGTATGGCGCGGATGGCATGCCGCACGGCTGGGTCGACAACCCGCTGGTTTTCGTGGCGATCGGCGAGGACGGCATAGTCAGCATCGTCTGCGCTCGCTCGGAAATGGGGCAGGGCATTCGCACCGGCATGTCGATCATCGTCGCCGACGAGATGGAAGCCGACTGGGCTCGGGTGCGCGTCGTGCAGGCGCCTGGCGACGAGGCGCGCTACGGCAATCAGGATACCGACGGGTCGCGCAGCACGCGGCATTTCTTTATGCCCATGCGCCGGTGCGGCGCGGCGGCGCGGCAAATGCTGGAAGCGGCGGCCGCCGCACGCTGGAAGGTACCTGTTAGTGAAGTGCAGGCTAAGAACGGCGAGGTGGTGCATCTTGCGAGCGGCCGGCGTCTTGGCTACGGAGCGCTCGCCAAGGAGGCGGCACGCCTTCCGGTACCCTCCGAGGATGCGATACGGCTCAAGGATCCGGCGCAATTCCGCTACATTGGCACGGGCAAGCTCAAGCTTCTCGATGCGCATGACATCGTCACCGGCAAGGCGCAATACGGCATGGATACGCGCGTGGCCGGTATGCTCTACGCGGTCGTCGCGCGGCCCCAGGTTTATGGCGGCAAGGTCACGAGCTACGACGCCGCCGACGCACTCAAGGTACCGGGCGTCGTGCGCGTGGTAGCCATCGAGCCCACGCCAGCCCCTCCCTATTTCAATCCCTTGGGTGGGATCGCGGTCATCGCGCGCAACACCTGGGCCGCAATGCAGGGACGCAAGGCGCTGAAGATCGTCTGGGACGACGGTCCGAATGCCGACTACGACTCCGTCGCCTACCGGGCGACGCTGGAGGAGGCAGCACGCAAGCCGGGCAAGGTCGTGCGCAATGACGGCGACTTCGCCACTGCGTATGCAGGGGCCGCGCGCCGCATCGAGGCGCAGTATTACCTGCCGCATCTGGCCCATGCGTCGATGGAGCCTCCTGCTGCAAGCGCCCGCATCGAGAAGGGCAAGTGCGAGGTCTGGGGCTGCTTCCAGTCACCCCAGGCGGCACATGACCTGGTCGCCAAGCGTCTCGGCATGTCAGGCGAGGACGTCACAGTGCACGTCACGTTGCTCGGCGGCGGGTTTGGACGCAAGTCCAAGCCGGACTACGGCGTCGAGGCGGCGATTCTGTCCAAGGCGATGGATGGCAAACCGGTCAAGGTCGTCTGGACGCGTGACGATGACCTACACAACGACTACTTCCATACGGTGTCCGTCGAGCACCTGGAGGCCGGAGTCGATGCCCAGGGACGGCCGGTTGCGTGGTTGCATCGCACGGTCGCACCGACGATCGTTTCGACCTTTGAAGCAGGCGCCAACCAGGAGGCGAATTGGGAGCTCGGGATGGGCGTCATCAACGTGCCTTTTGCCATTCCCAACATCCGCATCGAGAATCCGGAAGCGATCGCCCATACGCGCATCGGCTGGTTCCGCTCGGTATCGAATATTCCGCATGCGTTCGCGGTGCAGTCGTTTATCGGCGAACTCGCCGCCGCGGCGGGGCGCGACCCAAAGGATTATCTGCTCGAGGTGATCGGGCCCGCCCGGGTGGTTTCGCCGCAAATGCTGGGCGATACGTGGAACCATGGCGAATCGCCTGAGCGCTACCCGGTCGATACGGGCCGCCTGCGCCGCGTCGCGGAACTTGCCGCAAGCGAGGCGGGGTGGGGCAGATCGCTGCCCAAGGGAAGCGGACTCGGCATCGCTGCGCATTACAGTTTCGTGAGCTACGTCGCTGCCGTCGTCGAGGTCGCGGTCGACGCCAAAGGCGAATTGACGATTCCACGTGTCGATATCGCAGTCGATTGCGGCGCGTGCGTCAATCCTGAGCGGGTGATCGCGCAGATGCAGGGGGCCTGCGTCATGGGTGTGAGCCTGGCGACACTGGGTGAGATCACCTTCAAGGGCGGCCGCGCACAACAGGATAATTTCCAAAATTACGAGGTGACACGCATGCCTGCGGCGCCGCGCTTGATCCGTGTTCACATCGTTCCCGGCGACTACGCCAAGCCGCTGGGTGGAGTGGGCGAACCGGGCGTACCGCCGGTTCCCCCCGCCTTGTGCAATGCGATTTTTGCGGCGACGGGCCAGCGCATACGGCAATTGCCGATTCGCGACCAGCTGAAGGCGTAGCGAACCCAGTTTTCCCGGATGCGGTGTGCCCGCACTGCATCCGGATCGCCAAGCGCATGCGATCTTGGCGCTTTGCTGCGCATGCCAACCGGCGCGCGCGAGCGGGTCGAACTAGCGCCGAACGCCGGGCGCTTCGACAGGCAGGCCCTGCGCTCGCCAGGCGAGAAAGAGTTCCACGTCGGTGAGTTCCGGCGCGCCCGCGGGAGGCATTTCGGCGCGGACGCCGAACAGGCAGGCGCGAATTCGTCGCTGCAGCGAGCCCATCGTCTGCCATTCAAGCTTGTATGCCGGAAAAGCGGTACCGTGGCCCTGGCTCAGCGTTTCCGCATACAACCGCTTGCCCCAGTTCTGCTCGTGGCATTGCGCGCACGCCAGATTCATCTGTCCGTATCGGGTGTAGTAGAACGCCCGTCCGCGCTCAAACGTGCCGCGCGCTGGGCCGTCGATCTTCACCGCCATCGGCAATCCACGCGACTGGTAGGCGACGTAGGCCGTGAGTCCCAGCAGGTCGTCGGATTCGCGTTCGAGGGGCGTCTGTTTCTGCTGCCGGACCCGACACGCATTGATGCGCCCCTCGAGATCCAATACCCCGGCGCTCGCCTGGTCATAGGCCGGGTAACGTGTGGCGACACCGCGCATCGAAGCGCCGGCATCACCATGACAGTCGGCGCAGCTTTTTGATCGGGAGGCATCGTGCCAGAGCTTTTCGCCGCGTTCGACCCAGAGAAAGCCCGGGTTTGCGGCATCATCGGCTTGCATGGTGCGCACATCGGATCCGGCAAACTCGATGCCCGAGCGCAGCGCATCGAGCGGCAGCGCGCGTTGCTGTGCTTGGGTGGTACCCAAGGCGAGCACGGCCGCTGCCGCAGTTAGAAACGGCCAACGACGTCGCATCAGACAACCCTGATCGACGTCTGCGCGGTGGCGCGCTCGCCGGCATCGTCGATCCACTCGAAATCCAAGGTGCCCGATTCGCGGGCGGTCACAAAGAAGCGCAAGTACGGGTTGGCGGCGATGCCAGGGCCCATGCGTACCGCGAACACGGGCTCGCCGTTATAGTGGCACGTGAAGCGGTGGATCACGTCGCGCGGGATCGGCTTGCCGGAAGCGTCGGTTCGATAGCCCGTCTCCATGGGGTGACGAATCGTGATGCGCACCTCGAATGGCTCACCACGCTGATTTTCCGGGGGGATGATGATTCGCGAATCGGCCATGGCCGCACTCAACTCGCGTCCAGACAGCCGGCGATAGTCACCAGGACCTCCACGGCGTCGGCGTACAGCACGCCATCGCTCATGACGGCGACTGCGACCACGTGCTGTGCTCCGGCCAGCCGAACGCGCGATTCGACCTCGACCTTCGCCGGCGGCGACGGGAATTCGAACACGGCCATTTCCGGCACCGGATTTTTTTCCGAAAACAGATGAATCGCCTGCAGCGTCGAAGTGGATGCGAACGGACCGGGTAATGACAGGCGCATGGGCACCGCCTGCCCGTTGTCGGCGAGCGCAGGCAGCTCGAGATGCAGCCGTTCCCAGCGTGGCGATCGCCCGGCCAGGAACGACTCCAGAGCCGGGATGGGCGGCGGCTCAGCCCGTGCTGCAGGCATTCGGGCGGCGAGCATGAGCGCGCCGACACCTTGCAAGAGGCGCCGCCGGGAAATCCCCGTCCGAAATCGGACATTTTTGTTGCAAATCATTTCAGGGTGGCGAGATAGGCAATGATGTCTTCGATTTCCTGGCCCGTCAGGATCGGCTTGCCACGATAGGCGGCGGCGACGCGATCGAGACCATCGATGCGGTAGTAACTGGGCATGATCGTGGCAGCATTGAGTTGGAGATTGTCGGCCACCCGCAGCCGAAGCTGCGCGAGAGAAAGCTTGCGCCCTACGCCATCGAGCGGCGGCCCGAGATTGCCGGAAAAGCGGATCTGCGGATCGGATAGGGCATGGCACAGGATGCAGTTGGCCGCGTCTCGGGCGAGCAGCAAAGCCCGTCCACGGCCGGCATCGCCGGGCGCAGCGGCGAGCGGCTCGGGCACCCCGTCGTTCACCACGCGGAGAGGGATCAACTTTGTTGGCGCGGGCGCATTGATCGGTTCGGTTGCCGGCGAGCCTGCAGTCGCGAGCATCGTGCCGAGCAGCAGCAAGGCAGTATGAACAAGGCGCTTGCCTGTCATTGCGCGCGATTCTTCGGTGGCGCCGCGCCCCTCGCGAGGAGCGCTGGTCTTCGATTGCGACATATTAACGGTTAACGACCGCTGGCGAAACGTGATTGCTGCGTGGCATTGCATTGGGGTAAGCTTTTGACGTCGGGGCAAGCAGCGCTCCCGGGTTCTTCGTCAGAGCCAGCGCTGCGCGCTCGAATCATCGCCAAACATCCGCTGGAGGCAATGCATGAAGCTCGATATCAACGGTCAAGTGCGCGACGTTAGCGTGGAGGCCGATACCCCCCTGTTGTGGGTCATTCGCGAGCAAGTCGGACTTACCGGAACCAAGTACGGTTGTGGGATCGCGCAGTGCGGTGCCTGCTCGGTGCACCTCAACGGCGAGGTGGCGCGCTCGTGCTCGATTCCCGTGAGCGCAATCAAGGCAACCGACAAGATCGTCACAATCGAGGGCCTATCGGCTACTAGCTCGCATCCGGTGCAGAAGGCCTGGGCTTCGCTCGACGTTCCCCAGTGTGGCTATTGCCAGTCGGGGCAGATCATGGCGGCAGCGGCGCTGCTCAAGCACAAACCGAACCCCAGCGACACAGATATCGACGAAGCGATGACCAACATTTGTCGTTGCGGCACCTATGCGCGTATCCGGGAAGCCGTGCACATCGCGGCCGGCACCAAGAGCAGCCGAGCGGATGGCCCCGCAGCCACCGCGTCCGAAGCGTAGACGGCAGGAGATGCCATGAAAAAGACGATCCGCGCAGCCGGGCTGACGAATCCGTCGCGGCGCAAGTTCTTTGTCGCCACGACTGCCGCAGGCGGCGGCCTGGCATTGGGACTGTATCTCCCATTCGGCACGGCGCCGGCGGCGGCGCAGGGCGCGCTTCCTGCGGCCGAGATTGGCGAGATCAACGCCTGGGTCCTCGTCAAGCCCGACGAGACCTGCGTAATCCGCATCGCGCGCTCGGAGATGGGGCAGGGCACGCTCACCGGCCTGGCGCAACTGGTCGCGGAGGAACTCGAGTGCGATTGGAAGAACGTCACAACGGAATCTCCGACTGCCGGCCAGAACCTGGCGCGCAAGCGCGTGTGGGGGGAGATGGGAACCGGTGGCAGCCGCGGCATACGCACCTCGGAGGACTACGTTCGCCGTGGTGGGGCGGCTGCCCGCATCATGCTCCTGCAAGCGGCGGCCGACGGATGGCAGGTTCCGCTCGACGAAGTCAGCGTGTCCGACGGCGTGATTACGCATGCGGCGTCGAAGCGCCAGACGTCCTACGGCAAAGTTGCCTCGGCGGCGGCCCGACTCACCCCTCCCGACCCGAAAAGCATCAAGCTCAAGGATCCCAGGCAGTGGAAGATCGCGGGGAAGCCGCTGAAAAGGCTCGATACAGCCGACAAGCTCAATGGCAGCAAGATCTACGCGATCGACGTCAAGCTGCCCGGGATGCTCAATGCTGCGACCAGGGCTTGCCCGGTGTTCGGTGGCAAGCTCGTGAGCTACGACGATGCGAAAGTGTCGCGCATGCCGGGAGTGCGTCGGGTGGTAAGGGTAAACGACTACACCGTCGCCGTCGTTGCCGACACGTGGTGGCATGCCAAGACCGCGCTCGAGGCATTGCCGGTCGTCTGGGACGAGGGTGCCGCTGCGTCGCAAACGAGCGCGACCATCGCGGAACGTCTCAAGGAGGGGTTGACCGCGGAGAGCGCGTTTGTCTCGCGCAAGGAGGGCGACGCGCTCAAGGCGATCGAGGGCGCGCCGAAGAAGGTCGAGGCCGTCTACAGCACACCGTTTCTTGCCCACGCGACCATGGAGCCGATGAACGCGACCGCGAAAGTTTCATCCAATCGGGCCGAAGTGTGGGTTCCGACGCAAAACGCGGAGGCGTCGCTCGCCGCGCTGGCGGAGGAATCGGGATTGAAGCTCGACCAGTGCGAGGTATATAGGCTCGATCTGGGGGGCGGCTTCGGCCGCCGTGGCGGTACGCAGGATTTTGTGCGCCAGGCGGCCGCCATCGCCAAGCAGTTTCCCGATGTGCCGATCAAGCTGATCTGGAGCCGGGAAGAAGACATGACACACGACTTCTACCGGCCGATCTCACAATGCCGGCTGGTCGCGGGTCTCGACGCGAGCGGCAAGCCCCTCGGAGTGCACGTGCGCGTATCGGGGCAGTCGATCAACGCGTATCTCAATCCCTCGTCGGTCGTGGATGGCAAAGACGATCGGCAAATGCAAGGCTACTACGAGAAAGCCGGAGATGCGCAGCTCGGCTATACATTTCCGAATTTCCTGCTCGAATATGCGATGCGCAACACGCATATTCCGGTCGGGCCGTGGCGCGGCGTCAACACCAACCAGAATGCCGTCTACATGGAGTGCTTCATCGACGAAATGGCACGCGCGGGCGGCACCGATCCGCTTGAGTTTCGCCGTGAGCTCATGCGCGATCATCCGCAACATCTTGCGCTGCTTAACGCCGCGGCGGAAAAGGCCGATTATGGCAAACCGCTGCCTACCGGCGTTTATCGCGGCATCGCGCAGTTCATGGGCTATGGCAGCTACTCCGCGGCCGTGGCAGAGATTTCGCTTAGCCCCGAGGGCAAGCTCAAGGTGCATCGCATGGTGATGGCAATTAATTGCGGACATCCGGTGAACCCGGGCCAGATCGCGGCACAGGTCGAAGGTTCGGTCGCGTTCGGTCTCACCGCGCTGATGTACGGCGAGTGCACCGTGGACAATGGACGCATCGCGGAGCGGAACTTCAACACTTACCGGATCATGCAGCTGGCGGAAATGCCGAAGGTCGAAACCGTGATCGTCCCGACCTATGATTTCTGGGGTGGCGTCGGCGAACCGACGATCTGCGTCGTGTCACCCGCAGTGATGAACGCCATCCACGCCGCAACCGGGAAGCCGGTGCGCAGCTTGCCGCTAAAGAACATTAAGCTCGTCTGAATTGCGCGGGCACGATGCGCGAAAAGCCCCGCCGTCGTGCCGGGCTTTCTTGTGCTTTTCAGAATTCGTCTAGACGCAGCTCGGATCCTTAGAAGGAACTGCCGTGGCGTTTTCTCGGCGCACATTCATCAAGGGACTGGCTGCGACCTCGGGTGTCGGGGCGATAGCCGGACGCGTCTCGGCTGGTCAAGTCGCTGGCCGCGTGGTCGTGGTCGGTGCCGGTTATGCAGGTGCCACCGCAGCAAAATACATACGTCTTTGGGCGCCGGAAATCGAGGTAATCCTGGTGGAGCGAAACGATGACTTTGTTTCCTGCCCACTCAGTAACCTTGTGCTGGGTGGCAGCAAGACGTTGCGCGACATTACGGTCGGTTACGACGGGCTTCGCAAATACGGCTTGAAGCTCGTTCGCGACGAAATCGTCGCAGGCGATCCGACCAATCGTTCCGTGCGCCTCGCGTCGGGTACTACGCTGCGTTATGACCGGCTGATCGTCGCGCCTGGCATCGACTTCATGTACGAGGAGCTCCCCGGGCTTGGCAGCCCCGATGCCAGGGCCCGGGTCGTCCATGCGTGGAAAGCCGGCACCGAGACCGCCCTGCTGCGCAAGCAGCTTGAGGCCATGCGTGACGGCGGTGTGTTTGTCATTCATGTCCCGCTGACGCCATACCGCTGCACGCCTGCTCCGTATGAGCGCGCGTGCCAGGTCGCGTTCTACTTCAAGCAAAGCAAACCGAAGTCCAAGGTCCTCGTGCTCGACGCGAACGAGGACCTGCAAGCTGAAAAGGCGCTGTTCGTGGCGGCGTGGGGCGACTTGTACAAAGGCATCGTCGAGTACCGTTCCAACAGCGGCCTGGTCGACGTCGATGCCGCGACGCTGACGGCAAAGCTTGACTTCGAAGATGTGAAAGCCGACGTGCTCAACGTGGTGCCGCCGCAAAAGGCGGGCAGGGTTGCGGAATTGCTCGGTCTGATCACGGCCAACAAGCGATGGTGCGGCGTGGACTGGCTGACCATGGAGTCGACCCGCATCCCGGGTGTACACGTGCTGGGTGATGCGACACTGGCCGGACCGGCCATGCCCAAATCAGGACAGATGGCCAATCAGCAGGCGAGAGTTTGTGCCGCCGCGGTAATCGCGCTGATCACGAATCGGCCGATCAACCAGCAACCGGTTCTGGCAAGTACTTGCTACAGCTTCGTCGATGACAGGAATGCGGGACACATCGCGGGCACCTATGTCTACGATGCCGCACAGAAAACGATGCTGCTAGCGAAAGGTAGCGAGCTAGTCGACAAGGCAACCGAAGTAGACGGCTCCCACGCCCTGACCTGGGCGAAGGATATCTGGGCCGATATGCTGGCATGAGCCATTGATCGCTTCGAGGCCGCCCGGCGATCTGGCCTTTCGCGCGGCGGATAGGTGCTGGTACGTGGACTCCAGTGACGCGCAATGCGCGCCGGCGCGCAGGAGAGAGTGAGATGTCCGTGGCAACGCTGTTCGGTGCCGAAGCCTCCGGTTCCATCGCGGTGGAAGCGGCGATGACGCTGCTGGCAATTCCTTACACCCTCATAGAGGGCGCCACGTGGGAGGAAGAGTCGGCCAGGCAGCGCGTTGCGCCTCTGAATCCACTGCGTCAGGTGCCGACGCTTGTACTTCCAGGAGGCGAAGTCATGACCGAGAGCGCCGCGATACTCATCGACCTTGCCGACCGTCATCCGGCGGCAGGGCTGGCGCCCGCGATTGCAGATCCTCGGCGCCGGCAGTTCCTGCGCTGGATGGTTTATGTTTCCTCGGAAATATACGCGCTGTACTGGATCAAGGCCGACATTACGCGCATGGGTGTACCGCTCGAACTCCGGCAGGCGGTGATCGATGCGGTACATGAGCGGATTGCATTCTGCTGGCAAAGCACGGACGCTCAGCTGCAACCGGATCGTTACTTGATCGGCAATGAGCTTACCGTGCTCGATCTCTATGTTGCGGTAGTCTCGCGGTTCGGGCCCCGGCGCACCAGGTTCTACAGGGTGGCACCCAAAATGGCTCCTGTAGTGCGTCGCGTTGACGCGGAGGAGCGACTCGGCGACTTCTGGCCCAGGCGTTTTCCGTTCGATACCGGCTGGGAGTAAAGCCCGAGCGGTTGGCAATCAGGAATGCATCCCCGGTAATCACGATCGCGTGGTCATGATCGGCCGCGATTGCGGCGCGCCGCCCGGTACGTGGGGCCCACGTCGATCAACCCGATGCAGCTGGCCTAACCAACGGCCTAGGTCGGTGCCCTTGCCTTTCGACCGGGGGCTCGGGGAGGGACGTAACCCGAAACGCGGCACTGCCACGCGTCAATGCGCTTGCCATGTTCGAAGCGGGTCAAACTGCACGTCGTGATTTCGCCCGCAGCGGCCAGGCCGGCAAGGCGAAGGCGAACCGTTGCCAGCGGCACGCCGATCTCCTTGGCGATCTCCAAATCGAGCCGCTGACCGTATTTCTTCAAGCACTCGAGGATTTCGATGGCTTATGTCCTTATAAAAATCGTGGGTCGGACGGCATGGCTCGACCGGCCGGTCGGGGCCGAAGCAAGGTTCCCCTCTGAGGCCATGGCGCTCGACCGAGAGGCGCCGTTAGTGGCCGGTGGCGAGCGCGATCTTGCCGAAAAGTGCGTCAATTCAGCCCAAAGGAGCTGCGCATGGATGCTCCAGGATTGCAATTCTAACAGGCTGGCGCTCGCTGCGCTACGGACCTGATTAACCGGGCAAGGGGCTCAGACTAAGGATCCCTCGCCAATGAAGGCTGCTACCAGAGGATTGGCGCGCAAGTGCGCGAGATCTTCGGCCGTGGGCAATTGGGGCCGATCACGCACGGCGTTGACCATGCACAGAAATCCAAGCGGCACAGTCTTGTCGGCCTGGAATTGATGCCACGTTAGTGCCGGGACGTGCACAAGGTCATGCTCGGCGACGTCGTACAGGCGATCGCCAATCAGGCAGCGGCCGCGGCCGCGCGCGATGACGACCGCGTGCACATGCTCGTGTCGTTCCAGCGTCGTATGACCCCCCGGCGCCACCTCGAAATAGCGCAGCTGGCAGGAGAGCTGTGGGTCGTCGAACAGGACCTGGCGCGTGACATCGCGAAACGGCGCCTCGTGTTCACGTTTGTACTCGGCTACGGCGACGCCCTGCCAGCGCATCGGAGCCGATTGGGCGCGAAAAACGGGTGTATCCATGGCCACTGGTCCTGTCGATCGCTCAGCCCGTCGCGGCGCCGCGCGTCGCGACGTGCGCAGCATGCCCGGTTTTGACTGCGGCGACGAAGTTGCGGGTCCGCTCGGAGAGCCTTTCGGCCGGCATGAGCAGCGCGCCGCCGATGAGCAGCATCACGTCCGGGCCGTAGAATCCGACCAACTCGGTCACGCGATCCGTCGTCAACCCCCCCGCCGGAACCGGCAGTGTCGTCGCATACCCGGCCCAGGCACCGCGCCCGTTGTTCGCGATGCCCGCGCAGTCTTCGCGCGAATACGCAAAGCGGCCACCGAAGTTTGGAAAGATCACGGCGTCCGCACCCAGCCACCGGAATAGTTTTCCGAGCAGCAGCGCCGGGGCGACGCGAACGGCGCCGGCATAGGCGGGGTGCGCGATAACCGGGACATCGACATGCAGCGCAACGAGTTCGTGGAACACCGGCATGCCGACCAGCGCGGGCGCCAAGAGGACGGCGCCGACACCTGCCTCGCGCGCAATCTGCGCTTGCGCGACCAGTGCACCGGGCGAGCCGACGAGACTCGGCGCGTAGAGGCAAGCTCGCCCCGTTTCCCGACTCGCACGGGCGATCGCGCGCTGGCAGGCGGCAACGCGTTGCGGAAACGGTGAGTAGGCCTGGTCGGCGAGCCCATGATCGTCCTTGACGATGTCGATGCCACTGCATGCCAGCGTGTAGGCGAGGCTGGCAAGCGCCTCGATCGACAACCCTTGGGGCTTGAGCGCGGCGCAGGTGAGCGGTCGAGGTCCTGACTGAAGGATGCGGCGGATGCCTTCGATGCCAAACCTCGGCCCTGAAAAGTGCGCAAGAAACCCCGGCGGGAAATCGACGTCGACCAGCTCCACATGGGCGTGCAGCGAGCTGTTGCCGAACAGCATGTTCACGGTCTGTGCCACATCAAGACCCGTGGTCGCGGTGGCGAGTCCGATCACGACCTCGTGCGGTCCGTTGTTCTCTGCTGCATGAACCTCCACAACGCGACCCATGATGTTCTCGGCGATGAACGGGTCGGTCACGACCCCCGCGGGCACCTCGACGCTTTGCTCGAGCGCCAGCGCTCGCGCGATGCCTTCGAGCTGATCGCGCGCTGCGCTGATGCGATAAGTGACGTTTATCCAGGACATGCGAGTCGCGTGCTATCTTGGAATCATACCGCGTAGTTGTGGCGCGGGGTCGCTACGAGCCTGGTGCTCCGCCCGGCAAGGTGCGCAGCAGGGCGCTCGCGCCATTCCAGACGATCTGCACGCCGATGCAGAGCAGGATGAATGCGGTCAGTCGCAACAGCACGTTCATCCCCGTTTCGCCGATCAAGCGACCGAGCCGGTCCGCATAGCGATACGCTACCAGCACCGTGGCCGCCACGAGGGCGACACCGATCAGGAGGGCTGGGCCGTTGATGAGCAAGGAGCGCACGCTGTGGGGATGATTGGCGCCGATGGTTATAGCCACCGAGATCGAGCCAGGCCCGACGGTGAGTGGCATCGTCAGGGGGTAGAAGGCGATGCTGCGCCCGGCGGGCGCGTTTCCAGGCGCCGGCCGGTCAAGCGCGCCCGGATCCTGAAGAAGCCGCCAACCCAGCATGCTGACCACGAGTCCGCCGCCGACTTGGACGACCGGTACCGACAGCCCGAAGAACTCCAGCACGTATGTCCCGGTCGCTACCGATACGAGCAGGAGGACAAATGCGTTGACGGTTACCCCCCACGCCAGCATCGCCCGCTCGGGCGGCGAATAGGCGGAGGTCATGGCAAGGAAGATCGGGGCTCCGCCCAGCGGGTTAACGATCGGAAACAGTGCAGCGAAGACGAGCAACACCCCTTCGACAATCTGGCGCAGGTCTGAGGTCATCGGGGCGGCGCGGGGCGAGATTCGGAAAGGGGCCGGATGGGTTCTGGCGCAAGCCCCCCAACGTTCCCAAAATAATCCACGGTGGGCCGGCGCGGTGCGCTCGGAAACCGATTCCGGGCGCGCAGGCCTGCGTCAAGAAGACGGGGCGCGTACTCGATTCGCAGCGATGACGGCTTGCGTCAGGGCACCTAGAGTAGGGGTCAGCGCGCGTTCTCGTCAATCCTTGCAGGGTCACCCACACCCATCGGATGGCGGGCGAGAACGGTACGCTGCAGGATACCTCGGGGCCGCGAGGCCAAATTCAAACGCGGCTGCAGTTATGGAGCGGCCGCCGGGAGGTCGCGCCGCAGAGACGGTCGTGGTGTCGATCGCGACAGGCTATTGTCCGAGCAGACGCCACGACATGCGGTGCGCGGAGAGCGGGTAGGGCACGTTCACCTTGAAGAAGGTCACGTCACCGGTAGTGCCCGCGGTGACACCGATACGGATATCGAGGGTGCCGCTTGAGCCCGAGCCCGAGCTGCCGTTGCCCGGGAAGGAGAAGATGCCCATGCCCACCGCGCCGGACGCCTCCGTCAGGCCCGCAATCGGGCTACCGCTGATGACATCGGTGAGCAGCGATGCGCCGTAGGAGAAGCTGCGCACGTACAGCACTGCCGGCTGACCGGTGAGGCAGGGGTCGGTCTGGGCCTTTGTGCCCGCATAGGCAACCAGCGAGATCGCCGCCTGCGGCGGGGTGACGATCCGCTGCCCGGCCGGCAGGTCGTCGTACCAGCCGAATTGCGGCTCGCTGGCCAGGCCGGCAATCTTGTCGGTCAGCGCCACCATGCTCACGCGCGGCTGCAGCACGCTGGTGATGGGCAAGGGCGTGATCTCGGTCCCATCGCGGATCGCGTACAGCGTCTGGATCTGATTGGCGATCGACGGGTTGCTAAGGTCGGTAGGATCGAGCAGCCGGCCGGTCCCGACGAAGACCCAGCGGTTGATCCCGTTGACGGCGTCGACTTCGATATTCGGTGTCGTGGTGACCGGCTGCGGGATGCCTGACGGGTCGGTCAGATAGGCCATCTGCGCCACGGTCCAGTTGACCGGGTTTGGATCCCTGACGTCGAAGCGCCAGAAGTTCCCGTACAGGTCGCCGCCGTAGATCTGGTCGACGAGTTGGTTATGAAAGTCCTCGGTGTAGCCGGCAACCTGGGCAAGGCCGGACGGATTGGCAGGATCGCCGAAGCCCGTGGTCATGGTGTGGAGCAGCGTCCCGTCTGCGGCGTTGATGAAGAAGATCTTGCCCACGCCGCTCGGGTTGTTGTACCCCGCCGTGACGATCACCAGCCAGGCGCCGCCGAACGCGCGCGTCTTGGCCACGATCGGCTGCATGTAGCTATAGCCCATGTCAGGATCGGTGAACGTCCACAGGTACTGCTGGGCCGCTGTGGCCTCATCGATGACCGACGCCGGGTCGGTGACATCGAGCGCGTAGTACGACCTGCCACCCTTGCCGAGGCCGCCGACGAGCAGGCTGTGCCAGTTCCCGCCGCCAAAGTCGGCGTCGATCACTCGCGGCGTCGAATCGACATAGTAATGGTGTCGGAACGGCGGCAGGGCACCGTCCTGGTAGGACAGGGCGCCTAACCCGGTGGGGTCCGGCCGGTACAGGTCGTGCGGCATGAAGGCCCACGCTTCGCTGCCGGTGGCGTCGCTGACCGCATGGAGCATGCCGTCGTTGGCGCCGTAGTACACCATTGCCGGACGCCCGGCACGACTCGCGGCGAAGGCCGAGTAGCCGGGGTCGTTGCTGTCCAGGTAGAGGGCGCCCGGTGGCCCGACGTAGACCGCGGAGGAATCGACGATGTCGCCCAGGAAGTCCTCGCCCGAGGCGATGGTGGCGCGCACCCGGAACTGCCCGAGCGAGATGCCTTCGTTGGTCGGATCCCCGCGCAGGTAAGCCAGCACCGCCTGTCCGGTCACCGGCAGTCCCGGCGCGAGCGAATTCTGCTCCGCGGCCGAAAGGTTTGCCCACACGAACGGCACCGACTGGTTGGCACCGTTGACGGTGAAGATCTTGCGCTTGGTGAACCAGGGCGTGTCGCCCGGCGCGGCGATCAACAGTTGCGATCCGAGTTGCGTCGCCGCATCCCATACCGGCGGCCCGTGCAAACCGGTGACCGGGTCGACCTGCACCTTGATCACGTCACCGCCCCAGCCGGGCTGGAAGTTGACCTCGTAGATGCTGTTGTTCGTCGCCGAGATCGAATTGCTCGAGAAGCCGGCTCCCGCGCGCGAGCCCTCTTGGTTGGTAATGTTCTGCAGGATCTGCCCCATGCCGAGCTGCAGCTGGGCTGCCGACGCCGCGTTGACGAATTGCCCGCGGCCGCTGACCGCGGCGTGCCACAGGTCGTCGACGCCGGAGCTGTCCGGATGGTAGACACTCGGAATTACCGCCGGCCATAACAGCGCACCCGAGGCGAGCTGGTTCAAGGTGACGGACGGAGTGGTCGCATTGAGCTTGCCGTGCGTGCCGAGCGCCAGCGCGGCGAAATTCAGGTGCTGCCAGCCTGCCGGATCGGTGCTCGAGGTGGGCACGTTGTTGGGAAGATCCGCCGGGCCGGTCGTAGGGCTGCGCAAATCCGTTACCCAGTAGTACATCGCGTAGTCGGCCTGGCCGTTCGCATCGGGATTGCTCGGATCCTCCTGGTACGGGTGCGGCCACGCCGCGCCGGGAACGAGGCCGGCAATCGGGTTCGTGCCGAAGTCGGGGTAGACCGGGACGTTGAGGTCCTGGTCGCCCACGAGGTGCGTCGGGATGTCGGTCTGGTTTTGGAACCCGTCCGTGAACAGGATATGCCAGTTCTTCTGGCACGACAGGGTGATCGGATCGGTCGCGCCGGCGAGGACCGCGCTCGTGCCGTTCAGGAAGTAGTCGCCGATGCGCTGCATCGCATCGATGGTCGGGGTCTCCAGTCGCAGCGGGATGGTGATGCCGAACAGCTGCTGGAACCACGCCGCCTTCTGCCCCGCCGTGAAGGAGGCGACGTTGACGAAGGTCGCCGGATCCGACTGCGACGTGGCGGTTTGCAAGCCATTCGACAGGGTCTCGAAGCCGACGTTGTAGGTGTTGTCGAGCTGGTTGAACACCAGCGAGGTGACCGTCTTCACCGCCAGGACGCGCGTCCGGTAATAGGCGTACCAGTTGGCGTAATTGGTCATTTCCTGGTCGAAGTTGCGCGTGATCGTCTGCGGCTGGCCGGACGCGTCGATCCAGTTGATCGTGTAGCTCGCCGTCGCCCGCTGGGTGATGTCGAGATCGGCGCGCTGGAACGCCGCATTGGCATAGTTGCCGCCGGCGGCGCCGTAACTCGCCGTGCCGAACTGGTAGAAGCGCGGGTAGATGTGCGCCGAGTCATAGCCGACCTGGCAGGCCCCGTTCACATCGGTGCCGTAACCGAGCCACTTGTCGCCCGCCGATGTGATCGCCGCAGTGCACCACTCGACCGACGTATTCCAGTAGTGGCGCGGCACGCTGACGAAGTGCGGCGTGGACGTGCAGGCGTCCGCATTGTTGCCGCCGGTGATCGGCGTGGTGTAGTTGTTGCCAGGGGTTCCATAGTTGTACGGATAGTTGTACGCGCCGGCGGTAACAGCAGGAACACTGCCCACAGGCGCATACGACTTGTTGTTACGCCG
>DASZFQ010000105.1:0-10807 GCA_035939595.1 Casimicrobiaceae bacterium
GGGCGAGCACGCGGCCGAAGCGATCCTCTCGCCTGCCTTGACGAGGCTGCTGCCGCAGTACCCCGACATCAAAGTGGAGATCAGCGTCGAGTATGGCCTGACGGACATCGTCGCCGAGGGCTACGCCGCCGGCGTGCGCCTTGGCGAGCACGTGGCGAAGGACATGATCGCTGTGCGTATCGGGCCAGACCTCCGCATGGCGGTCGTTGGCGCGCCCTCGTACTTCGCACGACGGCCGAGGCCGAAGCAGCCGCAGGATCTCACAGCCCAAGACTGCATCGGGCTCCGCTTGCCGACCTACGGCGGACTCTACGCGTGGGAATTCGAGAAACGCGGGCGTGAGCTGAAGGTGCGGGTCGAAGGGCAAGTCGTGTTCAACAACATCGCCCTGCAGCTGAACGCGGCAGTGGGCGGGCTTGGCCTGGCGTACCTGCCCGAGGACCGCGTGCAGCCGTATCTTTCCGACGGACGCCTCATCCGAGTACTCGACGACTGGTGCGCGCTCTATTCAGGCTATCACCTCTACTACCCGAGCCGCCGGCAACAAACCCCGGCATTTGCGCTGCTGGTCGATGCGCTGCGCTATCGGGGCTAGGGCAGAGCAACGCGGTCAAACGTTGCGTACTCATGGTGCGCGAGACCAATCCTGCCTGCATTGGCTGGTCGAAAACGGAGACGTCCGCTATTGGCACTTGCGACATGACAAGGGACGCGACCGAGGCTGCTTTTGACCCGCAAGCGGCGAGCCCTGCGCGGCCGCCTGATGCCGGCAGGCAGAAACAGTGCAGAGCTACGTGAGCTTGTATTGCCTCTGGAAAAACGCCGAATGCAGTCCGCCGTCCGGCGGTCGGGCGGCGATATGCTGTGTGACCTGAGTATTTTCCGAACTGTTTCCGGCAACCATCAGCATGACACGGTTTACCGGAATGGTTTTAAGCGTCTCCCGCTTCAACAGTTCACCAAGAATATTCTCCGGCTCACCCTCGGGAACGGCAATCCAATATCTCAAGGCTTTGAGCATGCTCTGCGTTTTGGGGTCATACGCCTTGTAATCACCGGCAAGGTAGTGCGTTCCCAGAGTTTCAATCCTGGCGATGCAGATCGGTTCTCCCGCGCCCTCCGGATCTTCTGCACTATGGTCGGTATGCAGACCATGCGGTTGGGGAACTGTGAATTTTCCGTACGCATAATGCCCTTTGCGATAGCGCGCCGAAGGAACGAGTACGCGCATCATTTCATCAACATCGTCATTATAGAGGCGCACATAGTTCGCCATCGTGTCGGGAGTGCCGTTGACGAATTTTTCGACAAACCAACTGTCATCGACAGATACCGTTTGAACATCGTCGAACTGCTTCGCATGTTCATAAATCGTTTTCCGTGCAGCCTCGCGAAAGCGGGCAATTGGTATGGGCAAGCGAGTATGCGCTTCGCGATCATTGAAATTGGCATGCATGCGTTCGATAAGAGACCACTGGTCGGAAGAGAACGGCAATGGTTGCAATATTTTTAGTCTGGGCTGCAAGCTCGCCCATGCCTGATGACGAGACGTCATGATCTTTTTACCCGACAACTTTGCAATCTGTAGAACAGGCAGGCGGCAATCGTACAGGCTTCTTGAACCGCGACGACAGGCATTTCTTGCCGGCCGCCCGGGCCGACTCAGAAGAAATTATCAAACGCTCGGCAGGCCGCGGCAAGCCTCATGGCACGGGCACTTATCACGTCGCCGCCAACAACCTGGCTTCCCTCACGAGCAAGTATCCGATGCACTGAATGTTGCAATGGTCAAACAGCAATCTTGGGTTCGAATCCCCGATTGGTCCGCCATGCCTATACAAAAACAGGGAACCATCGGTACTCCGGGTATGTCGGACTCCTGCAATACGAGGACCCGACCACAGACCTTAGGGACGACGCGAGGTCACGGCCTGCTCCGCGCCTCGCGACCGGATCCGCCGCCTGTGCGACCGCCGTCGAACGGATAGTCGAGGGCGTCCTCCCGAAAGGGCTGGGTGAGCATGCGGTCGAGCCACTGCTCGCGCGGCGAGCGGAATTGCGAGATGCCGATGGTCATGGCTTCGTGGCCAGCCTCGGGCTGGCCGCGATAGGTGCCGAAAAGCCGGTCCCACCACGGCATGTTGAACCCGAAGTTGCTGTTGGTTTCCCGCGGCACGATCGAATGGTGCACGCGATGCATGTCGGGCGTGACGACGATCCATCGCAGTACGCGATCGAGACTCGACGGCAGGCGGATGTTGCCGTGGTTGAACATGGAGGTGGCGTTTAGGAGGATCTCGAACGCCAGCACGGCCTCCATCGGTGCGCCAAGGGCGGCGATGGCGGCAAGCTTGATTGCCATCGACACCACGATCTCGACAGGATGGAAGCGGGCACCGGTGGTGACGTCGATATCGAGGTCGGCGTGATGCATGCGATGCAGGCGCCACAGCGTCGGCACGGCGTGGAACAGCACGTGCTGCAGATAGATCACCAGATCGAGGGCGAGCACGCCGAGCGCGATCGCCAGCCAGCGCGGCAGGTCGAGCGCGTTCAGCGGGCCCCAGCCGTGTTGCTCGTAGAGAAGGGCGAAGCCCGTGGCCGCGACCGGGAGGGCGAGGCGTACCAGCGCCGCGTTAAGAGCGGTGATGGCAAGATTGCTCGGCCAGCGCGTCCAGCGCCCGAGCGCCCGGCGGCGGCTCGGCGCGAGCGCCTCCCAGGCCGCAACGAGGCCCAGCACACCCAGGAAGAAGGCAAGTCGGATGATCGTTTCGGTCGGCACGGCGCGCCCTGGGGGAATCCCTGCCCGGACCCTTGACGCGTATCGTTCAAACAGTCAAATTATCAATTGAATGACTCCAAAATCCGAAGTGTTCGAGCAGTTCGCCGAGCTGGCCCGCGTGTTGGGCCAGGCCAACCGCCTGGAATTGCTCGAGCATGTCGCCCAGGGCGAACGGCCGGTCGAACGGCTGGCCCAGCTCACCGGCTTGTCGGTGGCCAACGCCTCGCAGCACCTCCAGGTGCTGCGGCGGGCGGCTCTCGTGCGCGCGCGGCGCGACGGCAAGCAGGTGCTCTACCGGCTGGGCGACGGCCCGGTGATCGAGCTGCTGGCCGCCTTGCGACGCTACGCCGAGCACAGCCGCGCCGAGCTGAACGCCATCGTCGCCGATTATTTCGGGCGACTCGACTCGCTGGAGCCGGTGTCGCGCAGGGACCTCGTGAAGCGGCTGAAGGACAAGAGCGTCCTACTGCTCGACGTGCGGCCCGAAGACGAGTTCGCGCAGGGCCATCTGCCGGGCGCGCTCAACATTCCCTTGCCGCAGCTCGGCAAGCGGTTGTCGAAACTGCCCAAGCGGGCGCAGATTGTCGCCTACTGCCGCGGTCCCTACTGCGTGCTGTCGTTCGAGGCCGTCGCTGCGCTCCGGGCAAAGGGCTACGATGCGCGGCGGCTCGAGGACGGCTTCCCGGAATGGAAGGCGGCGGGCTTGCCGGTCGGTTCGGTCAACTCGGGCTAGATCCCCACCCTGGACCGTCTGCGTCAGCCATTGGCGTAAGACTGCGGCCAAGCTTCAACGGAGCGACGTGATGAAGGGCTCGCAACGATCGCCGGAGACATTGGTGGCGCAGGCGCTGGGCGAGGTCGATCCGGTGTCCGGCGCCCTGACGCCGGCCATCAGCCTGTCCACCACCTACGAGCAGGCGTCCGACGGTTCCTACCATCAGGGCCGGGTCTACACACGGGCCGACAATCCGACCTACGAGCAGGCCGAGCGGATGCTGGCGATGCTCGAAGGCGGCAAAAACTGCATCCTGTTCGCCTCCGGCATGGCCGCAGCCATCGCGGTCTTCCAGTCCCTGCTGCCCGGCGACCATGTCGTCGTCGCGCGGGTGCTCTATTGGGGCGTCCGCAAATGGCTGGCCGAGTTCGGCCTTTCCTGGGGCCTCGATGTCGAGTTCGTGGACACCGGCGATCTCCGCGCCGTGGCGATGGCCATCCGCCCGGGAGCCACGCGGCTGGTCTGGGTGGAGACGCCGGCAAACCCGACCTGGGACGTCACCGATATCAGGGCCGTGTGCGACCTCGCGCACGCCGCGGGCGCGCGCGTCGCCGTCGACAATACGGTGCCGACGCCCGTGCTCACGCGGCCGCTGGAGCTCGGCGCCGACCTCGTCGTGCACTCCGCCACGAAGTATCTCAACGGCCACAGCGACGTCCTTGCCGGCGCGGTGCTGAGCGCGCGCGACGATCCGTTCTGGCAGCGGATGCGGTCGTGGCGCCGGACGGCCGGCGCCGTGCCGGGCCCGTTCGAGGCCTGGCTGCTGGTGCGCGGCATGCGGACCCTGTTTCTGCGCGTGCGGCGGGCGTCGGAGACGGCGCTGGCGATCGCCCGGCACTTCGAGAGGCATCCGGGCCTCAGCGCCGTGCTCTATCCCGGCCTGCCGTCACACCCCGGTCATGCGATCGCGGCGCGTCAGATGAACGGCGGGTTCGGCGGCATGCTGTCGCTGCGGGTGGCGGGCGGCGCCGATCGGGCGCGGGCCGTGCTCGCCGCCGTCAAGGTGTTCAAGCGCGCGACCTCGCTTGGCGGCGTGGAAAGCCTGATCGAGCACCGCAGCAGCATGGAGGGACCCTCTTCGCCGGTCCCCGACGACCTCTTGCGCCTGTCGGTCGGAATCGAGGCCCCCGCGGATCTCATCGCCGACCTGGAAGCGGCGCTCGACGCCGGCCAGCACGAGGGGCGTTCCCGTGGACCTGACTGACAGGGTCGCCGCCGCGCTGCAGGCGAGCGTGCTGCCGTCGGTGATCGCGCGCGGCGGCGAGATCCGCGTGCTGGGCGTCGAGAACGGCACGGTGATCCTCGAGATGACCGGCTCGCCCGGCGCAGCGCTGCCGCTTCGCGCGCGCATCGAAGCGCTGATCCGCCATGCCGTCCCCGAGGTGGCGGGCGTGCGCATGGTGGGCCCCGGCGTCGCGCCGGCCGAAGCGGGCGCCGCGAGCGACGTCGAGGACCTCGTGCGTGCCGTGCTCGATCGCGAGGTCAATCCCGTGATTGGCGCCCATCGCGGACGTGCGAGCCTGGTGGCGGTGGAGGAAGGCTGGGTCCGCCTGCGCCTCGAAGGCGGATGCCAAGGCTGCAGCCTGGCAGAGGTGACGCTGCGCCAGGGCATCGAGCCGATGCTGCGGGCCCGCGTGCCCGGCATCATCGGGCTGACGGACGTCACCGATCACCAAGCCGGCCGCGAGCCCTTCTATTCGCCGGCGAAGCGATGATCGACGTCAAAGGCCGGCGCGTCCTGCTGCTGGTCCCCCCGGTCACCTACAGGGCGACCGACTTCGTGCTCGCAGCCAACCAGCTCGAGCTCGATGTCGTGATCGGAAGCGATGGCGCGCTGCCTCTGGGCGGCAAGCCGGTCGTGCCGATCGACCCACGCGATCCCGAGGGCAGCGTCCGCCGGCTTCTGGCGACGGTCGGCCGGGTGGATGCAGTGGTCGGCGTCGATGCACAGATGCTGCCGCTGGCGGCGCGGCTGGCAGGCGAGCTCGGGCTTGCCCACAACAGCGTCGACGCCGTCATCGCCGCCGCCGACAAGGCGATCCAACGGCGTCTGTGGGCCGAGGCCGGCGTGGCCCAGCCGGGCTTTCACGTCATGGCCGCGGATGCGGGCGAACCGCACCTGCTCGAAGCGGCGCGAGCAGTGGGCTTGCCGTGCATCGCAAAGCCGGTCTCGCTCAGCGCCAGCCGGGGCGTGCTGCGCGTCGACGATGACGCCGGCCTGTTGGCCGCGGTGAGGGAGATCCGCGCCATCCTTGCCCAAACCAACGGCGATCAGGAGGCGGTCCTGCTCGAAGAATACGTGCCCGGATGGGAAGTGAGCATCGATGGTCTCCTGACGGCCGGTTCGCTGGCCGTCACCGCGGTCTTCGACAAGCCCGATACACCGGAAGGCCCGACCTTCGAGGAGACGCTGCTGGTGACACCGTCTCGACTGCCCGAGGCGACGCTTGCCGAGGCGACAGACCTTGCGGAGCGCGCGGCGCGGGCCCTCGGGCTGCATCACGGCCCGATCCACGCCGAGCTCCGCGTCGACAGCAGGGCGGGACAGGCAAGACCCGTCATGCTGGAGCTTGCCGCCCGCTCGATCGGCGGTCTCTGCTCGCGCTCGCTCCGCTTCCTCGGCGACATGAGCCTCGAGATGATGATCCTGCTCAATGCCCTGGGCGGCACTGTCGTGGCCTCCCGGCCCCCCGGCGCCGCCGGTGTCCTCATGCTGCCGGTCGAGCGCGCCGGCGTGCTGGAAAGCGTCGGCGGGCGGGAGGAGGCCCTGGCTGTTCCCGGCATCACCGGTCTTTCAATCACGATCCCGATGGGCGCTACGGTTCGGCCCCTGCCCTGGGGCGATCGCTATCTCGGCTTCCTGTTCGCCGAAGGCAGCGAGACCTTTGAGGTCGAAGACGCACTGCGCGCCGCCCGCCAGCGGCTGCGCCCTCTCATCGTCTAGATGCGCTTAATGTGCTCCGGGCAGGTCGGGATAGAACCGCGCCATCATGCGTTCGGCATAGGCGAGGCAATCCGGCTGCGCCCTGAGAAAGTCGCGGATCGGCGTCTCGATGGGCGTCAGCACGGTCGTCGCCAACGCACCAAAGACGATTGCATCGGTTCCGCTCGGCTTGTCGCCGAAGAAAAACGGGCCATTCGACTTGAAGGCCAGCACCGCCTGCCAGTCGCGCACGGCCGCCTCGACGATCCCCTCGTGCGCGAGGCGCAAAATACCTTGCTTCCACAGTATGCCCTTGACGGTTCGGCGCAGCAGGCGGGCGACCAGCGGGCGCGCGATTGCCGGCAAGGATGCGAACCGCTCGTCCGCGTGTCGCATGCCTTCATCGCTGACAAGATGCGTATAGGCCAGCACGAAGGCGTAGTGCTCCTCCAGCGTGCGCTGGACGAGGAGCGCGGTGGCGTGTTGCATCCGGTCGAGATGCGCATCCGGATCGACGCCGCGTGTCTTCGTCAGGTGCTCGATGATGCGCGACGTATCCGGAATGCGCACCCCGCCATCCTCGATGAAGGGCAACTTGCCCTTCGGGCCGTTGCGCGGATTGGGCGTGTCGACGATCTCGTAAGGAAGCCCGGCGATACGCAACCACGTCTCGAGCTTGCAGCAGAACGGGCTGAGGTTCGGGATCCCGAACAGGCGCGGGAACTGGAAGAGCTTGATGGACGCGTGTTGAGCAGCTGTCATGGGTTCGCTTCCCCGGCGGCGCGAGCGGCAAACGCGGTGAGGAGGCGGCCCCAGTCGCCTTCGGTTTCGAAGATGCGCCGCATCTCGTCGCGACGGGCGCCGAAACGGTCGAGTTTGCGATGCTCCAGCTCGACGCGAGTCGAAGCGCTGCCCTGGGCGATGAAGCGCACCTCGATCTCCGTCCCCAAGTCCGGATCGTATTGCCAGTTGGCATCGATGTCCCAGGACAGCACCAGTCGCGACGGCGGCTCCCAGGAAAGGACGCTGCCCCATTGGCACGTGCTGCCGTCGTCGCCGCGCTCGTACCAGCGACCGCCGACATGCGGCTCGATGATCGCGTCCACCGCATTGGCCTTGCCGATCTTGTAGGCGGCCAAAGGCCACCACGTTCCCATCTTCTCCGTGAAGACCTTCCACGCCAGCGCAAGCGGAGCCTGGACGGTCACCGTCTTACGCACGCTGTTGGGGTCGCCGATGCCAGGCTTGTCGGGCGCCGTCGTCATTGTTTCCTCTCCCTGGCAGCTTCGCGTTCGGCAGTCGCTTTGAAGGCGCTCAGAGCCTCGTCCCAGAAGCCATCCAGCCAGTCGCGCACCGCCTCGAAACCGCGCGGCTCGACCGAATAGAGCCGCCGCGTGCCCTCGCTGCGCACGCGGACCAGCCCGGCTTCCTGCAGCACCTTCAGATGCTGGGACACCGCCGGACGGCTGACGTCCATCCCTTGGGCGATCTCCCGCACCGAGCGGGTGCGGCGACGCAGCCGCTCGAACACCCGCCGGCGCGTGGGGTCGGCGAATGCATGGAATGCTTTGTCGAGTCGAATCGCCGGCGCCTGAGCCATCGAACAAGCGTAAGCCGTTACTTACAGTAAGTCAATACTTACGATGGATAGCGCTCTGGACTTCCAATACGCCATGCATGCAAGCATTGCCAGCACATGAGATCGAGTTTGTGCGCAGGATGGTGCGCAAAAACTCCTTCCGAAATCGTTAAAAGTGCCACTTGACTATTACTATAGTATCACTTAGATGATTTGGACGAACGAGCCGAGGAGCATCGCCATGGCCGGTGGACGTCCGACCACATACAAGCCCGAGAACGCCGAAATTGCCCGCCAAGCCTGTATGCTGGGCGCGACCAACGACACCCTCGCCGAGCGTTTCGAGGTGTGCCGGCGCACCATCGACAACTGGATCGCGACGATCGCCGAGTTTAGCGACGCTGTACGCCAGGGCCGCGAGGTCGCCGACGGGCGAGTCGTCTCGGCGCTGTTCGCGCGCGCCACGGGAATGGAGCAGAAGATGACCAAGATCTTCTGCCATCGCGGCCAGCCGGTGACGGCAAACTACACCGTGCAGCTGCAGCCCGATGTCCGCGCCTGCATCTTCTGGCTGCGCAATCGCCGGCCCGAGCAGTGGCGCGAGAACCGGCCGCTCGTCGCGGAGGAGGACCGCCGGAATTGGGTGAGCGAGCTCGAGGCCTCGTCGGAAAGGGCACGCCTGGCCGCCAGGGCAGAGCATGCGCGCGCGACGCCTGTTCGGAGCGAAGCTGAAGAGTCTCTTCGGAGCGCGGCCGAACGACTGCAAGTGCACTCGGTGCAGTCATGACCTTCAAGTTCCTCTCCCCGCCGGGTTAGGGCTATCGCATATGGCAAAAACTTCCGTCATCCCGACCGGAGCCGAGCGCAGCGAGGCGCAGTGGAGGGACCTTTTCTGTTGCCTCGGTAGCAAGAAGAGGTCCCTCGACTACGCCGCCCTTTGGGCGGCTTCGCTCGGGATGACGGAATGGATAGTCATTTGCGACAGCCCTGCCCACCAGAGGAAGAGGAGAAAGTTAGGAGCCTCCCATGTCCGCCATTGCTGAACTCCCCGTCGCCAAGAGCCCGGACGCCTGGCCCGAAACCGACCCCAGCCTGCTGGAGGAGGGCCGCCCGTCGCTGCCCGACTTCCCGCTGCACTGGCTGCCGCCATGGTGGCGCGCCTGGGTGAGCGAGACCGCGCACGGCGCCGGTGCGCCCGTCGACTACGTCGTGCAGGCGTTGCTGGCGTCGATCGCCGGCGTCTGCGGCGCGGGCGTCGTGGCACAGATCACCGACTCGTGGAGCGAGCCCATGATCCTGTGGCAGGCGCTGGTCGGCGGGCCGTCGAATGGCAAGACGCCGGCGCTCGAGGCGCTGCGCCGCGCGCTCGCCGGCGCCGAGCGGATGATGGCGCGGGAAGGACGCGGCTCCGCCGTGGTCGATCGCGACACCAACCTGCCCGCGCTGCTCGCGGCCGCCACCAAGCGGCCGGCGGGCGCGCTGTTGTGGCGCGACGAGCCCGCCGCGTGGCTTGCCGCGCTCGGCTGCAATGGCCGCGGCGAGCCGCGCCATCTGAGTGCGCTGCTCGACAGCTGGTCGCCGCTCAGGACGGCGCAGGGTCCGGGCAGCCCGGCCATCAGCATCATCGGCTGCCTCGATCCGGCGCGCCTCGACACGGCGTTGCGCGGCAGCGACGACGGCCGCGCCGCCCGCTTCCTCTATGCCTGGCCCAAGCCCGCGCCCTGGCGCTCCTTCCTCGAGCTGCCGGCCTGCCGCGAGAGCGACGCGGTGAACGCCCTGCAGCACATCGCCCGCGTCGCCGGCGATCCCGCCCGGCCGCTGGTGCTGACGCTCAACGAACAGGCGCGCCAGTATCTCGACAGCCATCTCGCCCGGCTGCACCGGGATCTCCAGAGCGAGCGGCAGCGCGGTGACGGCATCGAGGCGGCCTGGCTGGGCAAGGGGCGCGGCATGATCGTGCGGCTGGCGTTGGCACTCGCGTTGCTCGCGTGGGCCGTGAACGCCTCGCCCGCCGTCACGCCGCCCCGCACCATCATCGGCGACACGTTGTCCTCGGCCTGCTTCCTCTGGGAGTATTTCCGGGTCCATGCGCGCGCGGTCCTGGCCCGCGCCTTCCCGTCGGACGGCGAGCGCCTGATGCGCCAGGTGCTGGCCTGGATCCGCGCCCGCAGGGCCAGCCAGATCAGCCGCGAGGACGTGCGCCGCGACGCGCTCGGCCAGGCGCTGAACGCGCATCAGGCGCTGCAGGTGATCCGGTCGCTGGAGCGCGGAGGCTTTTTACGCAAGGCCGAGGTCGACTATGCCGGCAACGGCCGGCCGGCGCTGCGCTGGGACGTCAACCCGGCGCTGATTGGCAAAACGCTTGCGGAAACTGCGGAAACCCCCGCGGCCTAGCGGCAATGCGCGATCAACGAAACCACCTCATCCTGAGGAGCACGCCGAAGGCGTGCGTCTCGAAGGATGAGGTGGTGTGTGGTGCTGGCGTTTCGGGATCCGCGCTAGCCGCCGTAGAAGACGTTGTCGCCGAGATCCTTCATCTCGAGGATCGCGCCATCCGGCCGTCCTGCCGGCGGCTTGTTGAGATGGGCCTCGATCACCTCGCCGACGACGACGTGGTGGTCGCCCTGCTCGACGATGCTCGTCACCTTGCACTCGACCGCGCCCGGCGCGTCGACCAGCAGCGGCGCGCCGGTCGCGCCCTTGCGGTAGGCCTGGCCGCTCAGCTTGCCGTCGCTGACGTCGGCCGGC
>DASZFQ010000106.1:0-1613 GCA_035939595.1 Casimicrobiaceae bacterium
GATTTCGCAGCGCTTGCCGATGTGCACGACATGAAGCGGCAGATGCAGGTCTTTCGCGGCCAGAGCGAAATCGCGGTCGAGGGTCACAACGTCAAGGTCGGGCGCGGTGGCATCCGCGAAATCGAGTTTTTCGCGCAAACCCAGCAATTGATCGCCGGCGGCCGACATCCGGAATTGCGGGCGCGGCAGACCTTGGCGGCGCTGAACGTGCTGGCCTCGAGCAACTGGATTACGTTCCAGGCCCGCGACGAACTCACTGCTGCCTATCAATTCCTGCGGCGGGTCGAACACCGGCTGCAAATGGTCGCCGACGAACAAACCCATTCGCTGCCGGACGACAGCGAGGGCGTGGAGCGCTTCGCGAATTTCTTTGGCTATCAGGACCGCGCGGCTTTCGCGAACGATTTGCTCGGCCATCTCAAGATCGTGCAAGGACACTACGCAAAGCTGTTCGAGGGCGACGATCCGACCGGGACCGCCAAGCTACCCGATGTCGACTATGGCGCCGGGCCTGAGGACCCGCGCCTGCTCGAACGTCTCACCGCGCTCGGATTCAAGAATCCGGTCACGGTGGCGCAGACCTTGCAGCTATGGATCGCGGGCGACTATCGCGTGTTCAGGACGGAATCGACGCGCAGCGCCTTTGTCGAATTCGTGCCGGCGCTGATCGAAGGCCTCGCCGATGCCGAGGAGCCGGATCGCGCGGTGACGGCGTTCGACCAGTTCCTGCAGGCGCTGCAACGCGGCGGGCGGCTGATCACGCTGCTCAGCCAGAACCGCGATCTCGTCGCATTGGTGGCGCTGGTGCTTGGCGCGGCGCCGCGGCTTGGCGATATGCTGGCGCGCCAGCCGCAGCTCATGGACGGGTTGATCGACCCGCGCTTCTTCGGCGCGATGCCGGATCAGCGCGAATTATCGGGGCGGCTCGCGGCGACGCTGAAGGACGCGGATTCCTACGAAGAGTTCCTCGACCGCCTGCGCCTGTTCGGTCAGGAGAGCCTGTTTTTGATCGGCACGCGTATCCTGTCCGGCACGGTCTCAGCGCAGCAGGCGAGCACGGCCTTTGCCGACGTCGCCGAAGGCATCGTCCACACCGTACATGGCCTCGTCAGGGGTCGCTTCGCGGCCCAGTACGGCCATATCAAGGCCCAGCAGACCGCGATCGTGGCGATGGGCAGGCTCGGCAGCCGCGAAATGACCGCGTCTTCCGACCTCGATCTGATCCTGCTCTACGATTTCGACGCGGAAAATCCCGATTCCGACGGCACGCCTTCGCTGCACGGCGCGCAATATTTCGCGCGCTTCACCCAGCGGCTGATCTCGGCCTTCACGACCCGGACCAACTATGGCGTGCTCTACGAGATCGACATGCGGCTGCGCCCTTCGGGCCGGGCCGGGCCGGTCGCCTCGCACATCCAGTCGTTTGCCGAATACCAGGAGCACGAGGCCTGGACCTGGGAGCATATGGCGCTGACGCGGGCGCGGGTGATTTCGGCCTCGCCCGAGTTTCGCGTTCGAATTGAAAAAATCATTCGCGACGTGCTGATGAGGCCACGCGACGGCGCGGCCACCGCCAACGATGTCGCGGATATGCGGCGCGCGATCGCGCTGGA
>DASZFQ010000107.1:0-92343 GCA_035939595.1 Casimicrobiaceae bacterium
TGGCCAGCGAGGGCTTTCCGCTCGCCGGCGGCAGGCTCGATACGCTCGACCGGCAGCCGGTTGCGACGCTCGTCTATCACTACCGCCTGCACACCATCGACGTCTTCGTCAGACCCGAGTCGGCGCATGCGCCGTCGGCGCCGCGTAGCTTGCGCGGCTTCAACGTCGCGCATGCGACCGGGTCCGGCATGGATTGGCTCGCGGTCTCCGATGTAAGCCCGGATGTGCTGAGCGCATTCGTCCAGCGGCTCGCCCACGCCGGAAGCCCATAGGACGGCAAGGGGGCGAACAAGCGCGGCCAAATATCCGTGGCCGACGCGAGCATTGAGCAGGACAGGGTGCGGTGAACTCGTTGATTTTTAAAGCCAGCCCCTGAAACCGACGCGCTTCGTCGCCTTAAGTTTCGGCTAAGTTGGCAGCGGTACAATGCCGTCCATTGCGCGCCCTTCCGCGGCGTGCGCCGCCAGCCAATCGTGGAGGGTCCATCCGTGTTCGCCAAGTTGCTCCTGCCGTTTCTCGCATACTTCCTCGTCGGTGGCGCCGCCGCCGAGGGCAAGACGCACATCGACAAGGCGGCAGACCTGCCGCGCTTCAGCTACCAACTCGACAGCAAGATCGAGGACATGATCCGCGACGACGCCAAGTTCAAACCCTTCGCGGCGGAGGTGCGCCGCGACCTTGAAAGCGTGCTGGCGAAGTACGAAATCGACGATCGAGCGACACTGCGCCAGATTCTGAGTGAGCTAGCGCAACTCGACATGCTCGAGGGCAAGTACGATGCGGCGCTGTCGCGCCTCACGCAGATCAAGGCGCTCGAGGATAAACCGGCCGACAAGCTGCTTTCGGGAATCACTGCACGGGCGGCGGTGGCCGGCATGCGCGCGAACCCGGACCGCACTTCGGCGGCCAATCGGGCTGCGGTGGAGCAGTCGGTCAAGGCCGAACTGGCAGGGATGCCGTACGACGTGATCGCGAATGATGCCAAGGAAATCAAGGCCGGCGCCGAGCTTCTCGGCGAGGGGCGCCTGATCGGCAACGTTCGCGAGGTGCTGCAGCCCTCCGTCGACAAGAACGGTTCGCTGTCGTCGGACCTCGCGCCGGGGCTCGTGCGCATCAAGTACACCTACAACTTCATCCTGCCGATGAAGCCCGCATTGGTTGACGTCTGGACCGGCTACATCGCCGCGCACGCGGTCGACAAGCCGGACATCTGGGCAGCTCGCGCGGCGACGCTGCCTGCCGACGCAGGCTACACGCCGGTGAAGGTCGCCGTATGGGACAGTGGTGTCGACACCAAGCTCTTCCCGAACAACCTGGCGAACGCCAACGGCAGCGTGCCGGTCATCGCATTCGACCGCTTCGAGGAGCCTGCAAAGGGCGAGCTGCAGCCGATTCCCGATGCGCTCAAGAGCAAGGTACCGCAGCTCAAGTCGCGCCTCAAGGGCTTCTCTGACCTGCAGTCGAACATAGACAGCCCCGAGGCAGACGAAGTCAAGCGCTATATGTCGACGCTCAAGCCGGACGAGTACAAGGCGTTCGTCGAGGAAATCGATCTGGCTGGCAACTGGATGCACGGCACCCACGTCGCCGGAATCACCGTCGCCGGCAATCCGTACGCGCGCCTGGTGGTCGGACGCATCGAGTTCGATTGGCACTTGATTCCCGATCCATGCCCTACGCACGAACTCGCCCTGCGCAACGCGAAGAACGCGCAGGCCTACGTCGACTTCTTCAAGCAGCAGGGTGTGCGGGTCGTGAACATGAGCTGGGGCGGCAGCGTGAAAGACTTCGAGGACGCGCTTGAGCTCTGCCACATGGGCAAGACGCCGGACGAGCGCAAGGCGATCGCGCGCGATTACTTCGAGATTCAGAAGAATGCCCTCACCAGCGCCTTCGCGAGCGCGCCCGGTATCCTGTTCGTTACCGCCGCGGGCAACAGCAACCAGGACGCCTCGTTCGTCGAGGACATCCCGGCCGGGATCGTGCTGCCCAACCTGCTCACGGTGGGTGCGGTCGACAAGGCGGGGGATGAAGCCTCGTTCACGAGCTACGGCCCGACAGTCAAGGTGCATGCCAATGGCTACCAGGTCGTCAGCGTGATCCCTGGGGGCGAGAAGCTCGCCGAGTCGGGCACGTCGATGGCCTCGCCGCAGGTGGTGAACCTGGCGGCGAAGATTCTTGCCATCGATCCGAAGCTCACACCTGAGGAGGTGATTGCGCTCATTCGCAACAACGCCGACAAGACAGCTGACGGCCGCCGCACGCTCATCAATCCGAAGAAGACGATCGCTGCGCTGCAGACGGGCAAGGCGGGCTGACACCTTGGACCCGAAAGTCGCAAGAGCTCCGAGTTGATGGAAAAAGGCCGCGCAGTCGGTGAATACCGACTGTGGAGCCCGCTGGCCGCGGCGTACGGAGAACAGATTGTGGCAAGCACCGCGAAGGCTTAGAGCGAGGAATCGATCGAGCTGGCGCGGGAAAAGTTCACCGTCTACGCGCCGCCTCAGGCGCCAGCGGGGTCAGTATGTCCTGTACGGCAGAAACTTACCGCTTAAGGCGATTCGAACACGGTCGCCCATGGGGTCCCGGTCGCGTGTCAACTCCAAGGAGAAGTCGATCGCGCTCATGATGCCGTCGCCAAATTCCTCGTGGATCAGCTCCTTGAGCGTCGTCCCGCTTCAACTGGCGCGGGTACCTTTGATACTCACCGAAACGCCACCTCAGCGAGACTTCGCAGCTTTCGGCTATGCAACTGTTCCGGCCTTTGCTCGCGCAGCAACTCGATCGCGCGCATGCCGATGCGCAAATGCTGATCCACGCGTTCGCGGTAGAACTGATTCGCCATGCCGGGCAGTTTGATCTCGCCGTGTAACGGCTTATCGCTCACGCAAAGCAGCGTGCCGTAGGGAACGCGAAAGCGCAAGCCATTGGCGGCGATGGTTGCACTCTCCATGTCCAGGGCAATCGCCCGGCTTTGGCTGAAGCGACGCATCGGCATGCGCTGCGGTCGCAACTCCCAGTTGCGATTGTCCGTGCTGCCAACGGTACCCGTGCGCATGATGCGCTTGAGTTCATAGCCCTTCAGTTGCGTGATGTCAGCCACCGCTCCTTCGAGCGCCAGCTGCACTTCGGCCAGCGGCGGGATCGGTACCCACAGCGGGACATCTTCGTCGAGCACATGATCATCGCGCACGTAACCATGCGCGAGGACGTAATCGCCCAGCTGCTGTGTCGTTCGCAGGCCCGCGCAGTGGCCCAGCATCACCCATGCATGCGGGCGCAACACCGCGATATGGTCGGTGATGGTCTTGGCATTGCCTGGCCCGACACCGATATTGACCATCGTGATGCCGGCCCGATCGCCGCGCACCAGGTGGTACGCCGGCATCTGTGGCGGGCGCGACGGCATCGCGTCGCGACCAGCTTCTTGCTCGGGGCCCGTGCCGGCGCGACAGGTCACCACGTCGCCTGGCTCCACGAACGCCGTGTACGCATGCGCCCCTCGATCCCGCTCAGCCATCAGTCTGTGCCCGAGGCGCACGAATTCGTCGATATAGAACTGGTAGTTGGTGAACAGTACGAAGTTCTGGAAGTGCTCGGGTGCGGTATCCGTGTAGTGGCGCAGCCGGTGCAGCGAATAGTCCACACGCGGCGCGGTGAACAGTGCCAGCGGTCGCGGTTCGCCCGAACCCGGCTCGAACGTTCCATTGGCGATGCCGTCATCCATCGCGCCGAGGTCCGGCAGGTCGAACAGATCGCGCATGAGAAGGCGCCGTTCGGCGGACATTGATCCCTCAAAGTGCTCGTCCTCTGCGAAGGCGAAATGTATCGGGATCGGCTGCCTGCTCGTGCCGACCTCGAGCGATTCGTGGTGGTTGTCCAGCAGCAGGCGAAATTGCTCGAGGTAATAGGGCTCATACAGGTCGGGTCGCGTCAATGTAGTCTCATAGATGCCCGGTCCAGCAACGAAACCATAGGCCAGGCGCGAGTCCGAGCGCGCTACGGATTCGGTGCGTACGCGAAGGAAGGGGTACCAGGCGCGGAAGCGGTCGTGGGGGTTCTGACCGGCCATGAACCGCTCCAGCGAGGCGCGTAGGTGGCCGATCGAATGGTCGTAGACGGTACGCACCTGCGCCAGCGCCGAGACCGGGTCGTCGAAGTGAAGCGGGGCGATGAACGGCGGGGTGAGCATGAGCGCGTACGGCAGTTTATTCCATTCGCGGTCCTTGGCGCGCCGAAGTGCTGCCGGCGACCGTACTGTCCAGCTCCCATCTCGTTCGAGGCGGCCGGGCAAAGGATGGTGAGGGTATGGCTTGCGTGATCGCCCGGCCGCAATCCGTACCGGGCGGCGCCGGGGCTGATGCCACGGCATAATGGCGCATGATCGTTCACGTCGTCGACGGAACCTACGAGCTGTTCCGGCATTTCTACGGCCTGCGTCGCTTCAATCAAGGCAAGGACCGCGAGTTTGGCGCGGTGGTCGGCGTCCTGCAGACCGTACTGCAGATGCTGGAACAAGGAGCCACTCACATCGGCGTGGCCACCGACCACATCATCGAGTCGTTTCGCAACCGCCTATGGGCGGGTTACAAGACCGGCGAGGGCATCGAGCCCGCGCTTTTCGGGCAATTCCACCCGCTGGAAGAAACACTCGTCGCTATGGGCGTTGCTGTATGGCCGATGGTCGAGCTCGAGGCCGACGACGCGCTGGCGTCGGCCGCACGGATCGCTTCCGAAGATGCGCGCGTCGATAAGGTTTGCATCTGGACCGTCGACAAGGATCTGGCGCAGTGCGTTCGCGGCGACCGGGTCGTGCAGATGGACCGCAGGGCGAACAAGATGCTCGATGCGGAGGGCGTGCGCCAGAAATTTGGCGTGGCCCCCGCCCTGATTCCCGATTTCCTGGCGCTGGTCGGCGATGCGGCCGACGGTTATCCGGGAATCTCGGGGATCGGGCGCGTCACCGCGGCACAACTGTTGAATCGCTATGGCGCGATCGAAAATTTTCCGGCTGCGGTACTCGGCGAGGGCCGCGACCTCGCACTTCTGTTCAAGAATCTTGCCACGCTGAGGACTGACGCGCGTCTGTTCCGCGATGTCGATGCACTGCGCTGGCGTGGCCCTACCCGCGCCTTCGCCCGGTGGGCGGAGCGCATGGAAGCGCCTCGCCTGCTCGAGCGCGGTCTCAAGCTGCAGAAGCTTTTAGAGGAAATTGGCGGCCCCGACCGGTCGGGCGTCGCCGCCGCGCACAGCCCGGTGCAGCGCGGCGCGGGCAAGCAGGCGAGTCGAATCAAGCGTCGCCAACGGGGAAGTTGAGTCGTCGATCAGCAGCGGGATTTTGGTGCAGCCGAGCACGACGGCGTCACAGCCCTCATCTTTCATCCGCCTGATGGTTCGCTGAAGGTACGCGACTGCCTCGGGCTTGAAGACACCGTACACCAATTCCTCCATGATGATGCGATTGATTTCCTCGCGCTCGGCGGGGGTGGGGAGCGCATAGCTAAGCCCGCGTGCTGCAAGCTTCTTGGGGTAGGTCGCACTTTCGACCAGCCACCGCGTGCCGGTGATGCCGAGGCGATCGAACCCGCGCTCGACGGCGTGGGCGGCAACGACATCGGCGATGTGCAGCCAGGGAAGCGGAGAGCGCGGCTCGACGTAAGGCAGCGCCTCGTGGATGGTGTTATCCGGGCAGATCAGGAAATCGGCGCCGGCTTTCGCGAGCTTGCTTGCTGAGGAGAACATCAGCTCACCTACGCCGGTCCAGTCGCCGCGGTAGATGCATTGCATGTACTCCGCAAGGGCGTGCGTGTGCATCGAGACTTCCGGATGCCCGTGCGGGCCGCAAAGCTCCGCGCCTTCCACGCAGATCGTCCGATAGCATAGCGCTGCGCCCTCGGCGGAGCAGGCGACGATACCGATATGCTCGGGCATGCCCTGATTTTACGGCCCGGTGGGTTTTGCGGCTGGTAAATCGGTGTCGCCATCCATGGCGAGCCGGGCGCCGCAGAGCCCGGATGGCGACCGCGGACGACATCGTCGGTGAGCTGCTGCAGACCATCACGGACGACATCAAGCCGGGAAGAGGGGCCGAGGTCCTGCTGCTGATCAACGGCTCTGGGAGACGCCGCTGAGCGAGCTGGATCTGCTCTACAACTCGGCGGCGCGCGCCTTCGCACGGTCGCTCAGTATGTCCTGTACGGAAGAAATTTACCGCTCAAGACGATGCGAACACGGTCGCCCTTGGGGTCCGGCTCGCGTGTCAACTCCATGGAGAAGTCGATCGCGCTCATGATGCCGTCGCCAAATTCCTCGTGGATCAGCTCCTTGAGCGTTGTCCCGTAGACATTGACCAGCTCGTAAAAGCGGTAAATGAGCGGATCGGTTGGCACGGCGGTCGACAGGGATCCCTTGTACGGGACGCGTTGCAGCCAAAGGATGTCGTCGGCGCTCAGGTCGAAGAGTTTGCCCACCGCCTTGGCCTGTGCCGCCGTAAGCGCCATCTGGCCGAGGCACGCTGCGGTCGTCCATTCCTTGCTCTGGCCAACCTTCTTCGCCACGTCGGTCCAGCGAATGCTCTTCGCAACCTTGGCCGCGACAATCTTTGCCGTTACGGCTTCTCGACTCATGTTGAGGCTCCTTGGTTCGCAGATGGTCGTGACGCGGCCCTAGTAGACATCACGCATGTATCGTCCGGATGCGCCGAGGGTGCGCAGTTCGAGCTGCGCCTTCGCGTCGCTGAGGCCGCCGTGTTTGACGAATATGCGCTGAAGAGCGGCGTCGACATCCTTCGCCATGCGGCTTGCCTCGCCACATACATAGATGTTGGCGCCGTCCTGAATCCACTGCCACAGCTCGCTGCCGGCCTCGAGCATGCGATGCTGAACGTATATTTTCTTGTGCTGGTCGCGGGAAAAACATGCGTCGAGTCGTGACAGCGTGCCAGCATTCAGGAAGGCGGCCAGTTCCTCGCGGTACAGATAGTCGCATTGCGAGCGGCGATCGCCGAAGAAAAGCCAGGTCCTGCCGGTGTAGGCGTGCGCCCTGCGGTGCCAGAGAAAAGCGCGAAACGGCGCAATGCCGGTGCCAGGCCCGATCATGATAAGCGGTATGCCGGGATCGGCCGGCAAGCGGAATCGCGCGTTGCGGTGAACGTACGCCGGTATCGTGCCTTCGGCATCGATTCGATCGGCGATATGGGTCGACGCCACGCCGCCGCGCAGCCGACCGTCTCGCGCGTGGCGCACGACGCTGACCGTCAGATGCACTTCCTGCGGATGAGCCACCGGGCTGGACGCGATGGAATACAGGCGCGGCGCGAGCGGAGGGAACAAATCGATCAGCGTCTGCGCGTTCGCGATGGCGCCGGGCGCCAGAGTGAGCATGTCGATGGCGTCGCGGCCAAAGAGAAACTTCTCCAGAGCGGCTGCATTGTCGGGTTCTACGAGCGACTGCAGCTCGGTGTCGCCGGTGAGTGCCGCAAACTTGATGACGGTCGGGATGCTGAGCTTGGCAATTTCCAGCCGGAAGGACAGTGCTTCGGCGACGGGCAGCACAGCGCCGGTAACCGTTACCTCGGCGTCCGCGGCAAGCGCACACAGCGCCAGCGTGCGCTCGACGAGTTCAGGCGCGTTGCGTGGCCAGATACCCAGTGCGTCGCCAGGTTCGTAGTGCAAATCGGAACCGACAACCGATAGCACGACGTGCCGTACCTCCTTGTCCGAACCGCTACCGGTAAGCACGTGCTTGCTGCGCAAGGTTGCGGTGAATGGCCGCTCCCGAGTCCAGCGCTCTTCCCGCTCATGCTCGACGCCTTCCACCGTTTCCGCGGCGGACGCTGCCGTGCCCGCAGCCGGAGCCTCCTTGAGCAACTCAGGCCAGAGCCTTTCGCGGAAGGTCTTGAATGGTTCTTCGACGGCATTGTCGGCTTCGATGCGGTCGAGCAGACGTGTCGCGCCGAGCTCGGCAAAGCGCTCGTCGAGCAGCTTGCCGAAGCCGCAGAACTTGGCATACGTCCTGTCGCCAAGCGCGAGAACCGCATACTTCAGTCCCGCGAGCTTGGGAGCTCGCGCAGCCTCCAGTTGCAGCGCAAAGACCAGCGCCGAATCTGGCGGGTCACCTTCGCCGTGCGTGCTGGCAATGATGAGAGCGTGCTTGAACTGGGCAAGTGCTTCGAGCGTCAAAGAGCCCAGGTCATGGGCTTGCGAGTCGAACCCTTTCTGCCGCGCCTCCTTCGCGAGTTTCCTTGACAGGCTCTCGGCGGTCCCGGTCTGCGAGGCATAGAGCACCGGGACCTTCAGCTTGGACGCGGCCGCCGGGCCCGTCCTGGTCGCGAGGTGCGTCAGCAGGCCGGCGAAGAAGCCGTTCAGCCACGCGCGCTGTTCGCGCGTGAACGGCGCGTCTTCGGGGAGCAACGCGACGATCGGTGGTGCGGCGCCTGGGACTGACACTGGATCGCTCACCCGCCGACCGCTCCGGCCAGGGCGCGCAAGGCCGCGACATCGTGGCGGCGCGCGAAGGCAACAAAGGTCTCTCCGCCTTCGCGCTGCGCGATATAACCCATCAACAGACGCTGCAGCAGGGGTGGCACCTCCGCAAACGGAACGTTCTTGGCGAACTCCCGTCCCAACCCGCGCTCCTGCTCGACTGCACCGCCGACGTAGACGTGGTAGCCCTCGATGGACCCCTTACCCTGGGCAACCTGGGCACCGAGCAACCCGATGTCCGCGGCGAAATGCTGGGCGCAGGAATTCGGACACCCAGTCAGATGGATGTTGATCGGAAGGTCGAGCTTGACGTGCAGGTCGAGGTGGCGCATCAGCGCCAGCGCCTGACTCTTGGTATCCGTGGCTGAAAAGCGGCAACCCGTATTCCCGGTGCAGGCGACGACGCAGCCGGCGATCGCCGATGCCACGAAGTCAAATCCTATGGCGCGAATTGCCGCGCAGGCCTGCTCCAGACCTTCGCTGCGGACGTTAGGAAGGATGACGTTTTGCCACACCGTCGTGCGCAGTTCGCCGCTGCCGAACTCGTCGGCAAGCTGCGCCAGCGCGGACATTTGCTCGTGGTGCATGTGCCCGACCGGAATGGCGATGCCAATCGAATGCGCTCCGGCCTGCCTCTGGGCGCGCACACCGAGGTGCCCGTGCTTGTCGACCGGTAGGCGCGGGGTGCAGTACTCAGCCGGCACGTGGCGCAGCGGAAAAGCCAGCTTTTCCTGGGTGAGCGCAAGGAATTTGGCGCCGCCAATGCGATCGAGCACGTAGCACAGCCGCGCTTTCTTGCGGTCGGTCCGATCGCCATGTTCCACGAAGACGCGCAGCATCGCCGCCGCAACGGCGACGCATTCCTCCGCCGTGACCAGAATGCCGCAATCTTCTGCAAAGCGCTGGTGGCCGGTGATGCCCGCTAGCCAGACGCGGAAATAGACCCCAGCCTCGATACCATCGATCGCCTTGACTTCCGTCGCGACGAAGCCGATGTCATTGGTGTCGGCGACGACGCTGACGCGACCGCCGCCGTCGAAGCTGATGTTGAATTTGCGTGGCAATCCAAACAGGTCGCGATTATTTGCCAGGTAGCATTGCAGGCCCCGCGCGAGCGGCCGAGTATCGATGAGTTCATCGGGATCGAGGCCGGCAAGAGGCGACGACGTGATGTTGCGGACGTTATCGGCCCCGGCGCCGCGCGTTGACAAGCCGACATCGGAAAGACGGATGAGTACGTCGATCGTCGACTTGGGCGCGATTTCACGGATCTGGATATTCCCACGGGACGTGACGTGGCCGTAGCCGCCGCCGAGCTCACGGGCGATGGCCGCGAGCGCCCGCATCTGGGTGCTCGTCAGGATATTGCCCGGCATGCGCACCCGCACCATGAAGGCATCCTGTGCCGGGGCAACGTAGAACAAGCCGTGGAACTTGAAGCGGTAAACGTCGCCGCCTTCGGGCGCCTTGTTGGCGCTGGCGTGCGCGAGCATCTTGTCCCAGATGTCGAGCGGGTTCTGCTCCCTTTTTAGCCGCTCCTCATTGGTGATTTCGTCGAGGTCGAAGCCAAACCACTTGCCTGGCGCGGCCAGATTCTGCGTCCCATCGGAAGCGGATGCCGTCAGTTGACCCTGCGCATTCTGACCGACAAACGGGAGCGCATTGGCTGCGGCGAGGCCCGCCGTGAACCCCTGTAGATATTCCTTCTGCTCGACGGTCAGCGTCGCCTCACCGGGCAACGTTTCGGGTGCATTCACTTTGTACTGTCGCGCACCTCAGGACGTCGTCTGTGCGGGTTCGGTGGCGGGGCGCACCTTGGCCGCACGCACGCGATACGTCGCGTAGAGCGCCAGGCCGGTGAGGACAAATCCGCCCACCAGATTGCCCAACGTAACCGGAATCTGGTTCCACACCCACCAGTCGACGGACGTCGTCTTGGCACCGAAGAGCATCCCGGCGGGGATAAGGAACATGTTGACCACGGAATGCTCGTAACCGTGCGCGAAGAAAATGGTGATGGGCAGCCAGGCGGCGACGATCTTGGACACCGTGGAGGTGGAAACCATGCCCATGACCACACCCATGCACACCATCCAGTTACACAGCACAGCTTTGGCGAATGCCGTCGCCCAGCCTGCGCCACCGTGTGACGCATACGCGAGCGTCTTGGACTCGGTGATCGCGACGATCCTGTCGGCAATCGGTCCGCCGGGAGTTTCCCCGAACATGGTCAGTACCCCCCAGAGCAGGACGGCGTAGACAAGACTGCCCGCCAGATTGCCCACGAAGACCCATGCCCAGTTTCGCATCGTCTCGCCCCAGCCAATCGCGCCATCCATCTGCGCCATCGGCAGCAACGCGAAACTGCCGGTGACCAGTTCCAGTCCCAGCAGAACAATCATCACAAAGCCGACCGGGAAGACGATGGCGCCAACGAGCGGCGTATTGGTCTGGACAGCCGCGAGGATGGCCAGGCTCGTTGCGATGCCCAGAATCCCCCCCGATAGGGCGCCACGTATCAAAAGGTCGCGCACGGGCAGCGCCGCCTTGCGAGTTCCCGCGTCGATCATGGATGCGACGACATCAGCCGGCTTAACGTAGTCCATAGGGCCTCTCCTCGAGATCGTGCTGGATCGGGCGTGGGTGCGCGCGGCGTGCTGCGGGTGCTGCGACCGGACACAGACCAACGAGAGTACCTGGCCACGCGCGATCGGTCGCACCCGCATCCAGCGCCCGGTCAGTGCAAGGATCAGGCTGAGCGAGCATGCCCATCGACACGAGATTGGTCAGCGCGTTAGGGTGGCGCGCCAATTCCTAAGCGGCGGGGCGTCGATCTCACCGCCAGCGTGATACGCAGAGCCCGAAAAAATATGACGCGCCACACCATGACCGTTCGCAAAACACGTACCATAGCCACTGATAAACCTAGCGTTATGATTATTCGAGGATTTCTAAAGCACAATCCCGACGCGAGGCGGGTCGGGAGCACCTAGTTGGGGCGAAAAGCGAGACGAAATGGTGCGGCGCGCTACCGTGTACTAGCGGCGAGTTCCGTGGGCGGAGCGGAGGTCGGCCGTGCGCCAACCCGTGGCACAATTTGCGCGGTCACCCCCCGGGAAACGTGTCGACGATGAAAGGCAAGACGGTAGCCATTCTCGAAAGCCGAATGCGGGACCAGATTGCCGACCTGGTACGCAAGGCCGGGGGCAGTCCATTCGTGGCGCCGGCACTGGCGGAAATACCGGAAGTCGATCCTGGCCATATCGAGCAGTTGATCAACGGCTGGCACGGCGCGCCGCCACACATCTTTATCTTTCAGACGGGCGTCGGCACGCGCGCTTTGTTCATGGCGACCGATCGCCTGGGACTCACCGATACCCTATTGCAGTTCCTCGAGGCGGCGCTGGTCGTGGTGCGCGGCCCCAAGCCCACCGCGGCGCTGCGCTCGCGCAAGGTACGCATCGATATTGCCGCCGATGACCCCTTCACCACCCACGAGGTACTTGCCAAACTGGCAGATAGCCTTTCGCCGGGCAAGCGCGTGGCGGTCCAGCGCTACGGCGAGACGAATCATCAGTTGCAGCTCGCGCTCGCCGCCAAAGGTGCCGAGATCATCGAGATTACGACCTACCGCTGGGGGTTGCCAGATGACATCACGCCGCTGCAGCGGTTGATCGACGCACTCGACACCGACGCGATCGACCTGGTCGCTTTTACCAGTGCATCCCAGGTGGTCAATCTTTTCGCCGTCGCCCAGCAGGTCGGCAAGGAGGCTTCGTTGCGACAAAGCCTGGGGCGAACGCTTGTTGCTTCGATCGGCCCGGTGTGCAGCACCGCGTTGCGCAAAGTTGCGGTCAGGATCGATATCGAAGCGCGGCCGCCCAAACTGGGGCCCTTCATCGACGCAATCAACGTGGCGCTGACCGACTCGGGCCGCCTGGCCAAGTCCTGACATCAGGGCGGAAAATCGACGCCATCGAAATCTTGGCGGCGGCGCTAACCGCGGTCAGAACGTGAAGGCATAGATGTGCTGATCGGCGGCCACGTAAAGGCGGTCGCCGACGGCGATCAGGGTTTGAAACCGGCGCACCGTGTTCATCGATTCCGCGGCTCCGCCGCCGGAGAAAAGCACGGCGCCAGTGTCGCCACGGAAGCCGTGCAGGCGGTTGTCGCCTTCGGCGCCAACCGCCCAGACAATGGGGTTCGCCTTGCCGTCGGTGGTGGTGACAATGGGCGAACCGCGTCCGCCTTCGGTGGCACACCAGGCCACGCTGAGCGCCGGCGGAGACCCCGCGGTGATTCGCAGCGCGGTGAGGTCACCACGGGTACCGGCCGGGCAACCGACTCCCCGGCCCTGAAAGGCAACATAGACATCGTTGCCCGCGGAGAACGACGCCGCGGCGGTGCGGATCGCGTCGGATGAAACCGTCTTCGGTGCCACGCTGCCGCTGATCCCGCCCAGATTCCGGCGATTGAGCAAGTAGGCATTGCCATCCTTGCCGAGGGCCAAGACCAGTTCCGATGGCGTTGTTCCCGGCAAGTTCAACAGCAGCGGATTGCTGCCCCCGAGATCGGCGTCGGTTGCATCCAGTTCGCGCCAATTGGGCGGCGCGAAATAATCTTCCGGCCTGCCGGAAAAGGACAGGTCGAACCCGAGGTGGATCACCGCCTCGCCGTCACTCCAGGTACGCGCGCCGATGCTGTTGCCGGTTGCCACGTAGATGCCCTGCCCATCCGAGCCGACGCCTCCGGTCGCCCAGACGCCGCCGCCGCGGGCGCGGGTGGACCAGCTGCGCAGCGCGTGGGGCGGCTGCAGCGAAACCGCGACAATCCAGCCCCTGTAGTCTCCGCAATCGCCGAAGTGCCCGCCGTATGGCACGTAAAGGGTGTCACCGACAAGGGTCAGCGCACCGCGCTGATTCTGGACCGATGAGTCGAAGATCTTGCTATGGGCGTCGAGCGCCGCCTCGACGTCGATCGGCCAAGCGGGCAGCACCGACCCGTCCTTGAGCGAGAGCGCGAAGATCCTGTGCTTCGGGCTGTCCGCCGATTTACCGTTGACCATCGCACCGAGGTAAATGGTTTGCGTGCGTTGATCGATGACCGGGGTTCCGGTGACGCCCAGCGGGTCAATGTTGCCGCACGGCAATGAAGAGCGCGGGACCGGCGAGCCGAGCGAAGTTTTCCAAACCGCGGCTCCGGTTTGCGCATCGAGCGCGTAGACCATGTTCTGTTCGGTCGCCACCACCAGCAGTGCCTTGGCGCTGCCGGGGGGGCGCCAGTAGAGTGGCTGCGCATAGACGGCTCCTTCGACATCGGCATGAAAGTTCGGATCGCGGTGCACGTTGCGCGCCCTATCCCAAGTCAGCGACGGCACGATAAAGAGTCCGGTGCGCGCAGCGTTCTGGTGGTATTCCAGCACTTCCCGCGTGGCATCCGGGACGCCGTCGCTCGTGCCCGCGGCGTAGGCTGGCGTTCCGGCAACAAGCCACGCCAGCAGCAGCACACGATGGGCAAGCAACGCAAAACGACGGCCAGCCAGGAAGGTCCGATCCGGCCCCCGATCCCGCCCGTGCGACGGGCTCACCGAGCCCTGAAAGGAGCTTGCTTTGCCGGTATCGCGCATGGTGCCCGATCCTTTCCCATCCTGACGTTATCGAAATGACACCTTGTATCGCGTGATCGTTCCTCGCCCGGCGAGGGCGGTAGTCCCCAGCGCGCCCAGGGGCGAGACGACCTCCGATGCCTCACGCGCGGATCGTTGCAGCCTTGGCTGGACCTTCCGGAGTGACGTCAGGCAAGCCTTCGGTCTTCACTTGCGGGCGCAGCGCAAGCGCGCGATCGATCGTCGCCATCGCTTCGCGCAACTCGTCGCCCTGCAGGGGAAGTCGTGGCGGCCGGACGCGGTCGCTTCCCATGCCAACCCGGTGCTGTGCCAGCTTGATCAGCTGCACGAATTTTGCAACCGTGTCCATGCGCAGCAAGGGCAGAAACCACTGGTAGAGCGAGAGCGCCTCTGGCTTTCGTCCCTCGCTGGCATAGCGGTAGAGCGCCACCGATTCGGCGGGGAAGGCGTTAACCAGCCCCGCGACCCAGCCGATCGCGCCCGCATCGATGGCTTCGACGATGACATCATCCACGCCGACCAGGATTTGCACGCGCGCGCCGAAGGCGCGGAGGGCCATGACGCGCCGCAGGTCGGCGCTCGACTCCTTGACCGCATGCAGGTTGGGGAGTTCGCCCGCCAGCTCGGCGATCTGCTGCGGCAGGAAATCGGTCTTGTAGGCAATGGGATTGTTGTAGAGCATGCAGGGAAGATCGGTCGCGGCGATTACCGCGCGAACGTGCGCCTTCATTTCACGCCAATCGGTGCTGTAGACATACGGCGGCAGCACCATAAGCGCGCTGCAGCCGATGGCTTTCGCGTCCTGCGCGAGCTTCACCGCCTCGGCCGTGGACAGGGCCGCGATGCCCGGGATGATCGGTACCCGGTCACCTACGGCCTTGACACAGGTCTCGATCACCTTGCGCTTTTCGCCCGCATCCAGCGTGGCCGATTCGCCGAGCGAGCCAATCGGAACCAGGCCCACCGAACCCGCGTCAACCAGCCAGCGCGAATGCGTTGCCAGGAACCCGTGGTCGACGCCGAGGTCGACATTGAACGGGGTGGTAATGGCCGGCATGACGCCTCTCCAATTCACCTTCATGGCCTGCTCCTTGCGTTAATGCCCGCGCACCGCATAGCGGTCGGGACTGAGTCCTGCGATGCTGCACGAAAGCGGTTCGTCGGAGAGCATTTCGCCCATCAGTTTGCCGGTAACGGGTCCGAGACTGATGCCCATCATCGCATGGCCGGTGGCAAGCGAAAGATTGGCATAGCGTGAGACTCGACCGACATACGGCAGGCCATCGGGCGAGCAGGGGCGCAGGCCCGAGCGCACGGCTGCACGGCCCAACTGTGCCGGGGTGAAGTCCGGATAATAGGCTGCGACCGCATTCACAATCCCGCGCACGCGCGCGGCGTCGATACGCTCGTCGATGCCTGAAAACTCCAGCGTCCCCGCAAACCGCAGCGAGCCGCCCATCGGCGTGACCGCCACCCGCGCTTCGCTCAGAATGGCGCATCGGCGCGGCAACGTCACAGGATCCTCCATGGTCAGGCTGTAGCCCTTACCTGCTTGCATCGGAATCCGGATACCGAGTTCGCGCACCAGATTCTGCGACCAGATTCCCGCACAGACGACATATTCATCAGCGCCTAGCTCCGCGCGGTCGGCGCGGCTGGTGCGCACTGCCTCTATTCGATCCCCCGTCACGCGCCAACCGTCCACGCTGGCATCGTAGGACACTTCAACGCCTGCCTGCAGGGCTTCACGCGTCAGCGCCGCCATCAGTCGTCCTGGCGTCAGATGGCAGTCCATGGGGTAGTACACCGAACCCGCGATCGCCATGCGCAGATCGGGCTCGAGCTCGGCAGTGGCTGACGGCGTCAGCACCTCGGCCGCTATGCCCAGCCGGTGCGCGTGCGCGGCGGTTAGGGCCTCTTCTTGCAGACCGTGCTCGGTGCGGCACAGGACCAGCAGGCCGCCTTCGGCCAGGTTGAAATCGTTGTTCCAAAGGGCAGCCCATTCGCGGTAGCAGTCGCGGCTGGCGAGGTGAAGATCACGCAGGACAGGCGCCGCACGGTCGACGCGTGCCTGCGTCGCCGCGCGATGGAACTTCCAGGCCCAGCTTGCCAGATCGGCGCTCCAACGCGGCTTGACGTAGAACGGGCTTTCGCGATTCCACATCCAGTGCAAGGCGCGTCGCACCATGCCGGGACTGGCAAGCGGAACGAAATGGCTTGGGACGACCATGCCGGCATTGACAAAGGAACAGCCATCCCGATCGGGGCCGCCGCGCTCGACGAGCGTAACGCGATGACCCCTGCGCGCGCAGCAATAGGCGGTGCACAGCCCGACGATTCCGGCGCCGACGATGACGATGCGCTTGCTCACGCCTGCGGGCTGATGCCCCAGCACAACGGGTCCGCGTCGTCGAAGAGCAGGGTCGCTTCGTCGGTGACGTACGCCGACCCGGTGATGTGAGGTAGAACCCGATCGCGATGATTTTCGTCGACGCTGAAGGACGCCTCGAACAGGGTGCCGATCACGCTCTCCTGCCGCCACACGTCGCCGGGTCGCAACTTGCCGTCGGCGTGCAGGCAGGCGAGCTTGGCACTGGTACCCGTGCCGCAGGGCGAGCGATCGTAAGCGCCGCCGGGACAAAGAACGAAATTGCGACCGTCCCGGGAGGGCGCGGAAGGCGGGCCGAATACCTCGATGTGATCGATCTCCACGCCGTTCGCACCCCGAATTCCCTTTTCGTTCAGCGCCTGACGCACTCTCCACGCGAACTCGGAGAGCGCGCCGGTATTCTCGGCAACGACCGGCAACCCGGGCGAGTCGACCAGGAAGAACCAGTTCCCTCCCCAGGCGACGTCGCCGCTGACACTGCCGTAACCCGGAACGTCGAGCGATAGCTTCTCCGCCCAGCGATAGCTGGGGACGTTGTTCACCGTCACCTTCGCGCGATCGTGCAATTCGACCGTGACCACACCCACCGCGGTCTCGATGCGGTGCGCGCCGGGCCTCATCCGGCCGAGGTGGGCGAGGGTGACTGCGAGCCCGATCGTGCCATGGCCGCACATGCGCATGTATCCGACATTGTTGAAGAATATGACCCCCGCGGCACAGGTCGCGTCCTCGGGCTCGCACAGCAGCGCCCCGACCACGACATCCGACCCCCGGGGTTCGCCCACGATTCCCGTGCGGTAGCGATCGTGCTCTGAGCGGAAACGCTCCAGGCGCTCCGCCACGCTGCCGCGACCCAGCTCGGGCCCTCCTTCGACCACGACTCGGGTCGGTTCGCCGGCGGTGTGTGAATCCACCACCCGTACGCGCTTGACGCTCATCGCTGTCTCCTGAAGTGCCTTCCGTTCTGGCACTGCCGCAGTGCCGAGCACTGCCCTTTGCCGCATCACGCCGACCTTAGCGTAGCGCGCCGCGCTGCGCAGAGGCGGCAACATTGCGGCCACAAACGCGGCGGAAAATCGAAGCCGCGCAAGGGCGGCGCGCTTGCACGCGCTCCGTCCTGCCAGAACAGCGCTTTATAATCAATTCTTTTCGTCTGTACCACCCCTGCGTGGGGTCCTACGCGGCGGCCAAGGGGGAGAGCGATGGCAGCGACAGGATCGCAGTTCGTAACCCGCAGTCGAATCGTCGCCTTCGCCGCCGGCATGCTGTGGCTTGCGGTGCACGACGTGCTTGCCAACGGCACGGGCTTCTTTTCCTCCGCGCAGTTGAGCCAGGGTCGCTGGGAGTATTCGCAAAAATGCTCAGTGTGCCACGGCGCCCAACTGCAGGGCGGCGGTGCGCCGGCACTCAAGGGGAGCGAGTTCAGCGCCCTGTGGAACGGCAAGACGCTCAAGGACTTTTACGACTACGTGCAGGCCAACATGCCGCTGGGTCAGGGCGCCGCGCTCAAGGGCCAGGAGTACGCCGACATCGTTGCCTACATCCTGGCGCAAGTGGGGCTGCCGGCCGGTAGCGAGAAATTGACGCCCACCACACCGATGGATCGGGTGCTCGACTTATCGGCGGCACCGGCCGCCGGCGGCGCGGCGGTGGATGCGAGCTCGGCCGAAGTGAAGATCGGCGAGCTTTACGGAACGCTCTCCCAGCCGACGACCAACCGGCCGACGCAGGCCGAACTCGACGCGGCCGATGCCTCGACGAGCGACTGGCTGATGTTCAACAAGGGCTATCGTGGCGAGCGCTTTTCGACCCTGCGCCGGATCAACGCCGGCAACGCCGACAAGCTCAAGCCGGTTTGCATGTTCCAGCTGGGCGAGCTCGGCACGTTTTCGACCGGCCCCGTGGTGTATGACGGCGTCCTGTACGCGACGACGCACCTCGGAACCTACGCCATCGATGCGACCACCTGTAAGAAGGTTTGGAGCCACCAGCACGTGGCGCAGGGCCCGGAGATGAACGCGACGAACAAGGGCGTTGCCATTGCCGGCGGCCGCGTCATCCGCGGCACCCAAGACGGTTTCCTGTACGCGCTCGATGCAAAAACCGGCAAGCCCCTCTGGGTGCGCCAGGTCGCCGACTGGCGCATCGGCGAAGGCGTGGGCGCGGCGCCGATCGTCTGGAATGATATCGTCTACGTGGCCAAGGCGGGCGGCGATTGGGGCATCCGCGGCCGGTTGATGGCGTTCAAGGTCGAAGACGGAACGCTTGCCTGGAGTTTTGACTTGATCCCCACCGGCAACGAGACCGGCGCCGACACGTGGCAGAACCCCGAGTCCACGATGCACGGCGGCGGCGCGGCCTGGGTGACCTACGCGCTCGACCGCGACACCGACACGCTGTTCATTCCAGTCGGCAACCCCGGCCCTGATTACAACAAGAGCATGCGCCCCGGCGCCAATCTGTTCACGATCTCCACCGTCGCGGTTGATGCGCGCACGGGTAAATTGAAATGGTGGTACCAGCTTCGGCCCAACGACAACCATGACTGGGATGCCACGGTGGTATCGCTGTTCGATGCCGGATCGCGCAAGCTCGTTGCCACGGCGGGCAAGGAAGGCATCCTGCACGTGATCGACCGCGGCAGCGGCAAACTGGTGTTCAAGCTGCCGATGACGACGATGCTCAACCACGACATGCCGATCACGCCGCAAGGCGTGCGCGTGTGCCCGGTTGCCGGGGTGCAGTGGAACGGCGCGGCGCACAGCCGGACGACGGGATTGCTGTACGTGAATGCGATCGACTGGTGCACCGTGTTCAAGGCCGGGCCCGACCCGAAGTGGGTGGCGACGGTGCCCTACACCGGACTTGCCAACGGCTGGGGTAGCAATGACCCGGTGAGCAAATGGTCGGGCTGGATCAACGCCGTCGATCCACGGACCGGCAAGATGGCCTGGCGCGTGCACACGCCCACGCCCATGTATGCTGCACTCACGCCCACCGCGGGCGGCGTGCTCTTCACGGGCGACCTGGACGGCAATTTCCTCGTCCTCAATTCGCGCACCGGAAAGGAAATCTACCGCTTTGACACCGGCGGCCCGATCGCCGGCGGAGTCGTCACCTATGAGCAGAAGGACAGGCAGTACGTCGCGGTTGCCTCCGGAAGCAGCGGGGGCTCGATTCCGCTCACCGGCAGCGCGACAATCGTCATTTTCGGCCAGTAGGTGACGGGAAGGGCTTGCCATTGGCATGACCGCGGAGGAAGCGCGAGCGCGCGCGGCGAAGACCTACAACGCCGCGGCCGATGCCTACGATGATCCGGCGAACTCCTTCTGGGAGCGTTTCGGTCGCAGGACGATCGAGCGCCTGCAATTAAGCAAGGGCGCCGTTGTGCTCGATGTCTGTTGTGGCAGCGGTGGATCCGCACTACCCGCGGCCGAGGTTGTGGGCCCTTCGGGATTTGTGCTTGGTGTCGATCTTGCACAGCGCCTCCTCGAGAATGCACGCGCAAAGGCAAAGGCGCGTGCACTGCTCAACGTTGAGTTTCGTGTAGGTGACCTGCTGGAGCCGCGGATTTCGGACGATCAATTCGACGCGGTTGTCTGCGTATTCGGAATCTTCTTCGTGCCGGACATGGCACTTGCGCTACGCCTACTTTGGGAACGCGTTCGCTCCGGTGGCAAGCTCGCGATCACGACATGGGGACCGCGTTTCTTCGAGCCGGCGACGTCCGCATTCTGGGACTCTATCCGGAAGGAACGGCCGGACCTCTACAAAGGCTTCAATCCCTGGGATCGTATCTGCGATGCACAGTCGCTGAGCACGTTGTTCGCTGAGGCGGGAATCCGCAATGCGGATGTGGCAGAAGAATCGGGTCGCCACTGGATTTCTTCACCTGAGGCCTGGTGGGCCGCGGTGCTTGGATCCGGCTACCGGGGCACGGTTGACCAGCTGGACGCCGCGTCTCGCGATCGTGTGCGCGCCGTTAACCTGGAATACATCCGCAATTCCGGCATCAAATCGGTCGAGGCAAACGTGGTTTATGCGGTAGCCGACAAGACCTAAAGTTCTGTTCTGACTGACCGATGCTCTGTTGCTTGCTGCTGCGACAGGATTTGCGCGGCTATCGCGAGCCCGCGAACCGACGCAGGAACATGAAGCGCGACGCATGCACCGTGCGCAGTCCCGCTTCTGGCGCCACAGCCGGCGTCGGCAGTTGCGCGCTGGCCGTCGCCGCAATGCGGCGGGGGCCAGGCTCCTCTTCATGCAGCAGGATCAGCCGCGCCCGCAATCCGGGATGATTGTCGCTTAGCTCGAGCCTGCCACCGTGCAGTTTGGCGACCGCAGCGACCAGGCTCAAGCCAAGACCCAGACCTGGCGTTCCCCGGCTCGCGTCACCGCGGTAGAAACGCTCGATGACCTTCGCTTTCTCGTCCTCCGCGATACCGGGGCCGGAGTCCGAGACAGCAATCTCGACGCTACCGTTCGCCTTTCCGGTGCTGACCGCAATCGTGCCATCGCGCGGTCCGAACTTCAGGGCATTCTCGATGAGGTTCGCAATGGCCTGCGAGAGCAGCAGCGGATCGCCGGCGACCGCTGGAACATGGGCCGACTCGAAGGCGATGTTGACGCCTTGCAGCTCCGCAGCCGGCTGGTAGAACTCGGCGACATCGCTTGCCACCTTGTCCACATCGACCGGCACGAAGCCGGAGCGGCGCGCGCCGGTATCGATCTCGGCGAGGCGCAGCAGTGCGTTGAAGATGCCGATCACCCGGTCGACGTCGGCCAGAGCCCCTTCGATTTGCGCAAACGTCCGCTCGGTGTCGGGGCGGGCTACCGACAGCTCTTCGAGGCGCGAGCGAAGTTCTGCCAGTGGCGTGCGCAGATCGTGGGCGATCGCGTTGGAGACATTACGCGCGCCATGAACGAGCTGCTCAATCTGATCGAGCATCCGGTTGACGGTCTGCGACAGCAAGGCGAGCTCGTCCGATTCGCCCGACACCGGCAGGCGACGGGAGAAGTCGCCGGCGACGATGGCACAGGTCGTCTTGCGGATGCTGTGTACTTCGGAGAGCAGCGCGCGACGAATCAGCCAGCCGCTTGCGAATCCGGCGAGCAGGAGGATGCCCGCCGCACCGGCCAGGCCGTAGAGGAAGAGCGCCTCCAGCGGTCTGAAACGCGCGCTGTCGCGCCCGACCAGGAGCGTGTAGCCGCCGGGCAAGGTCGTGCGCATGAGCAGCGCCCGGATCGAATGGTCGCCTTGGGGGAGCGTCAGCTTGTTGATCTCGGGTGATTCCGGGACACCCGCCGGCAAGCTGTCCAGATTACCGGCGAGTCGCGCATGCGACGGATCGGTGAACAGGATCAAGCTGTTGGCGACGTGCTGGCTCTTTATCCGGGCGTCGATCACCGCAGCCAGCACGTCAGGGCCCTGGCTGTGGAAAATATCGGCCAGGCTCTGCGCATCCTCCCGCAACAACTCGGTCCGCACCTCCTGGACGTTCTGCCGCCAGGCGAACCAGAGGGGCGCCGCGAACAAGGCGAGCACGGCTATGCTCACGGCGATGTAGCCGAGCGCGAGGCGGACTGCGGAGGAACGCAGGTACCTAGTCATCCGCAGTCAGCATGTAGCCGGCATTGCGGATTGTCTTTAGCAGCGGCCGCTCCGCTCCGGCATCGATCTTCTGCCGCAGCTTGCTGACGTGCACGTCGACGACGTTCGTCTGCGGATCGAAGTGATAGTCCCACACGCTTTCGAGCAGCATCGTTCGGGTGACGACCTGATTGGCGTGGCGCATGAGGTACTCGAGGAGCTTGAATTCGCGCGGCTGCAGCGTCACGGTGCGGCCGCCCCGCGTCACCTTGCGCGAGAGCAGATCCATGGTCAGGTCGTCGACCACGAGCGTCGTATCCGAGCCGGTACCCTGCGCACGTCGGGCCAGCGCCTCGAGCCGCGCCAGCAACTCGCCGACTGCAAACGGTTTGGTCAGGTAGTCATCGGCACCGCTATTCAGCCCACGGATTCGCTCGTCGACATCGGACAGGGCGCTCAGGATAAGGATCGGTGTGCGGCTTCCGGCCTTGCGCAACGCGGTGATGATGCCCAGGCCGTCGATGTCGCCGGGCAGCATGCGATCCATGACGATCGCGTCGTAGGGCTCGCCCGCGGCGAGAAACATACCGTCGCGGCCATTGTCGGCGTGATCGATGGTGTGTCCCGCTTCGCTCAGGCCCTTGCGGACGAAGTTCGATACCCGTTCATTGTCCTCGACCAGCAAGACTTTCATCGTTCGCTCGCATTCATGCGGCACCCCGCAGGCATCGGGGCGGTATCTACATTGGGACAAGGCCTGCGGGATCAAGTTCCGGCAGCCACAGACGGGCACAGGTCTCCCCTCGGAGACCGGACACGGACAGGTTACTTTGCGCCAACGCTCCGGGCGACGGAAACGAAACTCGCGCCACCCTGACCGAGTGGCTGGGTCGCCGCGCTCTGCGTGACTTTGCCCTGATCGGCCCCGGCGACTGCTGCCGCTCCGGCCCCACGCTGGCCTTGCCATGCGGGTGCTTCCGAGGACAACGCCTGGAACTCAGACTGCGTCAACCCGTGGGGATGGCTTTGCTTGAACGAAGGGTCGGCGGACGCGGTGCTGATCACGGTCGGGTTCAGATGGAACATCTCGCCCCACGCGCCCCAGCGCGATTGCATTTCGCGTACCGACAGCCCATCCGGATGCTCCTGTCGCCAAGCCGAACCCGAACTGTCGTAGGCGGGGGTGCTTTGCTGCGGCAAGTTCCCGCCGTTGAAGTAGGAATACGAGTCGCCGATAAACGGGTTCATGCTGCTGTCGTCCGCACGCGCGATGCCCGCGGACCCAACTGCAAGTGCGGCGGCCAGGACGATCTTTTTCATCAGTCTATGCATATAGCCAGTCATGACGATTCCTTTCGAGAGATTGGTGATTAAGGCGGGTGCTCACGCCTGGCGATACTATGAAGGCTGCGAGGTTGACCGCGCATGAGCGGATTATTAAGCTCCGTTAATCTGCAGCGTGTCTTAGAACTGATCGGTGATGCACGGTGCCGGGCAGCCTGGGTGCCGCGCATCGACGAGGAGGAATCATGGTTGACAATTCGCGCCGCGAGCATCTCAAGATGCTCCTCGGCATGGCGGCTCTGGGCGGTACACCTCTTGCTGCGCTGGCGGCAACCGCGAAACCCGTGGAAGTGGTCCCGCCGCAAGGGATCGGCTACCGCATAGCGCACCTCGCGTACAGCGACCAGGGAGGCCGGCCTGACGGCGTGCAGGTGATGGTCAATCGCAAGCACGTTTACGTCGGCCACATGTTCAGCGACGGCGTGACCATTCTCGACGCCACCGATCCGCGCATGCTCAAGCCGGTCGGGTTTTTCACGGCCGGGGCGGGCACCCGGACCCACCAGCTGCAGACTGCGGAGGACCTGCTGCTGCTTGCCAATGGGGCGAACATCGTGGCGATGCAGTCCTACGACGACATGCGCGGCTATTTCGAAAACAGCCTGGTCGACAGCATCACCCAACGCAAGAAATTCCGCTCCGGCCTGTCGATCCACGACATCTCCAAACCCGCCGAGATGCGAGAAATCGCGTTTCTGGAGATCCCCGGATTCGGGATCAACCGGGTCTGGTGGGCGGGCGGACGCTATGCCACGGTGGCCGCGCATTTTGACGGCTACACCGATCACATTCTCGCCATCGTCGACCTCAAGGACATCACCAAGCCAGAGATCGTATCGCGCTGGGCGCTGCCCGGCATGAACCGCGCGGCCGGCGAGACGCCAACGCTGCCTAAGGGCAAGCGAGCGGCGCTCCACCACATGATCACCTCCGGCAACCTAGGGTACGGCGCCTGGCGCGACGCCGGGTTTACGATTTTCGACCTCAGCGATCCGGCAAGACCGAGGCTGCTCTCGCACATCAACTGGTCGCCGCCGTTCCCCGGCGGAACGCACACCCCGCTGCCGCTGCCCGGGCGCAAGCTCGCGGTGATCGCCGACGAGGCCAACGCGCAGCAATGCGCCAAGGGCATTTTCCATACTTTCGTGCTCGACGTGCGCGCACCCGAGAATCCGGTGCCGATCGCCACCCTGCCGACGCCCCGGGACCGCGACTACTGTTCGCTCGGCACCTTCGGGCCGCACAACCTGCACGAAAACCGCCCCGGATCGATGCAGAGCGAAGAAACCATTTTCGCCACCTACAACAACGCCGGTGTGCGCGTATTCGATATCCGGGATCAATTCGCGCCGAAGGAAATCGCCTACTGGGTGCCACCGATCCCCGCGAAACTGATCGATCCACGCCCCAACATCGCGCTCGACGCGAAGACTGCCGACCTGTTTGTCACCAGCGAAGGATTGATGTTTGTCAGTGACTGGAACGCCGGCATGCACGTGCTCGAATACACGGGGTGAGCCGAGTCAGCGACCCGCGCTGCGGTAGTGGACGCGTCCTCGCAGCGAGGCCGCGTTGCAGGCGGTGGTCGGCGTGGCTATCATGCCATTGCGCCGCGGGCTCACCCGACGGCGCCCCTCAAAGACAACAAAGGGAAAAGGAGGAATGACCATGGCACCCGTATCGGTTCGTCGGCTGATGACAGCCATGCTTGCCGGTGTCGGATTCGTCGCGCCCGCGGCGCTTGCCCAGCAGGCTCCGGCGGCCGCCCCGCCGCCATGGCAGCAGGGCCGCGCGCCTGAGCAGGCGAGTTCGACATTGCACCCATTTGTGCCACAGATGACCGGCCGACCCGCAAGCGAGTTGCCGCTCGAAAAGCTCAAGGTACCGGCGGGATTCAAGGTGGAGGTCTGGGTCGACGGCGTTCCCGAAGCCCGCTCGCTCGCGCTCGGCGACAAGGGCACGGTGTTCGTAAGCAACCGCCTGGCGAAGAACGTCTACGCCGTGATCGATCACGGAGGCAAGCGCGAGGTCAAAGTCCTTCTCAAGGGCCTCAACGCGCCCAACGGAATTGCATTTGGCAACGGCACGCTCTATGTCGCCGAGCGCAATCGCATCACGCGCTATGACGGCATCGAGGACCGGCTCGACAATCCGCCGGAGGCCAAGGTCGTCGTCGACGGCCTCGATCCGCAGACGCAGCCTGGCCATTTCTGGAAGTTCCTCGCGCTCGGGCCCGACGGCAAACTCTATTACAACGTCGGATCGCCGCAGAACATCACCATGCCCGCGTATTTCCAGGCGACGATTTCGCGCGTCGATCCGAAGACCGGCATCGTCGAGACCTACGCTCAGGGCGTCCGTAACTCGGTGGGCTTCGACTGGGATCCGCGAACCAAGGAACTGTGGTTTACCGACAATGGGCGTGACTGGATGGACGACGACACGCCTGCTGACAAGCTCAACGTGGCGAAGCACAAGGGCGAGAACTTCGGCTTTCCCTATTGCCACCAGGGCGACATAGTCGATCCCGAATACGGCAAGAGTCGCTCCTGCGCCGAGTTCACGCCGCCGGTGCTGAAGCTCGGCGCGCACGTTGCCCCGCTCGGCATGCGCTTTTACACGGGCAAGATGTTTCCAGCCGAATACCGGAACAACATCTTCATCGCCCGCCACGGGTCGTGGAATCGCACCCTCAAGCAGGGCTACGACGTCTATCGCGTCGCGTTGGATGACGAGGGCAAGGTGGTCAAAGCCGAGCCGTTCATCACGGGCTTCCTGGTCGATGCGAAGGCCGACCCGCCGATGTGGGGCCGTCCGGTCGACGTGCTGGTGATGAAGGACGGCGCGCTGCTCGTCTCCGACGATTACAACGGCATCCTCTACCGCGTCAGCTACCCATAGTGGGATGCAATCGCCCCGCGGCGGGAAGAGCGGCGGCAGTTGCCGTTGCGCTACCGCTCTTCGTTTGGGTCGTGGCCGCAGCGGGTGCCGACGTCGAGGCGGGCCGGCAGAAGGCGCAGGTCTGCATCGCGTGCCACGGGCCGGCGGGCAATTCGACCAATCCCGTCGTGCCTTCGCTCGCGGGACAGCCGGCGCAGTTCATTGCCATCGAGCTTTACCAGTTTCGGGAGGGCAACCGCAAGGATCCGCAGATGACCCCGCTGGCAGCAAACCTCAGCAACGCCGACATGAACGATCTCGCGGCCTATTTTTCCGCCCAGAAGGCAGCGCCGCCGGCGCACAAGACCGACCCGGCCAACGCCGCCGCCGCTCCGGCACTTGCCCAGCAATTCAACTGCGTCCAATGTCACGGCCCGGCCCTGCTGGGCCAGCAGCACATTCCGCGTCTCGCCGGGCAGCAGTTTGAATACCTGAGCGCGCAACTGCATGGCTTCAAGGCACAGAGCCGGGCCGACATTGACGGCAACATGACGATGGCCGCGCAAGCGCTGACGGAGAAGGATATCGCCGTACTGGTCGATTACGTTGCCGGGCTCGGAGCACCCTAACGTCGGTATCGCGGCACTCAGCACCGGCATGCAGCACGCACCTCGACTGCGCGATGGCATCGTGCGCTGGCGAGGCGCCGATTCCGCTTCCCACGGCTACTTCGCGGCTGCTGCTGAACGTTGCGCGAAAAAGGCGACGATCAGGCCGAACAGCAGCATGGCCAGCATGTTTTCGGCAAACCGCTCGACGGTGAAATTTGGCCATCTCGCCCAGGCGGAGGCGGGTACTACGACGTAGTTCATGACGAAGAAAATGATCACGCCGTAGGCCACGCCGCCAGCGATCCAGCGCCGCTGGAGGGGGGGCTGCCAGCGGCACGAGGCAACGTAGACCGCCGCGATGAGCAGGGACATCGCCCACTGCAACACGAGCCCCAGCAGCTCGACCGCTGCACCGCCTTCGAGCGCCGCTTTGCCGAGCAGTCCGCCGGCGATGAACTGCAGAATACGAAAGGGGCTTACGCTATTGATCAGTGCCGCGGCACCGATGTCGAGGGTGCCGGCGATCAATCCGCCAAGAAGGATCGCGTTCAAGCCGGACGGGAGGACGTTCCAACCTGGCACACGCATCGCATGAAGATCGGGACCCAGGGTTCCCTCATGCCCGGCGGGGTGTGCGGCAACGGGCCTCTAGTCGCCGGGCGCCACTTGTGGCGTCGGCGACGGGGCATTGCGTGACGGGCGCTTGGCGAGCCACTGGTTGGCGCGATCGAGGTAGAGATACACCACGGGTGTGGTAAACAGCGTCAGCATCTGCGACAACACCAGGCCGCCCACCATCGCGTAACCGAGTGGCCGCCGCAGCTCGGACCCCGTTCCATGACCGAGCATCAGCGGCAGCCCGGCGAGGATGGCGCACATGGTCGTCATCATGATCGGGCGGAAGCGCAACAGGCAGGCCTCAAAAATCGATTCTTCGGGCGTCAGTCCGCGCTCGCGCTCGGCGCTAAGCGCAAAGTCGACCATCATGATGCCATTCTTCTTCACGATACCGATCAGCAGGACGATGCCGATCAATGCGATGACGCTGAAGTCGTAGCCAAAGAGCATGAGGATCAGCAGCGCTCCCACGCCCGCGGAAGGTAGGGTGGAGAGAATGGTCAGCGGATGGATGTAGCTCTCATAGAGGAGACCCAGCACGATGTAGACCGCGATCAGCGCCGCGGCGATGAGGTACGGCTGGGTGGCGAGCGAGGTTCTGAACGCCTGCGCGGTGCCCTGGAAGCTGCTGCTCAATGCGGCGGGGGCGCCGATGCCGGCGACCGCGGCCTGGATCGCCTCGACCGCGTCGCCCAGTGCCGCACCGGGCGCAAGATTGAAGGAGATCGTGATCGCCGGGAACTGTCCCTGATGGTTGACCGACAGGTAGTTGGTGCGGGTATTGTCGATCTTGGCGAAGGTGGATACCGGGACCTGTTTGTTGAGCGTGGGCGAAGTCACGTAGATCTTGTCGAGCAGGCTTGGGTCCTGCTGCAGCTGCGGCGTGACCTCGAGCACCACGTGGTAGGCGTTGAGTTGCGTGAAGTACTGCTGGACCTGGCGCTGGCCGATCGCGTCGTAGATCGTCGCATCGATCATCGCCGGCGATATCCCGTAGCTCGAGGCTTTGTCACGGTCGATGGTGAGGTTGAGCGCGGCGGCCGCGGTCTGCTGGTCCGACACCACGTCGGTGAGCTGCGGCAGCGCACGCAGGCGCTCGAGGATCCGCGGCGCCCAGGTGCCGAGCTCGGAGATGTCCGCGTCGGTCAGCGTGTACTGGTACTGCGTACGTGAGAAGCGGCCGCCGACATTGATGTCCTGCGCCGCTTGCAGATAAAGGTTTATCCCCTCCACCGAGGCCAGCTTGCGCCGCAGCCGCGTAATCACCTCGTCGGCGCTCGCCGTGCGGCCGGACTCCTTCGACTTCAGGGTCATGAAAAAGGTGCTGTTGTTGAAGCTCGTGTTACCGAGGTTGAAGCCGACGCTTTCGATCGCCGGATCCTGGCGCGCGATGTCGGCGATGGCCGTTGCCCGCTCGCTCATCGCGGCGAAGGAGATGTCCTGCGCTGCCTCGGCGATACCGAACATGAAGCCGGTATCCTGCTGCGGAAAGAAGCCCTTCGGGATCACGATATAGAGCAACACCGTCGTGGCGAGCGTTGCCAGGAACACCAGCAGGGTGAGGGGCTGGTGCCTGAGCACCACGCGCAGCGAGCGCTCGTACCAGTTGTGGAAGGCCTCGAAGCCGCGCTCGAAAAGCATGAACAGCCGCCCGTGTTGGCGCTTCGCGTCATGCGCCTTGAGGAATCGCGAGCACAGCATCGGCGTGACGGTAAGCGACACGACCACCGACACCGCGATGGCGACCGTCACCGTGAGTGCGAATTCACGGAACACCCGGCCGACGATGCCTCCCATCAGCAGCAGCGGGATGAATACGGCGACGAGCGAAACCGAGATCGAGATGATCGTGAAGCCGATCTCCTTGGCGCCCTGCAGCGCTGCTTCGAGCGGGGGCACACCTTTTTCAAGGTGGCGGTAGATGTTCTCGAGCATGACGATGGCGTCGTCGACTACGAACCCGGTGGAAATCGTCAAGGCCATAAGTGACAGGTTGTCGAGGCTGAACCCGGCGAGGTACATCACCGCCGCAGTGCCCATGATCGCCAGTGGCACCGTGACCCCGGGGATGATCGTGGCCGGGATGTCGCGCAGGAACACGAAAATCACCGCCACCACGAGGATCCCCGTGAGGATGAGCGTGAACTCCACGTCGTTCACCGAGGCCCGTATCGTCTGCGTGCGATCGGACATGATGCTGACGTGGATGGCCTGCGGGATCGACAGCTGCAGCTTGGGCAGGGCTTCCTTGATCCGGTTGACTGTTCCGATCACGTTCGCGCCGGGCAGCTTCCTGATCACGAGAATGATGGCCCGGCGATGGCCGAGATCGAAGTCGGGCGCGGCGCCAGCGCCGGCGTACGCCCACGCCGCGAGCTTGGTGTTTTCCGGACCGTCGACCGCCACCCCGATATCGCGCACCCGGACCGGCGCGCCGTTCTTATACGCGACGATGACGTCGTTCCACGGCTTCGCCGACAGGATCTGGTCGTTGTCGTAGACGGTGACGCTCTGCTTGCTGCCGTCGAAAGTACCCTTCGGGGCGTTGGCCGTTGCCGCCGCGACTTGCGGCCGGACGTCCTCGAGAGCAAGCCCCAGGGCCGAGATCTTGCCCGGATCGACTTGGACGCGCACGGCAGGCTTCTGCTGGCCGTTGATGTCGACCTGCCCCACGCCCCGGATCTGCGATATCTGCTGCGCCAAGACCGTGTCCGCATAGTCGGACACCACCGTCAGCGGCAGCGTATCGGAGGTAGCGGCGATGAGCATGATCGGACGGTCAGCCGGGTTCAGCTTGCGGTAGGTCGGCGGACTCGGCAGATCGCTCGGCAGCTGGCCGCTCGCGGCATTGATCGCGGTCAATACATCGAGCCCGGCGGCGTCGATGTTGCGCTCGAGGTCGAACTGCAGCGTAATGGAAGTCGAGCCGAGGTAGCTCGCCGAGGTCATCTCGGTCAGGCCGGAGATGAGCGAAAACTGGCGCTCGAGTGGCTGCGCGACGCTGGAGGCCATGATGTCCGGACTTGCGCCGGGGTAGGTCGACGAAACGACGATGGTCGGGAAATCGACCTGCGGCAGCGGCGCAACGGGCAGAAAGGGCCAGGCCCCGATGCCGACGAGTAGGATCGCCGCGGCGAGCAGCGACGTACCAATCGGACGGCGTATGAACCCGGCCGAGATATTCATCAGCCGCCGCTTCGCTGCGCCACCGCCGGCGTGGCTTGCTCAGCCTCCACGATCTTGGAGCCGGGTTTGAGCTTGTACTGTCCGGCGACGACCACGCGCGTGCCCGGGGCGATGCCCTCGGCGATGATCGCCTTCCCGTCCTGCGTCTGCGCCACGCGTATGGGTTGAACCGCGGCGACGTTGCCGTCCTTGACCACGTACGCGTATAGCCCGTCCTGCCCGCGCTGCACCACCGACTCCGGCACGGTCGTGGCATCGTGCCGGGTGCCCAGCACAAGCCGGGCGTTGACGTACTGGCCCGGCCACAGGGTGAGCGACCGGTTCGGGAACAGTGCCTTCAGCTGCACCGTTCCGGTGGTCGTGTCGATCTGGTTGTTGACCAGCAGCAGGCGACCCGAACCGAGTGCGGCACCGTTTTCGCGCGCCAGCGCCTGAACTTGCAGCGGCGTTGCGCCAGCTGTCTGGATTGCCGCGTTGATTCTCGGCACGTTCTCTTCGGGCAGCGTGAAGATCACGGCGATCGGATCGATCTGGTTGATCACCACCAGGCCGGTGGTGTCGGCGGCGTGCACGATGTTGCCGACATCGACCAGGCGCAAGCCGGTGCGACCGTTTACCGGCGAGCGGATCGTCGTGTAGGCAAGCTGCACCCGCGCGTTGTCGATCTGGGCCTGATCGGACAAGACGCTGGCTTTGAGCTGGTCGACCAGCGCAACCTGCGTGTCGAGCGTCTGCTGCTGGATGGAATCCTGCGCGATAAGGGTCTTGTAGCGCTCGAGATCCTTGCGCGCATTGGAAAGCGTTGCTTCATCCTTGGCTTTCTGCGCTACCGCTCCGTCGAGCAGGGCCTGGTACGGCGCCGGATCGATCTGGGCCAGGAGGGCGCCCTCCTTCACATCCTGCCCTTCGTTGAAGGCGACCTTTTGCAGCTGGCCATCGACGCGGACTTTGACGGTCACCGATTGCGCCGCCTGCACCGTGCCGATCCCGGTCAGGAAGATCGGCAAGTCCTCCTTGATGGCGGTCGCCGTGGTGACGGGAATGCCGGGAGGTTGCAGCGGCGTCTTGTCTGCGGCGTCTGCACGATGCAGGGCACCACGCACCAAAACGATGCCTACCACGGCCACGACGATCGCTGCCGCGACCAGAATGTTGCGACGCCCGATTGCAGCGAGCGTGTTCATGACCCATCTCCCTACTGGCTCCGGGAACTCCAGCCCGGGCCGCTGAAACGTCGAGAATTCGAACGCGTTCGACGCGAGGCTTGGGCGGAAGTTCGGCCAGCCCAATCTGCGACGCACGGCGGCAAGGCTTGGGAGCGGCGCTGCAGAACCTTGCAAACCTTCGTGCCGGCGAACCCGATGCAATTGCCACGCCACGCCCATCTTGCCCGGGAGCGGACCGCGGCAACCAACCCTGCATACTACCGCTATATGGGCCGGTTTCGCTAACCGGCCGGATCGACGGCGCGAGCGATGCGCTTCGCGCAAAGCGCGTCGCGCGCGACAAGCGTTCGGTTGCTGCGCCGGCGGCGTGCTTTCACCGCGCGCAGCGGCCTATGCTCGCCGCCGGCTACGGCAGGCGTTCCCAGGCCGTGACGGACCTGGGTCGATCTCGAACCGTCAGGACGCGACCTCGAACGCCTCGTGCGAATCGGTATCGAACGACAGGCCCTTGGGCAGCGGGACGATGGCCGATTGGACCGTTCCACCTGCGACGTGGATGCGATTGCCCACGGCCGCCATGATGCACTCGTGTCGCGGCAGGAGCATCGAGGGCAGCTGCCACCACGTATCGCTTGCCGGATCGTAGGCTTCGAAGGCGCGATACGCCGCGAGGTACTTGTCGTCCTGCACTTCGCCGCCGGCAGCATAGATGATGCCGTTAAGACTCGCCGTGTTGAGCCCGCTGCGCGCAGTCGGCATCGGCGTTTTGGTTACCCACGAGTCGGCTGCCGGATCGTAGGCCTGTACCAGGTTGATGTTTCCCGGCAAGCCGATGATGAATGCCCCGCTAAGCCGTCCACCGATCACGTAGATCTTGCCGTTCAAGGCCTCGCTGCCCATGTGATTGCACGGCGTGGGCAGGGGCGAGCGCGCGCGCCACGTGTTGCTACGCGGGTCGTATTCCTCGACGGCGCCAAGCGACCGTTGCGGCTGGCGTGGACGGATGGTCGGCGCGCTCGCTTCCGGCGTCGGCCCCGCGCCTCCGATGACATAGAACTTTCCGCCCACGACGGCGGCTACCCCGCCGCCGCGCGCGGTCGGCATCGGGGCCAGCGCGCGCCAGATGTCGGAGGCCGGATCGTATTCCCACGCATCGTTCAGCGGATTCCACCCGGGCGGTCCCGACGGCGGCAGATCGAAACCGCCGAACAGGTACATCTTGCCGTCCTGCACCGTAACCGCGGCGTGATGGAGTGGATGCGGCATCGGCTTCTTTTGCATCCACGCGTCGCGCGCAGGATCGTACTCGTAGACCAGGCCCGCAGGCTTGAATCCCGGCAGGAGGCCTTGCGTGGCGTAGAGCTTGCCGTTGACCGCAGCCCCCAGCAGTTCTCCGGTTGCCTGCGGAAACGCGGCCAGCCGGATCCACTTCCCCTGCGGCGGGCCCGCTCCGGGCGGCGCGTTCGCCGGCTGGGCGCGCAGACGTGCGCGATTGAACGGCCCCACGAGTCCCTGCCCGGCGGCGAGCGCCATGAGCCCGAACCCGGCCGCGACGAACCTTCGTCTGTGCATCTCCTCGGCCTCCCCTTTTGGACTTCGGCTGAGCAGCCCTTCGCGGTCTTGTAGCGGACTCGCTCGGGTGCGCAATGAAGATACTTCGCAAGCCGCCTGCGAGGGCAGCTTCTAGTAGCGCTTGGTGAGGGTCATGATTTCCCCCTCGCGCTTGATGTCCATGCGCCGGAGGAAGCTCATGCCAAGCAAGGCGACCGGCAATCCCTCTCCCTCCATCACCACGGCATCGACGCCGTGGACGGTGACATCGCCAAGCCGCACCGTGTCGAGTTGCACGCGGTAGCCTGCGGCAGTGCCATTGGCGGTGCTCATGAGCACCGGCGGTCCCTTGCGGTAGTCAAGGCCCAGACGCCGCGCCTCGATCGCGGGCAGGGCGACCAGCGATGCACCTGTGTCGACCGTGAACCGGATCGCGACGCCGTTCACCTCGCCGTTGGTGGCAAACTGGCCCCGCTCATCAGCCATGACCATCACCGCGGCGGCGCCAGTGCTCGCCTTCATGCGCGCATGGCCGAGGCCGAGCGTCATGCGCTGGCCGTCGATATCGAAGGTTGCGTCGTCGCGGGCGACGGCAAGCAGAGTCACGCCCTCGGCGGTCTTCTGCCCGATCGACAGCGTTTGCAGCTTGCCGCCGTCGATTTGCACCACTGCCTTGTTGGGAAAAAGGCCCACCACGTTGACGTCCATGGCCGTGGCGCCGGTCGCGAACAGCAGGCCGAAGACGATCGCTGCAACCGCCGGTTGCCACGAGGTGCCAAGCTCGGCTGGGGGTGAACCCTGGTGCAAGATGCTCCCGATGGGTGACATGGTGGACCTCCCCTTGGTCGAATTATGCTTCAATAATAGTCTCTTGCCCTCTTGCGAGCGCGAATTTGCGCCGCGAAGAGGGTATCGCCGCCGCTCGCAGCCCATGCCGGCCATGGCATGGGAAGGACGATCGCCGGCGGCGGAGTTGCCTCCAATCCCCTGGCGCGCACAATGAATCCGAGTTCTCCGGCCGCGGGCGAAGCGTTGGCGATCGAGACCGTCGAGCTGACGCACCGCTTCGGCAACTATGTCGCCGTCGACCGGCTGAGCCTGCGCGTCGGCAGCGGCATCGTCTTCGGTCTGCTCGGTCCGAATGGCGCGGGCAAGAGCACGACCATCAAGATGTTGACGACCCTGCTGCCGCCGTCGTCGGGCCAGGCGACGGTCGCCGGCTTTGACGTCGTGGCCCGGTCGCGCGCGGTGCGCAGCCGCATCGGCTACGTGCCGCAGATGCTCTCCGCCGATGGCGCACTCACCGGGCGGGAGAACCTGCGCCTTTCGGCTGCGCTCTACGGCATGGACGCCGCCGAAGCCCGCAGCCGCATGGCGGACGCGCTCACCTTCATGGGCCTTGATGCGTTCGGCGACAAGCTCGTCAAGACCTATTCCGGCGGCATGATTCGCCGCCTCGAGCTCGCGCAGGCCATGCTGCACCAGCCCACGGTGTTGTTCCTCGACGAACCCACGATCGGCCTCGATCCGACCGCCCGGCACAGCGTGTGGGACCGGCTGCTCGAGCTGCGCGATCGCTCGGGCATGACGATTCTTCTGACCACCCATGATATGGAGGAAGCCGACGTCCTATGCGGCGAACTCGCCATCCTCCATCAGGGGGTCGTTGCCATCAGCGGCAAGCCCTCCGAGCTTAAGGCCGCGCTGGGTGCCCGCGCGACACTCGATGAGGTGTTTGCACACTACAGCGGCGGAAGCATCCAGGAGAGCGGTCGCTACATCGATGTCCGCCAGGCGCGCAGCACTGCCCGCCGTCTTGGCTAGCAGCCATGATCACCTTCACCAAACAGATCGCGGCGGTGGCGAGCGCCGAGCTGCACAAGCTCCTGCGCGATCCCACCGAGCTCTTTTCGCGTGCAGTGCAACCGATTCTATGGTTGGTGGTGTTCGGGCAGGTGTTCAGTCGCGTGCGCGACATTCCGACCGGAGGCATCGGGTACCTTGCCTTCCTGACGCCGGGGATCCTCGCCCAGAGCGTGCTCTTCAGCGCGATCTTCTACGGCATCGCGGTGATTTGGGAGCGCGACCTCGGCATTGTGCACAAGCTTCTGGTCACCCCGGCCGCGCGCAGCGCGCTGGTGCTGGGCAAGGCAGCTGCGGCGGGGCTTCGCGGCGTGATCCAGACGGTGGTCGTGTTCCTGATCGCCCTCGCCCTCGGCATCGACCTGCGCTGGCAGGCGCCCGCGATCCTGATCGTCATCCTGGCGGTGATGCTGGGCTCCGCCATCTTTTCCACCTTCTCCCTGATCATTGCCTGCATCGTCAAGACGCGCGAACGCTTCATGGGCATCGGCCAGGTGCTGACGATGCCGCTGTTCTTCGCCAGCAGCGCCATCTATCCGCTCGATCTGATGCCCCACTGGTTGCAGGTGGTGGCGCGCCTGAATCCTCTGACGTACCTGGTCGACGCCTTGCGCGGGACGATGATCGCCGGCGGTGAAGCGGTGCACGGCCTGGGCACCGATTTCGGCGTCATGCTGGCGGTGTTCGTCGTCTTCACCGCCATCGCCGCCAAGCTTTATCCCGAACTCGCGCGCTAATGAGGGGCAGTGGGCGCTTGCGCTGTGGCAGCGGACTTTCGCCCGCGCGCGCCCGGACGCGGGCGTGACATATAATCACCCGCGGGCTTTCAAAAGCCTAGTGACCGCCAGGGCGAGGCGCGCGAACGGGGCCCGCGCCGCAGTGTGCGGCGAGTGTCCTCGCTAGACGGGCGGGCCGCGTCGCCACGCGCCAATCGAACGATGAAACTTGCCCTCCAACAGCCCGGTGCGCGGGAGATCAAAGTCAAGCTGCTCTTAGCCGGCGGACAATCGGCGACACTGGTCGTTCCGCCGGAGCATCCGCTGCTCGAGCAGCTCCTGGCGGCCATCGCGGCAAAGGGCGATGTGCAGCAATCCGCTGTGTTTCAGATCCCGATGGAGGGTGGGCGCGCCTCGCTCGCGTTTGCCGCCCACCAGCTGGTCGGCGTGATCACCGATCCCGCCGTGCTGATACAGAGCGACGCGGCCGGGGCGGAGGAGAATGCTGCACCCGCATTCGCTTCGGGCGCCGCGGTCGCGGCGGTGGCGGCGAGCGCCGTGCAGGGGCACGGCGGCCTGGTCCGGCATCCAATCGTGCAACGGGACGGTTTCTTGAGCGGGGCTGAAGTGGCCTGGCTGCTGGAGCTCGCGCTCGCCAGCGAGAGCCGCTTCGTTCCGTCGCAGGTCTCCGACCGCAAGGAAGATTACCGGCACTCACTCGCGTTCGACGCGCCCGACGAACTCCGGCGCCTGATGCTAGGCAAGATCAGGGCGGTCATGCCCGAAGTCATGCCGCAACTGCGACTGGGTCAGTTTCCTCTCGGTACGATCGATTGTCAGCTGACGGCGAACGTTGACGGCAGCTATTTCAAGGTCCACACCGACGCCGGGGTAAACGAAACTATCAAGCGCCAGTTCACCTACGTGTACTACTTCAACCGTGAGCCGAAGGGTTTCACTGGCGGCGAGTTGCGCATCTACGACGACATCGTCCGTAACGGCAAGCTTGCCGCCACCGACTCGTTTCAGATCGTTGAGCCGCGGCACAACAGCATCGTGTTCTTCCAGGCCGCGGTCATGCACGAGGTGTTGCCGGTCAGCGTCGCGTCGCGCCAGTTTCGCGATTCACGCTTTACCGTCAACGGCTGGATCGAGCGCGCCTAGCAAGCACTGCGTCGGAGGCAATGCAGCGCATCCCTGCGGCGGCGTCAGATCGGCGTGCACCAGGCTACGAAATTCGGGAGCACTCCCTGCGGTACCCATGCCCGGTTGATCATCGCGCGGCGCACCGACAGGTCGATGGTGTGGCGCTGGTTCGCGTCGAAGCGATTGTCGAAAAACTTGTACACCGGCAGCATGCCCGTTGCGCATTCCCCGCTCGTCGCATCCGGCAGTAGCACGTAGAACGCCGCCTTATATTCCAGGGCCCAAGTGCCAGCCGCGTGGGCGATCAGGTATTGGCACTGCGCGGCATCGGCAGTGTAGTAATGCGAGTTGATCAGGCCCCCGGCATAGAACCGGCATACCGGGACGGCGTTGACCGGCGCCAGCGCGGGGTTGGTCCAGGCGTAGAAAAGCTCGCCCGTACGCGGCGCGCCCCCCGCGTCGTAGGCCGCGATCTCGGTCGGGCTGGCGGTGATGAAGTAATGATCGCGGCTGGCATCGTAATACTCGACGACCGGCAGGGTGCCGGGCGGTGCGACCTCCGAGCCGGGAAAGGTGCTCTCCAGCGACAGGGACGAATCAAGCAATCCGGAGCCGCATTGACCGCTGATGGCGCAGGCGGTGCCTGGCGTGAACAGGCGCGTCGCGCCGGCGACGATGTTCTGAATGTGGCCCGGCGTCAGATTGGCGTTGCGCGCGATCATCAACGACGCCGTGCCCGCGACGTGCGGCGCGGCAAAGCTCGTTCCGACGGCAAATTCGTAATCGGGGTTGTTGGGTGCCCCCGTACCGTCGTTGCCCGTGGACAGGATCCAGTCCGCAATCACGCCGTCGCCGCCCGGCGCGGACAAAGCGATGCCGCTGCCAAAGTTGGAATAGCTCGTGACGTCGCCCTGGCGCGTGATCGCCCCGACAGCGATCACGCCGCTGCAATTGGCCGGGGCAAAGCCGCCCACGTCCTGGCTCAAATTGCCGGCCGCGGCGACAACCACCGTCCCCTGCGCCAGCGCCAGGTTGATCGCATCTTGGATCGACTGCGGGCACACGCTGGCTGCGCCCAGGCTCAGGTTGATCACCCGCGCCGGGTTGGGATTGAGCGGTGCGCCCGGCACCGCAACGCCGATCGCCCAGTAGATGCCTGCGAGGACCTGGTCGAACGTGCCGCCGCAGGGACCGAGCACGCGCACCGGGAGGATCATTGCGTTCCAGTCCAGACCGGAGATGCCCAGATCGTTGTTGGTGTCGGCGGCGATGAGACCGGTGACGAAGGTACCGTGGAAGAAACTGGGCTCGCCGGGCATACCCGGGCCGCACTGGTTATCGGAGGTGGCGTTGCCCGGATCCGCAGCACCGGGAATGTTACGGATGAAGTCGTAACCCGGCAGGGTGCGACCGACCAGATCGGGATGGGTGGTGATGCCGGTATCGACGACGGCGACGGTGACGTCCGCGCTGCCGATATCAAAGTCCCACGCCGTGGGCGCATTGACGCCGCCGAGCGGGTCGCTGAGGGCCCATTGCTCGGGAAACAGCGGGTCGTTGGGCACGAGCGTTGGCTGCACACGCAGCGCCGGATCGGCGTACTGCACGCTGCTATCCTGCTGCAGTTGCGCGGCCATGTCGGTAAGCGTGCCTTCCGGCACCGTCTGGTTCAACGTCAGCACCCAGACATTGCCGATTTGCCGCTCGACCGCCAGCGGCGCGCCGGCGAGGCCGGACCAGCGCGGCAGGAGCGTGCTCCAATCCGGTGTCGCATCGCCGACCAAACGCACGATGAGCTTCTGGCTCTGGAACGGGTTTGGCGCGCTGGGCGCTGGCGCCGGCGCGCCGATGGGCTCGGCCCACAGCACGCTGCGATCGCCACGCAGGCGCGTCAACAGCCGCGCCGCCGCTGCGGGGCTGAGCGGCTGGGCGAGGGTGAATTCGAGGCCGCCGGTGCGTGTGGCGCCGGACAACTCCAGCGGCATGCCGGCAAGCGAAGTCAGCGTGGCGAGGGCGGCCGGCGGCAGCGCGCCGGGTGGGGCCACATACGGATGGAGCATGACGCGGATGCTGGAGACGTTCTGTGCCCCGGCGGCCGCCGCATAGACGGCGAGGAGCAGCGACAGGCCCAATCGACACAACGATCGTTGCAACATGGTTGCTCCCGGATCCGTAGCGCCCGGTGGCGACGCCTCACTTTTTTGGCGCCGGCCCAGGCAGGTCCGGCCAATCCTACACAATGACAATGGAATTGTCAGCCCGGGATAGCTGCCCCGAAGCGCCGTTTGGCGCTTGGCGCCCCACAGATTGGCCGCCAGCGACCCGCTGCGCCCCCGACGGTGGCGCGGAAAAGGTCAGCTTGCGATCGCGGCGGCCAGCTTGAGATCCCCGCGGTAGGGCGAGAGCAACTTGACCATTTGCGCAAAAATGCGCGGATTGGCGGCAATGACCTGGCCGCCGTAAAGAAATGTGCCTTCGCCCTCGAGATCGCCGACCAGTCCGCCGGCTTCGACAATGAGCAGGCTGCCGGCGGCGACGTCCCAGGGATTGAGCCCCACCTCCCAGAAGCCGTCGTAATAGCCCGCGGCAACGTAGGCGAGGTCGAGCGCCGCCGCGCCGGGGCGGCGGATACCCGCCGCCTCGAGCGTCATGGCGCGCATCATCTGCAGGTAGAGGTCGAGTCGGGCAACGTCGCGAAATGGGAAGCCCGTGCCGATCAGGCATTCCTTGAGATGCTGCCGCCTCGAGACGCGGATGCGGCGGTCGTTCAAGAACGCGCCCCGCCCGCGCGTCGCCGTGAACAGGTCGTTGCGCACCGGGTCGTAGACGACCGCCTGCGTGATCTGACCCTTGTGCTGCAGCGCGATCGACACGCAATACTGCGGAAAGCCGTGCAGGAAATTGGTCGTGCCGTCGAGCGGATCGATGATCCACAGGTGCTCGGCAGCGGCATTCGCGCCTCGGGCGGTGCCTTCCTCTGCTAGAATCGCGTGGTCCGGATAGGTCGCATGCAGCGTCTCGACGATCGCCGCCTCGGCAGCGCGGTCGACTTCGCTGACGAAATCCTTGGGACCCTTGGCGGTCACCGTGAGCATATCGAGGTCGCGCGCGCCGCGATTGATGACGCTGCCCGCGCGGCGCGCGGCCTTGACTGCGGTCGTGAGCATCGGGTGCATGATCGCCGGAGCTTGCCTGGGAGTGCCGCGATTTGCCTCGGTCGCGCGGCGCCGGTTGGTGCCCGCGCGCGTCGCAGCGTGTGTCAACTAAGCATTCTACCTGCATTTGCATAGCCTCTCTGCTGCCGCCGTCGGCGCCCGGCCTCGATCATGACCTCGCCGCTCGACCGGATCCGTGTCGTACTCTGCGCGACGAGCCATCCGGGCAACATCGGCGCCGCGGCGCGTGCCCTGCACGCGATGGGGCTGTCGCAGCTTGTGCTCGTCGCGCCGCGGGCCTTCCCGCACCCGGACGCCGACGCGCTCGCGGCCGGCGCCGGCGCGCTGCTGCGCGCAGCGAAGGTCGTCCCCACTCTCGATGCGGCGCTTGCCGGCGCGAGTCTGGCGCTCGGTTTTTCAGCGCGGCCGCGGGAGTTCGCCGGCGCGGCGTGCTCGGTACGGGAGGCCGCGCTCGAGGCGGTCCGCCACGCCGCGGGCGCTGAGGTTGCCCTGGTATTCGGTACCGAGATGTCGGGCCTGTCCAACGCCGAACTCTCGCGCTGCCAGATCGTGGCCACGATCCCGGGCGAAACCGGGCAGGCGTCGCTCAATCTCGCCGCGGCGGTGCAGGTGGCTGCCTACGAGCTCTTCGTCGCCGCGCGCGGCGACGGTGTGTGGGCGGCTCCCCGGTTCGAAGCGGCGACCCTGGACGAAATCGAGGCCCTCTACGCCTGCGCCCAGCGCACGCTCATCGGCATGCGCTTCCTCGATCCCCGGCACCCGAAACGACTGCTCTCGCGCCTGCGCCGGCTGTTCGCGCGCGCCCGCCTGGAAAAGGAAGAGGTCAATATCCTGCGCGGCATCCTGGCGCGCATCGATCAGCTGCTCGCGCGTCGCGCCTAGGGCGCCCCTCCGCGATGACCGCCACCCCCTCGCTCAATCCACCACCCGAGGCAGCGCCGGTGTGCCGCAACTGCGGCGCCGCCGCGTCGGGCACCTATTGCACCGCCTGCGGGCAGGAGACGAGCCTGGCGCTGCCGACGGTGCGCGCCCTGCTGCGCGAAGCCGCGGGACGCTACGTGGCGTTCGACGGACGGATGTGGCGCACGCTCATCGGTCTGTGCCGACCCGGTTTCCTCACCCTTGAGTATTTCGCCGGCAGGCGGCGGCGGTATATCCGTCCGGCGCGGCTGTTCCTGGTGTTCTCGATTGGCCTGTTCGCACTGCTGCGCTTCGTCGGGGGATCGGAGCGTCTGCTCGAGCAGGGCCTGACCTCCGCCCGCGAGGGGGAACAGCAACTCGAGGTTGCCACCGCCCCGACGGGCCAGGCCAATGTCCGCCCGGGCGAGAAGAAACGGGCCCTGGACGATGCCACCAGCGGATCGAGCGACATTTCCGGCGCGCTGGTCGAATTCGGCGACGCGCCATGGGTCTCGCCGCTGCGGGAGCGCGCCAAGCAGTTCAGGCGCCTGCCGCGACAGGAACAGGTCGAGCAGATTTTTTCCGGGGTGCTGCGTTATGGGCCCTACGCCATGTTCGCGCTGCTGCCGCTGTTCGCCCTGCTGCTCAAGATGGTCTACGTCGGGCGGGCAAGGTGCTACCCGCTGCGCCCGCGCCGTTATGCGGCGCACCTGGTCTTCGGCGCCCACAACCACGCCTTTCTGTTCCTGGTGGTGGTGCCGCTCGTGCTCCTGCCCCGCGGCGCGGTGCGCACGGCGCTGATCATCTGGGTGATGGCGTATCTGCTGCTGTCGATGCACGCCGTCTACGGCGGTCGCTGGTCGGGCGTGATCGCTCGCGCGGCGGTGATATCGCTTGTTTATCTGGTTATCTTTTCTCTGGTCGTGACAGGCCTCGTCGTTGCCGCCGTCCTGTTGCGTTGAACGGCTGCGGCAATAATAGTAGAGTGATTCGCTCGGATATGGAAAAATAGCGCCATGTTCTCCCGCCTGCGCGAAGACATCGCGGTCGTATTCGACCGCGACCCTGCCGCCCGCTCGACGTGGGAGGTGTTGACCTGCTATCCGGGGCTGCATGCGCTCACCGGGCACCGCTGGCTGTCGCACCCGTTGTGGCGCTGGGGCTGGCGCTGGCTTGCGCGCTGGCTGTCGCATTGGAGCCGGTGGTTCACCGGCATCGAGATCCATCCCGGGGCGGTCATCGGCCGGCGCGTGTTCATCGATCACGGCATGGGCGTGGTGATCGGCGAGACCGCCGAAATCGGCGACGATTGCACGCTTTATCATGGGGTTACGCTTGGGGGCGTCAAATGGGAGAAGACCAAGCGTCACCCGACGCTGGGGCGCTCGGTGGTGGTCGGCGCGGGCGCTAAGATCCTGGGCCCTGTCTTCGTCGGCGACGGGGCCAAAGTTGGCTCCAACGCGGTGGTGGTGCGCGATGTACCAGCGGGCGCGACGGCGGTCGGTATCCCGGCGCGCATCGTCAGCGGCGAGGACGCGCTCCGCCGCGAGCGGCAGGCGGCAACCATCGGCTTCTCGGCCTATGCCATTAGCGCCGACATGAACGATCCGATGGTCCAGGCGGTGCACTCGCTGCTCGACCACGCCGCGGCTACCGAGGAACGCCTGAAGACCCTAGTCGAGCTTTTGCAGCGTGGCGGCTTCGATTGCGGCGACGCCAAGGCCACCGCCGACCTGTTCGACCCGGAGCGGATCAACCGCCTGCTGGAGTGAACCAACCGGGCCTTTAGTTGACTAAATTAATCGGGAATTATAGGATAGCGGATGGCGCCGTGTCCGGGACTTCACGACCCGGGCGGGACGCGCTTATAAGGTAGCGATGCGACTGACGACCAAAGGACGTTTCGCCGTAACGGCGATGATTGACGTGGCCATGCACAACGGCGGGGGCCCGGTGACGCTTGCCGGGGTGGCCGAACGACAGAAGATTTCCCTGTCGTATCTGGAGCAGCTCTTCGGCAAGCTGCGCCGCTACGGCCTGGTCGACAGCGTGCGCGGCCCGGGCGGGGGCTACAACCTGGCGCGCGCCGCAACCGGGGTCTCGGTGGCGGACATCATCACCGCCGTCGACGAGCCGATCGATGCGACGCAATGCGGCGGCAAGGAGAATTGCCAGGACGACAAGCGCTGCATGACACACGAGCTCTGGGCAAGCCTCAACACGCACATTTTCACCTTCCTGAACTCGGTCACCCTCGAGCAGCTGGTCCGGCAGCAGGACAAGCAGCCGGTCACGGTGCTGCAGGATCATCGCGTGCTGCCGGGCAAGAAGCCGGAGCCCGCGGCGGTGGTGTGAAACGCAACGGTTGGATTGAACGGACGACATGAAGAAGCCGATCTATCTCGACTATTCCGCCACGACGCCGGTTGATCCGCGTGTCGCGGCGAAGATGATTCCGTACCTGACCGAGCAGTTCGGCAACCCGGCCTCGCGCTCGCACGCGTTCGGCTGGGAGTCGGAGAAGGCGGTCGAGGAGGCGCGCGAAGAGGTGGCGCGGCTCGTCAATTGCGACCCGAAGGAGATCGTGTGGACCTCGGGTGCGACCGAGTCGATCAACCTGGCGCTCAAGGGCGCGGCGAACTTCTACAAGGACAAGGGCAAGCATCTGGTTACGATCAAGACCGAGCACAAGGCGACCCTCGACACGATGCGCGAGCTCGAGCGCGCCGGGTTCGAGGTCACCTACCTCGACGTCGGGAGCGACGGCCTGGTCGACCTGGAGCGGTTCAAGGCGGCGCTGCGCCCGGACACGACCGTAGCCTCCGTCGTGTACGTGAACAACGAGATCGGCGTTATCCAGGACGTGCCGGCGATGGGCGAGATCTGTCGCGCGCGCGGCATCATCTTTCACGTCGACAGCGCGCAGGCGACCGGCAAGATCGCGATCGACCTCTCGGCGCTGAAAGTCGACTTGATGTCGTTTTCGGCGCACAAGACCTATGGCCCGAAGGGCGTGGGCGCGCTGTTCGTGCGGCGCAAGCCGAGGGTGCGCATCGAGGCGCAGATGCATGGCGGCGGGCACGAGCGGGGAATGCGCTCGGGTACGCTGCCGACGCACCAGATCGTGGGCATGGGCGAGGCATTCCGGCTGGCGCGGCTGGAAATGGCGGCCGACAACGAGCGTATCCGCATGCTGCGCGACAGGCTGTGGAAGGGTCTGTCGGAAATCGAGGAAGTGTATTTGAACGGCAGCTCGGAACGGCGGGTGGCGCACAACCTCAACGTGAGTTTCAATTTCGTCGAAGGCGAGAGCCTGATCATGGCGATCAAGGACGTGGCGGTGTCGTCAGGCTCGGCCTGCACGTCGGCCTCCCTCGAACCGTCGTACGTCCTGCGCGCACTCGGCCGCAGCGACGAGTTGGCGCACAGCTCGATCCGCTTCACCGTGGGCCGCTTCACGACCACCGAGGAAATCGACTACGCGGTGGAGCTGGTGAAGCGCAAGATTGCGAAGCTGCGCGAATTATCACCGCTGTGGGAGATGCATCAGGAAGGCATCGATCTCGACAGCGTGCAATGGGCAGCGCACTGACCGCGCACCCGAGGAGAAAGCAGATGGCATACAGCGACAAGGTACTGGATCACTACGAGAATCCGCGCAACGTCGGCTCGTTCGCGAAGGACGAGTCGGGCGTCGGCACGGGCATGGTCGGAGCGCCCGCCTGCGGCGACGTGATGAAGCTGCAGATCAAGGTCGGGCCGGACGGACGCATCGAGGATGCCCGGTTCAAGACCTATGGCTGCGGCTCGGCGATCGCCTCCTCCTCGCTCGTCACCGAATGGGTCAAGGGCAAGACGCTCGACCAGGCGACCTCCATCAAGAACACGCAGATCGCCGAAGAGCTGGCGCTGCCGCCGGTAAAGATCCACTGCTCGATTCTCGCCGAAGACGCGATCAAGGCGGCGGTGGCCGATTATCGCCAGAAGCACGGCGACGCCGAGCGGCAGGGCGCGCCGAGCGCGCCCGCGGTGGCGGCGGCCGCGGACTGACCGCGGCAGAGGGCGCGATGGCCATCACGCTGACCGAGAATGCAGCCAAGCATGTCGCCGGGTTTCTGACCCGGCGCGGCAAGGGCGTCGGCTTGCGCCTCGGTGTGCGCACGACCGGCTGCTCCGGGCTCGCCTACAAGCTCGAGTATGCCGACGAGGTCAGGCCCGAGGACCATCGCTTCAACAGCCATGGCGTGACGGTTGTAGTCGATCCCAAAAGCCTGCCGTACCTCGACGGAACCGAGCTCGACTTTGCGAGGGAGGGCTTGAACGAAGGATTCAAGTTCAAAAACCCGAACGTGAAGGACGAGTGCGGTTGCGGCGAATCGTTTAACGTCTGAGCCGATTCCCTCCCCTCGATCGAGCGGGGGGTCGGGCGGGCGATGCGAATGCGCGCGCCTGCTGCCCGAATCCTCCCCTGCGCTTGGGGGAGCCACAACAAGAATGATCGATTTCTCCCAGGATTATTTTGCGCTCTTCGGCCTGCCGCCGCGCTATCGCTTCGATCCGGCCGCGCTCGACGCGGCCTACCACGCGCTGCAGCGGGAGGTGCATCCGGATCGCTATGCCACCGCGGGCGAGACCGAGCGCCGCATGGCGCTGCAATCGTCCGCGCGCGTCAACGAGGCCTACCGGGCGCTCAAGGATCCGGTTGTCCGGGCGCAGTACCTGCTGTCGCTGCGTGGCATCGATGCGCTGGCGGAAACGGACACGGCGCTGCCGCTGGAATTCCTGCAACGCGAGCTCGAGCGACGCGAAGCCATGGACGCGGTGCAGGCGGGCGCTGACCGCAGCGGCCTGGCGGTGCTGCTCGCGGCGGTGCGCGCCGACGCCGCCGCGCTCGAGGCGACGCTCGCCGATCACCTCGAGGCGCAGGCGTGGAATGCAGCACGCGATGCCGTGCGCGAACTGCGTTTCCTGACCAAGGTCGCCGACGATCTCGAGTCGGCGATCGCCGCGGGCGAAGACTGATGGCGCTGTTGCAGATTGCCGAGCCCGACGCCGCGCCCGCAGCCCAGGCGCGACGGCTCGCCGTTGGCATCGACCTGGGCACCACCAATTCGCTGGTCGCGACCGTGCGCCGCGGCATCCCGGTCGTTCTCCCGGACGCGGAGGGTCGACCGCTGCTGCCCTCGATCGTGCATTTCGCGGCCCACGGCGTCGAGGTCGGTTATGCAGCGCAGGACGCGCTGGTAGCAGATCCGCAGAACACGATCGTGTCGGTCAAGCGGCTGATGGGAAGGGGCCTGGCCGACCTCTCCGATGCCAGGCGTTTTCCCTATCGCTTCGTCGACGCCCCCGGGATGGTGAAGATCGAGACGTGCGCCGGTGTGCGCACGCCGGTCGAGGTGTCGGCGGAGATCCTGCGCAGCTTGCGCATACGCGCCGAGGCGAGCCTCGAAGGCGCGCTCGCCGGCGCGGTCGTCACCGTTCCGGCCTATTTCGACGACGCCCAGCGGCAGGCGACCAAGGATGCGGCGCAGCTCGCCGGCTTGAACGTGCTGCGCTTGCTCAACGAGCCGACTGCGGCGGCGATCGCCTACGGCCTCGACAATGCGTCCGAGGGGACCTTCGCGGTGTACGACCTCGGCGGCGGCACCTTCGACCTGTCGCTGCTCAAGCTCTCGCGGGGTGTATTCGAAGTGCTCGCGACCGCCGGAGACACTGCGCTTGGTGGCGATGATTTCGACCATCGCATCTACTGCTGGGTGCTGGAGGCTGCAGGCCTCGGTCCGCTGCCGCCGTCGGACACGCGCCGGCTGCTGCTCAAGGCACGCGAGGCGAAAGAGAACCTGACCACGCTCGCGTCGACCCCGCTCGTGGCGACGCTGTCGACGGGCGAGCACATCGATCTCACCCTGACCGCGGCGACCTTCACGACGATTACCGCGACGCTGGTGGGCAAGACGCTTCTGCCGGTGCGCAAGGCGCTGCAAGACGCGAAGCTAGCGCCACGGGACATCGACGGGGTGGTGATGGTCGGGGGCGCGACGCGGATGCCGCAGATCCAGAAAGCCGTGGCCGCGTTCTTCGGCATGCCCCCGTTCACCAATCTCAATCCGGATCAGGTGGTCGCCCTCGGCGCGGCGATTCAGGCTAACGTGCTCGCGGGAAATCGCGCCACGGACGAGGATTGGCTGTTGCTTGACGTCATTCCGCTGTCGCTAGGGCTCGAAACCATGGGCGGCTTGACCGAGAAGATCGTCCCGCGCAACGCCACCATCCCGATTACCAAGGCGCAGGAGTTCACGACGTTCAAGGACGGCCAGACGGCAATGGCGATTCACGTCGTGCAAGGCGAGCGCGAGCGGGTGGCCGACTGCCGTTCACTGGCGCGCTTCGAGCTGCGCGGCATCCCGCCGATGGTCGCCGGGGCGGCACGCATCCGGGTTACGTTTCAGATCGATGCCGACGGCTTGCTCTCCGTATCGGCGCGCGAGCAGACCACCGGCGTCGAAGCAGCGATCACGGTCAAGCCGTCGTACGGCCTCGCTGATACCGACATTGCGCGCATGCTCGAAGATTCTCAGGCGCACGCAACGGCCGACATGGCCGCCCGCGCGCTCACCGAGGCACAAGTCGAGGCCGAGCGGATACTCGCCGCGACCCGGAGCGCGCTTGACGTCGATGGCGATCTGCTCGATGCTGGACAGAAGGCAGATATCGACGCCGCTATGGCGATGGTGCGGCAACGCCTTGCTGGCGTCGACAGGCACGCATTGCAGGCGGCGATCGCGGCGCTTAACCGCGCCACCGCGGATTTCGCCGCCCGGCGCATGGATCGCGGCGTCGCCGGCGCGCTGACCGGTCGCCGCATCGATTTGCTGGCACGTGACTAGAAGCGCATGGCCGAAATCGTCGTCCTGCCACACGCCGAGCTGTGTCCGGAGGGCACGACCTTTGAGGCAACCCATGGCGAATCGATCTGCGACAATCTGCTCGATCACGGGGTCGCGATCGAGCATGCCTGCGAGAAGTCCTGCGCCTGCACCACCTGTCATGTGATCGTGCGCGAGGGCCTCGATTCGCTGTCACCGTCCTCCGAAGACGAGGACGACCTGCTCGATCGCGCCTGGGGCCTTACGTCCCAGTCGCGCCTGTCGTGTCAGGCCAAGGTGGGGGATGCGAAGCTGGTGATCGAAATACCCAAGTACACGATCAACTACGCCAAGGAAGCCAGCAAATGAAGTGGACCGACATCCACGCGATCGCCATCGGGCTCGCCGATGCGCATCCCGAAGTCGACCCCAACCGCGTGCTGTTTACCGACCTGCGGCGCTGGGTGCTCGAGCTGCCCGGTTTCGATGACGACCCTAAGCACAGCGGCGAGAAGATCCTCGAGGCGATCCAGATGGCCTGGATCGACGAAGGCGATTTCGACGGGGAGGAGGAATGACCGCACCGGTCACCGGCTTGTACGCGGGATTCCTGATGCTGCTGCTGCTGGTGCTTGCCGGGCGCGTCACGCTGTTGCGGAGCAAACTGCGCATCGGTACGGGCCATGGCAACGACCCGGATCTCGCCCGGGCGATCCGCGTTCACGGCAACGCGGTCGAGTGGATTCTGCCCATGCTCGTGTTGCTGCTCGTCGCCGAGCTCGACGGCGCAGGCCGGACGTTCCTGCACGTCTGCGGGGTGACCTTTGTCGTTTCCCGGATCGCGCATGCCGTCGGCCTGTCGCGGACCACGAAGGAGTCGCGCGGACGCTTCTGGGGCATGGCCGGCACCTGGTTCGTCATCGTCGCCCTGGCGGCGTGGGATATGGCGGCCGCAATGCGGCTGGGTCTGCGCTACCTCTTCTAGCTAGGCGAAGAGATTCAGGATCGCGTCGAGCCCGCAGCGGTCGATCGCGTACGTTGCGGCCGCCCGGAGGGCTGGCTTGGCATGATAGGCCACGCCGATGTCGGCACAGGAGAGCAGAGGCAGATCGTTGGCGCCATCACCGATGGCTACGGTGAGGCCCTCGCCGCCGAGCTCGCGCCCGAGGCGCGCGAACGCGTCCGCCTTTGCCTGGCCGTCGATTATCTCGCCCTCGATGCGGCCGGTAAGCCGGCCGTCGGCAATTTGCAGCGTGTTGGCGACGGTGTAGTCGAGACCGAGCCGGACTTTGAGCCGCTCGGTAAAGAAGGTGAAGCCTCCCGAAACGAGCAACGTCCTCGCGCCGGCGCGCGTGAACCCCGAGACCATTCGCTCGGCTCCGGGCGACAGACGCAGGCGCTCGTTGTAGACACGCTCGAGCGCGCTCATGTCGAGGCCTTCGAGCAGGGCCACCCGGCGGGTGAGGCTTGCGTGAAAATCGATTTCGCCGCGCATCGCGCTCTGGGTGATCGCTGCAATCTCGGGCCTGATGCCGCGCAGATCGGCGATCTCGTCGATGCATTCGATGCCAATCAGCGTCGAATCCATGTCCATCGCCACCAGCTGCACTTGCTGCAGCCGCCGCGCGGTGGGCACGAAGCCGAAATCGATGCCCGCATCGGCGCAGAACTCGGCCACGCCGCCGCGTTCTCGCGCCGGCGACAGGCGGAACGCCTGCGTTTGCGCGGCGCTCAGGGCGTTGATCGCGTCCGCGCCGATCAGGCGCGCCAGGTGCTTGATCTGCGGCGTGCCGATGTCGGGGGCCTGGATCACCAGGTCGACGACGGCGATCGGGTCGGTGGCGGGCATGGGACGCGACGCTTCAGCGTGCTCGCCCGGTTGCAACAGCCCGAGAGCTCGGGTGCGGGCTCAACGGGACTTGGCGCGTTTCCGCTCGGGAGGACGTTCGCGCGCGGTCGTCTTCGGCGTCTTTTCGTCGGCCAGCACGAAGTCGATCTTGGTCTGCTCCAGATCGACGCGCGCCACCTTGACGGTCAGCCGATCGGCAAGACGCCAAGTCTTGCCGCTGCGCTCGCCGATGAGCGCATGGTGAATCGGGTCGAAGTGAAAGTAATCGCTGCCAAGCTCGGTGACATGCACCAGGCCGTCGATGTTGAGTCCGTCGAGCGTCACGAACAGGCCGAAATGGGTAACGCCGCTCACCGTCCCGGCGCAGGTTTCGCCCACGCGATCCTGCATGTAATAGCACTTGAGCCAGTTCTCGACATCGCGCGTGGCCTCGTCCGCGCGGCGTTCGGTCAGCGAACAGTGCGCGCCGAGCTCGGGCCACGTCGCACCGCCCGGGTGATAGCGTGCGCCGGCGAGACAGGCCTTGAGGCAGCGATGGATGAGCAAATCAGGATAGCGGCGGATCGGTGAGGTGAAATGCGTGTATGCGTCGTAACCGAGGCCGAAGTGGCCGGCGTTGTCCGGGCTGTAGACCGCCTGCTGCAACGAGCGCAGCAGCACCGTTTGCAGGAGGTTGAAGTCGGGCCGGTCGCGGATGCGGTCGAGCAGCGCCGCGTAGTCGGCCGGAGAAGGGTTGTCGCCGCCGGAGAGCGACAAGCCAGAGCTGGCGAGGAACTCCTTTAGCGCGGCGAGCTTGTCTGGGGTCGGGCCTTCGTGGACGCGGAATAGCGCCGGGTGCTTTTGTGCCAGCAGATACTCGGCGGTGCAGACGTTGGCTGCCAGCATGCACTCCTCGATGAGCCTGTGCGCGTCGTTGCGCACGACCGGCACGATCGCGTCGATCTTGCCGTGCGGATCGAACTCGAGCGCGAGCTCGACCGTGTCGAAGTCGATGGCGCCGCGACGGTGGCGCGCGGCCGCAAGCAGTTTATAGAGCGCATGCAGGTCGACGAGCTGCGGCAGCAGCGCCTTCGCTTCCTTGCCGGTCGCGTGCGCCGGCTGCGACAGCCAGTCCCAGACCTGGGTGTAGGTGAGCCGGGCGCGCGAATGCATGACCGCGGGGACGAAGCGGTAGCGACCGATGTTACCTTTGGCATCGATTGCCATGTCGCAGACCATGCACAGGCGATGGACGTCGGGTTTGAGCGAGCAGAGCTCATTGGACAGCGCTTCCGGCAGCATGGGCAGGACCCGGCGCGGGAAGTAAACCGAGGTGCCGCGCTCGCGCGCCGACGCGTCGAGCGCATCGCCATCGTGCACGTAGTGGCTGACGTCGGCGATGGCAACGAGGAGCCGGAAGCCCTTGCCGATGCGCTCGCAGTACACGGCATCGTCGAAGTCGCGCGCGGTCTCGCCGTCGATGGTGACCAGCGGCAGGCGCGTGATGTCGATCCGATCCTTGCGCTCGGCGTCACGCACTTCGCCGGGCAGCCGCGCCGCCTGCCTCTTGGCCGCAGCCGGGAATTCATGCGGCAGATCGTGCTTTCGCAGCGCGATCTCAATCTCCATGCCCGGGTCGGCGTAGTTGCCGAGCACCTGCACGACCTTGGCCAACGGCTCGCGGTGCGCGGAGGGCTGTTCGATAACCTCGGCGACGACGACCTGGCCGGGCTTGGCGTTGCCGCGCATGTCCGGCGGCACAAGGATGTCCTGATTGATGCGCTTGTTCTCGGCGACGAGGAACCAGATGCCGCGATCCTCGTAGAGCCTGCCGACGATTTCGCGGTTGCTGCGCGCGAGCACATCGACCAGCACACCCTCGGGACGGCCACGCCGGTCGACACCGATCTGACGCGCCGTCGCCCGGTCGCCGTGCAGCGCCTTGCGCATCTCGTTGGGCGCGAGGAACAAGTCGGGACTGCCGTCATCGGGTAGGAAAAAGCCGAAGCCGTCGGGATGACCCTGGACCGTGCCGGTGAGCAGGTCGAGCTTGGCGACGACACAGAGCTCGCCCTTGCGATTGGTCATCAGCTGTCCGTCGCGCTCCATCGCTGCAAGCCGGCCAGTGAAGGCCTCCCGCTCGGCGGCTCCACCGACGTGAAGCGACGCAGCGAGGTCGCCGGCGCGCATCGGCGCGCCGCGCTCACGCAGGAATTCGAGAATGCGCTCGCGGTCGGGAATGTCGACGTCGCCGCGGCGAGGTGACGCTCGCCTCAGCGCCGTGTTCGTGCTTCCGGCGTTTGTTCGCCGCAGTTTCTTTGACAACGCAAAGGCTCGCTCTTAGAATCGCACGCTGGCCCAGATGGCGGAATTGGTAGACGCACTAGGTTCAGGTCCTAGCGGTGGCAACACTGTGGAGGTTCGAGTCCTCTTCTGGGCACCAATAATAGCACATCTGGAAACGACAAATCGCATCCAGACCCGCAGCAAAATCCCGGTTTTACCTATGACAATCCGCCGCAGTTGCGGTCGTAACGTTTCATTCGCTATCATTTGCTCTCCAAGCAGCGCGGGGGTATCGTGCGTTCATTTGGTCCCCAAAACGGGGGTATCCGATGCCACTCACCGATATCGCGATTCGCCGCGCCAAGGCCCAAAAAAGCGCCTACAAGCTCTTCGACGAGAAGGGCATGTATCTTCTGGTCTCCCCCACCGGCGCAAAGCTCTGGCGCCTCAAGTATCGCTTCTTTCGCAAGGAAAAGGTACTGGCCCTCGGTCAGTACCCTGAGCGGACCCTCGCCGAGGCCCGTGATGTGCGTGACGAAGCGCGCAAGCGTGTCCGCGACGGTGTCGATCCGAGCGCGGAGCGCAAGCTGGAAAAGCGGGAGCAGCGGACCCGCGCCAAAAACACGTTCGCGATTCTCGCCCGCGAATGGCACGCCAATCAGCGCGCGAAGTGGACGGTGGACCACGCGGCGACGGTCTTGCGCCGACTCGAGACCCACCTGTTCCCGGCTCTTGGTTCGCGACCAGTTGCCGAAATCGACGCGCCCGAGCTACTCGACGCGCTGCGGCTCATCGAACGCCACGCGCAAGCTAACGCCCGCGGGTCAAACGAGATCGCGCATCGGATGCTGCAGAGCAGCGGTCAAGTCTTCCGTTATGCCATCGCGACCGGCCGCGCCCGACGCAATCCCTCGGTCGACTTGCGGGGCGCGCTCAAGGCCAAGGAGAGAACCCGGAACTACGCCGCGTTGAGCGAAACCGAGCTACCGGAGTTTCTCCAGAAGCTCAACGCCTATGATGGGCACCCCCAGACCAAGCTGGCCATGCGCCTGCTTTTGTTGACCTTCGTCCGTACCGGCGAGTTGCGTGCCGCGGAATGGTCCGAATTCGAGCTCGAAAGGGCCCAATGGCGCATCCCCGCGGACCGGATGAAAATGCGATTGGAGCACATCGTTCCCCTTTCGACGCAAGCGATCGAGGTTGTACGTGAGCTCCAGAGGCTCAATGGCGGGCGGCGTTATGTATTTGCGAACCAGGCGAGCCACGAAAAGCCGATGAGCGAGAACACCTTACTCTATGCATTATATCGCATGGGCTACCATTCGCGCGCGACAGCGCACGGCTTTCGCGCCACCGCGTCGACGATTCTTAATGAGCAAGGCTTCCGTCCCGATGTGATCGAGCGTCAGCTCGCGCACGTGGAGCGCAACAAGGTGCGCGCGGCCTACCACCGCGCGGAATATCTGCCTGAGCGCCGCAAGATGATGCAGCACTGGGCGGACTATCTAGAATTGGTTGAGGCAGATTAGCACGCCGTCCGACAGTCGATTTCGCCAAGCTTCTGGAGAGGAGATTATTGCGCTTTAAGCAGGAGCTCGCTGAGCTACGACTGACGTGGAAGGCCAAGTGAAATTTGCAGACGTACGCGCCGCGCTCGTGCCGTGCGATTCTAACAACCCGTCCAACCTGGCAACGCTGCCTAAAATATTCCTTGTATGCGGCAGGCCTGGACGAAGCTCGTTTCCGCCATGCCCATAGCGGGTCGTTCGGATCCAATCGGTGGTAATCGGCCGCCGCGGCACGCGCCTTGGCATTCTCACCTTTGAGCGTATATGCCATCGCCAGACAGGTTCGGGCGAAATCGAGATCGTCACGGTCCAGGATCAATACAGCGTCGCGCGGATAACTGTGCCATTTCAGACCAAACGCGGCGATCTTGTTAGGCGATGTCGCGCAGACCGCCGCGCGCGATTGAACTGGCCTCAGGGTGCAAGAACTGCGTCGAGAACAACGTTGCCGGTCGGAGGCAGGGGATGATTGCGTGCCCATTCCCGTGTTCCAAACTCTTTAATAGTTCCGCCTTCGAGCCGAACCGCCAAGCGATAGTCGCCCTGGTTTCGGGCGAAGTCGTATCCTTTCTGATCTATCCAATTGATGTACGCTTCCGCTGCCTCGTGTTCGCCAAGCTTCTGGGAAGAGCCGATCCCCTCGCCCCTGACCTTCCTAAATTCATTGATCAACGCGATGTGGTCACTGTGCAGGAACGGGAAATCCCCCGGTTGGATCGTCTTGTTTTTGGGCCAGTTTCTGAGTCGCGACGACGAGGCGATCAGGTATTGCGCCGCCGCCGTATTCGCGGCGATCTCACCCAAGCCGAGATAGTGAACACCCTCGTGGACGACCGAAGCTGCGGCGCTTCGCGTACGCCAGACACCGAACCGGTTCTGCGTGAGAAACTGGGTGTTGACTCGAATCAGCCCTTCATACGGGAAGAAAAGGGCGAAGCTTCTGTCGTCCAATTCAGCGAACTCGCCGCGCAGACCACGCTGGCGCAGACCCTCCCGGAGAACCAAACCAATATGCGCGGAATGTTCCGTGGTCCTCATCAACTCGGACATGATCCCCGCGTCGAAAAGTCGCAGATCCTCGCTCAACCCAGGTTCGCCGAGGCGGTGCGCGCCCATCAAATTCGAGGGACGACCGCCGCCGGCGGATCTACTCCTCGCGATCGCCTCGGGCAGCGCGGCTTTCGCGCTCACCTCGCGAACCGACTGCCCGCTCTGTTCGATGCGCGCACCATGATTGCGTCCGATGCCACGCAATCCGGACATGCGAAGCCGCCCGATCAGCGATCCCAAGAGTTCCATCGATGACGCGGAAATGGCGGTGTGCGCAAATGTATCGATCCCGCCGCGTCCATACGCGGTCGCATCCCAAACTGTCTCGCCCGTGAGGTTGATCGCGAAGTTCGATAGCCGGCTCATGCCCAGGCCGTCCATTACGCCACCCGCGACACCGTAAAGCGCGCCGGTTCCGATATCGCGTAACAAATCGGTTGATGAGTAGTCGCCGCCGGTCAGCGCCGCGTACGTCACTTTGACCGCGACCGTTCCGAACGTCCACAAGCTGCCCTCGTAAGCCATCCCCCAGGAGAGATTCGCAACCCATCCGGCCGCGGCCTCGGGCGCGGCCGCGAGCACTAACGGCGCCGCCGCCGCGGCAATCGACTGTCCGAACAACCGGTTTTGCTGCGTGGCAATGCTTTCGCGAAGTTGCTTTTGATCGAGCTTATAGGCAAATTCGAACGCATCGCGATAGTCATACATCGGCCCTCGCGCGTCCTCGCGATAGACCGATCCCGCGAACCCATCGATGCGGGTGGTGCCGCCGAGATACGGCACGCGGATATTCTCGCCGTCGAGATAGTTCTCGTCACCCGGTGGGCGCCCCGGCGCGGCGTTCTCGGTCCCCGGCGCCGGCTCACGATTTGCGATGAAGAGCACCTTGCCGCTGTCGTCGGTCGCAACGCGGATGTTTCCGTTCAGGTCCTCGTGCAGATAGAACGTGGAAAGCTGTGCGGTGAGGTCATTCTCCGGCCGGCGATCCATTCGAATGCGCTCGCTGTCATGGGCGCCGAAGAAGTAGCGCGCGAGGAGCACGCGGGTCGCCGGCGGTGGCGCACCATCGATCTTTGGCGGTTCGCGGAGGACTTCGGCAATAACGTTGGCGCCGTCGTAGACGAACCATTGCGGCGACTTGAGCCAGGCGCCAGCCCCCCACGCGAGCATCCCGTGCGGATCTATGTCGCGGTCGGGCCAGACCTCGACTCGCCGCCCCAGCGCGTCGTAGTAGAAAAAGACCCGTTCGATGTATTGGAACGGAAACCGCGTGTCTTCGACGATAAAGAGTCGATCGCGAAAATCGTACGTATAGACAAAGCGTCCGTCGAAGAGCAGGTTGCCCTTGTAGTCGTAGACGAACTTCTGGTCGCTTGCGACAGGGTCGACGTCGACGTGCGTGGCAACGGCATCGAAATCATCCGGCGCCGTTTTGGCGTCGCCACCGATACGTCCCCGTGTGGCCAGCATGTCGACCCTGCCGTCCGGCGTGTACGTGAACCGGTCCGTGCGCGCGACACGCATTGCACCGGATTCATCGCGCGTGTATTCCGCGATCCGCGCGAGCCGTCCTGCCTCGAATTCGGAAAACACGGCGCTGTCTTCGAGCGAGGCGTCGGCACCGCTCGTGCGTCCGGCGCGCGTGGTCACGGAGGAGACCACGCGGCCACTCGGATCGTGGCGCAGGTTGGTCGTGAGCACCCGCAGCGACAAATCCGGCTGCGCAATCTCCCGAACCATCTTGATGTGTCCCTCGTCGTACGCGGCGGTCTGACTCCACAGCGGCGCAGCACCGGCTCTGGCGCCTGGCAATTCCTCACGATCGAGACGGCGTCGTTCGTCGTACGAAAGGCGGCGCTCCTGCCAGTTGCCCAGCAGTTCGGAGGCGATCCGGTCGGTACCGCTGTACCGGTACGACGCAATGGTCGCCCCGTTGACGGTCACTTCCTTCACGCGTCCAAGCGCGTCGAGCGCGTGGCGCACGCGCTGCCGGCCCGCCAAATCAGGGTAAATCACGTCCGACCATTTGCCGTCAGTGGAGAAGTCGTGTTTAACCGTCTGCGTTATCGCCCGGAATGTCTGCGTTTCCTCCAGGACGCGGCCCAGGCCGTCGTACTTGAAACTCACCTCGGACGGCCCGAGGTTGCTGCGGGCGCTGACAATTCGGCCCAGGCCATCGTAGTCGAAGCTTTCGCTCGTAACGCCGAAGACCGCCGGCAACACGTGGCCGTTCGCCCGCGTGCCGAGGTGCGGCGGCTGCGACGGCGGCAGATTGACCGTCGTAGTCAGCGGCAATCCTGCATCGCTGTAAGTGCGATCTACGGCGGTCGTGTTCGGATCGATGACGCGCGTGAGGCGCCCAAGGCCGTCGTAGCGAGACACGGTCTCGGTGTTGGCAAGCTCATTCCTCCGGCGAACGGTCCGCCCCATCGCGTCATAGGCAAACGTCTCGCGCGAGATCACGTTAAGACCAGCATCGGCACTTCCGACCTTTTCGGCCACCTGGTTGCCCTGCGTGTAGGAAACCTTCTCGCGCGCGCCGGCATGGCTCACTTCGGTGCGGCGGCCGAATCCGTCGTACCGGTACGTTGTCAGACCCTCAGCGGACGACCACGCGGCCCTGACGTTGCCGGCGCTGTCGTAAAAGATGCGCGTAGTGGACGTCGGCGAGGCGGTCTCGATAAGCCGCCCGACGTCATTGTATTTGTTGGCTGTGGTGTACGTCGCCTTCTTCGTCGAATACGTTCCCGCATTGGAGTCAAGCGCCTGCTCGACGTCGGTTTCCTCGACCCGCGTAAGATTGCCGCCAAGGTCGTAAACGTGATGCGTCAGGTTGCCCACCGCGTCCGTCACATCCTCGACATGTCCCGCGACGGTGTAAGTGAACGACGACTCGGCGCCGTTCGGATCCTTCTGCTTGACGAGTTGGAGATCACCGTCGTAAAACCACTGGGTCTCCGCGACCGCGCCGGTCAGCGTGTCGAGCCGCCGCGAGATCATGTGCCAATAGGCATCGAACTTGTAATCACCGCTGAACAGCAGTTCGCGCGGCTCGCCCACGCGACCGGTCGGACCGGATGTTTCGGCATGCACGGCGTTGCCCAACACGTCGTACTGGAGAATGTGCTCTGACTGAAGCGGGTCGGTGATCGAAATCACCCGATCAAAGCCATCGAAAAGCTGCGTCGATGCGCTTTTCTTTCCATCAGCGGATTTCTCGACACGGACGGCATTGCCGTTGCCATCATAGGTCGTTATGGTGCTGAGCGCCGCCGGCGTCCCCGACGCCTGAACCATTTCCAGCTCCAGGCCACGCGCGTCGTACTTGAACGTCGTCAGGAATTCGCCGCTCGCCGCAAACGGGGGCGCGTGGATGGCCTTGAGCGCTCCCGTCGGCCAGTAATCGAAGGTCGTAACAAGTTGCTGGCCGTCGGCGAGGATCGTTTCCCTGGTCCTCCGGTTTTGCACGTCGTAATCGATCTTCACGACACGGTTGGTGTCGACCAGATCGTGGAGGCCGAGAGGCGCAGCGTCGGGCCCGAACGTGTCCTCCGCATGCAGCGCAGTTTCGATGACATTGTCGTTCAGGTCGTACTTGAAACTTTTCCGGATCTTGAATGCCTCCGGTCCTACGCTTTCCGACGTCACGAGCCCGCGGCCGTTCCGTGCGTAGTGGACACTGCCGCTCGTGCCACCGAGGTCCATGGTCTCACCACGCTCACTATTGATGTAGGTCTGGTATCCACCGCCCGGAAAATCGACGCGCTCCAGGTAACCGTGGCCGTCGTACTTGTAATTCGTGAGGTGCCCGTGGCCGGCGTCCGCGATCGTCGGCAGCGCGCGCGCCTCGTACGTATAGTTCAAGACGGCGGCCGGAACGCTTTTCCCATCCGGCTGCAGCACCGCTGGTCCCTGACTCGTCATCGGGTTGCCGCGATCGCGCGGCACGAAATATTCGTACGTGTGTCGCGACACATTGCCCAGTGGGTCGGTCGAGGTCTCCGTCTGGTTGTACAGGCTCTCGAACGTCTGGTGACTTGCGATGCCGCCTTGCGCTCCGGACGCCTTGGCATCGGCGAACATCGTCGTTGTCAGGAGGTTGCCGGCTGCGAGATTGTTTTCATAGGTGAGATTGCGATCGACCCAATCGCGGATCGGCCCGAGGGTGACTTGCCGGTTGGTCGTTTCGTATTCGAATGACACGCCGTTGCCGCGCGGATGGACGACACGCGTCACCTGGCTCGCGGCGTTATGCTGAAAGCTGGTGGTCCACGAATCTCCGGCCGGATCGCGCACCGTGAGCGACTCGATCACCGGATAATCGCCGATATTGGTCAGCGCGTATTCACGCTTTCCGCCGAGCGCATCGGTGACCGTGACCTTGCTCCCCGCATAGTCGATCTGCGTTTTTTCACCGCCGTGGTCCTGCGACACGACGCGGTCACCCGCGTAGGTGTTAACGAAATAGGGTTTCCCTGCGGCCCCCTTGGCGCATTCCTCAGGCAGCTTGGTCTCGGTGAGGTGGTTACCACCGTCGTATTTGTATTCGCGCTTCTGCTCGGCATCGGCGGTGTGGATGACCGACGCTTCGAGAACCGGTTCGGAATCGTCGCCCCGGTACTTGTATTCGACCCAGAACCCGATCCCCGAGACACTCTTGATGCGCGGAATCGGATACTTGCCGAATACATGCTGGCATTTGATATTGGTGTTGACGAATCCGTCATGGATCGGATACGTGGTCACGACGAAATGATGGCCAGAGGCATCAATCAATTCCGACAGCATGTGGCTTTGGGTAAGCGGATTGAGAGGTCCCTCATAGCGCAAGTCGACGCGCAGTCGCTGGTCCGGGCTGTCGTTGCGCGAAAGGATGTAGATGAGTTGTCCACGGCAGCTGAACACATAGCGGGTTCCGTTTTTTTCGCGCAATACGTAGAAGATACGGTCTCCTTGCGCGCTTGGGTGTGCCCCGAACGGATTTACCGAGTTAGGCAGAAGCACATAGCGCTCAATTTCGTGGAAGGTCCCGGGCGGCGCCGTATAAGTTGTTACATAGGCGCTAAACTGGGTGTCGAAGTTGAATACCTGCCTGAATTCCGAATGGACTTCGGTATCCACCTCGGCGCGGACCTGACCATCGTAGTAGACGAGCTTGGGAATATCGACGCCGATGATTTCTTCGTACAAGCCGTCGGCAAGGGTCGTTCGCGCAATCGGAACAATGCGCTTGTTGTAGCTCCAGTCCCACCCGTATCCCAGAAGGCCGCCGTCGTCGAACTTGACCTTTCCCTTCCAGTGCCGGGTCCACTCGACGTTGAACGCGAGCGCGGCAATTGACAGGTCGGCTTCGTTCTGGAAAAAGACGCCGTTATGGAGCAGGACCTGGTAGGCGCCCATGGCGACATCACGCGGCGCTTCGATCTCCTTGGGGACCTCCATGGGATCCGAGGTGACCGGATAGTGGATCTTGTTGCCGGTTATGCCGCAGCACGGCGGCTTGTCCTCGGTTCGATAGATCGGGGGTTCCTTCGGCCCATACGGCGGCGGCTGGTCCGGCGGCCCGTAGGTTGGCGGCTGATCTGGCGGCGAATAGGTCGGCGGCAGCGGCGGTGAGACTGGGGGCGCGCCGGGCGGTGGGGAATAAGTCGGCGGCACCGGCGGTGAGCCTGGGGGCACGCCAGGCGGCGGCGAATAGGTCGGCGGCACTGGCGGAGAAGCTGGTGGCATGCCAGGTGGCGGCGAATATGTCGGCGGCACTGGCGGTGAGACTGGGGGCATGCCAGGTGGCGGCGAATAGGTCGGCGGCACCGGCGGTGAGCCCTGTGGCACGACAGGCGGCGGTGTGACCGGAGGTAGCGGCGGGCTCTCCTGTGTGGCCGGCGGCTGCTCCTTGAGCTCGCGGCCGAGCCGCTGAATTAGGTCGTCAGTCGTCTTACCGTCGTCGGGCGGCGGCGGGGGCACCTGAAACACGGGTTGATTTGGCGGTTGGATCAGACGCCGAGCGCGGTCCTCCTCGCCTCTGCCCAGGTCCGCCGGCGGCAGAACGGGCGGTCGCGTCGTGGTTTGCTCAGGCGGCGTTGTCGGAGTGCGCGCCGTTGGTGGCGTGGTGCTCGTTGGTGGCCGCGTTCCGGTCTCCGATGGCGTGGTCGTGGTTGGCGGCGTCGTAATCGTCGGTGGCCGCGTCACCGTTTCCGGTGGCGTGATCGTGGATGGCGGTGTCGTAATCGTCGGCGGCCGCGTTACCGTCTCCGGCGGCGTGGTGGTGGTTGGCGGTGTCGTAATCGTCGGTGGGCGCGTCACCGTCTCCGGTGGCGTGATCGCGGTTGGTGGTGTCGTAATCGTCGGTGGGTGCGTCACCGTCTCCGGTGGCGTGGTTGGTGGTGTCGCAATCGTCGGTGGGCGCGTCACCGTCTCCGGTGGCGTGATCGGCGTTTCCACGGGCGACGTTGTCGGTGGTCGGACCGGCGGCGTCGGCGTTTGCACCGGTGGCGGCTGGATCGACGGTGTTGTTGCAGGTTTTGTAGGGGGTGTCGCGGGCGTTGTAGTCGTGCAACCGGGGAATGACACTTGGCCCACGAAGACTTGCTGCCCTTGGGGCGTCACCCAGATCGTGCCCCCGGGTACGAATTCGATGCTTTGGCTGCCCGCCGGCAAGCCGGACGGACAGGCGACATTGCTCCCCTGATGCCTGCAGCTGCACGCCTGGGCCGCGGCGCCGGAGTTCTCAAGCGCCCACACCAGTGCTGCAGCGACCGCGACCACGCGCGTGACGCGACCGGTCATCGTTCCCCTCTCTGCCGTCGTGCGCATTCAAGCGCTCGCGCCGGCTTGGCGCGACGCGCACGCCCCCTAGTGTGCCGTAGGCCTGACTAGATCTCCGCGTTTGGTCTCAAACGGCGCCCCCATTTGCGCGACGGAAAAGCCCGGCTGCACGCTGACCACGGCCACCTCGCCCACCGGCGCCTCGATCGCCCCCAGCACCGCCCCCGTCGACGGGTCGGTGAGCTGGCGGGCAACGACGATCACCGTAAATCGGTCGCCCACGCGCACCCCGGCGTCGGCGCCGGCGTTGATGAACACCTGGTCGCCATGCGCCTCGACGACGCGGCCGGTCCAGGCAACGCCTCGACCGGTGGCCTCGACGAACGCCACCGCCTGCTCGATCGCCTGGCGCGTCGCCTGGCCCAGCGGCGTTTGCGCGAACGAATCGCCGCCGAAGCTCACGTTGTGCACGCCCACATCGGCGGAGAGACCGTGGCCTTCGATCTTCGATTCGACATGATGCGACTGCACGACTTGTCCGGTGGTCGAGTCGATGACGCGCAGGTCGACGCCAACCACACCGGTATTCGACACCGCACCGATGGCGCCCATACCGGGTCCAGCCCCGATGCCAAGGTGAAGTCCCCCGCCGCCAGCGGTTTGCTCGAACTCGGTAACCGACCCGTGCACAAGAAGCTGTGCGCCGATCAACTGCCCGGCTTGCGCCGCCAGTTCGCTCGGCACCAATTTCTGCATGCCCAGTTCCTGCTCGCGCAAAACGCTGGCCAGCTCGGTACGCTCGATGACGATGAACTGTCCGGAGTTCACCAGCGCCGTGGCGAGCTGCGCGGCGAGACCGCTACCTAAGTCTGCTCCACCGGCTTGCGCGCTCGCGGCGCCGACGTCGAATTTCAAGACGGCAATGCGTTTTTTGGGAGCTGCCACCGCGGCAGATCCCGGCGGCAACGCGACAGCGGCATTCGACGGTGGCGGCGCCTGCGCGAGCGCGTGCTCGGCGCCGAACACCACGCATGCGGTGAGCACAAGCGATATCCCGACGGAAACGCGCCCTGTGCCGCTCACGCTTGCCCCCTGGTTCAGCTTAGCCGGCGAACATTGGACGCCGAGACATCGCCGACGTCAAGCTCCGCGAAGACGGCTCCGCGAAAACCCGGAATGTGGCCTCGACCTTGCCTCGCCATTGGCGCACCCCTTGCGAGTGCTACCTCAGGTATGCGTCGTTTGTGCTCGGTCGCGTAATCTCGCTCGCGACGTCGGACGTCAGTGATCATGCGGGCCTGTATCCATTCCGGCTGGGTGGCGAGCGAATTGCGTGGGCGCATGTGCAGACCGTTGCCGGCGACACACCGGAGCGCGGGACCAATAGGGGCAACGGCGCAGGGCAAGATAAAACGCGGCGGCACGCGCCGTGCCCTAACGCATTGTCTGCACAAGGAAAGACACGGCACGCGTGGTAACCGTGCGCGTGCCGTCATGCATCGGAAGTCGCGGAAAACACTCAGGTTTAGGCGTGCCGTGTACGCTTAAGTGCGATGAGCTCGCCCTTGCAGGCCAGCCGAGCATTGTCAAGGGTTCCTTCAAGCCTATCACCTCGCAACTCGGAGGCTCTTGTCCGCACAAGACCCGACCAGCCACGCTCAGACCCGCCGTGACCCGCTGGAGCAGGTTGTCGTTCTCTTCTTTGAAGGTGATATTCGGACGTCTCCACCCGAGCATCACGCCCGCCAAGGAAGCCTCAATGAGCCCGAACTTCAATCCTCTGGATCACCCGGACGCCGAAGTCTCCCGCGCCTACTTTTGCCAGCTCACCGGACGCGCCAGGATCACCGCCTATCGACACGAACGGCTTGATCCGAATTGGCCTAAGCCCATCGTCCGCGGCAAGCGCGTCTTCTACAAGGCTGCCGACTGTAAGCGGTACCTGGAGTCTGTACATCCATCCGATCGACCGCGTAGACCGTGATCGGCGGCTCCGTGGCCTGGCGGCACATCGAGCTCGTGCGCGAACTTGCTCTTCAGCCAACTTCCAAACTCATTTTATTCGCGCTCGCTTCTCGTGCTAACGACGAGGGCCGCTGTTGGCCGTCGATGCGTAAGCTCTGCCAGGACACCGGCCTCGCAAGGCGGACGGTTCAGCTACATATGGGCCGTCTAACGGAGCAGGGCGCGGTGATGCGCGAGGTGCGTATTGGGCGCGTTAGTGGCCTGAGGCTTGAGCTCCAGGCTCTACGCGACGTTACATCCTCGACTGCGCACGCGCAGGAGAGTCCCGACTGTGGACAACCCGTACCGGAGGGGCGCATCCGATGCATCCCGCCGGCGCACGTGGTGCACCCCCCTGCGCACCAGGTGCACTTATCCTGCGCACGTGGTGCACCCGAAGTTAAAAGAGAAGATCCAATGAATATCCAACAGAAGAACGCGAGCAGCGCGGCGACTGTGGATAACTGGCCCAATGCCTCGCGGCCGGCAGAACCGCCCTGGTGGAGCTCGAAGGCGGGCGTTATCCTGCAAGGCGTGGAGCTTGGCGTGTCAGCGCATCCTGGCGAAGACTACCGGCACTACAAAGATCGGTTGTTCAAAATCTGGAGTGAACGTCGTTCAAGGGCGCGACGCCATCCAAGGAAATCGCGCTGACCAATTCCGTGCAGTTGCGTCGAAGCAGGAGGGGTATCCCTGGGGGTATTGCGCGTAGGATGAATCATGGAATCAAGCCTGGATGCGGCGCGCAGCCCATACTTCGGATGCTCTTCTGGGCACCATGATAACATTCCAACGCCGTCCAAGGCGTCTCCGCGAGCCGCTTCAATGTCTTGTGCCGGCGTCCCGGTGAGCTCGCGCCTCTGCCCATCGGCGCCGGTCACCGCCAACCTGATGGGATAGGCGTCGTGGCGCGCCCAGGCATGAAAGCGCGCCTCGTAGTGCGCGGCGATCGCCGCGCGGAAGTTGGGCTCGGTGCAGTAATAAAAGACTGCTCCCACCACCGCAAGCGCGATCACTAGGCCAACCAACAGGCTGAACCCGACCGAGGCGAGCAGCATCTGTAGTTGATGCCGCCACGTGTCGCCACCGCGGATCAGGTCGTGGAGTGTGGATGTGCGGCGAACGGTCATGCAGGCCCCTCCCGACAGCGCGACAGACGCTTGGCTAGATTACGTACGCCGCGCTTTGTGTCTCCCCCGAGAGCCTCCACAATGAGGGGGCTTAAGGCATTGGCTCAGTCGGCGTCCGGCAAACTAAGCTCGACGCTCGCTTCTACGTCCGATTGCGGGCCCTCACAACAAATAAATCAATGGCTCGCGGCGATGCAGGCCCACGTTGCTGGCCGGCGCCGCGGACCCAACACTTTCGGAAAGACATCCTGAAAAGACCTGAAGTCGGCAATTTGTAATCAGGCAGTCTTTGAGCCCTAATAGCTCTCATAAATCTGCATTGGTAACGCGCGAACGACCAACGAGTCCCATTAGCGTACGCGCGTTCCTCTGCCCCTGATCCTCATAGTTGTTGTTGAGAACCACGTGGACGGTCGCGGCGGGGATCGCCTTGATCTTCTTGCCAAGCTCTGCAAGCTCATCATCGTTGTAGTCGTAGTTGAACCGCTCGGCTGGGGAGGTCAATCCCTCTTGGTTCCAGGTCTCGTGATTGCGGCCATGCAGACGAACGATCGCAAGGGCGGGGGTGGTGACCTCCCAGACGGAGGGGATCGTGTTCGCCATCCCCTGGGGCTCGTCCACGATTACATTGACGAGATTGCGCTCCCGCTCGAACGCGAGGGTCACCGCAGCGTGCTTACCTTCGAACCAGGTCTTGTTGCGGAATTCGATGGCAAGCTGGTAGCCCTCTAACTGCCGCTGGCACTCCTCGATGTGCTCGCGGCTCTTGGGGTGATAAGCGACCCAGGGTGCGAACTGGAAGTGCACGGCGGCGAGTTTGCCGGAGCGCTTGAGCGGTTCAATACCTTCCCGGTATTGCCGCCACATCTCGTCGGTGAGTTCGCGAGGAAGGTCCTTGTAATAGAGGTTTCTCTTCGCGACGGGGCCGAGTGCTGCGGCAATGTCCGTCGGCAGCGCAGCCAGGGAGGTCTGGTGACCGGTAAAGAGGCGAAACGCCTTTATGTTGAATGTGAATTCCGGGGGCGTGCGCTCGGCCCAGAGCTGCGCAACCTCGGGCTTCGGCATCGCGTAGTAGCTACTATCCACCTCGACCAGCGGAAACTGCGACGCGTAGTAGCGCAGCCTCTCCTCCGGCGTGTTGCACTTCGGCGGATAGAAGCGCCGGGACGCGATCAAGCTCTTGTCGGTCCAGGATGCGGTGCCAACGAGAATGTTGCTCATCGCTACCTTTCCTTGCCCGCTGTGCCGTAGCTCGACGATCCGAAGTGTCCCCCTTTCACTCTTCCGCTTTGTGTGAACTGGAACGGGTCCGTAAACATGGCGGAGCACCCGGAGCAGCCAAAGAATGACGTGCGATAAGGGGGCTGATGCTCGCGCTGCACCAGGATGCGGTAGTATCGGCGGTGCCCGCACAGAGGGCATTCGAACCCCGCATAGTCTCTGCAACTCTCCTGCCCGATTCCCATTGCCTCACCCGGTCGAACGCTGCGGCTTGGTCTTGGTTTGCTCGTCTAAAAAAAGGGCGCCCAGCGGGCCTCTCAACTGCCGCAGATCGCGTCGCGATGCTGGAGAGCTTTCTCGCGCCGAGAGAGCAACCGCAATCGTCGCTGTTCGCAAGAGCTCACCTCATAGTCGAGCGCCAGCATGCGCTCCGTCCAGTCGAGAGCAGCTCCGAAATCACCTTGTCGGTGCTCGTAATACTTCGCGAGGCGCTCCATGGCCCGCGCAACTCCGCGGGCCGCCAGCAACTCCCAGATCGGGACCGCCTCTTCCCACTGCCCGGATCTCGCGTGGAGCGTCGCCAGTTCGAGCTGCGCATCGTCGACCAGGACCTCGCTATGGTTCCGCAGGTGCAGCAAGGCCATCGAGTCATCACCGGCTCGGCGATGCGCCCGAGCGATGCCCAAGGGATCGACAGCGCATTGTCCGGGCTCCGCATAGGCTCGTCCGAGCACGCTTGCCAACGCAATAAGCGAGAGCACATCCGTGCCGTTGTGTTCGACGATCCCGCGCAAGCCCCGGGTTTCGCCTCGGCGCAGCAAGTCGGCCCATATCTGCGGAATGAGATAGCCGGGCATGTCGTCATGGCGATAAAGCTTCAACAGATACTGCTCCGCCGTTTGCAACCGGCAGTCGGGCCAATACCTTCGGAACGCAGCTCGGGTGCGGTGCAGGAGGTCGATGTGAGGCAGCCCGGACAAGGTCGTTTCGATCCGGGCCAGCCGGTAGCGTGTCACCAGCAGCGGTATATCGAAGCTTTTCCCATTGAAGCTCACCACATGGCTGGCGCCGCGCATCCAGGCGAGCGCCTGCGTCAACATCGCAGGCTCAGCAGCGAAAGAGGTCAGGAAATATTGGCGCACGTGCACGACGTCGCCTTCCATCCGCGCCAACCCAAGCACGAAGGCGACGGTCCCGGTACCACCGGCAAGCCCCGTGGTTTCGGTGTCGATGAAGAGCAACCGATCGCGCTCGGGCTCCTCTCCACCGGCAAGAAAGCTCAATGAAACTTCGTGAAGGTCACGAAAAGCAACGCGGCCGTGCGAGGCTGACGCCGGCAAAAACGAATCGATCAGCACCACCCCATCCGCACACAGCTCACCCCCTAACAACTGCGCGAGCTCCTCTTGTGACACTACTCGCCGCGCCGGCAGGTCGGCCTGCGCCGCGACGAGACGCTGCAACCGCGCCGAAAGGGGGACGGGAGCGTGCTCCCCGGCGAGCGGGGACGGCGGTCGATCGCGACCCACGCCAAGCCTCGTCTCGAGCTGCACCAGGCGGCTGCGCAAATCCATACGTGCTACGCCGTGCGTTCCGCAAAGAGATCGAGGACCCGCAACGCTGCGACCTTCGGGGAACGATTCCACGCCTCATCGGTTGCCAGAATCGGCCCAACGCACGCCGGACAACCCAGCCGGCACTCGCACGCCGACACCAGCGCTCGCGCACCGGCGATCACTTCTTCGCGGAGGTCGTAGAGCGGAACCGACAGGCCGATACCACCTGGATAGTTGTCGTAGAGGAAGAGGGTGGGGACGAATTCCTTGGATACGTCGAGCTCGATGCCCTCACCCGGGGCGCCCTCGAGTTTCCCTCGTCCCTGGGCATCGGTGATGGCAAACCACTGGCCCTCGCCGTCGCCGATGGCGCGGCCCAAATCGTGCCGATCGGACATGGTCAACAGGGTAGCGATGGAATGGATGGCGTAGGCGGCGCCGAGAAAGCCATCCAGCGCCTCCCAGCGGTTGGCGAAGGCATGATGCAACGCGGCCGGTTCCACCTGCCACCAGACGGCGCTGGTATGCATCTCGTGGTCCGGCAAATTGACCGGGCCGAACCCGACATTCTCGTGGCTGTAGTAGCGGATTTTCTTGTAGCCTGCCACCCGTCGCACCACGTGCACTTCACCGCGGGCACAAAGGCTCGTTGCACCAGGAGAATCCTCGAAGCGATCGAGGATCTTGAGCCGCGTGTAATCGATCGCATCGGTGTAATAGTCGGCGGTGGTCTTGGTGGCGAAGGCCTTGCGTCCCTTCCAATCAAGGTGCTCGACCTGCCAGGGGGAGGCTTGAATCATGTAAATGGCGCCCTCGTACAGAGTGAGTGCCGCGCTGGAATAATCGACTTCGGCAATGACTTCCTGCTTGCCTCCGGTGATGTCGACGACCACGAAATTGCCGTCGGCGACTGAGCGCAGGCTCACACTGCTCGCCGGATAGCTATCCGCCATCCAATGCCAGCGATTGCCCTCGCGGTGCAGTACCCCTTGCTCTTCCAGGTGGGTCAGCATCTCGACCAAGTTCTCCCCTCCGAAGGTTTCGTCCGCCGTGAACGGTAGTTCGAAGGCGGCGCAGCGAACGTGGTCCATCAGGATCAGCAGTTGGTCAGGCGCAACGCGCGCGTGCTCGGGCGATGCACCGGTGAAGAACGCGGGATTGCGGACAATGTACTGGTCCAGCGGCTCGCTTGTGGCGACGAGGACCCCCAGCGAGGTCCGGTCGCGCCGTCCAGCGCGGCCCAGCCGTTGCCAGGTTCCCGCGATCGTGCCGGGATAGCCATTGAGGACGCAAACATCGAGCGCACCGATGTCCACGCCCAACTCGAGCGCATTGGTGGCGACCACACAGTCGAGGCTCCCCGCCCGGAGCTTCGCTTCCGTCCTCCGTCGCTCCGTCGGAAGGTAGCCGCCACGATAGGCCGCAACGCGTGCGGGTCGGCGTGGATCGTGATCGAAGACGTCTTTCAAATACTTGGTAAGAACTTCGACCATCAGCCGCGAGTTGGCAAAGATGATGGTCTTAAGGCCAGCCTTGATCGCCGCGCGTGCGATGCGCGTGGTCTGTGAGCGGGCGGAAGCCCGAAGCCCCAGATCCGGATTGACGAGCGGCGGATTCCATAGCAGCAGGTGCTTTTCTCCCTGCGGGGCGCCGCTTTCTGTGATCACCGTCACCGCGTCTCCGAGGAGTTGACTCGCAAGTTCCGCCGGGTTGGCGATCGTTGCCGAACAGCAGATGAATAGCGGCTCGCTCCGGTAGAAGCGGCACACCCTCCTCAAGCGCCGAATGACGTTGGCCATGTGCGAGCCGAAGACGCCGCGGTAGGTGTGCAGCTCGTCGATCACCACGTAGCGCAGGTTCTCGAAGAACTGCGCCCACTTGGTGTGGTGGGGGAGAATCCCCTGATGCAGCATGTCGGGATTCGATACCACGATGTCGCCGCGGAGGCGCACCGCCTGGCGCGCATCGCCCGGCGTATCGCCATCGAAGGTAAAGGCGCGCACCCCTAAATGGCCCGCCGCGTTGAGCTCCAACAGTTCGGCAACCTGGTCTTGAGCCAAAGCCTTCGTCGGGAAGAGGTAAAGTGCCTTGGCGTGTTCATTCATCACCCCTTGCAGAACCGGCAAGTTGTAGCAGACCGTCTTGCCAGACGCCGTCGGCGTCACGACCACCGTTTGTTGCCCGGCACGAATCGCATTCCATGCCGCCAGTTGATGGCTGTAGAGCCGATGGATGCCTTGGCCACGAAGGGCCGCGGCCAGGCGAGGCTCGAGATTGCTCGGGAATTCGGCGTAAGTCCCCTCGCGCGCCGGTATGACGAGCTCGCCGGTAATGCGATCGGTATGGCGCCGCCTGATGGACGGAAGAAGGACCGCGACGTCGGCAGACTGCGTCTTCGCCAAAACGGCATCCGCCCGCGGATCGTCAAGAAAAAGCTGTTCGACGTCCTTCATCCTGATGGCCCGGTTCATGCTCCTCTCCGATAGGACGGGTATCTTATCCCTGGAAAGTGCTCTTGTCGAACGATCGTTCGATGGGTGGATTCCTGCCAACCAACGCTTCGCGGCCAGGAATAGATAGGCTTTCCGGTTGAAGGCTATCGTGAACGAACTATATACCGCCCTCGCCGCCGAGCTGGTGCGCCGTTGTAAGGTCGCTGCCTTGGGCACGCTCCACGACGGAGCGCCGAGCGTTTCGATGGTCCCCTACGCGATCATTGAAGATCCGTTTGCGTTCGTCATGCTCGTTAGCGCCTTGTCCGCCCACACCAAGGAAATGCTCGGGGACCCCAAAGTCGCGTTGATGATCATGGAGCCCGAGACCGACACGAAGCCGCCGCATACGCTTGCGCGGGTCTCGATGCAGGGTAGGGCGGAGCCCCTCTCTCAGGGCGACCCGCGCTTTGACGCAGCACGCGCGGCCTACACCGCGCGATTTCCCGATATGGTCGGGCTGTTCGAACTCGGAGACTTCATGCTCTTCGCGGTCGCTCCCGCCACGGTGCGCGTCATAGCGGGCTTCGCGCAAGCGGCCTCGATCACGCCAGAGTCAATCGCTCATAGCGTGCGGCACACTGGTCAATAGTGCCCAAAGGTGCGCTCAATGAGCGATTGCCTTGCCTCATTTTTTCTTGCGGTGCTACCCGCGTGTTGGACTGTGGCTTCGCTCGCCGGCGAGCTACCGGATCGGAAAATCACGCAAGGAACCATCAACACCGCTATCGCGGAGCAGCTTGGCCGCGCGTATCGCGGAACTTCGCAATATGCTTCGGCTCGATGGCATCGATCGGGATATGACCGAGCCCCTTCTTGATGATTGGCGTGCGAGCCGAACCAATAAACGACGGCGTACGTAATAGCGGCCGCGCGGCGTCGGCGATGCGGCTTGATAAGTGAACGGGCTTTGTGCATATACTACATGCAGGCAACGCAGGAATCCGAGGGCGTTCGACGGTGGCCGCCGCATCGCTCCGAGGTTCGGGCCAACAACGGGTTGCAATGGAGGAAGGTGCTTGAGACGTAACGCTTTGCGCGTGACGCTTGGTGCACTCGCGCTGATCGGCCTTTGCCACTTGGCCAACGCAGACGACCGCGTGGCCATCATGGTCGCCGGCATCGAGAAGCAGATCTATCTACCGGTCAAGCTGGCAGAACAGCTCGGTTACTTCGAGGAGCAGGGGCTCGACGTCGAGTTGCTGAGCGAGCCATCAGGCGTGCACGCCGAGGACGTGCTGCTCGCCGGCGCAGTTCAAGGCGTCGTCGGGTTCTACGATCACACCGTCCAATTGCAGGCAAGGGGCAAGGCGGTTGTGTCGGTGGTGCAGCTTGGAGGAACGCCCGGCGAAGTGGAGCTCGTCGCGCTGAGAATGGCAGCACAGATCAAGTCGCCCGGTGACCTAAAGGGGCGCACGCTCGGCGTGACGGACCTCCGCTCGTCGACGCACATTCTGACCCAGTACCTGGCCGCGTCGCATGGCGTCAAGCTCAACGAGATCAGCGTCTTGCCGGTCGGCTCAGGCGACCGGTTCATCGCTGCCATGAACGACGGCACGGTCGACGCCGGCATGAGCACCGAGCCCACGGTGTCGCGTATGCTGAAATCCGGCGAAGCGAGAATTCTCGTAGACCTGCGCTCAGCCGATTCGACCGTGGATGCGCTGGGCGGTCCCTATCCGGCGGCTTGTCTTTATATGAATACAGCCTGGGTCAACCGTCACAAGAAGGAGGTGCAGAGGCTTGCCGACGCCTTGGTCAAAGCTCTGCAATATATTCACACGCATAGCGCCGAGGAAATCGCCTCGCATGTGCCGGCCGAGTACTATGCCGGCGACAAGGAGCTTTATGTGCAGACATTGGCCTTGACTAAAGCCACGTTTACGCCGGATGGTCGCATGCCGGCTGCGGGTCCGGCAACCGTGCTAAAGGTGCTCTCTGCCGTCGACACGAACGTTCAAGAAAAACGTATCAACCTTTCCCAGACCTACACTAGTGAATTCGTGGCTGCAAGGCGCTGAGGCCAGCTTTCACGCCTGGGATTGGCCCGGACAATCGAGTACGCGCGGCACAACAGTACGCCAGCGAAAGCGCGCCGTCGAACGGTCGTGCCGCCTAGCCTATTGTTGCGCGCTCAACCTGCGCCGCAGAATCTTCCACATGCACGCTGGCGGGACGCGCCGGAAACGTCACGATGACGACTAATCCGCTGCCGGAGGGAGGCTCTGACAGGGTCACTTCCGCCGCGCTTGCCGCTGCGATCTCGCGGACGATTGGCAGGCCCAGCCCGCAACCATCGGACTTGTCCTGTCGCAAGCGGTAAAAGCGCTCGAACACGCGCTCGCGTTCCTCCGATGGTATGCCAGGGCCATCGTCGGTGACGCGCAGGATGTTGACATCGCCTCGCGCCTCGACACTGGCGGTCACGACCCCGCCGATCGACGTATAGCGCAGCGCATTGTCGATCAAGTTCGCAACCAGCGCTTGCAGCATCGACGGCATCGAGCATACGACCGCTTGGCCGCCGCAGTGCTCGAAGCCGAGGTCAATGTGCTTGGCTTGGGCGGTCGTCGCCGATTCTTCCAGCGCGCGCTTGACCACATCGACAAGGTCGACATCGCTCCGGTGCATCGAGTGCGCGTGCGCGAACTCCGCCGCCGACAGTGTCAGAAGCTGGTTCACGACGCGGATTCCATGCCGGATTCCCTCGCGAATCGCGCGCAGCGCGTCGTCCTTGCCGGACGCGTCGGTGCTGCGCAATGCATAGCTGACTTGGGTATTGAGTAACGTCAACGGGGTCTGCAGCTGATGCGATGCATTGGCGATGAACCGGCTGTGCGCGGACATGTGATCATCCAGCCGTTTGACGTAATCGTTGATTGCATGAACCAACGGGGTCAGTTCGTTGGGCACCGAGGCCACGTTGAGAGGCTCGATCACTCCGGGCCTGCGGCGCTGAACCCGCTCGCGTAGCTGCATCACCGTCGACATGCCGCGGCGCAGGCCGACCAGCACCAGGAGCACCGCCAGAGCCAGTACCAGCAACTGCTGGCGCACGGTATGCATCCAGATCTGGCGCGTCAGCGCCGTGCGGGATTGCAACGTCTCAGCCACCTCGATCAGCACGGGGCCTTCCTGCGGTGCGACGAATACTGGCTGCGCAAACGCCACGATACGAACCGGCTCGCCACGCGAGGTCGCATCGAAGTAAACGGCCTCCTCGACCGCCACCGGTCCCGGAGGTAAAGGCAGCTCGGGGTAGCCAGCCAGGAGCGATCCGTTCGCGGCGGCGATGCGATAGTAGATCCGGTCCTGATCGCTCGACTGGAACAGTTCCAGCGCGGCCGGCGGAATGAAGACCTGCAACGCATCGTCGTAACGAACCTGCTCTGCAATCATCCGCGCTGAGCCAAGCAGCAGCCGATCGTGAACGACGGTTGCGGTCTCCTCCGCATTGCGATAGGTAAACCATGCGCTGCCTGCGGCGTACAGCGCGAGTGGCACGAGCAGCCAGCCCAGCAACTGCGCGCGTAAGCTCTTAAAGGCCATGACGTTGCTTGAGCAGGTAGCCGAGACCGCGCAGGGTGATGATCGAAGCATCACCCGGCTCCAGCTTCTTGCGCAGGCGATGAACGTAGACTTCGATCGCGTCTGGAGCGACAATCTCGTTGATCCCGTAGATGCTGTCTGCCAGAAACTGCTTGCTTACCGTCTTGCCCATGTTCTTGATCAATACTTCCAACACCGCTTGCTCGTGAGGGGTCAACCGCAGAACGACATCGTTGAGGGTGAACACGCGGCTATTGGTGTCGTAGCTCAACGACCCGCACTGTAGCATCGGATTCCGGTGCTGGCTGTCGCGCCGCAGGAGGGCGCGGATGCGCGCCTCGAGCTCTGCGACATCGAACGGCTTGGTTACGTAATCATCGGCGCCGGTATCGAGGCCGGTGATGCGCCCCTCAGGCGTATTGGTGACCGTCAGGATGAGTACGGGCACGTTGTTGTCGCGAGCGCGAAGCCGCTTGAGCACCTGGTTGCCGTCCAGCTTCGGCAGCGACAGGTCGAGAATGACCAGCGCGTAGGACTCCGTGTGGAGGAGATGGTCGGCGGCTGCGCCGTCGTGGACGCAGTCGACCGTGTAGCTGCTCTTGCGCAAGGTGCGCGCGAGCCAGTCGGCGAGTGGCTGGTTGTCTTCGACGAGTAGGATACGCAAATCCGAGTTCCCTTCGGACAGGCCGCGATCGGACGCTCGAGGCTCGGCGAAAGCCCGCGCGGTCGTTTGGCGCCAGCAACCCATTCTGCGCTCGGCCCTGTCCGGCAACAAGGCCCGCAGATAGGAGGCCGTCGCCTTGCGAACGGCAACGCCGACACGGTCGCGCGCAAGACAGAGGGTTTGGAACAAGAAGAGCATGCCCCGCCTTGTGGGGGCATGCCCTGCGATCACCTTGGGAACATCGGCAAGCTCAAGCCGCGCCAAACCCCGCCGGCGGTACGGGCCAAAATCCTCTTCAATCTGGAATAGGCGAAATCCACGGTCATGCTGCGGCGGGTAGCTCGAATAACCCGTTGCAGTGCGACCTCCAGCGATATTCGCTCAACGACAATGCCCGTTGCTCTCGCGGTTCCTGCTTGTCCGCCGGCGGAATATCGCCGATTCCGCCGTGTACACGGTGGCGGTTGCAATAGATCTGGAAGTCAGAGAGCTTTCAATCGAGGTCAAGCTGGTTCCAGAACAGCAATTGGTCCAATAGTTCTTCGCGAATCGTTCGGACCATGCGTTCAACGAATGGGTGAGAACGAGGTGCCAAGGGTACTGCCTTGATTTCCTCGATCTCCAGCACGCGCAGATTGGCTAGCCAGCGATGCAAGCGGAAGAGGAGATCGTGGTCGGTGGAAAGATATTTCGGTAGAGGCTGCTTCCCCCTCGCGTGATTGAACATCCAGCAGATGAATGGACCGTCGACGTCGCCGTGCTCAACCGAAAAGCCGATGAAACGTCGGCTGAACACATCGATGATAATCATCACCCAGCAGCTTCGCAGCAGGATGGATTCACAGCGGCAGAGATCAAGACTCCACAAGCTGTCCTTGGCGTGGCCGAGGGCGGTCAACGAAGACGGTCCATTGCCGTGCGGCAAACCGGCGTAATGCTGCTACAGGATGCGGCGCACGACATCCTTGTTGGCCTCGACACCGAAGGCATACGCGATCTGCTGCGCGATTTTGAGACACCCGAACCGCGGATTGCGGCGTTTCATCTCGACCACGGCGGCAACGAGCTCTGCGGAGGGTCCCTTGGGCCCCGGTTTTGCACGGTGCTTGGAGGTATAGCGTTTGGATACGCTGTCCCCGGGATTCGACGACGCCGTCGCCGTTGGAAGCCAGGCCGTAATTACCTAGCCTGCTCAGGCGTTGCACGCGCTGCTGGCGGGCACAACGGCCAGGGATGCGCAGAACGCTTGAAACTGTACGTTTCTGATTTCCATTTAACTTTCTGTGCGCAAAACACGTTACCGTGGTTCGATTTTGTTGCACGTATTCAGTGTTGGCGCGCGCCAACAGGACCAACCCACTGCGCGACAACCTCGATCCTGACCTCACTCTGGTCCACGCCAGCGACCAACACACCGCCAGTGCGTAACGCACTTGCAGCTGTCGCCGCGTCGACCGTCATCGTGGTGCACGCAAAGATCGTCATGTCGTCGCAGTCAGCAAGTGAAGTCTTCGGATCTCGAACAACTTTATTTTTGCTCCATGTTCATTTTCTTGCCAAGCAATTTTTCCGCGCTTTTGATTGCGCGAGCGCCTATGCGTCAAACGACTGGGTCCATTTTCGTGAGCGAACCCGGGTCAATTCCTGTGAGCGCCAAGGGAAAAAACGTTTTCGCGAGGTAGGTAGCGTAAAAACCGAACAGAAAGAAGTCGAACTGCTCGAGGAAATTGCCGCTGGTGACTCTCAGGACCGCGCCGAGCTTCGACTTGCCGGGCCAGCCGTTTGCCGTTGTCGCTGCCGTCATGGACTTACTCCTCCAGAATGCGCTGCTTATAAGGTAACCCCCTTGTCCGGCTGCGAATTGAATACAGCGCTGTCGTGCAGGGCATCCATATTTGCTGCCGCCCTGGGGTTGTAGTCGATCTCGGCGGCACAACCCCACCGCACGCAGCTAAGGAACATCGGGAACACGGCACTTCCAATGCTTGTTGCGGGAACCATCTGCGGCGTCAAGAATTCCAAAGCATCCTTGGCAGAAATGCCGCGACTATGGCATCGACACGGTAACCGAATTCCCCGAGATCTGTCTCTCGGCCTGAAAGCTGTCCGACAGCACCGCTGGGCCGTCGGACAGCCGGGTCAGGTGAGACGCAACATGATCGAACCGATTCGCCTCAGTGCAATCCCGCTTTGCGCCTTAGAACCTGAAACGAAATCCAAGCGCCAGCTCGGTTTCATTGTTGTACGGCTGGCCGGTCCCGAATGTGCCACCATTGCCCAGTCCGTCATGGATGACCCATCCGCCCGTCACCTTGAAGTAGTCGGCGGCGACATACAGGTCGAGCTGGTTATCCCAGTGGTACATGATCGACCCGAATGTAGAATTCTTGCCACCGTCCGCGGTCGTCGTCACGCCCGAGGTGTTGCCATATGGGTTAATCGTAATGCCGCCACCATTGAATCCGGCGTGGTCGCCATGGAAATGTATATAGCCCAGCGCAAATTCCGTCTTGGGGCCAAAGGGGAACAGGCTGCCCGACACCGTCCACGAGTTGTCCGTGCGCGTTCCAGCGGCGTTGCTGGGACCTTGTTGCGCGGTGTAATGCGCATAACCTCCGTTTATACGCCACCACCCGGCGTTGTAATTTCCCCCGAACAATTCGGACTGGTGAATCAGGTCTGAATTATTGCCCCGGTCGTAGGAGCCGTTCAGATTGAACTCGCCAGAACCCGCCTTGAGATGGTTGTAGGCAACTGAAGCCGCAAAGCTCGTTCCCTTCGTGAAATCACCGGGTACCGACCCGCCGGTGCCGACGTCACCGCTGCCGCCGTTGCCACCAGAACCAAATGCATAAGCTAGACCGGTGAGCCAGTGACCGTCCCAGTCCTTCTTCCACACGATGCCGTCGTTCAGCCGAGTTCCAGTAGGTGCCGCCGAATAGAATATATATTGCTTGAAGTTGTTGACATTGGAGTATCCGCCTTCCTTGAGCGTCACGTCGGGAGTTCCGTAGGCGTCACCCCAGTTCTGCGTGAAATCTCGTGTCAACGTATTCTGGCGGCCAAACGTCAGCTTACCCAGGTTATCGCTGTAGAAACCCGCCCACGCGTCGCGATTGAAGAATACATTTGCGGTATCCATGTTTCCCGTTGGCAATTCGTACTCGGTCTCCAACTTGGCCATGACGATAACCCCGTTCAGCATCGAGTCGTCTTTAGACGACAGCAGATGCATGGCGTCAAAGCCGAGGCGGTTGCCGCTGAACCAGGATACTTGATAGCCTGTGACCCTATCGCCCGCGGCGTTTTGATGGTTGGCATTCTGGAGGGTCGGTTCAATCAAGCCATAAAGACGTAGCGTTGTATTGCGTCCGCTGTAGAGCATGACCGGATTGCTAGTCTGATCCACCAGCTTGCCTTGCTGGTCCTTCGTTAATGGGCCTGGCAGGACTTCTCTACCACCCTCTTCGGCTGTCCCCATGACCGCCGCTTGCTCGGCCTCAGCCTTACGCGCGGCCTGGGCATTTTTCGCGTCCGCCGCCCGTTGCTCGGACTCCGCCTTTTGCTTGGCTTCCATTGCGTCTATGCGATCGTTTAGAGCCTTGACCATCGCCTTCAGGTCTGCCAGTTCGTCGGCGTACACTGGAACGGACACGAGCAAAAGCGTGATCGCGACCGCCAGGATCGACAGCATTGGCAAATGATTCGTAGGCCGCAGAATGCGTAATACCGCCTTGTTCAACATGGAGCTCCCTCTGCTAGGACATGATCGATTTGCTGGTGCGTCGGCCAGACGGGTCACTCCAGATCCTTCCCCGCTGCGTGGTTGCATCGCTGTCTCGCGCCTCGCGAAATTCTCCCTGGGCGCTTTCTTGTAGTTCCAGAATAGAACAGCAAACCTTTCTGCCTGCTTTTCAAACCCAGACAATTTGTGCAGGGACTCTTATGTGTTGTATTTGAGTCGCGAGTGGACAATGCCGCAGATTCGGCACAATCTAGTCCAATCAAGCTTTCAGATAGCTTTCAACTCCGCGCCGGTTTCCGAAGGCGGACGGAGTGTTGTTTTTCCGCCCGTCAAAAATTCCTCAGACAAGAGTAGGATACGGTGATGCCGATGGGCGCGATCCGTCGGCCTGGTTCTCGGATGATCTTCGCGTGACACCAAACGGAGAATGAGATGCAAGTTACCGGCATGGTGTACGGCTCGAAGCTGCTGCAATTTGTCGGGTTCCCAACCTCCGAAGTCCTTGGCCCGAGCGCAAGCGAGGAAGAGATCAAGGCGCTGATCGACCGCCACGGCATGGTATTCATCAAGCCGGTGTTCAAGGGCGGCGTAGGCAAGAAAGGCAAGGCGGGGCTCATCGGGCGAGCCAAGGATCTGAAGACGGCCCTGAAGGAGAAAGAGCGGCTGTACTTCGTCGAACACCGCCACGGAAACCAGTTCGCCAAGGCTAATGGCGTGACCTTCGAAGGTGCGGTCCCGGCCGAACACGAAGTTTATTTTGCGATAACCGACTCGACCCACTTCCGGGCGCCGACCATGACGCTAACGCACCATGGCGGCGTGGACATCGAGGAACTGGACAAGAAGCTGGTGGCCAATGTCCCTTTCGATTCGCTCACGGGCCTCAAAGCGTTTGTCGTGGCCAACGCGCTGTCCGAACTGAATGCGCCGAAAGAGATCATCTCCCCGCTGGTGCAGCAGTTGCCGAAGCTGTGGGAACTGTTTCACGACTTCGGCATGACGACGCTCGAGCTCAACCCGATCCGGATGCGGCCGGATCGGCAGGGCCGGCTGACGCCCGTGGCGTGCGATTTCAAATGCGGCTTCGACCGCGACGACCCGCGCTGGCAGCGTCTCAACCTGCCGGCGCACGTGTTCGCAGTGGACTACTCCGACTTCGAGCAGGAGATCAACCAGCTGCGCACTTACCAGGGACAGAGCGATGTCTACGTAATCAACCCGCAGGGCACCATCCTCGCACCGACGTTTGGTGGCGGCGCCAACTCGCTGGTGACCGAAATGCTCGGCGACGACGCCATCATCTCTTCCGATTTCGGCGGCAATCCTCCTTACGAGAAGATGAAGCAGGTCGCGAGCATCTGCTTTAAGCATTGGCTGAAGCAATCCAATGTTCTTTTCATCATCGGCGGCAAATCCAACAACACCGACATTTTCGAAACGTTTCGCGCCATGGCGGACGCGCTGCGCGAGCACTTCAGCCAGCACGGGCCGACGCCACTGTACGTGGTGATCGGGCGCGGCGGGCCGAACCTCGTGCGCGGCATGTCGGTGATGCGTGACACGATGGAGGCGTTGGGCTTGCCCTACCGCATCTTCGGCTTTGACTCCGACATGAGTGGCGTGGTCGAGTACGCGCGCAAGGTGAACGACTGGATGAAGGCAGGCGGGCGCGCGCAAGTGGCGAGGCGACTCAGGATCGCGCAATCCGCGGATGCAAACTGAGCGGCAGGCTGCAGGCTAGCGAGACCAGCACGGACGGCGGCGAACATGTACAAACAAGGGGTAGGGGTAGGCGACTTCAAGTATTTCGTGGGGATCAGCTCCCTCGCGCAGATTGCCACGCGCGACGATCGCGTATGCGTCCTCAATATTCTTGGCGCCGAGTCGAGCGATGTCACGCCGGTGGGCCACGAGTATTCGGGCGGCAATGTGGTGTTCGGCACGTCGCCGGGACGCCGCGGGCGGGTGCTGGAGACGAAGCTGGGCAACGTCCCCGTCTACAACAATGTGCTCGAGGGTCTGGTCGACGGCCACCGCTTCAATTGCGGCGTGATCTACCTGCCGCCATCGGCGGCGCGCGACGGCGTGGCCGAGTTGATCCGGGTCAATCCGGAGCTGAAGAAGATATTCATCGTAACGGAGAAGATGTCGGTGCACGATGCCCGCGAGATCCGGGCAATGGGCCAGTCCAACGCTGTCGACATCTTCGGCGCCAACTGCCTGGGCGTGGCGGATGCCTGGAACCAAGTGCGCATCGGTGGCGCGCTGGGGGGCGACACGCCGGCGGAAGCGCTGAAGAAGGGGTCGATCGCCATTTTCTCCAACTCCGGCAACTTCACCACGACCATCGCCACGTACTTGCGCATGGCCGGTTGGGGGACGACCACGCTCATTTCCAGCGGCAAGGACGTCTACATCCACTACGCCGCGCCTGAATTTGCGTTTGCACTGGCCAACGATGCGCGCACCAAGGCCGCGGTTCTCTATTCCGAGCCCGGGGGCTATTACGAGCTGGATGCGAATTTCACGAAACCGGTCGTCGTCTGCATCGTGGGTCGCTGGAAGGCGAAGCTCACGCGCGCGGTCGGGCACGCAGGCGCGATGGCGGGTGGCAACGACGACGCCGCGGGCAAGGAACGCTGGTTCATGGACAAGTTCGGCGTGGACGGCATCTTCAGTCCGGACAAGCCGATCTACTCGGTCAAGGGCGCGGTGGTGACTAACATCGCCCACATTCCTGCCGCACTGACCGCGGTGATGCGCGAGAACGCGACGCGGCCCGATTTCGCCGCCGAGGGAAGCCTGGCACTGAAACCGTGGTTCGGCGCGAATCAGGATCTGGCGCTACCGGCGGCACTGGATCTACCGGTGGTGGACGCCACACCCCCGTACAACGAGCAGATCAAAGCGTTGGCCAGGCAGCTCGGCACGGTGTTCCCGCGGCAGTCGATGAAGGACTGCTCGGGCGCCTCGCAGATGGACGCCAAGACCCAGATCACGAGCCTTCATGGCACGTCGATGCTGGACGCAGCGCAGGATCCGCTGGAAGCCAACGTCAGCCTCGCGCTTCTACACGAGCCCGGCGCTGAGAACGACCGGAAGCTGATCAACGTCGCGATCGGTGCGGGACTCAATCTGCACCGCACACCGGAACTGGCCGCGGCACAAGCCGCGCGCGAGGCCGGCAACGCGCCCAACAGCGTGCTTGCGACCGCTGCGAGCATCGTCGGCCCGCGGCGCGCGCAACGCGCGCGCGAGGCGGCGGTCGCGCTGATCGACCTCTTCGCGCGCGTGGGCTTGAAAGATGCCCTTGACGACGCGTTCGACGTGGGTTTGATCGCCACGGACGCTGCCGCCCGCGAATTGTTCGTATCCGGCGGACACGACGCCAAGGCGGAGGCAATGCTCGCCGGCCTCAAGGCGCGCGGGGCCAAATCGGTATTTGTGCGCTATCTGGAGAGTCTTCCCGGACGTCCGACCGCTGATGCCGTGCTGGCGGCGATCACCACGACCCTGGCCTGGGGGCCGTTGCTGCACAAGCGTGTCTCGCGCTTGACAGCCGAGAGCCTGCCCTGGTGGATGCAACTGTTCGGCGCACTGATCGGAGCGTCGGTTGATGCGTCGCGGCACGAGCCGGAGCGATTTTGCGGGATCGCGACCGCCGACCTGCTCGGCAAGCGATCATTGACCGAGGTGGCCTGCATTGCGCTGATCGGACAGGAGCCAACGCCAGCCGACCTGTTCGCGTTCCAGACCCTGGTCGGGCTGCTTCTGACCAACGGCCCGGGTGCCATCTCGTCGCAAGGAGCGAAGGGCGCGACCTCTGCGGATGGGCCGGAAACGCCCCAACGAGTCCAGCTCAACAAGGCGTTGGTCGGGTTTCTGACGCATTCGGGATACGCGCACGGCGGCAATGGCTACGAGGGTGTCGCGTTTCTGATCGAGCGCTTTCGCGACGCAAACCTGCTCGACCCGGGGCAACGAAACAACGGCCTCGATCTTACGGCCATGGCGACGACTTATGCGCGCGAGTATGCCGCGCAGAAAGCGTCAAGCAAGGAAATAGGCGCGACCGAAGGTCAGGCCATTCCGTGCATCAACCATCCAGTGTTCAAGGGTAAGCCGGTAAACATCGATCCGCGCGAGGAATTCGTGCGCAAGCTCTTCGAGGCGCGCGGCGAGTACAACGTGTTTCACGACTTCTACGGCAGGTTGGTTCAGGCGCTGTTCGACGAAGGCGCGACCCGAAACGTATTCTGCGTGAACGTCGATGCGCTGATCGCGACCCTTCTCCTCAAGATGCTCTGGCAGCGGTATCGCGCGGGAACATTGCAGGCGCAGGCGCTGGAGACCGCGGCGTTCACGGTTTTCCTGTATGGGCGCATGATCGGCTGCGCCGCGGAAATCGACGATCACCTCAACCGCGGCCGCAATATGGATACGAGGACGCCTCAATCCACGTGTCGCTTCGTGGCCTGAGCGACGAAGTGAGCTTCGAGGAGACCCGAAGGCCAGCGTCGATGCAGCTCGCTGAGACCGTGCACGGAATGGACGCATGAAACGTTCGCTTGTTGGCCGTGTCGCCGCCTTACCGCTGGTTACCCGCGCCGATTTCCCTTTGAGGCCAGCACGCAGCATCGTTGGAAACCGTGCAGTAGGTGTGCCGCCGACCCCAGCCACTGGTACAGTTTCCCCAACAATCGACGCATAAGCGCTTTCAGGTTAAGGAGGAAGGTCATGACAGCAGCAACACTGGTGGCTGGAACAAAGGGCCCATCGAAAATCGGAGCAGTGCTCCGTGTGACGAGCGGCAACTTTCTTGAGCAATTCGACTTTTTCCTGTTCGGGTTCTACGCGACTTACATTGCCAAGGCGTTCTTTCCGGCTCAAAGCGAATTCGCCTCGCTGATGCTGACCTTTACCGCCTTCGCCGCGGGTTTTTTGATGCGCCCGCTAGGCGCGATTGTCCTGGGTGCTTATATTGACAAGGTCGGCCGCCGCAAGGGGCTGATCGTAACCCTGTCGCTCATGGCCTGCGGGACGATCCTCATCGCTTTTGTGCCATCCTACGCGACCATCGGCTTGGCCGCCCCGTTGCTGGTTGTGATTGGTCGTCTGCTGCAGGGCTTTTCGGCGGGTGCCGAGCTCGGTGGCGTATCGGTCTATCTCGCCGAAATGGCGACGCCGGGGCACAAGGGCTTCTATACCAGCTGGCAATCGGCGAGCCAACAGGTCGCGATCATCCTCTCCGCTGCACTTGGCTATGCGCTCAATCGCTGGATGTCGGCCGATGATGTCAACGCCTGGGGCTGGCGCGTTCCGTTCTTTGTCGGCTGCGCGATTGTCCCCGTCATTTTCATCCTCCGCCGCTCGCTCCTGGAGACCGAAGAGTTCAAGGCGCGCACCCATCATCCGTCGACGCGCGAGGTCTTCCAATCGATGGCCCAAAACTGGTCCGTGGTCGTGGAGGGCATGTTGCTCGTGGCCATGACCACGACGACTTTTTATCTAATTACGGTTTACACGCCGACGTTCGGCAGGGCCGTGTTGAAACTGAGCGCTGCCGACAGCCTGATCGTCGCCCTTTGCGTCGGCATTTCGAACTTCTGCTGGCTGCCGATTGGGGGTGCGCTGTCGGACCGCGTGGGTCGCCGCCCGATCCTGCTGGGCATCACCACCCTGGCTATTCTCACGACTTATCCGGCGCTCTATTGGCTCACCGCGGCGCCGGACTTTCAGCGGATGCTGTTGGTGCTGCTCTATCTGTCATTCTTCTTCGGGGTGTACAACGGCGCAATGGTTGCCGCACTGACGGAGGTTATGCCCGTCGACGTACGCGTTGCGGGATTTTCACTCGCCTACAGCCTCGCGACGGCGATCTTCGGCGGAATGACGCCGGCGGTCTCGACGTACCTCATCGAAAGGACCGGGGACAAAGCTGCGCCTGCCTACTGGATGAGCGTGGCCGCGGTCTGCGGTTTGGTCGGGACCGTGCTGCTTTACCGCAGAAAGGATTGGATCCGACCAAAGTGACTTCGCGGTGCTCGAGGAACCACAACAGGTCTGCCGCACGCCGCCCAGCTCGCCGAGCTTCTGGAACACGAGCCGTACGGCTTCCTGAAGGCGTCGATCGGGATCCTTCTCGAAGCGAAGTTTGCCCTTGCGATAGCGAATCGGGCTGGCGATTAACACCATCCCGCACCATACAAGCAGTTGATGCTGCAATAAAATCACCTACGAAAGCGACGGACTGTTAGACAGAATGTGCTTCCGCCCGCCCGCATCTGCCACCCTCAACCTCTCGTGCGCTTGGGCGTCATCACCCCAGGCAAGAGCCGGATGCGGTAATGCCGCACGTCCGGATCCGTGGAGGGGGTTATGGGTGACCATGATTCCTACTCCGACTTTGAGGTTGCCGCCGTTAAGAAACAAAATCTTGACGCAAATAAGAGCGTATGGTTTCTACAGGTACCGTCGGCATGAATATGGAAGTTCATGCCGCCGAGCAATCGTGCGTCTCGCGATGGCGCTACCGACTTGGCGTGGGGTTCCGAGTGCAGTGCCATCGGTAACGTGCGTTTGCATGCCTCTCAGACCACTGCAAGATGTCTGGTATGCCCTTTGGAATAACAAGGTCTGAGCATCGGTAGAGTCGTCCACCCAATTCAATGACTCTTCACGAGCGTGACCGCGTGCTCTCACTGGCCGGGGAATTGACTGTAGTAGTTGTGATCCGCATTCTTAGGCAGATAATAGCCGTGAGCCGGATTTGTAGGCGGTGTGAAAAACGCCTTAAGGTCGATCCGGAAGGCCTTCGACTCGATCTTTTGCTCGTCTTTTTTCTGCGGCGTTTCGGTCGACTCCGTACCTTGCGGGGAATGGTTTTGCGCCATCGTGTTCAGAGTCCCGCGGGTTTGACCACTGTCGACGTCGCGGGTGGCCGGATTCACGCTGTTGTCGTCGGCAAGCGCGACGCTGGACGCGCCCAGCGCGAGCGCCGTTGCCAATACAAGTTGCTTGCTCAGTGAGTTCGGTTTGCGAAACATGGCTTGCTCCTTTGAGGCTGCCGTGGTTAAGAAACAGAATCTTGGTGCAAATAACAATGTGCGGTTTCTCTAAGTACCGTCGGCATGGATATGGAAGTCAAGCCGCCGAGCAATCGCGTGTCCCGGGATGGCGCTACCGCCGTTGCGGCAGGGTTGCGAGCTGCAGTGCCATCGGTGACGTGCGTTTGCATACCCGTCAGACCGCAGCAGCGTCTCTGGTATTCCCTTTGGAATAACAAGAGCTCGCCGCCGGTAAGTCGGTTGGATCCGGACAGCCAAGCGCCAATCATTGCGGCTGGTACAGGAAAGCGCTCTAGTGCTTCGCGTGAAGTAAGCGAGAGGTCGTACCGATCGCGCCGTCGAAGCTTCCCGCGGCGGCGGGATCCCCGAGTGATCGAATCGCTTCAGCATGCAGGCAGGATTCTTCGCGACGCTAGCTCCCGTCTCTTATACCGCGCGCCGGTGGAGATTATTCCCGTCGGAATAAGACTTCCTGCGTTGGAGTCAGGCAGGAAAACGTGGAGCACACACTTGTCCGATCACACCCGTTTCGAGAGCTGGTTTTGCCGCACCTGGATGCCGCCTACAATCTGGCGCGGTGGCTGATTCAGGTCGGGCAAGGCCGGTTGAACAAGCAGATTGCCGGCGAGATGGGTATCACCGAGACCACGGTGAAGGTGCATCGCAGCAATATGATGCGGAAGATCAAAGCCGCATCGCTCGTAGAACTCTGTCGAATGGTGGACAAGCTGAAGCTGCTGCCGGATAACCCCGACGAGCTCTCGTAAGCTCTGTATAGCGCAGTACGACGACCGTCGAACGCTGCGATTCCTAATGGACGTTAACGAATGAATGCTTGGTGCGGGAGAGGGAATCACACGTCATAGGTAACCAGGCACTGCTGGCGGGATTATGCCCCCAAATATGCCCCCGCATCCCTACTTCCGCAGTGACGCCTGGGGACGTAGAACGGGTCCAGGGACAATGGTCCTGTGTCCAGTCGCCCCCGCTCTTCTCGCCGCGTCAGCGGCGCGACGGTTCACTGCAGAGCTAGTTGGGGAAGCGGTTGCGGTTGTCGCAAACCCGCATCGAGCATCGCGAATGCGAGCGTCGATCCATTCGTCAATCGATGACTTCACCCACGCAACGGCGCGTGGGCCAATCCTAATTGGCGCGGGGAACTCACCTCGTGCTCTAGCCGCGTAGAGGGAGGAACGTCCAAGTCCAACACGCTTTTGGACCGCTGGACAACGCAGTAGCGACTCTTCTGGCATGGCGAAACCTGCATTGGCAAGGGTTGCGCCCGGAGTGCGCGAAGGTACGCGCATGATCTACGTAGCGCCGGTGGCCGCCGAGGGAAGCATCGAGATAAACGGAGGCTTCATCGGCAGCATGGTGCAAGGATCTCCAAGGCGATTGCCACCTGACAACCCGATTACACGAAAGAGTAACTCGGCTTAGCTGGGCATTTATGCCTCGCGGATCGCTTTGACGCTGCTGTGGGTCGCTTATTGGCAATTTCGGCGGTGACACTGACCGGGCAGTTGTTGGCCGATCTCGGCCCGATCGTCGACGGTCTCATCCGCCCCAAAGCGGAAGTAGCTTCCGCCCGAAAGCGGTCGCCCGACCTCGCCGCGCGCCGGTCCGGCGCTGGGGACAACGTACACCGCGATCCGCCGCACCGCGGTGCCGAGCTTGCGTGATCAGGTTTCGTCGTAGGAAAGGGAGGACGAAAGGCCGCGGTGGGCGTTGGCTTGCGCAAGCAGGGTCTTGGCCTTGGCCTCGAAGGTCTGCACGGCGTCGGCGCCAGCGGCGAAGCGGACCGGGGTCTCCTCGAGCCCCGCGAGCTGCACGAGGGCGTCGGCGAGCTTGGCGGGGTCGCCTCCTTGCTTGCCATCCATGTTGCTCCAGGCGGCGACGGTTTCCCTGGTGCGTTCGATGTAGTCGTCGATAGACGGCTGAGCGTAGGTCGTGGAGTCCCGGGTAAGCAACTCCGTGCGGAAGAAACCCGGTTCCACCAGCATCGTGCGGATGCCGAAGGGGGCGATCTCCGGGGTGAGCGACTCGATCCAGCCCTCAATGCCGAACTTCGCGGCCGCATATGCCGTGCAGAACATTCCACCGGCGATGCCTGCGGTCGAGGAGATGGTGAGCAGTAGCCCTGAGCGCTGTTTGCGCATCACCGGCAGCACAGCGCGGGTCACGTTCATCGGGCCGAACAGCAGCGTCTCGATTTGGTTGCGGACCTGTTCGGGGCTGAGTTCCTCGAAGAAGCCGGCGTAGAAGTTGCCCGCGTTGTTGACCAGGATGTCAATCCGGCCAAATTTCCCGACGGCCGCCCCGACCGCGGCCTGAGCGTCCTCGGGGCGGGTGACATCGAGCTTGATGGCCAGCAGGTCGAGGTGGTCGCCGACCGCCGCCGCGACCTTCCCAGGGTCGCGGCCGGTGGCGACGACGGCGTGGCCGGCGGCCAGGGCAGCCTTGACGATGTGAACGCCCAGACCACGGCCTGCGCCGGTGATGAGCCAAACCTTCTCGTCAGTCATCGGATGCTCCTTGTAGAGGTAAGAGTCAAACCACTGCCGCATCGATCGCAGTAACTCCGCGATGGCCATTTGACAGCGCGTGTTGGCGGTTGGACTATGAACATCCTAGCAGCAAGCGCTCATGATTCCCGGGGGTAAGCCATGTCGATCGACCTAATTCCGTCGAAACTGCAATTTGGCGTGGAGTCACGCACCCGGCGACGATTACGACGCAGTCTTGGCGTCGCGCTCGCAGGTCTCGCCCTTTGTGCCCCGGGTGCTCCCGCGCAAGGACCCCAATCCCCGCGTGCCGCCGACGCCGTCGCGCATCCAACGACGCTCGGTCCGACGCAAGCGGAGATGGACAAGGCCGACGTTGATCCTAGCCAATGGCTTACAGACAACAAGGGCTATCTCGGTTACCGCTATTCCGCGCTTGCGCAGATCAATAGCCAAAACGTCCGCGATCTGAACCAGATTTGCTCGTTCAAATTGGGCGAACAAGGGTCGTTCCAGGGTGGACCCATCGTTTACAACGGCGTTCTATACATGACCTCCGCATTCGGTACGTTTGCGATCGATGCGGCGACGTGCGAGAAGCGCTGGAGCCATCAGCACCAGCCCGGTGAGCACATGGGTCAGCGCAACAACAAGGGCGCAGTAGTCGCGAACGGTCGCGTGATTCGCGGAACCCCAGATGGTCATCTGATCGCGCTCGACGCAGCAACCGGTGCGTTGCTCTGGGACCAGACCATCATGGACGCGAGCGGCGGCGAGTACGCGACCGCTGCGCCACTGGTGTGGAAGGACCGGATCTACATCGGCAAGGCCGGTGGTGATCTCGGGATCCGCGGGGAAATGATGGCTTTCCGAGCCACAGACGGCAGCAAGATCTGGGGTTGGCACACGATTCCAGGTCCCGGCGAGACAGGATCGGACACCTGGAAGAATCCGGCAAGCCTCGAGCATGGCGGCGGCGGCACCTGGACAAGCTACAGCCTCGATCCGAACGCTGGCCTTCTGCTCATTCCCGTCGGCAATCCCGGTCCCGATTTCAACAACGACGCGCGACCAGGCACCAACCTCTTCACCAATTCGCTCGTCGCACTCGATGCGATGACGGGGGAACTCAAGTGGTGGCATCAGTTGATCGGTCCCGAGGATCGCGACTGGGACACCGCGGTCGTCGCTGCGTTCGACACTGTCGACGGAAGTCATCTTGCAGCCGCTGCAGGCAAGGACGGCGTACTTCATGTCGTCGATCGCGCCAGCGGCAAGCTCAGGTACACGACCTCGCTGGTCTCGCAATACACGAACCGCACCACGGCAATCCCAACTGATGCCGACATCCGGCTGTGCCCGATCGCCGCGGTGCAATGGAACGGTCCAGCGTACAGCCCCGACACCAATCTACTGTACATGAACGGAATCGACTGGTGCGCGAAGGCGATCAAGGGTCCGATCCCCGAATACGTGCGCGGCAAGACGTACCTGGGATGGGCGACGCCAACCGGTTATGGTGATCGCGATCCTATCGAGCGAGCATTTAGTCTCGTCAATGCCATCGATCCCGCGAACGGCGAGCTGAAGTGGCGCTATCGCATTCCTGCTCCGGCGGTCGCGGGACTTACGGCGACGGGAGGCGGCCTCGTGCTGACGGCCGATACGCTGGGCGACCTTTTCGCAATCGACGCCAAGACGGGTGTGCTGCTGAATCGGTTGAGTCTTAGTGCTGGCGCCATTGATGCTGGCCTCATCACCTACGCGGTCAATGGCAAGCAGTTCATTGCGGTGGCAGCAGGTGACAACAACGGTACGTACAAGGCGAAGGGCGACAACGCAATCGTAATTCTGGGACTGCGCTGACTCGATTCCAGACGACTCCCGGACAGTGCTACATTAGCCGTATTACCTTGTATAGAACGTGTGCTGTCCAATCCACTTTGCGCGGCGGGTGCGGCATCTTCTCTCTGATCCGCGACCGCTACCGTGCGAGCCGCCCACGACGGTTCGATTCGCCCTTCAGATACGTGATGGCACAGCGCACTTGAGGAAACATTCCTTTTCAAAAAAAAAGGCGACAATGGGTTATCGAAGCCCTCGTCTGGTTTGGTACCTATGGCGGCAAACCAACGTGGCGACCATCTTAGTATCTTCCCCGTCATTGTCCTTAATGGTGATTGTGCTGATTGCTGCGTTGAGCTGCCAGTCGGCAACGGCGCAAGCGGCACCTTCGGCGACCGAGCGAATCGTTCATGAAACCTGGACGTTCGCGAACGGCGCACCGGAGCATCCCGTGACGTTCGCGCAGACGGCCGACGGCTTCCTGTGGATCGGCGCGGCATCCGGCCTGTTCCGATTCGACGGCACGCGCTTCGAGCTCTTCCGCTCCCCGTTCGGCGACCGCCTTTCGTCGACCAATATCCAGGCGCTGCTGGCGGCGGACGACGGGCTCTGGATCGGCTACCTGTTCGGGGGCTTTAGCTTCGTCAAGAATGACAAGGTCACGAACCACGTCGAGCTCACGGGCACGGTGACCGCCTTCGCACGAGACCGCGACGGAACGGTGTGGGCGGGTTCGGTCGCGCCGAGGGGACGCAGCGGCCTGTGGCGCTTCGACGGGTCCGCGTGGCACACCGTCGAACCCGACCTGGGCATGCCCGCGGAGCCCGTTGCCGATCTCGGTTTCGATCGCGACGGCAGGCTCTGGATCATCGTCGGTGCCCGAGGGTCCGAGATTCCGAAGGAGCTGTACTTTCTGCAACCGGGCGAGAGACGGGTCCGGAAGGCCGGCGAGAACCTGCGGGTCGACTACTTCACCCGCGATGCGGATCAGCACGTACTGACGTCGCCCGAGCGGAGCCCGGGCGAGCGCCACTCGCGCCTGCAGGCCGCTCTTCCGGCGTACCCGATCCTGCGCGACGATTCCGGGCAGCTCGTCGACCGGGCGAATGCGGTCTGGCTGTTTGGGTCGCCAGTGCTGCGCCGTCAGGGCGAAGAACCGCTCGCCGACCTTGTCGCGAACGCTTCGCCGAGCAACTCCGACGCGTTCGCGATGAACCCCCGCGACGGCGCGCACTTAGTGGACCGCGAAGGCAGTGTCTGGATCGGCAGCGACAGCGGCGTCCACCGCTTCTCGTACAGCCCGCTCGCTCGCGTCGAGCTCCCGAAGGAACCTGCGCCGTGGTTCATGTTGGTGCCCGACGACAACGGCGCCGTCTGGATCAACGCATCCAACGGCACCGGGAGCTCGTCGCTCTATCACGTCGCGGGCACGACCGTCGACGCGCAGCACTCGCTTCCCGCGACGTCCAGCTTCGCCTATCGGGCACCGGACAAGACCCAGTGGTTCGGTGGCGAAGACGGCCTCTGGCACCGAGTCGGCGATCGCCTGACGAAGGTCGAGCTGCCGGCGGAGGTGGCCGACGTTCCAAGACGGCTGGTCGTCATGACGGACGACGGCGCGGGCGGCTTCTGGGTGTCGTTAGGCGGAGGCGCCTTCTATAGGCTCCAGGACGGCGGCTGGACGAAATTCAAGTCACGGCGCGAGATGCCGCCGGAAACCGCGCGCAAGACCTGTCCGACGTCGGGCGTCGTGTATGCGACCACCGATTCGCAGCGCCGTGTCTGGCTCGGCTGCGTCCGCAACCAGGTGGCGATGCTGCATGCGGACGAGGAACGGACGTTCGGGCCGGACGACGGCGTCGACGTCGGCAACGTCACGGGCCTCCATGCACGCGGCTCGGACGTCTGGATCGGCGGCGAGTTCGGCCTGCAGCGCCTCGACCAAGGGCGCTTTCGGACCCTTCACGCCCTCGACGAGGAAGCGCTCAGGGGCATCTCCGGCATCGTGCAGACCGCCGATGGCGACCTGTGGCTGAATGGCCTCGGCGGCATCGTGCACCTCCCGCACGACGAGATCCTGAAGGCGATCAAGGACCCGGCCTACGCGGTCAGCTCTGAGCGCTTCGACCGGCGTGCCGGGCTGCCCGGTCTGCCGTCGCAGCTGCGGCAGATGCCGACCGCCGTCGAAGGAAGCGACGGTCGCCTGTGGTTCACGGTGAACAGCGGCGTCGTGTGGATCGATCCAACGCGCGCTTCGCGCACGACACCGGCGCCTCCGGTCTCGATCCAGTCCGTGTTCGCCGATGACAAGCTTCAAGATCTGGGCGCGGTCGCGCGCTTCGCCGCGGGGACCTCGAGCGTCCGAATCGTCTATGCCGCCGTGAGTTTGCTCAATCCCGAGGCGATCCGGTTCCGCTACCGGCTCTCGGGCATCGACGAGGGCTGGCGTGAAGCGGGCGGGGCGACCGCCGTCACCTACCGAAGCCTGGCGCCAGGCGCGTATCGATTCGAGGTGGGCGTCACCGACCCGAGTGGCAGGTGGTCGGACCGCACCGCGACCACGGGCTTCACGATCCTACCGGCGTTCTATCAGACCGCATGGTTCCGCGCGCTGTGCCTCGTGCTGGTCCTCGCCCTGGCTGGGACTGGCTATCAGTTGCGCGTGCGGCAGCTGCGCCAGCGCTTCGAGATGACGCTCGACGCCCGCGTGGCCGAGCGCACCCGAATCGCGCGCGACCTGCACGACACCCTATTGCAGAGCTTCCACGGGCTGCTGTTGCGGTTCCAGACCGCGTTCAACCTTCTGCCGGATCGCCCGGCCGAATCGAAGCAGGTCCTTGCGAGCGCCATCGACCAGGCGGCCGAGGCGATCACAGAGGGACGCGACACGGTACAAGGACTGCGTGCCTCGGCGGCCGAGACGAACGACCTCGCCGACTCTCTACGGGCGCTCGC
>DASZFQ010000108.1:0-8343 GCA_035939595.1 Casimicrobiaceae bacterium
ACGGTCAGGGTGTACGTGCCGTCGTTGCCGCTTTTCGAGCTCATGTACAGCATGTCCTGGGCGCCGTTGACCTGCTGCTCGATCGGCGCCGCGACGGATTGCGCCACGATATCGGCGTTGGCGCCCGGAAGGGTGGTTGAGACCTGCACCTGCGGCGGAACCACCTGCGGATACTGCGCTATCGGAAGGTTGAGCGCGGCGAGCGTCCCAACGAGGACCATCAGCAGTGCGATGACCGACGAGAAGACCGGGCGCTCGATGAAGTAGTTGAGCATGGTGGGAGCCGATGATGGTTGAGGGTTGATCGACGTGCCCAGCGTTTCGCTGTGCGTTATTTGCTCGACGCCTGGTTTACGTTGCTCGATGCCGCGGTCGCGGTTCCTGCGTTGCCGTCTCTGGTCGAAGCGACGGTCCTGGGGTTGACCGGCATGCCGGGCTTGAGCTTGCTCTGGCCCTCCACGACGACGCGATCGCTGGGGTGGAGCCCGCTGTCGACTACCCAGTCATTGCCCACGCGAGAGCTCGCCGCGATCTGCCGGGTCTCGACCTTGCCATCCGCCGACACCACGTAAACGGACTTCAGCCCTTGTAACTCCTGGACAGCCTGCTGAGGAATACGGATCGCGTTTGTGTTCTGGAACGCAGGGACGATCACCCGCACGAACAATCCCGGCCGCAGCACCCGATCTGGGTTAGGCACCGAAACCCGCGTATTGAGCGTCCCGGACTTCTGGTCGACCGTGGCGTCGACGAAATCGAGTCTGCCCGGCAGCGGATAGTCGGTGCCGTCGGCGAGCTGCAGGCGAAAGGCCTGCGCGTCATCCGCGGACTCGCCGGGTGCGCGCTTCAGCCGTTTCTGCACTTCGAGCAGCTTGTACTCGCTCATGGTGAAGTTCACCCACATCGGGTCGCTCGAGTACAGCGTCGTGAGCAGTGTCTGCTGTGCCGTGACCAACGCGCCCGGCTTGACCTGCGAACTGCTCATGAAGCCGTCGCGCGGTGCGCGAAGCGTGGTGTACTCGAGATTGAGCTCGGCGTTGCGGACGAGCGCCTTTTGCGCCTCGACCAGTGCAGTAGCGGAGCGCTCCTGCGCCACCGCATTGTCGTAGTCCTGCTGGCTCACCGCGTGTTGCTCGATCAGGTGGGCGTTGCGCGCGAGGTTCTGCTGCGCGTTGAGCAGGCTCGCCTGGGCCTGCGCGAGGCCCGCCCGCGCCTGGTCGAGCTGGGCCTGGAACGGCCGCTGGTCGATCACGTAGAGGACGTCGCCCTTCTTCACGCGAGCGCCGTCGGTGAACGCCTGCCGCTCGACCAGCCCGGTCACCTGGCTGCGGACTTCGATCGTGCCCGGCGCCTGGGTCTGGCCGGTGTATTCGTCATACACCGTGACCGGGCCGGGCTTGACCTCGATGACCGACACTTGCGGCGGTGGCGGCGGCGCCAGCCTCGCGCGACTCTCGCAACCGAGAATCGCTGCGCATGCCGCAAACAGCAGAATCCAGCGCGTAACGCGGCACAGCGCGTTGCCAGTTATCCTCCCGGTGTCTCCTGCATTGTGCTGTGCGATCATCTCGATTCCCTCGCTGGTTGTGCTATTGCTTGCAATGCTCGATTGCAAGGGCTGTGCCAGCCGAGCATTCTTGTCGCATCGATGCGAAACGCACCACGCGAGAAGGACTTACGGATCCGATGCGCGGCGACGCCGCGGTGAGAGAGCGTGGACGCCTCCAGGCGAGTGCCCGCGCCTTGGCGGCAGCGCCAACATGCGGGCAGCGCTCGTGCCAGGGGATGCCCAGTCGACCTTCTCCAGCGGATCGATGGCTCATCTCATCTCCCCGTTTCGCTTCTCGATCCGTTCAGGTAGTCGTGGACGACCGTGCCGAGGCCAAGCGTGAGATCGGTGAGCAGGTGCGTGCCGGACATCACTTCGCGTACCGGAAGCTGGGCCACAGGCGCGAGCGCGTGATGCCACAACTCGAGAGCTGCGGGCCCGGACCAAGCGCCCTTGATCCTCACGTCCTCGGTGGTAGCGCACCAGCTCGCAGATACGCGGACTCCCGTCCACATGGGGGATGATCTTGAGCAGATAGTTCGGCTCGGCGAGCGCACCGCGGACGGCCTCAATGTCTAGAGCGCGATGCTTGTAGCCCATCGTGGCGATCGCTATGCGCACGCGGCCGTAATCAAGGGTACCGATAAGTATGTCCTTTTCGATCGCGAGCGCGGGGCTCGTGAGCTTCTTGGGAAAACCCCACAGCTCACGCCCGCCGGCGATCGGCGCCTCGTCGTTCAAGTACATCGAATGAACATAGGCACCGCGCTGTCCGCCATAGTGCACAGCAATCACCTGGCCTGACTCGGCGTAGTCGCCGAACCCGGTGGAATCGGGCATGCGGATGAACTCGTACCTGACGATCGGCTCGTCGATCTTCAGAGACTCGGGAACCACGGCCCGCAGCGCGTTGCAGTCGGTGCGGTACGTCACAATCAGGTACTCGCGATCGACGAAGCGCTACGGCCCCGGCGGAAACGCGGGGCTCGTCATCGGCATGGCGAATGCGCGAGCGACAACCTCGTTGGCGGTCATGGATTCTTCCCTTAGGGAAGGGAAGCCGTGTTCTTCGGCGCGGTCGCAGGTCGCTTGTGGAAGCCGTGGCGCTGCCACCACTTCGTGGCGACGTAGCCCGCGAGCAGTACGCCGAGCCCCGCGAATACGATCGATCCCAGCCCGTTCAGGACGGCGAGCAACCGGTCGATCTCATCATGAAAAAGGACGCCACCTCCGATCGCGGTTCCGGCCCAGAGCGCGGTGCCCAAACTGCCGAAAACGAGGTACGCCGACCATGAAACCCCCATCGCGCCGGCCAGAGGCGGCATGAGCATCGAGATTCCCGGAACAAACTTCGCGAAGACGAGCGCAAATCGGCCCCAGCGCTGAAAGTGATCCTCCGACTCCCGCAGGCGACCATCCGGCAACAGCGATACACGGCCGAGAATGCTGATGATTCGCTGCCCGTAGCATCGGCCGGCGACGTACCATGACCAGTCTGCGATCCTCGCCGCGGTGAACGCAACGACGAACGCTGTCGTCGCGGAGAAATGTCCGCCGGCGGCCATGGCGCCCGCCACTAGGAGCGTCGGCACGGCAGGAATGGGCAAACCCATCTGCTCGACGAGGACGTTTACGAAGATCAGCGCGAGGCCGTAATGCGCGAGCAGGTCGGTCATTTTTCAGCGTCCCGGTGCCATGGGATACGACACGCGCTCAGCCGCGGATCGGTGCGCGTCGCCAGGTCGGCAGGTGAACGATCGGCGCCGGTCCAACGGGCTGCCGCAGGTCGGCTTGTGTGTTGGGTGCCTCGCGCATCTCTTGTCGTACCTTGCGAAACGTGCGGCGCAGATCCGTGTCAACCGAGGAGTAGTACGTGAAGGTCGGGTCGAGAATTGATTTCATGCTTTCCCCCCTTGGAACGATGGTCGTTCGGCCGTTGATTTCATCGCTGCTTTCTACCTTCGAAAGATGTGTCGTCGGCTACCGCGTCTTCTGCGAACCCTTGTCGGCGGGGCTGTAGGCAGCCGGCTGCGCTGTCGCCGTGGTCTCATCGATTTTCAACCACAGTTCGATCAACAGAACTGCATATCCAAGTAAGGCGCCCGCAAGCGCTAGCACGAGCGCAACTGTCGTCAACCGCGAGGTGCGATTGTGGGAATCGCTTGTGCCGGTGACAGGTTTCTGTCCGTGATTCATATCATCTCCTTCGATTGCTGCGCTGGCGCTGGCACTTTGCCTCCCGAAGGAAGAACACGAGTCTTCACCAGCGCGGCGAGCTGTGTGGCACGTACGCGTGCCTCGTCGCGACGCTCGGGTCCGAGACGCGCCTCGAGATCCTCTATCCTCGAAAGCGCCGAGATCTGTAGCTCCTCCGGAAGGCCGGACTGCCACGCGACTTGCAGCCACGCGTATGCTTCGATCAGGTCATGCTTCGAGGCCGATCGGCTGGCGTAGTCGTCGCTCACCTGGAGCATCGCCGGCGCGAACCCGGCCTCGGCCGCCTTCAAGTACATCGCTCGCGCGAGCTGCGGGTCGCGCGCGGTGCCCAACCCCTTGTCGGCCATGACTGCGACGCTGTACATGCTGTGCGCGTTGCCGCGGGCAGCGGAACGCTCATGCCAGCGCAGCGCATTGACGTAGTCGCGCGACACGCCGATACCGAGGAGATACATGGTCCCGAGGTTGTTCATCGCGTCGTCCGACCCACCGTCGACCGCTTTCTGGAACCAGTAGAGCGCCATCGAATAGTCGCGAGGCACCAGCGTTCCGAGGGTATAGAGCACACCGAGCAGGTTCATCGCCTCGGCGTTACCCGCCTCGGCTGCAGCGACCAGCGACTCGAATGGAATCGGGTTCGGTTGATTTGGCGTGATTGGGGGAAAGCGTTCCGGCGCTTCCAGATTCGCTTGGCCAGCGGATGCAGTAGGTTGCGGCGCAGCCATTGCTTGGGATAGCGCCAGAAGCGCTGTCGCCGCGATCGCGGCTGCGCAGATTCGTAGGGACTTCATCGAGGGTTCCTTTAAACGCGAGAGGAAGAGCGGGTAATTTCGGCCACGATGTCTCTCGTTTCACAGCCCGCGGCGATCAGCTCGGCGCCTTGCTCGTACATGGTTGCGAGACATTCCTTGCCGGCTGCGTCGATGAAGGTCACCGCCCTCAAGTCGACGCGAATCGTCGGCCCCTCTCGATCGGCCAACGTTGTTCGCCAGCAGTCCCACAGCGCGTGCAGCAACTGTCCCACCAGGCGTCCTTCGACTCGGAACGTGAGAGCGCCCGAGTCATCGTGGACGGTGATTCGCAGCATCGTCGTGCCTCAGCGCGTACGCGGATCCGATCGCGAAGGTTCCCGCGATCAGTGTTGAAAGCAGCCTGCGCATTTGCATCTCCTTTAACGAGAGTGGCGAACTCCTCACTCTTGCAATGGAATGTTTAGCAAGCGCTGTTCCAGGCCTGCATGTTCCGATCGCCGTCTCGCGTTAACGCCGCAACATGAAGGACTTAGGAATGGAATGCGTCGCGGAGCTTCAGTGCAGCGTGCGAAGCTGCCAAAGCTTGAGTGCCAATGGGTCGGCACCGAGGCCAACGGGCCGGCATGGGTCGAGTTAGCGATGCCTACAGCGACAACGCTTCGATACGTCGCGGAATCGAGGCCTACGGCAGGTGTATTCCGATGCGCAGCTGCCTACCTCGCGCGCTGGTGCCGAGAGACGGACGCGATCGGGGACGACCCAAGGGAAGTCCTGAAGTCAGTTCCGCACTGGGACGATGCTGAAACCTGCGATGCCGGCGGAGGATGCAAGCTCCTCCGCCAGCAGCGCCGGAGACACGGCGCGTGATCGCTCTATTGCGACGACGCTGAACCTCCAGATGGGTCGGTTGTCGACGGACGTGATCGTGAGACTGTCGCGCAGCAAGCGGTATCCAAGCGTCTCGGCACCTCCGGACAGCTCGTCGAGGTGAGGTCGATAGCCCTGGCCAAAAGTCAGGGTGACATCCATCGTGGCCCGGCCAGGCAGCCTCCCCTCTACGCGGCGCAGCACGGACATCGACAGTGCGCACAACAGCGCAAGCAGCAGTGCGGCGGCGTAGAAGCCCACTCCGAGCAGCACGCCGATGACCGAAACCGTCCACATCGAAGCTGCCGTCGTTAGGCCTTTGATGCTCAGGCCATCCTTCATGATGACGCCCGCGCACAGGAACCCGATGCCGCTCAGCACGCCTTGGACCACACGGGTGGCGTCGCCGGCGACCGGGTTGGTCGAGCCGCCGTACCAGAGCGGCGCAAAGCCGACAAATACGGTCACCGCAGTCGACGCCATACACACGAGCCCATAGGTGCGCATGCCGGCCGCCCGGCCCTGGTACGAGCGCTCGTAACCCACGATCATGCCGAGCACCAGCGCGCCGATCAGGTTGAGGCCGATAAAGGCATTGGCCGCTAGGAAACTACCGCTCCAGTAGTGCTGCAGAGAAGACATTGCGCGTACTCGGGTCGCTTCAGTCCCGCCTTCACCGAGCTCCTAGTGGATGGCGTACCAGCTCAGCGTCGGATCGAGCTCGCTTAATATCGCGGCGACCAGTACCGTCTGTGGCCCGAGATCGGCTTCGTAGAGTGTGCCGTCGCGGTCGACGGCGAAGGTCATCACGCCGGTCACGCGATATTCGGCCGGATAAGCGAGAAGGAGGAGCGAACCGCCGGCGTTCTCGGAAATGTCGGACGCTGCTCTCACCGAAGCCTCTGCGGACGGCTGCCCGCTTTCGATACGGCGAAAGTAGTAGCCGTGGAACGATACGGCCCGCCTCTCGTCGCCCACATTGACTGTCGGCGCGCTTCCCGCGGGGGCTTTCTCTCGCAGGGGCGAGCTCACCGCCGACTGCTTCTGCTGCGTGACCAGTGCGCGGCAAGTTGCGATCGCAGCGATCTCGTTTTCGCCAATTCGGCGCAGCAAGCCCTCCGTCGCGCCGGTCTCGGCGTCGAAACGCCAACCGCCGTCGACGGCGACCAGCGGAAACGGGAACGGCCAGTTCTCGGCACCGACATGCAGCCATTCGCTACCGTCCGGCTCGCGCGCCAATCGGTGCATCTCGCGATATTTGCGCGCGAATTGCTCGCGATCGATTCGATCCCGGGCCGAGTCAGCCGACGAAACGGCTTCCTTGTCAATGTGCAGGATTCGTATCAGCGCGTCCTGCTCGTTGTCGCGCACCGCGACGTAGAGAGCTTTTGCCGCCTGTTCGGGTGAGGCGAAAGTTTCGACCGTTACGGCCTCGGCTCTCGAAAGGCGTGCGTGCGCTGCAATGAACAGCGCACAGGTCGTGAATCCGATGATCGCCGCAAGGCGACGTCTCGGCAGATGTTGGAGGGCGATGCTCCTGGAGCGCATGATCAATATCTCCTCGCAAAGTTGAGGCGTTCCTGCCATAGCTAGCGGTGTCCACCGCCGTGAAATCCCTCACCACCACGAGAGCCTGCTGCTGCGCCGTGAAATCCACCGCCGGCGTAAGCTCCGCCGCCAAAAGGCGGTTCAGGATGCCCGCCTAAGCTCGACCTGCCGCGCGACGCGTACGACTTGACGGTACCGCCTTGATCAAACCCGCTGAAAGCACCAGGGCGAAAGCCACTCCCCGCGTGGTCGAACTCGCGGACGGCGCTTGGATGTAAACCGCCATCGCCACGCGGCACGAAGGAGCGAGGGGCCGGCGCAGGAGGAGCCGCGTGAAACTCGGACGTAGGTCCGCGGAATTCTGGCGCGCGAAATTGGGACTCCGGCGAGTGGAATTCGGGTGCGGGCGCGTGGAATTCGCGCGGATGATCGAAATGCCCTTCCGGACGCGCGAGCGGCACGCCGCTTCGCTCGAAGCGCGCATGACCTGCCTCGAAATCGCGGCGCGCAAAGAACGTCCGGCTGTGCGTAAGGTAGCGCGCATGGTGGTAGAGAACCTCGTGGCGCCGCCAGTCGCAACCCCAGTGGTGCCAGCCCCAACCGAAGCCCGCGAACAGCCCGATGTCGAAGCCGACGCCAAAATAGAGATCCGGGCCGGCGTAGAAGACGCCCGGTACCGCAATCCACTCCGGATAGGCGACCAACGGCACGCCGTACGCGAGCCATGGATCGTAAGCGGGTACGTACACGAGGTCGGGGTTCCCCGGCTCGATGACGATGGTGTCGTCCTCTATCGTGACGCTCTGCTGACTCGTGCTCCTCAGCGTCCCGGCGGCCCGCGCGCGCTGACGCAACGCCTGCACGGCGCTCATTACGTCCTCCGGCTCGTTCACGTACGCGTCACCGAGCGTCGAAGTCCAGGACAGATTCTCGTTCATGTTGTCGAGAACGGACGGAAACGCCGTGAGCGCCTTGACGCTCGGGTCCCACGGTTGCTGGTCAACGGCGTCGGCCAGCGCCTCGCCTTTGAGACCGGGGTGCTGCTGCAGCCAGCGCGACGCTTCGACCACTTCCGTGGGATACGTCGACGCCGTGAGGATTTCGCCGACAAGCTCGTCGGAATACAACGCGATCGGCGCGACCAGTTGCTCGATCTGTGCCAACGACTGTTGCGCGGACTGTGCAGCTGCCGGCTGCGACTCGGCGACCATAACAGCCGGCTCCTGGCCGCACGCGGACCCGGCTACAAGGAGCGACCCGCAGAGCGCCAGCACCAGTTTGCGTATGAATGACTTCATGATAAACGCCTCATGCCATGGTTCCAGCCGGCGGCCGCGTAGCAGAGCCTGCCGATGCATCCATGCTCGTCATGACGTCACCTCTGTCTGCACCTCTCTTGCATTCGAATAC
>DASZFQ010000109.1:0-1760 GCA_035939595.1 Casimicrobiaceae bacterium
GTTGCGGACGCCGGCGAACAGCAGGACGACGAGCGCGGCGGCAGTCACGTCCGAGCTCCACCGCATGTGCAGCAGCAGCAAGATTCCCGAGGCCAGCACCAGCAAATAGCCGACGAGCGGGATCGTCGCGTAGAACATGCGGTCGACCAGATCGACGTGGAAGCTGCGCCGGACGATCATCTGCACCCAGACCCGCCCCGCGTAGACGACGCCCGCGATCCCGCCCGCGGTCAGCAGCACTCCCATCGTGAGCCAGGTCTGCGCCGGGATCATCACGCCGATACAGATGAACAGCGCGGAGGCGAAGTTGACCACGGTCGGGCTGAAGAAGGCCTGCAAGGCATTGCGGTTCCGCTCGCTGAACACGCTGGAGCCGATCGAGGCGGCGACGAACATCAGGCCCACCAGCGTCGCCGAGGCGGTGCCGACCAGAAGGTAGAAGTCGTGCCAGTCGTGGAACAGTTCGGCCACGGACGCTTGCATCGGCGTAGGGTGGGCAAAATCGCGTACAATGGCAATAAGCCGCGCCCGCGATTTTGCCCACGCGCCACTAGTGCCGCGAACCCGAAGTTCGCACCACAATTACCGCGAGTCCGATTGCGAACTTCGGGTTCAAAGCGGCACTAGAATCATAGATTTGCTAGTGTCCTTCGATTCCGAAGTTCGTATCGGGGCGTGCTGGAAGCTCGGGCGAACTTCGGAATCGGGACACTAGTGCAAGGAATGACACCGATGATGTTTCGCCTGTCGGAAGAGCAGCGCGCCTTCGTGGGCAACGTGCGCAAGCTGGCGCAAAGCGAGTTCCGGGCGCGCGCGCTCAAGTACATGGACGGCAGCTTTCCGTGGGAGAACATCCGGCAGCTCGCCGACCTCGGCATTCTCGGCATGGCGGTGCCGCCGGAATACGGCGGCTCCGGCATGGGGGTGCTCGACACGGCGCTGGTGCTCGAGGAGATCGCCAAGGCCTGCTACGTGACCGCCATGGCGGTGCTGGGCGAGGTCGGCACGCAGACGCGCGTCATCGCGACTTATGCGCCGGAGAGCATCAAGCGGCGCCTGCTGCCGGGCGTGTGCACCGGCGAGTGCATCCTCGCCATCTGCATGACCGAGCCACATGCCGGCACCGACATCGCCAACTACCGCACCAACGCGGTCGCTGCCGGCGACCGCATCCGCCTCAACGGCGTGAAGACCCTGATCAGCCGGGTCGATGAGGCGCAAGCCTTCGTGGTGTTCAGCCGCATCGACGGCAAGCCCGCCCGCGAGGGCATCGGCTGCGTGCTGGTGGAAAAAGGCGCGCCCGGGTTCACCGTCACCTCGCGCTTCCACACCATGGGCGGCGAGAACTTGGCGGAAATCCGCTTCGAGGACTGCGAGCTGCCGCTGGAAAACCTGATCGTGCGCGAGGACGGCTTTCGCCGGCTGCTGTCCGCCTTCAACACCCAGCGCTGCCTCAATCCCGCGATCTCGCTCGGCCTCGCCGAGGGCGCCTTCGAGGAAGCGGTCAAATACATGCGCGAGCGCACCGCGTTCGGCCGCCGCATCGGCGATTTCCAAGGCCTGCGCTGGAAGCTCGCCGACATGTACCGCGACATCGAGGCCGGCCGCAGCCTGCTCTACCGCGCCTGCCTGACCGCCGACCCGTTTCCCGACCCGCACGAAGCGGCGCTCGCCAAGATCTATTGCAACGAGATGGCGCTGCGCGTCACCAGCGAGGCGATCCAGGTTCACGGCGGCTACGGCTTCACCGACGAGTTTCC
>DASZFQ010000110.1:0-10223 GCA_035939595.1 Casimicrobiaceae bacterium
GGCACCTGGCGGTGGGCGCGCTCGTCAATGGCTTCGGCTGGCTCACCGACAATCCGCTCCGGCGCACCATGATGGGCGACAGCGTCGGCCGCGAGCGCATGTCGACGGCCATGGCGCTCGACGTCGTTGCCCAGAACGTCAGCCGCATGATCGGCCCCACCTTGGGCGGCGTCGTGCTGGTCGCGGGCGGCATCGAGGGGGCCTTCCTGCTGTGCGCCGGCCTCTATCTCCTCGCCGTGGGCGCGACGCTCGCCGTGCGCGGCCACCGGGCGCGCGCGGCGCACGCCGAGCCCGTGCTGGCGCGCGTCCGCGAAGGCATCGCTACCGTGCTGGCCAACCGGCGGCTCGCCGCCATCCTCGCCGTCACGGTCGTGTTCAACATTTTCGGCTGGCCGTTCACCAGCATGATCCCGGTGGTCGGCCGCGACCAGCTGGCGCTCGGTCCCGAGGGCGTCGGCCTCTTGACCAGCATCGACGGCGTCGGCGCGTTCGCGGGCGCCCTGGTGCTGGCCTGGCGGCTGGCGCCCCGCTTCCACGCCGCGAGCTACATCGGCGGCGTGGCGCTCTACCAGCTCGCTATCATCGCCTTTGCGTTAGCACCCGGCGTCGTGCCTGCGTCCGCAGCCCTGCTGCTGACCGGACTGGCGGGTGGCGCCTTCGCCACCCTGCAGGCGACCCTGGTCTATCTCGCCGCGCCTATCGAGATGCGCTCGCGCATCATGGGTGTCCTGTCGGTCTGCATCGGCACAGGACCGCTCGGCTTCCTGTGGCTGGGCTGGCTCGCCAACCGGATCGGCGCGCCGGAGGCGACGGCCGTCACCGGCGCCCTCGGGCTGGCGCTGCTGCTCGCGTTAAGGCCGCTGTGGCGAACGATCTGAGGCTCAGAGTCCTCTCCGCCGCGTCGGCGCATTCACATGGGCCACGTCGCAGCTTCCCCCTCATTCGCCCCATTCGGAGACGTTGCGATTGTCGTTGTCGGGGATGGGCGGAGGCAGGCCGAAGAGTTTGTAGGAGAACAAGCGCGCCATGCGCGCCAACTCACTGTGCGCGCGCAGGTAGTTGAGGGAGTTGTAGTCGTAAATGGAATGCGCGGGCAGCACGCCGAGCGTTTTCGGCATGTTGTTGACGCTGAAAGTGGTCATGAGGCTTTCCTTCCAGTCGAGCGTCCTGTCGATATCGATGACCGCGAGGTCTTGCCAGGGGTAGGCGTCTTCGTCCCAGACGACCATGTTGTTGAAGACTTCGGGATCTTCGTCATCCTGGGCCTGTCTCGTCTGGATCTGCATCCGGTACTTCGCGCCTTCTCGCGCGACGCGGTCTTGGTACTCGTATTTGAGGAAGTTCCGGCCGCGGGTCTCGTGCGGCAGCACGCGCTGATTGCACTGGTCCCACTCGCTGGGGTCGGTTTCGAGGGCCGTCTCGGGTTCGGCATCGAACGGGAGCACGCGGTACTTCGCGTAGCGCTTGATGCCGTCGTCGCCGAGGAAGAGGAACGGCGTCTTGCAGTAGTAGTGGACATTGTGGAAGGAGCTCGCGTGCCGGCGACCGGCGGCCTGCGAGCCTTTCAGGCCGTCGGGGTATTTGCGGTTGTAGTTCTGATATTCGACGCCCCACTGCTCCTGGCGCAACCTGGCGAATTTCAGGAAACTGACGGCGGACCAGAAGAGGCTGACGGCGCCGCTGTTCATCTCGATGTCGAAGGGGCTGCGCAGGTGGTGATGGGAGAATTTGATCGAAATGCTGCGGATGCAGTTCATCGCGTCATCGAGGAAGGTGGCGGACGCATGGCGGATGCGGCAGGGATAGACCGTGCCGGGGGCGAAAAACCCATGCGCCGGGAACCGCGCATCATCGACGATGCGCAGCGTGCCGGTGGCCGCGATGCCATTGTTGTGGCTCATGCGCTGGCGCTTCGGCAGGCAGAGGAAGAGGGCCAGCATCAGGGCGAACAGCTTCGCGTAGAGCCAGAGCACGGCTTTGTCGAAGGCCCTGCCGATCGGGCGGTGGATGACCGGAAGGGGAGAGAGTCGTTCGGTGTTCATGGGTGTGTTCATGGCTGTGTGGGGCGCGCCGCGCGGTCAGATGTTGGTTCGTGACTCGATGGCATCGATGTCGACGCCGAGCCGCTCGAATGCCGCGCGCCTATCCTGCAGCAGGCGGATGAGGTGCGGATTGACGTCGTGTTCCTCGTTGCGCGTGATGAAGCCGTACTCGGTGCGCGACAGGATGTTCACGAGCCAGAGCATTTGCGTGCTGCGGGTGAGATCGGGGGCGATGCCGTCGTCGCTCTCCGGCGCCATGATTCCGGACGGCCCGTCGCCGAAGCGCAGGCCGCCGCAGCTGTAGCGCACTTCGCCGAGGTCGTCGGATTGATGCTCGTTGATCCAGGTGTGCATGTAGGTGGCCTGCATGATGGCGTAGCGGCAGGCGTCCTTGAGATTCTGCCAGTCCTGCGGCTCGGCCGCATCGTGCGTGGCGGCGGCGGTGATCCGTGACACGGCCTTGAGCTCGCCGTGGATGGTTTCACGCGGCAGGTGCGGATCGAATCCGTACTGCTGGCAGTGGTACTGCAGGCGCTGCGCGGCGAGTTCCCGATGGCGCGGGTCGGCCGGCGGCGCGTCCTGCTGGGCGGTGAGGAAGACGGGCACGCTGTGCGTGACGAGGTCGTCGGCGAAGCGCTGGATTTCCCTCCAGTGACTTCTGATGCCGTCTTCGTGCTTGCGGAAGAACTCGTCCACATATTCGCCCAGCACGTCCCAGAAGAGCCTCTCCGCCTGCGCGCAAGTGTGCGCGGGGCTGATGGATTTCATCGGTTGCCAGCCGCGCCAGTCCTGGAGGCCGAGGATGTCGCGTGTGCGCTGCTGAGTGCCGACGCGGCTCAGGGCGGTCGCGGTGGGGATATAGCTGCCGATGATCGCCGTGTCCGCGGTGTGGTTGATGAGGGAGACTTCCTTCAGGTGGGGCAGCAGGAGGCCGGCGACCGGATTGAGGCGCAGATTTCTGTGCGCGGCGAGGGCGTACTGTTCGGTGTTCAGATGCGTGCCGGCGAAGTGTTCCTCCATCTCGGTGCAGAAGGCTCCCGCGACGCGTGCGACTCGTTTTGCCTGTAGCCAGGCGTCGCCATCGGCGGCAGTGAACACACGGCTGCGAAAATGATCCTGGTCGCCGCGGCTCAAGCGCCCGGTGAGGTGGATCTCGAGCGGCTCGGGCAGTCCGTCGTCCTTGAGCTTGAAGAGGATGCTGACATCCGGCAGGGCATGAAGGTCGTCGATGTCGTACCAGCAGACACCGAAGTAACGCATCCAGTAGTGGCCGGGCCGCGCGGTATCCGGGACGAAGCAGCCGCGGTTCATGCCGTTCATCATGCGCTCGCCGAACCAGTCGTCGCCGCGCGTGTAGCCGGGAAGCTGCTTTTCGATGCAGCACGTGAGGTTCTCAGGATAGTCGGCCTGGATCTGCTCGATGGTCAGCGTGTCGCGAGCGACCTCGATCTGTTCGAGGTGCTTGATCTTGGCGATCTCGAGCGGGATGGCCTGTTCGATGATCGCATCCGTGCGGCCCCTGGTGTAGGTCTCGGGTGTGCCGAGACTGACGTCGACGAGGGCGCGCGGCGTCACCGCGCGCGGATCGTAGAGCCAGTAGTCCAGCGCGATGGTGCGCAGGTTGTAGTCCAGGCCGATGAGGTCGCTTTTGACGACAGGGATGGCCTTGAAGAGGTCGTAATGAAAGCGCGGGCCGTCGTCCTGGAAGTACACGCGCGTGGTCTTGTGGATTTCGAGACGCAGGGATCGATTGGAGAGCCGGCGCGCGGCGCGCAGAGGAAAGGGCAGCGCGAAGCAGCCCTCCGCATCCGTGCGGCCTTCGCTGATCTTGCGCCAGGCGAACCAGAAGGTGCGGCCCCAGAATTCGAGGTGCAGGTTGTGGATGGGCGGGCCGTGGCCGCGATCACCGGCAAAGACGATGCGCCCGACGAGCCGGCTGTCGCGGTGTCCGGCGGGAAGCTCGGGACGCCGCGGAAACAACCCGGCGGTGAAACGCTGCCAGGCTCCGCGCAGCCGCCGGAACTGCTCGTACATCCACTCGATCATGATCGTGAGCGGGCTGTCGATGATCTTCGACTTGCCGACCTGGAGGTAGTTGATGCCGCGCAGCCGGGGACGGAAGAACGTGTTGCCCTTCGACTTGTAGCGAATGCGGCTCTCGCGCTTGCATTTGTCGAGGATTTCGCGGATCGACTCGGGCTGCATGGCGGTTTGGGGGGCGGTCATCTGGAGTGTGCGGCGTAGTGAGGGGTCATCGAAGCGGCGGCGCTCGATTGGTCAGGGGGATTCAGGTGATCGACGAAGAACATGGCGAGCTTGCCCTTTCCCTTGGCCTCCAGCTCGCCGCGCGCCGCGAATTTGAAGCGGCTGCCGAGGAAGTCGTGCGTGGCCTGGGAGATGTTCACCTGGCCGACGGCGCCGGATGATTGCATGCGTGCCGCTGTGTTCACGGTGTCTCCCCAGACGTCGTATTGGAATTTCTTCTTGCCGACGATGCCCGCGACGACGGGGCCGGTATGCACGCCGATGCGGATGCCCAGGTGGGCGCCGCCGCGCCTCCTGCGTTCCGCGATGAAGTCGCGCATCTCGAGCGCGGCCCGCACGACATCCTCGGGATGCGTCGAGTTCGGCACCGGGAGGCCGCCGACGGCCATGTAGGCGTCGCCGATGGTCTTGATCTTCTCCACGCCGCACCGGGTGACGATGACATCGAAGGCGTTGAAGCAGTCGTCGAGCTCGCGCACGAGATCGGCCGGCGCAAGAGTGGCGGCGAGCTCGGTGAAGCCTTCAAAGTCGGTGAAGAGGACGGTGACGCGGTCGTAGTGCCGGGCCTCGGCGCGGCCGTACCGCTTCAATTCGGCGGCGGTCTCGGCCGGGAGAATGTTGTGCAGCAGGTCGTCGGTGCGGCGTTTTTCCTGATCCAGTTCGGCGGTGCGCTCGGTGACCTTCTGCTCGAGTTTCTCGTACAGCATGGCGTTGTCGATGGAAACGGCGATCTGGCCGGAAAGCAGCGTCAGCAGGTCCACCCGCTCCCGCGTGAACGCGCCGGGCGCCAGGTTGTTTTCCAGATAGAGCACACCGACGCTGCGTCCGCGGTTCAGGATGGGGACGCAGAGGATGGAGACCGGCCGCCTTTTCACGACGTAGGGGTGGGAACGGCAGCGTTCGTCCGCGGAGGCGTCGGCGATGACGATCGGCTCCCGTGTCCGATGGACGAACTGCGCCAGCGGGACGGATAGATCCTCGCTCATCGGCGTCGGAAGGTCTTGCCGCACTTCGATCGTCTCGCCGGCATCTTCGCCACGGGCCTGGATGGCGAGTCCGTCCGCTCCATCGAGCAGGATGAAGCCGCGCTGCGCACCGGCGTTCTCGAGCACGATCTTCATCAGCACGGAAAGCAGTTCGGAGGGCACGACCTCGCGCGAAATGGTGGTGGAGGCCTTCAGGACGGTGGTGATGTCGAGCACGGCGCCGTGGAGCATCGAGGTGCTCGGATCGAGCCCGCTTTCCCCTCCGGCGAGCGCGGAAAGGCTTTGGCCCGTTTGAGAGAGATATTTGGGGAAGTTGTCGACGAGGTCGCGAAGCTTCGCGGCGGCTCCCCACTCGCGGTAGGCATTGTAGGCGGCCTTGAGATGGAACTCCGCCAGCACGGGACGCTGCGTGGCGGCATAGAAGCGTCCCGCCAGCTCGAAAGCGAGTGCTTCCTCGTGGACGAACTCGTTTTGCGAGGCACCGGTGATCGCGCGGTCGTAGGCGAGGCGCGCCGCCTGCTGGTTTCCGGTCACGCGGGCGTATTCGGCGGCGCACAGGTCGTACTTGTGGCGGTGATTTGCCGGGGAGAAGTGCGCCCAGTATTTCAGCCGCATCATGTCCAGGCGCGCGCGCAGCAGCAGTCGCCAGCGCGCCGCCCGGGGGGCCTGTTCGGCGAGTGCAAGTGCGGTGAGCGCCTCGTAGAAGCGGAGGTTGGGGATCTCGAACTTGGCAAGAACGGCGTCCAGCAGCTTGGCTGCGGCACGGGCGTGGCCGCGCGCTTCGGCGAAGTGGCGGAAGTAGTAGCAGAGCAGCAGTTTCTGGAACTGGATGAAGAAGGTGCCGGTCTTGTCGCCGCGCTCGCGATTTTGCGCGATCATGCGCTCCTCGTCGTAGGCTTCGCCCACGAGTCGGACGGGGTCGGCGCTGCGGCCCATGAAGTTCAGCATGCTCTGGCGGAAGACTTCGTTGTAGTTGTGGTTCGTCTCCTGCTTGAACTGCCGGTACATGGCGCTGTAGGCGCGGGTTTCCTCCTCCACCCTTTCCAGCGGCCGGCCGCACAGGAAGGAGTGGATGCAGTAGATGTTCGTGTTCACGCAGGCGAATTCGATGAGGCCGGTTTCGAGCCCGATCTGGAAGGATTCCTGCAACGGACGCAGGCTCCCGCGCACATGCTCGGTCCAGTGAAAGATGAGCGCGTAAGGCGGCGTGTAGATCTGCGCCTTCCACTCTTTGGTATGCAGCTTCTCGAGCAGATCGAGCGAGAGACGGCCGTACATGGCTCCCTTGCGCATGAATCCGAGGACACCGCACAGGATGACCCCGTAGGAGCCATAGGCGAAGCAGGAGACCGCATTGTTTCCGTAACGCAGGGAGAGCCGGACCAGGCGGAAGACGATCAGCGGCAGCAGGTTCGGCCTGCCCCAGTAAACCGAGGAGGTGATGTCGGCGATGATGCGCATCGCCGCTATCTTCTGCGGCTGCGCCATCTGCGGCAGGGACATCAGATCGGTGCTCGAGTAGCGGCTGAGCGCGATGTTCGTCGCAATCAGATCGGCGACGACGTGCAGGAGGTTCGGACGCGCCGGGAAGCGCTCGCCGAGTTGCGCCAGAACTTCGAGTCCGGTCTCGATGGCGTCCTGAAGGCGGTTCTCGGCCTTGTAGGCGAGGATGCGCACCTCGTACGGCTTCACCTTGTCGAGGATGTCGTCGACCTCCCTGAGCAACGTGCGAAAGCGTCCGTCCATGCGCTCGAATTCGCCGTTGAGATAGGCCGCCTCGGCAGCTTCGGTGAAAAGCGCGCGTGTGAGCTTCGCAGCCTCTTTCCACGGCTCGCGGCCCAGCTCGACCAGGGAAATGCCGGTCTCGAAATATTGCAGCGCGGTGGGAAAGGCGGAGTTGAGCTTGGCGCGATTGCCGGCCTGGAGATTGAGCTTCGCCAACTCGATCTGGGCTTCGCGAGTCGTGATGACCGTGCGGCCGCCGTTGAGCTGATTGGTGATATCGAAGATACGGGCTTCACGCTCGGCTTCCGGCACGCTGGCGAGCAGCAGGCGGCCGATCTCCAGATGCACGCCCGCGCGATCCCTCGCGGGGATCAGCGAATAAACCGCCTGCTGCACGCGGTCGTGGCTGAATTTGTAGCTTGCACTGTCGAGCTGGCAGAGAAGACCCGCGCCAAGGCAAACCTTGAGCAGGCCCGCCACCTCCGCCGGGCCACGGCGGTGCACGACACAGAGCGTTTCGAGATCGAATCGGCTGCCGATGCATGAGGCGAGCCGCAACGCTTCCTGCACCGCGGGATCGAGCCGGCGCACTTTGCTCGCCATCAGGTCGACGACGTTTTCGGCGATGTTCTTTTGGGCGATGAGGTCGGCATCCCACTGCCAGCGCGCGGCGGCCGGATCGAAGGCAAGAAGGCGCTCCGCGGCGAGCGATTTCAGGAACTCCGCGGTGAAGAAGGCGTTTCCCTGCGTCTTGTCGTGCACGAGACGCGCCAGCGGCGCGACGGCGCCCCGCGGCGCGTCCAGCGCATCGGTGAGCATGGCCGCGAGGTCGTCTTCCGTGAGATTGCCGAGGCGAATGGTCTCCGCTGTCATGCCGGTCTCGCGGATGTCGTCGATGGCGCGGGCGAAGGGATGCGCCGCGCTGACTTCGTTCTCACGATAGGCGCAGACGAGCATGAAATGGCCGCACTCGGGATCGGTCATCAGCACGTGCAGCAGGTTGAGCGAGGCGGAGTCCGCCCACTGCATGTCGTCGATGAAGATGACGACGGGATGCGCGGCCGTGCACAGCGCGCGAACGAACTTGCGGAAAAGGTAGTTGAACCGGTTCAGGGTCTCGGCGCCGCCGACCTCTGGGATCGGCGGCTGCGGGCCGATGATGTGCTCGAGATTCGGCAGCACGTTGGTGATCACGCGACCCTCGGCGCCAAGCGCGGCGCTGATTTCGTCCCGTAGGACGTCGAGGCGCTCCTCGCGTTCGGTGAGCAAGGCGTCGACCAGGTCCTTGAAGGCCTCGACGAAAGCGAAGTATGGCGTGGCTCGCTGAAACTGATCGAATTTTCCACTGCTGAAATATCCGCGCCGCGCGGTGATGGGCTTGTGCACCTCATGGACGAGCGACGTCTTGCCGGTGCCGGAGTAGCCGCCGACGAGGACAAGCAAGCGCGCGCCGTCTGCACAACGGTCAAAGGCGCTGAGTAGCGCGGCCACCTCCGGTTCGCGTCCGTACATGCGGTACGGCAGGCGGAAGAGCATGGAGTGATCTTTTTCGCCGAGGGCGAAGACCGGGGCGTCCACACCGCTTTTCTCGAAGTCCTGGAGACAACGCTCCAGATCATGTCGCAGGCCGTCGGCGGACTGGTATCGATCGTCGGGGTCCTTCGCCAACAGCTTGTCGACAACGGCCGAGAGCGCGGCGGGTACTCTTGGATTGAGCTGCCGCAGCGGCACGGGAATCTGTGCAAGGTGCGCGTGCACCATGCCCATTGCGTCGGTGGCTTGAAAAGGAAGCACCCCGGCCAGAACCTCGTAAAACGTGACGCCGAGGGAGTAGAGATCGGCGCGGAAGTCCACGGGGCAATTCATGCGGCCGGTCTGCTCCGGGGAGCAGTAGGCAAGCGTGCCTTCAATCAACTCTGGATTGCTTACATAGGGCTGCTTGAGGTCGAGACTCGTCGAAATGCCGAAGTCGATGATCCGGACGTGGCGCTCCTGGAGATCGACGAGGATGTTGAAAGGGGTGATGTCTTTGTGGATGATGTGTTGGTGATGAATCTCCGCCAGCGCACGCGCCGCGGCGATGGCGATGTGCAGCACGTCGACGATGTCGCCGGATTTCTGACGAAAGGCGGTCTTCAGGTTCTCGCCGTCCACCCATTCCATTTCGAGGACGTGGCGGTTGTTCTCTCGGGTCTTACGCAGCGGGCCGCGAATTCCGGGGAGCTTCAGCCCACTGATGATGTCGAACTCGTTGTGAAACTGCGCGATGTCGGCCGGCGTGGGGAACTCGTAGTTGAGCACCTTGACCGCGGTGACCATGCTTGAGCCGTCTTCCTGCCGGCGGAAGACTTTGGATTTCTTGCTCTCGTAGACGAGGCGGTCAACCATCTTGGTTCATGGTCTGGTCTGGACTTCCCGAGCCGGAGATCTCTCTCAACACGAATTTGCTTCAGCGCAAATTTTAGTTCCGGCCGACGCGTTTCGTGCATCTCGCGACATCAAAGCTCGCGTGGCTCGCTTCGCTCCCTCGGGGAGGCCTTCGCGAATCCCATTTGCAAAGGGCCCAACGTCGCCGCGCTTAGCCATGGGGGTGGCTGACTGTGAGACGCGTCCAATCTTGCCCCGCCAGAACCCGGGTTCGATCGGCCGGCACGCCCGCGTTGCGTTCGACGATCGCGTCATGCACCTCGATGGCGCAACGCACCGCATCGACCACGGAACGAAACTCGACGAGAGCGCCGTCCACCGCACCCTTTACGACGCGCGCCTTGTGGACCGCGATCGTCGGGTCGATCGGTCGCTCCGCAATGCGCAGCCGCGCGAGCGTGCGATCCTCGTCGACGTCGGTTTGCCGGCCGAGTCCTACCACGTCGGCGGCGAAGATCGCGGTGCGAGTCTACGATATTCGGTCATTGTGCCTCGGATTCAAATAGCACAATAACTCGCTCAGAGTCGCCATTTTCCGCGAACAAGAGGCAATTTAGCGCCGCTGCTGGAACGGGTGCTCAGGCTCCGTTCCGGCGCGCCGACGGGAATGACCGCTATTTGCGCGAAGCGGACGACTGGTGTCGTTAAGGGTTTCGGACGCCGGCCCGGCACAGAAGCGGAGGCGAGGGCTGAAGGGCCGGCGTCTGAAAGCCTCCGAGGGAGGAAACCGCGGGCCGCTGAGATGGCGACGGCGAGGGGGCTGGGGCTATGGGGATTT
>DASZFQ010000111.1:0-2444 GCA_035939595.1 Casimicrobiaceae bacterium
CGCGGGCTTTCGGCGGAGGAGGCGACCGCGCTCGTCGTCAACGGCTTCGTCAAAGACGTGCTGCAGCAGCTTCCCATGGAGTTCGCGGTCGAGGCGCAGAAGCTGATCTCGGTCTCGCTCGAAGGCTCGGTCGGATGAGCGCGGACGATTTGGATCTGCGCAAGCTTGCGGGACATGGAATGCCATTGCTTGAAATCGAAAATCTGCACGTCGAGACCGACGGCAAGAAAATATTGAAAGGCGTCGACCTCGCGGTGAACGCCGGCGAGGTGCACCCGATCATGGGCCCGAACGGTTCGGCCGAGGTGGATATTCTGGCGCAGGCGCTCCTGAAAGCGCAGGAATTTTTCACATGATGGACGAAGCGAAAACAGCTGGGACGGAAAGCGCTCCCCCGGCTGGAGCTGGCGGCGCCGCGGCCGCCGCCGATGCGGCGGAACGGCCACCGACCATTCCAGCCGACGAGATAGCGCGCTTGACCGATGAAATCGTCGCCGCGCTCAAGACCGTCTACGACCCGGAAATACCCGCCGATCTCTACGAGCTTGGTCTGATTTACAAAGTCGGCATCGATGACGACCGCATGGTCACGATCGACATGACGCTGACGACGCCGAACTGCCCGTCGGCGGCCGAGATGCCGGGCCAGGTGGAGAACGCGGTCGAGGGCGTGTCCGGCGTGCGCGAAGCCAAGGTCAATATCGTCTGGGATCCGCCGTGGGACCCCAGCCGCATGTCGGACGAGGCCCGCACGGTCCTCGATATGTGGTGACGAATATCTTGTTGCGTTGCGCCGTCAACCCTGGCGCATTAGATAATATTAAGTTAGTTCAGGTTTTTGAGCTGTTGCAAATTGCAGCTGACGCGTTGGCTCATACTGAGCGGCGCGCGGAGGATGAGACGATGGCCGCTCCACGGCCGAGACCACAAGTGATGCGGCTCACCGAAGCCGCGGCCGAACGCATCAAGGCCGTGATGGCGAAGACCGACCGCCCGATCGCGGCGGTGCGCGTCGGCGTCAAAAACGGCGGCTGCGCCGGCATGAGCTACTACATGGAATACGCCGAAAAGATCGATCCGCTCGACGAGGTGATCGAGGACAAGGGCTTGCGCATTCTCATCGACCCGAAGGCGGTGCTGTTCCTGCTCGGCACCGAGATGGACTACAAGGTAGAAAAACTGTCCGCGCAGTTCATCTTCAACAATCCGAACCAGACTTCGGCCTGCGGCTGCGGCGAATCGGTCCAGCTCGAGCCGGCGAGCGAAGCGCGGGCAATCTCACAATGATGGCTACACCACCCGGGCAGGCGGTGCGGCTTCAGGATCGGCGCGCGGTTCGGGCCTCGGGGTCGGTCTCGCAAATGACGCGATCACGCCCCTGGCGCTTGGCGACGTAGAGGCAGTTGTCCGCGCGCTCGATCAGCACCTGCGAGGTGTCCGTCGGTACGAGCAGCAGCGCAACGCCGATGGAAATCGTCACGCGGCCGAGCCGCTCGATCGTTTCATCAATTTCTTGGCCATGACCGCGCGGCGGATGTAGTCGGCGACGGCAATCGCCGGGCGCAAGGTCGTGTTGGGCAGCGCGATGACGAATTTCTCGCCGCCGTAACGGGCGGTATGTCATGACCTTTGACGTTCTGCTTCATCGAGATGGCACGAGACGCAGCACCATTGCTGAACCTGTCGATCGCGTTGTGTCATGAAGACGTGCGGGGGTCATGCTGTACGTCCTTCACCAGCGCCGAGCGAAGTAGAACTCCTCGATCCGCCGACTGGCGAGGCCCTTCTCAATCGTGTCCATCAGGGTGAGATATTCGCGCGGCGTCACCGGTACGCCCGCCCGCTTGAGCTCGTGAAAGAAGGTCGCAAACATCGCTCATCCGGTCCGCTCGCGCGCAGAGCCGAAGCAAATGATGGAGTGCACATTGCACCGTGCAACACGGCGTAACCGCGGAGACATGTTTCTTGCGCTACATCGTAATGTGAGCGTAATATGAGCTGCCGAAAGATATATCTTGACCGAGAACAAAATGCTGGTCCAAGGCAACAAAACGCTGTCCCAAGGCAACAAAGGTCTGGCCGGAGGCGACCTACGTCTGGTTGCGCTCGCGCTCATCGCCGAGGCGCCCCGTCACGGCTACGAGATCATCAAGCTGATCGAGGAGAAGACAGCCGACTGGTACTCGCCAACTCCCAGCATCGTCTATCCGATGCTGACCAATCTTGCGGAAGCGGGCTATGTGACCGCGTCTACCGACCCCCCGAGGCTCTACACGATCACCGACGACGGTCGCACCTATCTTAAGCAGAACCGCGATCTCGCCGATGTCGTCCTCGACCGCCTGACTGCGCTCGGCGAACGCATCAGCCGCTGGCGGCGGGCCCTTGCAACCATCAGCAAGCCCTCCTCGCGCATCGACGGCCGGCTGGAACCGGACGCGGAT
>DASZFQ010000112.1:0-17836 GCA_035939595.1 Casimicrobiaceae bacterium
ATTCGCAAAAAGAACGTCGCACACGGTTTCAATCCGCGGATCGCATGCGGGCAGTTCTTCGGCAGCCGCCCTCAGCCATCAGTTGGGCGTGCGTGTGGCCGACGATAATGATCTTCTTGCCGCCGATGTTGTCTTCGTCGCCACGCCGCCGGCCGCCCTTGACGACGTGGCGGCTGAGCTCAAGGGTTACGCCGGCATCATCGTTTCGGCGATGGTTCCCGGCGCCGGACCCCCTTCACCCTCGCCGTCCCGCAGGCGGACCTCGAGGACCTCAACCGCCGCATCGACCAGACCCGCTGGGATCCGCGGGGCTGTCACAGTCAAACGAAAAGAGGGAAAGCCATGATTGACCATATTTATCTCCCCGTCTCTGACCTGAAACGGTCGAGCGAATTTTACAAGAAGGTGCTTGAGCCGCTTGGCATCGACATGCCTTACGAGGTCGGCCAACCTCCTATCTTCGGTTTTGCCATCAATAACGAACCGGGTTTCTGGCTGAAGAAGGGCGAAATCGCCAAAGACCTTTACGTCGCATTCACCGCCAAGAGTGCGGACGCTGTCAGGGCCAGCTACAAGGCGGCGATAGACGCGGGAGCTACTTCAATCAAGGAACCGAGCCTTCGGCCCGAATGGCGTGCCGGCTACTTCGCGGCAAACATCGGCGACCCGGACGGATACAACATCGAGATTGCCTATAAGCCTTGGCTCTACAAATAAAAGGTACGAGCCATCTACCCATCCCCGCGTATTGCCTCACGTAATTTTGTTACCGGATGCCTCACCAGCGATGTTACCCGCATGGCTCGATCATGAGGGTTGGATATGCAATGCGGACGCGTAGAGTTCGTGGTCAGTAGCGGTGACGTCTTGTGGTGGGGAAACCAGGGTCTGATCGTCAATGTGTGGCGGAATCGGTGACGGGATTCCGGATATCCTGAGGCCGCGCGTTTTTTCTCTCGGACGCAAACCTGATTGTCTTTGAAGACGCGAGCTCGAATCTCCCGGTCTATTGAGGCCACTGGCGACAGTGGAACGGCAAGATAACCCACGGCTGTGGCTGGTAGCAGCGGGTCGAGGGCTACCCTCGCGCTAGACCGGTTGCACAGTCAAGTCGCCAATGCGATCGTTCGATGCGCTACCTACGCTGAGGAGCCGTTTGAGTGGTTTGCCGCCTATCGTTCATCTCGCTGGGACGCACGCGCGCCGCCGCGCACCGCGGCCAACGCTTCGTGAAGGGTTGTGAAAATTCGTGTTTCCCCGATCGCCGCGGTGAGGCCCTGCCGATCCATGTCGGCCCGCAGGTATCTATTAACGCGCGCAAACACCAGCGCAACCCCTCGATGCCTCAGTTCGTCGACTAGGTCGAGAACCGAACGCGCTGCGGTGTAGTCGAGATCCGTGATCGCGCCGGCATCGACGACGAACCATTGCACCGGTGCTGGCGCATGCTGCAAGAGCGCTCGCACTTCATCGGCGAAGCGGCTCTCGTTTGCATAGAACAGATCTGCCCCGAACCGATAAACGATCAGTCCCGGCTCAGTCTGATGGCCCGGCATCGCCGGAGCCGGCATCCACCTGCCGGTCGCGTCCGGTACCAATACCATCGTGTGCGGCTGATAGCTGTGGCGCACGTGCAGGAGCAGTGACAACCCCATCGCCAGCAGGATTCCCTGTTCAACACCCACAAGCGCGACAACTGCAGCCGTAAGGACCGCCAACCTGAACTCACCCGGGCTCTCGCGGCGGATGTCGCGCAGGCTCCGAGCGTCGATGAGCCCGAGAGCTGTTGTGAACACAATGCCGCCAAGCACGCACCGTGGAAGGTACTGAAGCGGGCCGGTGAGAAAAAGCAACACGAGCAATGCCACGGCGGCAAACACGAGTTGTGCGACCTGAGTGCGCGACCCAGCGAGCTCGGCCATCGCAGTCTGAGTGGGACTGCCGTTTACCACAAACGTTCCGCTCACCGCAGCGGCTGCATTCGCCGCGGACAGCCCCAAGATGTCAGCGTCTTGATCGACGCGCTCGTGATAGCGCGCGGCGAATACGCGAGAAGTGGCGGCACTCTGTGCGATGATCATCACGAAGCAGGAGGCGGCGACAGGCAAGAGCTTCAGTAGCTCAGGCCAGCTCACGCTGGGGAGGCCGAGCGAGGGCAGGCCGCCCGGAACCGAGCCGACGACGGCAATACCGTGCCCGGAAAAATCCCATGCGAAACTTGCGACGATGGCACCGATCACGGCGAACATCGGAACCGGCACGCGCGGCAGAAAGCGGCGAAAGACCAGGATACAGCCCACCACAGCCGCCGAGATTGCTAACGTGGGAATGTGAACCTGTCCTACGCTCTGAATGACCTGCCACAACTGACCGACGGTGCGCCGCGAACTCACCGTGACACCGAGCATATCGCCGAGCATCGCAATGCCGACCTGGAATCCCACACCGGTGAGAAACCCGACCAGGACTGTCCGGGAAAGGAAGTCGGCTAAAAAACCCAGCTTGAAGATTCGCGCCAGAAGCAGCAATCCGGCGGTCAGCAGCGCCACCATCCCGACCAACATCACGTACCTCGCGCTCGCAGGCGACGCCATTTCTGACACCGTGCTCGCGAAGATAGCGGCCGTAGCCGAGTCGGCAGCCACAACCAAGTGGCGCGAAGAGCCAAACGTCGCGAACGCGACCAGCGGGAGGAGCACGGTGTAGAGCCCGGTGACGACCGGTGTTTGAGCGATGCGGGTATAGCCGAGCACTTGTGGGATGTTCATCGACGCGAGCGTTAACCCAGCCAACGCGTCGCGCACCGCGCGACCGAGGGTCAGGGGCCTAAGGCCCCCAAACAGGCTCAGCCGCACCGGCGCCCCGCGCGGGTTTCCGCTTTGCGTCGAACTGGAACGAGTGCCCGCGCCTCAGCTTCGCAGGGTTCCTCGCACGCGCAGCGTCCTACCGCCTTCAATCTCGCCTCCTTTGCTGCGCCAATCTACGCCACCGGTATAACGCGGCGATGGTACGCGAATAACACAAAGCCGCTGCTACCCTCGAAAACGGTTAGAACGACCAAAGTCCTCGGCGAGTTTCTCAACTACCAGCGTTTCCAATGGAGCCGCGAAACGCCAAAAAAGGAAGGCGGTTCCATTCCGGCTCCAGAGGCTAACTGAGATTATACGGCGCGCTCTAGCCATCGCCGGAGCGCCCCCAATCGTTTAGGGGCGGCTTGCACAGCCCTGGAGCAAAATCAGGTCGGTGGCTGTGGTAGCGACGAGTACGCGCAGCAGGCGCGCGTCGAGCACTAGCGTCGATGTCATGGTGCGGTTGCCGTCGCGACACCCTGCGGCTTCGGGGCCATGGATCCGGCAATGTCGACCCAGCCGCCGCCCATCGCCTGGTAGACGTTGACGAGCTGCGTGTAGCGGTCCGCGAGCAGGCTCACCGCCGCAAGCTCGGCCGCGAAAAGCTCGTTCTCCGCGACAAGCACCTCAAGGTAGCTTGCGATGCCTTTGTCGAATTTGCGTCCCGAGAGCCGGGCGAACTCTCGCAACGACTCCACGCGCTGCATCTGCCTTGTGGCTTCTTCGATCTTGTACTGCGAGCCGGCGAGCGCGTCGTTCGTTTCGCGAAATGCGTTCAGGATCGCCTGCTGGTAGGTGAACAGAGCCTGACGTTGCTGCGCCTCAGCCGAAAATACCTGGCCCTCGATGCCACCGAAGGTGAAGATCGGACCCGCTAGGTTTGCCCCAATCAGCCATGCGCTTGCCGGACCGCTAAGGAAGGCTCCGAATGCCGTGCTGACGGACCCGAGCGCACCCGTAAGCGAGAACGTGGGGAAATAGAGGGCCCGGGCTGCGCCAATGTTGGCGTTCGCGGCGACGAGATTCTGCTCGGCGGCAAGGATGTCCGGGCGTCGCTCGAGCAGGGTCGACGGCAGATCTGCAGGAATCAGCGGCGCGACAAGCTCATCGATGGTTTTCCCGCGGGCAATCGGTCCGGAGTTTCGTCCCTCCAAGAGCGAAATTAGATTTTCGCGGGCGGCGATTGCCTGGCTGATGGCGGGAATGGCTGCGAGAGCCTGCTGGTATTGCGAATCGATCTGCGCGACCTCGATCTTCGACACCATGCCCGCCCTGTGCCGAAGGTTGAAGATCCGCAACGTCTCACCGTAATTCTTCGCCGTCGCCTGCGCGATCTCCAGCTGTCGGTCCAGCGCCCTGAGCGTGATATAACTTGTCGCCACGCTCGCGACTAGGGTCAGGACGACACCTCGCTGCGCCTCCTCGCTGGCATACACCTGTGCTTGGGCCGCTTCGTTGAGGCGCCGGACTCGACCGAAGAGATCGAGCTGCCACGATGCCCCGAGAGCGGCCTCGTACTGAGTGAAGTAGTTGTCCACGCCAGGCGGCAGCGGCGTCACGCTCACGCGGCTCGCGCGCGAGCGGCTCGCATCGGCGCCGTATCCGACTTGAGGGAAGAGCTGCGAGCGCGAGCTCATCAGCGCGCCGATGAACTGATCGACACGCGCGGCCGCGACTCGCACATCGCGGTTATCGCGCAACGCGGTTTCGATCAGCTCGTCGAGGACGGGGTCCCCAAACTGTTCCCACCACTTCGAGTTCGCCACGTCTGCTGCCTTGGGGTAGTCGATTCGCCACTCTGTAGGCACGTCAACTGAGGGGCGCACGTAGTCCGGTCCGACCGTACAGCCCGAGACCGCAACGCACAATAACGCCACAACCATCTCGGTCTTCATTTGATCCTCCGCGTCCCGTTTCTGCGTGTTGCCTTCGCGTCGGTTGCGTCAAAGTCTCACGCCGGTTTGGATACGGGTTCAACCGCCGGCGAGCCCGAGCGGGAAAAGACAATGACGTACAGCGTCGGGAGGAATACCAGTGTCAGAAGCGTTGCCACCAGCAGCCCACCCATGATGGCAAGCGCCATCGGTCCCCAGAATACCGTCGGTGCAATCGGGATGAGTCCGAGCACCGTCGAGATCGCCGTGAGCATCAGCGGTCGCAAGCGCGAGCTACTCGCGGCCACGACCGCATCGCGGACATCCTTGCCTTCCGCCCGATCGGTTTCGATCTGGACGATAAGGATCACGGCGTTCTTCGCAATCATGCCAAGTAGGGCGAGGATCCCCAGAATCGCAACGAAGCCCAACGGTCGTCCGGATACTAGCAACGCGAGCGCGACGCCGATGATGCCCAGCGGCAGCACCGCAAGCACGAGCCCGAGGCGCTTAAAGCTCATGAGCGCGAACATGAGGACGATCAGCATCAGGAACAGCATCAGCGGCACGACGGCGAACACCGATGCGCTCGATTTCGCGCTCTCCTCGACGATCCCGCCCAGCTCGATCCGATAGGCCTTAGGCAGGCTCGCGTTCAGTTCCTCGATCCGCGGCTGGAGCGTCTTGACCACGGTGTTCGGCAAGACGCCTTGCTGGACGTCCGCGCGCACGGTGAGCGTCGGTTCGCGGTTGCGGCGCCAGACAAGCGGGTATTCCTGCTCGTAGTCGAAGCTCGCGAACTGGGCGAGCGGCACGGTGCGCCCACCCGAAATCGGCACCTGCAGCGAGCGAAGCGTCGAGACGGCGCTACGCTCTGCCTCGGTTGCGCGCGCCACGACGTTCACGAGATAGATGTCGTCCCGGACCTGGGTAACTGCCGATCCCGTCACCACCGAATTCAGCACCGCGGCCAGCGTTGCCGAGCTTACACCCAGCTGGTGGATTTGATCCGGATCGACGCGGATGCGCAGCTGACGGGCGGGCTCCATCCAGTCGAAATTGATGTGCAGCGCGTCGGCGTCGGTTGCGATCATCTGCGCAAGTTTCTGCGCGATCCGCGTGACCTCGTCCTTGTCTGGGCCGATCACCCGCCACTGCAGCGGCCAACCTATCGGCGGACCCAGCTCAAGGGGCGACACGCGTGCGATGACCTCCGGGAACCGCTCGGCGAGCAGCTTTTCGAGCTTGTCCTGGACGCGCCGCCGCGCCTCGAGATCCTTGGCCACCACCACGACCTGCGCAAAGAAAGGGTTGGCGAGCTGCGCGTTGAGGGGCAGATAAAAGCGGACGGCGCCTCGACCGACATACGTGCTCCAATGATCGATGTCCGGGTCCTTGGCAAGCGTCTGATCAAGTTCTTTGGCGACTGTTTCGCTTGCGTAAATCGAGGCGTTCTGGCGCAAGGTCAAATCGACAACGAGCTCGGGTCGGTCCGACGTCGGGAAAAATTGCTGCGCTACGAAGCGCATCAGGAAGATCGCGATGAGAAACACGCCCAGGGTGAGCGCGACAGTCAGCCATCTTCCGCGGATCGCCGTCTCGAGCAGGGACGTGTAAGCGCTCAGCACTCTCCCGGGCTTATGGTCGCCTTCGCTGTTCTGCTTGGGCATTTTGAGAATCGCAAGGCCGATCAGCGGGGCGAAGATCACGGCGACGAGCCACGACACGATCAGCGCGATTCCCACGACAGCGAAAATTGAGAACGTGTACTCTCCTGCCCCGCTCTTGGCGAAGCCGATCGGGACAAAGCCCGCGATGGTGATCAGCGTTCCGGCGAGCATCGGCGCGGCCAGGGTCTTGTAGGCGAACGTGGCCGCGTTCTCCTTGCTATCTCCGGCGGCGAGCCGGCGAATCATGGCGTCGACCGTCGTCATCGCATCGTCGACCAGCAGCGTCAGCGCGATGATCAACGCGCCAAGCGAAATCCGCTGAAGATCGATGCCAGCGATTTCCATGACGGCGAACACTATCGCCAGGGTCAACGGAATGGCCGCTGCCACCACGGCGCCGGGGCGCAAGCCGAGGCTTACGAAGCTCGCGGCGAGGATGATCAGGATCGCCTGCCACAGCGATTCCATGAAGTCGCTGATGGCGGTGTCGACGGTGACGGCCTGGTCGGCAACGAGCATCGGCTCGATCCCTAGCGGCAGATTGGCGCGGATCTTGGCGACCTCCGTTTTGATATTCCGGCCAAACGCGAGGATGTCGCCGCCATCGCGCATCGCAATCGCCAGACCGATCGCGGGCTTGCCGTTGACGCGGAACATCGGTTGTGGCGGATCGACGTACGCGCGATGCACTTCTGCGATGTCGCCGAGGCGAATGTTCCGTCCGCCGAACACGAAATTCACGTTCCGGATGGAATCCTCGCTATCGAAGGCACCCGTGACGCGCAAGAAGAGCCGCTCGTTGCCCGTCTGCAACACTCCGGTCGGACGTACGAGGTTTTGCGTCCGCACCGTCTCGACCAGCGCACGGTAGTCAAGCCCGAGCGCGGCAAGCCGCTCGATAGAGAACTCGATGAAGATCTGCTCGTCCTGCGCGCCGAGGACCTCGATCTTCGAAACATCGCGCACATTCAGCAGTCGCGATCGCGCATCCTCGACGTAGTTTCGCAACTCTCGAGGCGTGAACCCGTCGGCTGTAAAGCCATAGATGATGCCGAACGTGTCTCCGAAGTCGTCGTTGAAGCCGGGGCCAACAACGCCCTCCGGCAGCGTGCCTCGGATGTCGCCGATGTTCTTGCGCACTTGATACCAGACATCGGGTATCTTCGAAGGCGGTGTCGATCCTTGCAGATCGACGAAGATCGTCGTGGCGCCAGCGGTCGTGTAGCTCCTGATGTTTTCGAGGTAGTGCGTCTCCTGCAACTTGCGCTCGAGGCGCTCGGTAACCTGCAGCAGCGTTTCGTCGATGGTTGCCCCAGGCCACGCCGCGGTGACGACCATCGTGCGGACCGTAATGCCCGGGTCCTCGCCGCGACCAAGCCGCAAGAAAGACGACACACCCGTGACCACCGCCGCGATCATGAAGAACACGACCAGCGATCGGTGGGTGATCGCCCATTCCGACAGATTGGGACCGATCACTGCGTCGTCTCGAGCAGGCGAACCTTCTGGCCCGGCCGCAGGGCCTGGATTCCCGCCGTGACCACCACGTCGCCGGAATTGAGGCCGGATGCGACGACGACCCTGTCAGCATCGAACGCCCGCACGTCGACGGTACGTGCCGATACGGTCCCGCTCTTCGGGTCGACGATCCACACGGCGGGTTGACGATCGGACCGGACCAAGGCGGAGGCCGGTATCACGAAGCCGGTGTCGCCGGCGACTTTCATGCGCATCGTCACCGTGCTGCCGAGGCGCATCGCCGCGGGCGGGTTGATCAGGTTCACCTTGACGCGAAACGTGCCGGTCACCGGGTCGGCGCGCGGCGAGACTTCGCGAATGCGACCGGCTGCCGTAACCTTTGGATCCATCGTCAGGGCGACGGTGATGACCGGGTTCGCAAGCGCGGTGTCCTTCACTTGTGCAGGAACGTCGAAGATCCCGTCGCGGCCGCCTTCGCGGGCGATCTGGACGATCATGCGCCCCGCCCCAACGACTTCGCCCGGTTCGGCCCCCTGCACCGTCACTACCCCCGCTACATCGGAGACTAGCCGCGTGTAGCTCAGGCGGTTTTCCGCGAGGGTAACCTGCGATTGCGCTGACTCGACTTGCGACTCGGCGGTCTTATTCAGCGCCTCCGCCTGCTCGTACGAGGAGCGCGACACCGCATCTTCGACGACCAGCTCACCCATCCGGTCGTAGTTGTTGCGTGCCTCTGCGAGTTGGCCACGCGCCGCCGCCAGCTGGGCGCGCGCAGACTGCAGTGAGCTGTTCTCGTTTTGGGGGTCCAGTCGAGCGACGAGCTGACCCGCCCGCACGGTGTCGCCGACGCTGACGTCGCGCTCAACCAGCCTTCCGTCGATTCGGAAGGCCAGATTGATCTCGCTTTGGGCGGCCACCGTGCCGGTCAAGGCGAGGCTATCTCCGTCCGCGCGCTTGCCGATCGTGATCGTTCGGACGGGACGTATTTCTTCAGCGGGCGGCGCTTCAGCCGGTTTGCACGCCGCCAGCGTGATCAGCGTCGCGCAAGCAATGAGGGGCGCCGCCACCGAGACCTTCGAATTCACGAGCTTCCTCTCTCGGAGCCGTTCGATCCAGACGCCAAGGCCCCATTGCTTGAGTGAAATAATTCGCGCCACAGCCTTTCGCCTATTCCGCCGACAATCCTCGATTGCAACTGATCGAAGCTCCGCCAATCGTTTCGGGGATGCGAGTATGGATGTTAACAAAACCAAGGCTACAATGCGGCATGGCTGCGTGGACCTGGCTGATCCCGGTGCTCTCCATCGCTCTGCTCGTCGGCGCAGTGGCAGCAGGTGTCGGGCCGATCCTCGCGATTCTCTGTGCGGCTGCCCTCATCGGCGCCGTGCTTGTCGCTGTCCACCACGCCGAGGTCGTTGCGCACCGCGTGGGTGAACCCTTCGGCACGCTCGTCCTCGCCTTGGCCGTGACCATCATCGAAACCGCCCTGATTCTGTCGATGATGTTCGCGGGCGGCCCGGACGCTGCGGTCATACCGCGTGACACGATTTTCGCTGCGATCATGATCATCTGCAACGGCGTCGTAGGTGGGTGCATCGTCGTCGGCGGTATCGCGCACCGCGAGCAGAGCTTCCGTATCGAGGGATCGAGCGCCGGGCTCGCTGCCCTCATCGCGCTGGCGGCGGTCTCGCTCGCGCTTCCGTCCTTCACCACCACCACCTCCAGGGGCACCTACAGCACTTCGCAGCTCGTGTTCGCCGCCGTAAGCTCGGCTGCGCTGTGGGCGGTGTTTGTGTTCATCCAGACCGTGCGCCACAGGGACTATTTTCTGCCCGCCACGGATCAGTCCAACCCGGACGAACACGCCGCGTCGCCGACAAATCGCGAAGCGTGGAACAGTTTCGGCCTGCTCCTTGTGTGCCTCGTGGCCGTGGTCGGGCTCGCCAAGCTGCTGTCACCGACTATCGAGCGGGCGGTCGTCGAAGCGGGCGCACCAAACGCGGTTATTGGGATCGTGATCGCGATGCTAGTGCTCCTGCCCGAGACATGGGCCGCAATGCGAGCGGCGCGGGCGGACCGACTTCAGACCAGCATGAACCTCGCCATCGGGTCGGCACTCGCGTGCATCGGGCTCACGATTCCCGTCGTGGCTCTCGGCGCACTCGTTTTCGGCTTTCCGCTGGTACTCGGTCTGGAACCCAAGGACCTGGTTTTGCTTGTCGCTACATTTCTTATAAGCGCGGTGACTCTCGGCATCGGACGTACCTACATAATGCAGGGCGCCATCCACGTTGCCCTGTTCGCGGTGTTTCTCTTTCTCGCGTTCGTACCCTAATCATCCAATTCCCGGAAGGACGGGTCGCACGTGAAAACGACAGACGCTGGTTTCGTTTGGCGCGGCGCTAGCGATTTGGCGCTAATGAAGAAAGGCAACAAACGCTTTTATACTGGCAAGCGCAAAGAGCGTAACTTATTGGCTCAGCAACGCGCCAGTGCCAAGGGTCAGCACCCGGCTGCGATACTGCTTACCTGTGTTGACTCGCGGGCTCCGGCCGAAACGATCATGGGATCTCGGCATAGGCGACATCTTCAACGCCCGCGTGGCGGGCAATGTTGAAAATCCCGACATCCTTGGCAGTATGGAGTTCGCATGCAAACTTGCCGGTGCAAAGGTGGTTCATAAAGGCTTCATTCCGAATGTGCTTCGCGGCTGTGATCATGCGGCTGCGACGCGCAGGTTGTTGCGCGCTGCGTTGAGCGCAATGCGGAGCTGGTGGGGGTCGCGGCGAACCTGGGTCAGCAGGAGCCCGCCCTGGATGCTGGCCATCGTGGCAGTGGCGAGCGCGGCGGGGTCGGCGTCCTTGCGCAGCTTGCCGTGGGCTTTCATCCGCGTCAGGCCCTCACGGACGTGCGCCTCCCAGCGGTCGAAGCCGGCGGCGATCGCCGCTCGGGCGTCTGGGTCGCTCTCGGCGAGCTGGCCGGCAAGCGAGCCGATCGGGCAGCCGCCGCGCGCTTGCTCCGCGATCTGATGCTGGACCATGAAATCGAACCAGCGGTCGATGCCAGCCCATGAGTCGAGGTGGTCAAGGAGCTCGTTTTGCCTCCCGAGCACGGCGTCAGTCGTGGCGTCGATGACGGCATGGACGAGGTCGTCGCGATCTTCGAAGTAGTGATAGAGCTGACTGCGGCTGGCGCCGGTGCGTGCCCGGACGTCATCGAGACTCATTCCGGCGACGCCCTTTGCGGCGATGAGCTTGGCTGCGGCTTGCAGGATCCGCTCGCGCATCGCGCGTCCCTTCGCCGTTGCGGGTGTGTGCATGTTCGCCATGACCGAAGGGTAGCAAATTTGGACTTGACAGTCCAATGGAAACGAGTATAGTGGACTGTACAGTCCAATCCAGTAAGGACAAGAGCGATGAACGACAGACAGCAAGTAACACGGGAAGCAAGGCCGAGTGGCGCATCGATCCGTCAGCGCGTATTTGGTGAAGCGAACGGTAAGGGGGCGACAAAGGGTGATCCGTTTCTGGCGCCTTTCTTCGAGACCGCTATTGAGCACGTCTGGGGTGGAGTGTGGAATCGGCCCGGTCTGGACCTGAAATATCGCAGCCTGGTGGTGGTGTCGGCGCTCGCCGCCACCGGACACCGCGAGGAGCTCAAGGCGCACTTGCGTGGCGCACTAAACCTCGGCTGGACCGTCGACGAGGTGCGTGAAGCACTGCTCCAGATAGGAGCCTATGCGGGATTTTCGGCGGCTCACGAGGCGCTCGACGCGCTGAGTGAGGTTGTCACACAGGGCTGAGATGGCGGTCCATCTGAACCCGCGTCAGGGCCCGGATCGTATGGCTGGTCGACTAGGACAACGGATCACGGAGACTTCAGCGCCGTCTGCACCAGGGCGGCCCGAGCATCGGAAAGGACGGAACGAATGAAGCAGCTAAGCGGACAGCGAGCGCTGGTCACCGGCGGCACTTCGGGGATTGGTCGCGCGACGGCGGAAGCGCTCGCGCGCGAAGGAGCGCGTGTCCTGATCAGTGGCCGGAGCGAGGCGCGTGGCGCAGAGGTGGTCGGCGCGATCGAGGCCGACGGTGGCGAGGCGGAGTTCGTGCGCGCTGATCTCGAGTCGCCCGACGATGTGCGCGCACTCGCAGAGCGCGCCGCCGAGGTGGACATCCTCGTCAACAGCGCCGGCGTCTTTCCAGTCGGGGCAACCCACGAACTTTCCGAGGCGACATTTGACGAGACGTTCGCCGTCAACGTCAAGGCACCGTTTCTGCTGACCGCGGCGATCGCACCGAAGATGGTCGCGAACGGCGGCGGCGCGATCATCAACGTCACCACGATGGCCGCCGAGTTCGGGATGCCGGGGCTCTCCGCTTACGGCGCCTCGAAGGCAGCGGTGGCGCTGCTGACCAAGGCGTGGGCGGCCGAGTACGGCCCGAAGGGCGTGCGCGTCAACGCTGTGTCTCCCGGTCCGACCACCACGCCCGGTACGGATGCGATGGGCGGCGGGTTCGCGGCCATCGTTTCGACCATTCCGCTTGGCCGCGCCGCCGATCCTGAAGAGATCGCCGAGACGATCATCTTCCTCGCCTCCGGCAAGGCGAGCTACGTGAACGGAGCCATGATCCACGTCGACGGCGGCCGGGTGGCGGTGTGATGAAGCGCGCCGACGGGGTGTGGTGCCCCTACTGCAATCTGGACCTGCAGGCGCTGCAGCCTTACCACTAGTAAGAAAAGGAGCATGGCTATGTTCGATAGCTACCGAAATAAATACGACAACCTGAAAATGAAGCGGGAGGATGGCATCCTGGAGGTCGCCTTGCATACGCGAGGCGGTCCGCTGGTGTTCAACGGTCACGTACACGAAGGGCTGGTTCGGGCGTTCCGCGATATCGGCGATGATCCCGATAACCACGTCGTGATCCTGACCGGGATGGGCAATGAATTCTGCGCCCAGATCTCGCCTGAAGGTTTCGATTTCTTCACGCCCACCGGATACGACAAGATCCTCCGCGAGGGCACAAAGGTCCTCGAAAACATTATCGATATCCAGGTGCCGATGATCGCCGCGATCAATGGTCCCGTCACTGTTCATTCGGAATATGCGCTGCTTTGCGACATCGTCATCGCGACCGAGGATGCGTATTTCGAGGATGCGCCGCATCCCGCCTTTGGCATCGTGCCCGGTGACGGTCTGCACATCCTGTGGCCCGAGGTGATCGGCGAGATTCGCGGCCGTTACTTCCTGCTCAGCGGCCAAAAGTTGAGCGCGGCAGAGGCGAAGGCGTATGGCGCGGTGAACGAGGTTGTCTCTCGTGAGGCCTTGCTGCCACGAGCGTGGGAATTGGCACGGCATTTGAAGAAGCAGAACCCGCTCACGTTGCGCTACACGCGAATGGCGCTCTCGAATCGATTCCGCCGCAGGCTCCAGGAAGGATTGTCTTACGGCCTTGCTCTCGAGGGCATCTCGGCGGCCCAGGTGGCGGTGTTGAATGCTCAGAAAGCTGGCGTCAGTTATCCGGTCCAGCCCTGATGCCGCACGCCACAGCCGTCATTACGGAGACAGAACTATGGCATCGAGCCCAAAGGACCAGGAACTAACGCGCAGGCAATTTCTGCAGCTTGCAGGCCGATCGGCAGCCGCCGGAGTCGCCCCCGGTGCGACGCCCGGTCACGCCGATGATCGTCCGAGCCCTTCGGCCGACGAGTCGCTACGAACCGCTGGTCGAGGTGCCGAGCGCGTGCCAGTGAACATTGTGGTGAATGGCGAAGCTCGCACGATAGTGGTCGAACCGCGCATGACGCTGCTTGATGCGTTGCGTGAAGAACTGGGACTGACGGGCACAAAGAAGGGTTGCGATCGAGGCGAGTGTGGCGCCTGCACCGTGCATGTCGACGGACGCCGTGTCGTGTCGTGCATGGCGCTGGCGGCGATGCAGGAAGGTAGACGGATAACGACGATCGAGGGACTGGAACAGAATGGGCAGCTCCATCCGCTCCAGCTGGCCTTCGTCGAGCACGACGGGTTTCAATGCGGTTTCTGTACGTCCGGGCAGATCATGTCCGGGGTCGCCATGATCGAAGAGGCGAAGGCAGGCTGGCCGAGCGCGGCCACGCCCGACGTTACTCGGCGTTTCGGCGTGGCGGACTTGAGCAACACCGAGATTCGCGAGCGGATGAGCGGCAATCTTTGCCGTTGCGCTTGCTACCCGAACATCGTCGATGCTGTTGCTCAAGCGGCGAAGAGGAGCTGAACGATGCATGCCTTCTCAATATCCAGGGCCGACGATCCAATAAAAGCCATCGCGACTCACGCGCAGGACCGCCGAATCGCATTTATCGCCGGCGGCACCGATCTGCTCGGTCTGATTAAAGACCGCGCCACTCTTCCCGAGCGTCTAATCGACATCAACCGCTTGCCCGATATGGCGCGGATCGAAGCGCTGCCAGATGGCGCCGTACGCATCGGAGCGCTCGCCCGAATGAGCGATGTGGCAGCTCATGCTGAGGTGCGCCGGCGCTTCCCTGTAATCGCCGAGGGGTTGCTGTTCGCCGCATCCGGCCAACTGCGCAATATGGCGTCGATAGGCGGGAACATCATGCAGCGTACCCGCTGCGCCTACTTCCGCGACGAAGATGATCTTCCCTGTAATAAGCGGCGGCCCGGGTCAGGTTGCTCAGCCATCCACGGTGTGAATCGCAACCATGCGATCTTTGGATGGTCGGACGCCTGCCTCGCCACCAATCCGTCAGACGTGGCCGTGGCATTCGCCGCTTTAGATGCCATCGTCATCGTGCGTGGGATCGCCGGGGAACGATCGATTCCATTCACTGAGTTCCACCGTCTCCCCGGCGGCACACCCGAGCGTGACAACGTACTCGAGCGGGGTGACCTGATTGTCGCGATCGAAGTGCCCGCAAGGCCAGAAGGGCGCGCCTCGCATTACCTCAAGGTACGCGATCGGCACTCCTACGAGTTCGCGCTTGTCTCTGCAGCGGCCGCGGTCGCGACGAATGACAGACGAATTCGCTCAGCGCGGCTCGCGATGGGCGGCGTAGCTCACAAGCCCTGGCGGCTTAGTGCAGCTGAGAGCGCTCTACGGGGCGTGTCGCTGTACGACAGCGATCGTCTCAAGGCCGCCATAGGCGCGTCGTTCGCGGACGCTCGGCCGCTCGCGCAGAACGCCTTCAAGGTCGAACTTGCGCAGCGTGTCGCGCTGCGTGCGCTACAGACCGCGGGAGCACGCACATGAACGTTATCGGACAGCCAATCTCTCGCGCCGATGGGCGGCTCAAAGTAACGGGCAAAGCGCCCTACACTGCAGATATTCGGCTCGCGAGTGCAGTGCACGGGGCAATCGTTCACAGCACGATCGCCCGCGGCCGGACAGTGTCCGTCGACACAACCGCCGCGGAAAAAGCGCCTGGCGTCTTGGCGGTCTTCACGTACCGCAACATGCCCCGCATGAATCCGACGCCAAAGCCTTGGAGCCATCTCCATCCGCACGGACAGTCGTACTTGCCGCTTCAGGACGACAAAATTCACTATGCAGGGCAGCCGATCGCGTTCGTCGTCGCTGAGACACTCGATCAAGCCTCGTATGCTGGCACCTTGATCACGGTCAAGTACGACTCCCGAAGTCCTGTGGTGTTCGATCCGCAGGCGTTAAACAAAGCTGTCAATCCTCCGCAATTCCTGTGGCCTGTCGCTACGTCAGTTGGCGACGCCGACAAGGCAATAGCGGCAGCGACCGTCAAGGTGAAACAGACCTACAGCACGCCCGATCGCCACCACAACCAGATGGAGCCGCACGCCACGACGGCAGTATGGGACGCATGGGGGACGTTGACCCTCTATGAAACGACTCAGCACATCTTCGGCACGAAGGAGCTCGTGGCAATCGTGCTCGGCATGCCGCCGACGAAGATCAATGTCGTGTCCGAATTTCTCGGCGGCGGCTTCGGCGGCAAGGGGTATGTCTGGCCGCATACGCTCATGGCGGCCACAATCGCGAAGGTTTTGAACAAGCCGGTCCGCGTGCAGCTCACCCGCGCGCAGATGTATTCGATGGTCGGCCATCAGGCGGCTACTGTTCAGACGATTGCGCTGGGCGCACAGGAAGATGGTAGGTTGACCGGCATTCGCCACGAGAGCATTTCGCCGACGCCGGTATTCGATGACTACATCGAGTATGCGGCGCTCTCCTCGCGCTCGTTGTGGGCTGCCAGTGGCGGCATCTCCACGAACCACAAGATCATCCATGTAAATCGCAACACACCCACTGCCATGCGCTCGCCTCATGAGGCGCTCGGACATTTCGCGCTCGAGAGCGCGATGGACGAGCTCGCTTACGCGACCGGCGTCGATCCGCTCGTGCTCCGGTTGCGCAACGACACCGAGATCGACCCGCTCAGCGGCCGCCCGTTTTCCACGCGCGCGATGCGAAAGTGTCTTACTGATGGAGCGGCGCGCTTCGGGTGGGAGAAGCGCACGCCCGAGCCCGGCTCCATGCGCGACGGCCGTTATCTTATCGGCCAAGGCATGGCGGCCGCCATTTATACGCACTGGCGCTGGCCGGCCAAGGCGCGCGTTACCCTCAATGGAGACGGTACGGCGCTCGTCGAGGCCGGGATGCATGACATCGGTACGGGCACGTACACCGTGATGCAGCAGGTAGCCGCCGAGACGCTCGGTCTCGCGCCGGAGCAGGTGACGGTTCGCCTCGGCGATACTCGTTTGCCTGCCTCGCACCCAGCCATCGGCTCAGCCACGATGTCCAACGCCGGCGGCTCCGTCATGCTTGCGGCGAAGGCCGCACGCGATAAGGCGCTCGAGCTCGCACTGAGGGGCCGCGATGCGCCTTTTGCCGGCGCGCTGCTCGATGACGTGCGCGTCACCGACGGTAGGCTGCTCCTGACGAAAAGCGGTGTAAGCATTACGTACGCCGACGTGCTGGCGCGCAACGGGCTTGCCGTGCTGGTCGGCGAGGCAGATTACGATCCGATCGAGGAGGCGAAGGGACCGAAGGCGATATTCAGCTTTTCTGCCGTATTCGCGGAAGTGCGCGTCGACCCAGATCTGGGGCTAGTGCGCCTTAACCGCTTCGTGGGCGCTTACGACGCGGGCCGGATCATCAATCCCAAGACCGCACGCAGCCAGGCGATCGGCGGCATTATCTGGGGCGTCGGTCAAGCCCTGCTGGAGCAGTCAGAGACCGACCCCACGACGGGCCGATTCGTGAACCGCAACTATTCCGGATATCTCGTGCCCACCAACGCCGACATCCCGCCGCTCGATGTCCTATTCGTGGGTGAATTCGACGCGGAAGCGAGCCCGCTGGGGTCAAAGGGCCTTGGCGAGTTGACCGCAGTGTCCGTCGCGCCTGCGATCGCGAACGCCGTCTATCACGCGACCGGCAAGAGGATACGCGACCTGCCGATCACGGTTGAAAAGCTGCTCTGAGGGCCAGGCGGAGCCATGAATGTTCTTTCGGGCAAGACTGTCCTGGTCACCGGCGCCTAGAGTGGAAGCGGTCGCGCAAGCGCGCTCGCGTTAGCGAAGGCGGCAGCTGACGTCCTGGTCCACTATAACCGCGGTGCTGCTGAGGCGGAGGGCGTTGTCACTGAAATCCGAAATGGCAGGGCCGTACCACCGCGCTCATGGCCGATTTGAGCGTTCCGCGCGCTCACAACCTTGCGCCGCAGGTGCGCGATGCTGTTGGCGGCGGGCTACACGTCCAGTTTGCGAATGCAGGAATTTGCGACAGGACGTGTACCATCAAGTCTTGCTGTACTTCTTTGAGGCGCAGGCCGGCTTGCCATTTACCGATGAACGTTATACGATACGCGGTAAATGATTCGGTCGTTTGCTTCGCGCGACACCGAGGAGCTATTCGGAGGCGGTTCTCCGCGAAGGTTCCGTTCCCTCCAAGCGCAGGCCGAACGAAAGCTCCAAATGCTC
>DASZFQ010000113.1:0-3307 GCA_035939595.1 Casimicrobiaceae bacterium
CTACCCGCTGCCCACGCCCGGTCAGGCGGGCATCGGCGAGCCCGGCCCGGTCACGGTGCCCGCCGGCGAGCTCGGCAAGCGCCTCGGCACCCGTCAGCTCACCGTCGTGCGCGGACGGCAGGAGCTCGCGTTGATCGACACGCCGCTCGAGGGTTGATCGGGATACGGGCCGTGGGCGGAACTCGCGCCGGCGCGTATAGAACGGGCCGTCACGCTGGGCGGGTCAATGCCCCGGGGCCCTCGTTCGATCCACGGCGCGATGCGCGAGCTTTAGTGATGTCTTCCGCCTTCCAAGGAGAAAAGATGAACCGTGTCCTTTCCCGCACCTTCCTCACCCTTGCTCTTGTCGCCGCCGTCGTGCTGCCGTCGAGTTTCCAGGCGGCGGCCGCTCCGCCGGCTGGTGCGGTCGCGGTCGACATCACCAAGTTCGCCTTCGTGCCGAAGGAGATCACCATCGCACCGGGCACCAAGATCACCTGGACCAATCACGACGAAACCCCGCATACCGTGACCAGCAACGACAAGAGTTTTGCGTCGAAGGGCCTGGATACCGACGACAAGTTCGAGCACGTCTTTGCAAGCGAAGGCGATTTCGCGTACTTCTGCACCGTGCATCCGTTCATGACCGGGGTGGTGCATGTGCGCAAGTCCTAGCGTCTGTCAGCCGCGTCACGTGAGGTCATCGGGTTCTCGCTCGCACCCCTGCGCCTGAGACGGTTGCAAGCGGGCATGCACGGTTCGCCGGCTCGTTCGAGGCGGCGGGTGCGTAAGCCTGGATTTCTAAACGCAAAGACGGACGCGCAATAGACACCGCGTTCGGCGGAGCATCCGGGCCGACCCTTGATGCCGAGACGGAATCGGCTCGACAAACGATCGCGTCAGGCCGGCGCTTTCAATCCCTGTCCGGCACGATGATGTGCGCTGGCACCGGGTGACGGGCATAGTCCTCGTGGTGCACCCGCCCTGGCAAGCTAACGGAAGTGCGTTCTGAGCGCCTGGAGCAGTGCCAGGCGGTACTCACTTGCGCCAGGCACGACGCGGTCCAGCTGTTTGGCGAGATCGTCGATCCGGCGCAGCTCGATGGCAACTTGGACCGCAGGGCGGGTAAGAAATGTCTTGATCTCATCAGCGCCCATCATGCCGCCCTGCAGCTCGAAGCTTCGCTTGGAGCTTTCCGACAAGCCGTTGAAATACGCGACGTCGATCGAGCAGAGATAGCGTTTGGCATCGACGTGCATACGGATCGGTTCGGTCACGTCGGCGCCGAAAGTGCGCGATAGCCAGCCGGCACCGACGCGCTCGTGCTCGAGATCGCGCGCCAGGAATCCGTTGCGGTCGCGATGCTCGGCGACGAGCAGGTGACCCACGTCATGCAGCAGCGCGGCCACGACAAGGGCCGGATTGCCACCACGCTGCGCGGCCAGCGCAGCGCTCTGCACTGCGTGCTCGTACTGGGTTACCATTTCGTCGTAGCGGGCCGCGCCGGCTGCCTCCAGCCAGTCCAGCAGTTCGGTGGTGAATCGCTCGGGGTCCCCCTGCCACTTCGGCGCTTGAAATGCCATCAACCGTTCCCCTCGTCCGTGGGCCGCCCCTCGAAGTGGCCAATCGTGCTGATGCGAGCGGCGGTGTCAAGCTCGCGGGCCTGCTGCGTGAGAAGACGATCGCGCTGGTCATAATACTCGCTGCGGCGCGCGCCTTCTGATGCGGCGTTGTAGGTCAGGTACAGTGCACGGCGCGGCGCCGTCGAACAAGGACGCCCGGTAGGGCCTCACCAGGGAACGGTCCGGCCAAGGTAATCGAGATATTGCAGTCCGACCTTGCCTTGTTGTGCATTCACGGTGCGGACGAGGTTGGGAATGCTTTCATCGATGCTCAGGCGCGCGTTAGGGCCGCCCATGTCGGTACGAACCCATCCCGGAGCCATCAGCAACATCGCGTGGTGACCGCCGGGGTGACGAGCCGCGAAGCTTCGCATCAGCGTATTCAGCGCCGCCTTGCTGGCACGGTACACTTCGTAGGATCCGGACTCATTATTGGCGACACTTCCCAGTCCGGACGTCATCACGCCGATCGTTCCGGTGGGAAGTACAAGATCCTGAAAGGTCTCGATAACACGCATCGGACTCAAGGCGTTGGTCAGCATGACTCGCACGAATTCGTCCGTTGAAACATCGGCTATCGTCTCCCGGTCGTCGTTCTTGACGCCCGCATTGACGAATAACAGGTCGAACTTTCTCGAAGCCAAACGCCCGCGCAGGGCGCTGACCTGGGAAGGAACCGTGATGTCGACCGTCTCGATTTCGAGCCGTCCCCGGGAAGCTTCAGCAAGACGCTCCAGTTTGGACTTGGACTCATTGCGCGCCGTGGCAACAACGGTCCAGCCGAGCTTGAGGTATTCCTCTGCCATGGCATAGCCAAGGCCACGAGAAGCACCGATGAGAAGTAGGCTTTTATTCGGGGAAGGTGTTGCCATGATCATGGTTCATCCGAGTTTCGGTTCAGGCCCCATGCGCCATGTCCATGGGCTCCGACCGTGGCGCGTGCGCGCGCCTTGAGCGCGCAACGGCCATCAGCGCCTGCGGATGACCTGTCGGCAAGTCACTGTTTCGCGAAACTGAGATTGCAGGCGCGCATCTCCAATCGGCGCCCCGTTCCGCGATCGGAGTCGAAGTGGGCGGCAACGTGATAGGCGTATCGCGTACCGTATGCGACGCCGTTGGAGTACTTGGGGTCGTCTGTGAGGCCTTGGGCGTCAAGCGTTGCCTTGCCATCGGGCTGGATGGGGCCCTGGAGTTTCAACCAGCCCGGACTGCCCTCGGCACGTCGCTCGCCGCGAAGGAAATTGTCTTTGACTTGCGCCACAAAATCAAATTTGTAGCCCAGTGCCCCCGTGCCCATGGGTTCGCAATCCACGGAAACGCTCCATGCACCGTCGAAGCGAGTGCCCCCAGCGGTTGCGACCGCGGGAGCGGTAGCTATCTTGTCCGCGGCGATCGAAGCGGTTGCGGCCACGGCGGTGTCAACGGGCGCGCTCGGCGCAGTGCGCGGGGCGGGGGTAGCCACCGGCGCGGCCTGGCTTGCCGCGTCGCGCGTCGCGGCCGTCGCATTAGTTCGCGTGCGCGCCGCGGCCTCGACGGCCTCGGCGCGAATGCGCGCCGCGTCTGCCAGGGCCTGGCCCCGCACCCGGTTTGCCGCCGCTTCGGCGTCTGCCTGTGTCTTTGCGGCACGCGCGGCATCCGCCTCGGAGCGCGCGCGCGCAAGCTCTGCCTGAGCTTCCTGTTTGACCGTAGCAGCATCGGCCGTCGTG